>LUGL01000139.1 GCA_002796835.1 Elainella saxicola E1 | reverse complement strand
TGAGAATTTCTGGATTTATGGGGCAATTGCTCCATTGAGTGGGGATTGTTGGTTGCACGAGTATGAAAAGCTGAATGGGGCGTGTTTTCAGGCGTTTCTAGACTGGCTATCCGAGGAATTAGGGGAAGAGTGGGCGATTTTACAGTTGGATCAAGCTCCAGCCCCTATGGCATCGACGATTCGCTGGCCGGAGAACATCATTCCTTTAGTGCAACCAGCGCATTGTCCTGAGTTGAACCCGATTGAACGATTCTGGCAACTGCTCAAACAACCACTGAAGAATAAGATATTCCCATCGTTACAAGCATTACGTCAACGGGTTCAAGCGTTGTTTGACCAAGTCACAGAGGAACAAGTCATCTCGGTATCATCGTACAATTTTATTCTAGAAGCACTATTCTATGCAGCTTCAAATTAAATTGGTATAAACAGATTTTATGTTCCAGCCAATCTATATCAATTTTTAGCAGTAATATGTCCCAATCACGCCCAGCGATCGACTTCTTCACGCCGTAGTTTCTGCTTTGGCGAGTCAATTAGCATTGGCGCAATAGCAAGCGCGATCATTACCAGACCAACACTAAACCCAATGCATTGGCATAAGGGTTAGACAGCACAATATCACAATCTTCAATGGGACAAGCCGTTTTGTTGACATGACATATACTTTACATATACTTTAGAGCTACAAACGATCTATCTCAAAACCCTGGTCGCGTTGAGAATCGCGAGCAATGCCACCCCTACATCGGCAAATACTGCTTCCCAGAGTGTTGCAATTCCAAGCATCCCGATCAAAATAAATAGTCCCTTCACTACCATTGCTAAGACAATATTTTGCACCACGATCTGACGGGTTTTTCTGGCAACCTGAATCGCTTCCGCAACTTTAGAAGGGCGATCGGTCATAATCACTACATCCGCCGTTTCAATCGCTGCATCAGAACCCAATCCACCCATCGCCATCCCGACATCGGCTCTAGCAATCACAGGTGCATCATTAATGCCATCTCCAACAAATATGATTTTGCCTTTGTGCGATCGACTCATCAATTGCTCTATCGCATCAACTTTATCTTCAGGTAACAGTTCAGCCTTGTAGTCATCCAATCCCAAACGTTTAGCCACCCCTTGAGCAACAGCTTCATTGTCGCCTGTCAGCATCACGGTTCGTTCAACGCCGACCCGTTTGAGATCTCGAATCGCCTGGACTGCATCCGCTTTCAGTCCATCAGCAATAAGAATGTAGCCTGCATAGCATTGATCTACAGCCAGATGCAGAACGGTACCTTCTACATAACAAGTATCATGGTCAATATTTTCTCGGTGCAGTAGACGATCGTTTCCAGCAAGCACGATTCGATTTTGCACAACTGCCCGGATTCCATGTCCGGCAATTTCCTCATAATCTGTCACCTCGGATTCAGCGATTGGCTGCCCGTATGCCTCTCGAATCGATTGAGCAACAGGATGACTGGAGTGAGACTCCGCTTGAGCGGCCAGAGTCAGCAGTTCTGCCTGTGAAAATCCGTTTTTTGTGACGACCTCTGTAACCTTAAAAACGCCTTGGGTAAGCGTTCCGGTCTTGTCAAACACAACCGTTTGAACCGCCGTTAGGGTATCGAGAAAAGTGGAACCTTTAACTAGAATGCCGCGTTTCGCTGCTCCACCAATGCCGCCAAAGTAGCCCAACGGAATGCTAATCACTAATCCACAGGGACAGGAAATTACCAGCAAAACCAGGGCACGATAAATCCATTCTGCATGAGTAGCACCGGGAATCAATAAGGGAGGGAGAAGTGCAACCAGCAGGGATAGAACAACGACCACTGGCGTGTAGTAGCGGGCGAATCGGGTTATGAATTTCTCAGTTGCGGCTTTCTTACTGGTGGCGTTTTCAACCAAATCCAGAATTTTGGCAATCGAAGATTCCCCAAATAGCTTCGTCACTTGAATCGTCAGCACACCGGATTTGTTGATCATGCCTGCGAGAATCGGATCTCCTGGCTTAACGGTGCGCGGCACAGATTCTCCAGTCAGGGCTGAAGTATCGACCTGAGAGTTACCCTCCAGGATTTCTCCATCCAGTGGCACTTTTTCCCCTGGTTTAACCAAGATCAAGTCTCCAACCTTGACCGTTTCTGGTGCAACCTGCTGAACTGTGCCATTCAGCTTGAGATTGGCAGTATCGGGCCGCACTTCCAGTAAGGCTTTGATCGAACGGCGCGATCGCCCCACCGAATATTCCTGAAATAGCTCCCCAATCCGATAAAACAGCATCACTGCTACCGCTTCAGGCAGTTGATGAATGGCGATCGCTCCTAGGGTTGCAATCGTCATTAAAAAGTTTTCATCCAGCCATTGCCCTCTCAAAATATTGCGTCCTGCTGCCTTTAGGACGGTCCAGCCGCTTAACAGGTAAGCCGGGATCAAGACAGCATATTCAGCCACATGATAGGGAGTGTTGTGCAACGCTTCCTCAAAAATCATGCCTCCTGTTAAAAGAGCGATCACCAATAGTACGGGAGCAACTTCTTTTTTGAGATTGAACTCACCAGAGCCATGCGTATGCCCATGGTCATGGTTATGGTCATGGTTATGATTAGCATCGTGCAATTCTGTAGATGGCGCAGGCGCAATGACGTTGTAACCTAGCGCCGAAATATGCCTCTGAAGCGTTGTTTCACTGACTTGCCTTGGATCATAAGCAACCCGCACCTTCCCTGCACCAAAGTTAACTGATGCCTCGTTTACCCCTGGCACTCGTTCGAGGGAAGTCGAAATTTTATCAACACAAGAGGGGCAATCCATGCCGCTCACCCTTACATCTATCGTTCGGTTTGATGCAGGCTGCTCAACGGCGATCGTATAGCCTAACTTCGCAACTCGTGTTTGAATGGCTGACTCTGTTACCTGTTGCGGATCGTAGGAAACGATCATCCGCTCTGTTGCAGCACTGACCGATACTTCAACCACTCCTGGCAGTTGTTCCACAGCAGTTTCAATCTTTGCTGCGCAGCTCGCACAGTCCATGCCGCCGACCTGCATCTGCTGAGTTTTGAGCGATGGCGTTTGAGTCATAGTGATTACCCACAACCAGAGTGATTTTCAGATTGTAGATCATTTCCAACAAATATATGAATAGTTATTCAAGTATAGAATGATTCTCAGTTTCACTTCTATAATGAGATTAGAGATTTTCTGCCCATCGTTAAGGTCAATTGAATGCCTCAACCGATTCAAGCTGTAGAATTTACTCCAGAACATGGAGAGACGCCACAGTGTGAATCGCACTGTCCAGTCCATCTCAACCAAATTCGGCAATTGCAGCCAGAAATGTTGCCGTTGGAGCGTGCCCAGCAAATGGCAGAATTTTTTGGTGCCTTAGCCGATCCGACTCGATTACGCTTGCTCTCAGTCCTGGCAACTCAGGAGTTATGCGTTTGTGACTTAGCAACAGCACTCAAGATGAGTGAATCTGCGGTGTCTCATCAGCTTCGCGTGTTGCGATCGCAACGACTTGTGAAATACCGAAAAGAAGGACGCAATGTTCATTACAGCCTTGCAGACAGTCATGTGATTAACCTGTATCGAGAGGCCACAGAGCATCTTGATGAGGCAGATTAGCTACACCCTAACCAGTTCGGAATTTGAATGCGTAATATGGCCATTCTGCGATCGCTGCTTTATTTCGTCATAGCGGGCTTGTGTGAGATCGGGGGTGGCTACCTGGTTTGGCTGTGGGTACGGGAAGGCAAAAGTGGCTGGCTGGCATTGGGTGGAGCCCTTTTACTCACTGCCTATGGATTTGTGGCAACGCTGCAACCTGCAAACTTCGGACGAGCCTATGCCGCCTATGGTGGGATTTTCATCATCCTATCCATCATCTGGGGATGGAAAATAGATAATGTAATGCCCGATCGCATGGACTGGCTTGGAGCTGCGATCGCTTTAGTCGGTGTTTTGGTGATCATGTATGCACCCAGGGCTTAATTTCATTCATCAATTCCGCTTCAAGCTAGGGAATCGCTCCTTGGGAGCATGAATTTTCCCAAAGACTTTCTTAGTCTGTTAGCAAGGTAGTACGATTGATTATGAAAGAATTATGAAAGGCTTCTAGCAATGGCGCGCTCCGATCATTCTCCTAGCTTGCCAGAGGTTCACCGCAGTATCTCGATTCCTACGGCCAAAGGTTTTTGGCGCAAGCTACTGGCGTTTGCAGGACCGGGCTATCTCGTTTCCGTTGGGTATATGGACCCCGGCAACTGGGCAACCGACATTGCTGGAGGTTCACGCTTCGGCTACACCCTATTAAGCGTGATTCTGCTTTCCAACTTGATGGCAATTTTGCTGCAATCGCTCTGTGTCCGATTGGGGGTTGCCACTGGAAAAGATTTGGCGCAAGCCTGCCGGGACTATTTCAGTCCGCGCGTCAGCTTTATGCTGTGGGTATTGTGTGAGATTGCTATTGCTGCCTGCGATTTGGCCGAGTTACTGGGAAGTGCAATCGCTCTAAAGCTGCTATTTGGCATTCCTCTGCTATGGGGGGTGTGCATCACGGCGCTTGATGTGCTGGCGTTATTATTTCTGCAAGGCAAGGGTTTTCGCTATGTAGAAGCATTGGTAGTAATGCTGATAGCGACGGTTGGGGTGTGCTTTGGAGCAGAAATTCTGTTTTCTCGACCTGATATGGGCGGCATCTTACAGGGCTATTTACCGAATCGAGAGATCTTGCGGAACCCAGAAATGCTTTACATCGCGATCGGGATTCTGGGCGCAACCGTGATGCCTCACAACCTATATCTACATTCCTCGATCGTGCAAACTCGCGCATGGCAACCGACACCTGAGAAGAAGCGAGAAGCCATCAAGTTCGGCACAATTGACTCTACCGCCGCACTCTCCTTTGCGCTATTTATCAACTCTGCCATTCTGATCGTCGCTGCTGCCACATTTCATAGCTCTGGCCATCACAATGTTGCTGAAATTCAAGATGCCTATCAACTGCTATCTCCCCTGCTAGGCGTCAGTGCAGCGAGTGCCATTTTTGGATTAGCGCTGTTGGCTTCCGGGCAAAGCTCAACTTTGACGGCAACGCTGGCAGGACAGATTGTAATGGAAGGCTTTTTGAGATTCAGGATGCCGTCCTGGTTACGGCGATTAGCGACCCGATTGCTGGCAATTATTCCAGCTTTGATTGCGATCGTGTTTTTTGGCGAACAAAGCACCGGACAACTGCTGCTATTGAGTCAGGTCGTCCTGAGTTTGCAACTCTCATTTGCGGTGATCCCACTCGTGATGTTTACGAGCGATCGTCGTTTGATGGGTGAGTTTGTCAATCCAAAGTGGTTAAAGGTTTTAGCTTGGGCTGTGGCTACTATTATTGTCGGATTAAACAGTTGGTTACTGCTGCAAACTATTCTGGGATGGCTGGGGTAAGTAGCGTTGTAAATTTAAGAAAAGTCCTGTCTCGCAGGTTAAGTACCCCAAAACAGATAAACGATGGATTTGTAACGTACAGTTTTGAGGACGCATTTATCCTGGTGAATTTTGAGCCGCTTCAATCCTTGAGCTGAGGTACCCAAATACGAGGCCGTGTTGCTGTGCTCAGCGTTTGCTGCCACAACTGCTGATATTGGGACACCATCGCTTCAACAGTCCAGTGGGTGACTGCCGCCGAGCGCGCCTGTTGGCCTAACCGTAACCGCAGAGCTGGATCATCGCGTAATTGTTGCAGCGCTTGCGTTAATTCAGCCACATTATCTTTCTCGATCAGCAGGCCCGTTTCACCAGACACGATCGCTTCTGGCATACTGCCCACCTGAGCCGCAACCACAGGCCGACTAGCCAGCATCGCTTCTACCATCGCTAATGGAAATCCTTCTGAACGAGACGGCATGGCAATCACATCAAAATCGGCTAAATGAGTCCGAGGGGCGTCAACCCAGCCTTTGAGACAAACCCGATCGGCAATTCCCAAGGTTTCAGCTAGGTCTTGCAAATTCTGTCGCTGTTCCCCTTCGCCCAAAATCACAACCCGTACATCTGCTAATGGCGCAACGGCACGCAGCAGTAAGTCATGGCCCTTCATCGCATCCAGTCGCCCAATGCTGCCAACTACCAGTTCTTTTCGGTCTGTTTGCGGTGTCACAGACGCGATCGTATCGGGAACGCCATTTGGAATCGAAATCACCGAGTTGCGACCCAAGGCATAAAAGTCTTCCATGCGACGAGCGCTGAACTGACCAACTGCCACATGGGCATCTACCCGCAAACAAAGGGCACGCGTTCGCCAAAGCAGCCTTGCATCTGTGGTGCGCAGGGGTAATTGATCGACCCGGACAATTCGAACTTGAGGCAAAACCAGCGCTGCTGATAAACCGATCGCATTAGCCCAGGGCGTGCAGCAGTTGAAATGAATCAAATCAGGCTGGAGTTGTTGAAATGTCAGCCAATGAGCAATCCAGGCGCGAATTCCCTGGGATGGTAATACAATCGTTTGAGTTCGAGGACGTTGACCAGCGACAGTTTGAACGATCGAATCAACAACCCCAACGACTGTGATCTGAATATCTTGCTGAGTCGCTGCCACTAAATGAGCTAGACTAATTTCTGCTCCTCCTAAACCTGCCGCATCAGTATAGACAATAATTCGCATAAACTTTCATGGATTAAGCATTCCTAGTGCGAGCATCTTGCTCGCGATCATCTTATCCTCATTATCAATTCGTTTACTTCTTAAAGTATTTCAAATGCCTTTGATATATACAATCAGACATCGTTCTCGATCGCAAAACCATCTCGTAAACCTCCAGATGAGCATCAGCGATCGCAGGCCAACTGAATTGCTGACTAAAGTGATACCCTGCCTGTCCCATTTGCTGCCGTAACTCAGGCTGACCCAGGAGATCAATCAGTTGAGTCGCCAGCGCATCAGGATCGCGAGGGGCCACAAAACGCAGCCAATCTTTTGGGTCCAAATCCGGATCGGGGGGTGACGATTGGGTGGCAACAATGGGCAAGGCATGGGCCATTAAAGTCAGCAATGAGCCACTTTTAAGCGTTACCCCTGGATTAAAGGGCAATACGCCCACATCAGCACCTGCCAGATATTCCGAGATTTTGTTGGCTTCCTGGTAGCCCGTCATATGCACAGTTTCATGCAGGCCCAATCGATCGATCAATTGCTGGAGTTGTTGCCAGTACTGAGTTGCGGCCTCTGCGGGTAAAGCCAAACTTTCAACGCTACCCAGCAGCAGTAATCGAGCTTGTGGCACAACCGCTAGAACTTGACGAAAGGCAGGCAGCAAGGTTTCTAAGCCTTTCACCGGATGCAGAAAACCAAAAAACGCCAGAATTTGAGTTTCAGTAGACCAGCCAAACTCCTGTCGTACCTGCTGTTTAGCCAGTTCACGATCGATCGATGCCACGCTGACATTGGCTGCGATCGGAATGCGGTAGAGGGGAGCCTTGAGGTTTGGTAAGCGAGATCGAATTGCCGTTGCAGCAGCAGCATTGGTGGTAATAATCGCCTCGCTTTGCGTCAACAAAAATCCATCTTCGCGATCCCACCAGCCTCGTTCCTGTCCCCAAGTTTTTAGCGATTCAATCCAGTTTGGCGGAATGCCGCGCGGTTGCCATTCCCACCAGCCATATTCATGCACCGTCGTAATAATGGGTGCGGACCAACCGAGTCGCTTCAGCAGCAGCGGCAGCAGGAAGATACTGCGATCGAAACCATAAGTTCCTGCTGCATGTTGAATGTGGAGCAGATCTGCAGACTGGGCTTGAATCGATCGCACAAGCGGCCACAGGGTTGTCCAGTGCCACTGAGCAATAACCGCTTGAACTGCGGTATCTGAGGGGGTTGGCGCATCATGGGTCGTCAGAACGATCGACTCAATCTGCCGCTGCTGAAGCTGTTGGCGTAACTGGGCCGTGTAATCTGCAACCCCACAATAAGCCGGACAGTAGGTGCCTGCTAGAAAAATTACGCGCATGCTTCTCCTCCTTGAGGCTGCAATAACTCCAGAGCAGCTGCGACGACTGTCTCAGGGCTAATATCCAAACATTGCAGCTGATAAGGACAATCAAACGCATAGCAGGGACTACAGACTGTAGAACGCCGCAAAAGCCGAAACTGAGTATGGCGAGGTGACCATTGAGATTCCTGCTCTGTTCCGGCAAAAAGCACAACCAATGGCGTTTGTATGGCATCTGCCACATGCATCACAGAGGTATTGTTTGTCAAAACCAAGTTGGCCTGGGCAACCAGTCTGACCAGTTCCATCAAGCTAGTCTGGCCAATCAGATTAATCGCTCGATCGCCCAAATACCGAAACAGAAATTGCGATCGATCGCGATCTTTTTCCATCCCTGTCACCACCACTGGCCATCCTGTCACCCGATTGAGCCGATCAGCCACTACCGCAAATCGCTCTACTGGATAGTTACGTGAAGGACAGCTCGTCCAGGGATTCAGCAACAAATAGGGCGATCGGACTAAATCAGGAGACGCATCAGGCAACGATAGGGATAGGTAGCGATTACGTACTGGAAATCCGATCGACTCAATTAAGTGTAAATTACGATCGACCTGATGCAAATCATCCGGTGCAGGTGGAACCGCATGGGTTAGCGTGTGGCGATCGGTTTCTTTCGACTCTCCCAGCCGCAGCGGAATGCCTGCCATAGCACACACGAAGCCTGCTGGATGAGGTGATTGACTGAAGCTGGTCAAAATGATGGCTGCATCAAAGTGATATCGCTTCAGGGTTTGAATCAGCTGCCACTCTCGTTCAGGATCAAAAGCCAACTGACCTAAATCTTGCCAGAGCACCCGCCATGTCAGTACCTGATCGACCCAGGGCAACAGAGGTGCAACTTGCGATCCAGCCGGACTGGCCATCAGCGTTACTTGAGCCTGCGGCAAGGCTTCCTTAATCGCCTGCAACACTGGACTTGTCATGATCACATCGCCAATATTGTCTAACCGCATCACCAGCAGATTTTGGACCGATCGCCATGATCGTACTTCTGCTGAATCACCAAGTTCATTGCTTCCCTTTTGAAGATTACTGTGTGTATACAACAATTTTGTTGAGTTGCTTAGCTGCTCATGGCCCCCTAAATCCCCCATGAATGGGGGACTTTGATGCAAAATCTGATATGCTGCTACCACAACAGTTTCTAGATTGATCGCCTCTAAACAAGTATTCCACTCAAACGGACAGTTGCCGCTATACCAACAGGATTGCTGCGTAAAATTTGAAATGATCCGCTCAGAACATTCTGGATATCCCTGCAAATTAATCTGAGGTGCCGCCTGTCCATAACGTTCTGACCAGGAGGGGCCAAATAGCGTGATCGTTGGGACTCCTAAAGCCGCCGCGATATGGGCCAGACCCGTATCTCCAGCAATTACCAGATTGGCAAAGGACATCGCTGCCGCCAAGGTTCGCAGTTGTCCAAGCGGCCAAATTTTCACCGTTCCATCAGGCAGTTCTACATCAATTTGACTGGCCATGTAGTCTGCCATTCCAGGATCGGCTCCCGCTGGAATCATCAATGTTGCACCATCTCGTCCCAGAATTCTTCCAAGCTGCACAAATCGATCGATCGGCCAGCGTTTAATTGCCATTCCCGCCTCTGGGCAAAGAAAGATGAGCGGTCGATACATTGGGCCGATCGCTTGACGAGCCGCTGCTTTTTCGGCTACCGTCAGGTGAATTTTGCCAAGGGGAGAATTGGCAGCAGCTTCCGTCCATTCTGCTTTGATTAGCCCTGCCGATCGCAAAATATCAAGAAAGCGCTGCGCGACTCTCTCCTGATCTGGGGGCGATCGCCAGAGGTTTGTTACGACGATCGGTGCTGGAGTTTGCTGAGTCTGGTACTGATGAATTGCATCGGCAATCCCGTCGTAAGTTGTATCCGAAATAATCAAGTCAAACTGCTGGGTTGCCAATAGCTGATCGACGCTCAATCGCGCTTCGCCTCTAGCAGCCACCACAATTTGATCAATCAACGGATCGAATCGGAGTAATTCAGCACCGGGAGCAAAAGTCAGCACCGTTAAATGGGCCTGAGGATGGGAGCGAGCCACCGCATGGATTGCAGGCAGGGCAATCACCAGATCGCCAATTCCGCCCAGCAATTCAATCCAAAGTAGCTTATGAAACGACTGCAACATTGCTTTTAGCTTTCCACGCCTGTTTGGATTTGGCTTCCCCATTGCAACACTTGAGGCGCATCCTGGCTGCGATCGGGCAGTGTCGTCGGCAATTCTTGATGATAAACGCCCGAAGGCAAAACCCCACAGCCGCCATATTCGGCCATCATGCGTAACTGGGCTAACACATCTTCTCCACAGTGTTGAGGCGGCAAATCCTGCCAGAACTGGAACCCCCCGACCTTTTGCAATTTTGCCCGGTCATACAAAACGCAGGCAGACACCCAGGCGACGTGATAGGGACGAGGCCGATCGGGCGGGAGCTGGAGCTGCTGCTGCACATGGTAGAGATTAGCCGCGTTATGGAGTTTATATCGTTGCCAAGCCGGACTGCCAGACTGCACAACTTCTGGCTGCACTGGACCCTGCCAAAATTCGATCTGCTGCTGGTCGGGCCGCACATCTTCCAGGAAGCTGAGACCAATCACGGCAGAACCAACAAATCCACAGGACTGGATTTGCATCACCTCGATCAGGTTTTGAATCACCCAGGGTTCTAAAATCAAATCATCATCCAGATACAGCACATAGGGAGCGGTTGCCTGCTCCAGCAAAAACTGCCGCTGCTCAGCCATGCCCTGACGCGGTAAATGCTTGTGCAGCTCGATCGAATGTCCATGTAATTGGAGAACCCGCAACACTGCCTGGACTTCAGCTTGATTCAGCGGATCTCCATCTTCAGTTTGATCGGAAATGATGATGCGAAAATCTCGATAGGTTTGGGCACAAAGGCTGGTCAGAGTGACAGCCAGAGCAGCAACACGATTGTAAGTGGGAATTAGAATATCCAGTTGCATGACGATCAGGAACGCATAGAACAGGAAAATTGACATTAAGCTATGTTTTCAAATCTTTTGATCCCCCCTACACCCTAAGCCCCTGCGGGGATGCGCCTACGGCGTAGAAAAAAGGGGGAGCCGAACCTAGAAGTGTCTTGAAGTCTCCCTTGTAAAGGGGAATTTAGGAGGATCAAACCAGGACTCTTGCCGTAACAAGAGGTCTTTAAAACAGGCCCTAAGCTTGTAGGAGCAGATCTGGAAACTCAATCACGGGATCTAACTCAGAAAACAATAATTCGATCGCTGCCTGCACAACTCGATCAGGTTCAACTAAGCGTAAGCAGTGATGATGCTCCTGCGGACAAATACTCTTATAGCAAAACTTACAGGGAACATCTTGATATAAAACCCGACAGGGAACTTTCCAGGGAGTATGTTGGGGATTAGTTAGTGCATAGAGATCAACAATGGGAGTTCCCACTGCTGCCGCCAAATGGGCCGGACCAGTGTTGTTGGAGATCAACAGCGAAGCCTTGGCTAATAGGGCTGCTAACTCAGCTAAATCCAGCCGATCGACCAATGAGATCGAAGGAACTCCCATCATCGATTGAATAGAATCTACCAGCGCCTGTTCCGATCGCGTTCCCGTTAAAATAATTGGCAAATCAAAATTGGTGGCTAACGTGCGGGCAACGATCGCATATTGTTCAGGGGGATAGCGGCGCGATGCGGCAGAGGCTCCAGGATGAATCACCACCCAGGGTTGATCTGAAGCAAAACCAAGATCTTGCAGGATTTGCTGCACTCGCTGCCTGGCTCGATCGGGAATAGCCAGCTTCAGGCGATCATCAGCAACGGAACAACCCACACTAGCAACTAAATCGAGCTGACGCTGCACCTCATGCCGAATGGTCGTTTCCGGTTCTGAATCCTTGACCCAATGGGTTAGCAATTGATAAGGATTTTCATGACAATGAGCCAATCGCAATGGAATGCCAGTCAGGTAACATAAAAAGGCCGCAGGCAAAGGATTCTGGCTATACACCGTAAAAATTACCGCCGCATCGAACTGAGCCTGACGTAACTGCTCAATTTGAGCGAATTCGGGTGTACTGTCAGAACGCAGTGCCGTTGATTTTAGCCAAGGCGCATCATAGCAAATCACCTGATCGATTTCTGGCAATAAGGGGGCGATCGCAGCTCCTGCCTCTGAAGTCATTAAAGTGATGTGGCGCGATGCAGCGGATTCTTTTAACGCCCGCATGGCCGGAGCCGTCATCATCACATCTCCGATCGTATCTAGCCGGATACAAAGAATTCTTTTGGCGTTACTCCAGTCCAGCATAAGCAAAGAAGGTAAGAAATTTAATGCAAAGCACGAATTCGACGAATCAAGCGGGTGGTCGATCGATTGTCGACATAGGGCAAAATGGTCACCACTCCTCCTAATTCCTCAACTAGCTCCGTTTCCGGTAATGTCGCTCTGGTATAGTCACCACCTTTGACATAAATGTCAGGACGGACGATGCGTAATAGGTGGTGGGGTGTTAGCTCAGCAAACGGCACCACATGATCGACACAGTGTAATGCCGAAAGCACCGTTAGCCGATCGCTCAATGGATTTACCGGGCGATCGGCCCCTTTGAGTTGACGCACACTCTCATCCGTGTTCACTCCCACAATCAACACATCTCCTAACGCTTTGGCCTGAGTCAAGTAGGTGACATGACCAGGGTGGAGAATATCAAAGCAGCCATTTGTAAATACAATCGTGCGATTCGCTAGACGATATTGCTGGATATAGGTGGCTAAATCGGACTGATCTAGCACCAGTTTACTGCGATGTCCTCCCTCGATCAGCACCTGCCGCAGTTCCGTAGCGTTGCAAGTCACAGTCGCCGATTGGTTTACGACCGAAACCGTGGCTGCGGTTGCCAAAGAAGCCGCCATTGCAGTGGATGCACCAGAAGCTAACGCCAAC
Source organism: Elainella saxicola E1 (assembly GCA_002796835.1). Lineage (GTDB taxonomy): Bacteria > Cyanobacteriota > Cyanobacteriia > Elainellales > Elainellaceae > Elainella > Elainella saxicola. The sequence goes on along the minus strand of LUGL01000139.1, from coordinate 17,783 downwards.
GTTAAAGCGCTAATAAAAGTATCGCCAGCGCCAGAAGTCTGATTTTGAGGGGCGGGTCGGACATGGGTGCGCAGAGGTGGTTGGCCGGGTTCAAACACGATCGCTCCTTCCGCATCCAACGTCACGGTAACAATCGCAGCACCCGTCATTTCTAATAGTTGATCGCCATAGGATTCGATTTGCTCAGCCCGTCGGTTACTTTGACGCGACAACCCTAACAACTGGATCACCTCTTCATAGTTGGGTTTGACAGCAGTAGGCAGCATCGATTGATAGCGCGGCAAGCGTTTCGAATCCACCACCAAAATTCGCGGATCGCGGGCTTGCAGATCGGCTAAGGTTTGCATGACTCGTGGGGTTAAAATGCCATAGCCATAATCCGAGACAATCACCGCCTGACATTGAGGAAACAGCTCCACCAATCGATCGATCAACCGCTGCTCCAGATCTGCCCCAATTGGTTCCACGCTGCCCTGATCTAAACGCACCACAATCTGCGAACTAGCCAATATTCGCTGTTTTGCTAAAGTACTGCGCTCCGGACTGCTGAGCAAATGGGCCGAGGAGACCCCTCGCTGTTCCAACACCTGACGCAGTAAGTCCCCTGCTGCATCCATTCCAATCGCCGTCAGAAACCAGGCTCGTCCCCCCAAACTGGCAATATTCGCCGCAGTATTCGCCGCTCCTCCCGGCACATCCTGACGTTGCTGAACCGTAACCACTGGCGCAGGCGCTTCTCGACAAAGGCGATCGGCATGGCCATTCAGGTAAGAATCTAACATGGCATCTCCAATCACCAAAACAGTGAGTGATTGCCAGTCATCAATTAAGTGGAGTAGATCGGTACTCATCGTCAGCAAACCTAATAGAAGTACAATTACAACTGCAATCACCGAACCCTAAAGCGACTTTGCTCAACCGACTGAGGCCAACTTTGCAGCATTCCTGTTCGCTCGCGAGCCTGATCGATCGCCAAAATGATGTGGGCAGCTTCATCCAGGTTATTGGCCAAGTGATGCGGCAAGCGATGCGGCGACAGTTGCCATTCTGTTTCGTTGCCGTTATCGATTAAAATCGTGCGACAATGGACAGCCCGTCCCGCTTCAACGTCATCTAAAATATCGCCAATAAACCAGGATTGAGTGAAATCGATGCCCTGCTGTGCAGCAGCTTGATAGAGAAGTCCGGGCTGTGGTTTACGGCAGTCACAGGAAATCGCATAGGGCATGACGCTCCCGGCAGGATGATGGGGGCAGTAATAGAAGCCGGCTAAGGGAATATCTGCGATCGCCAATCGTTCCCGTAAGCATTGCTCCACTGCAAGAATGGCTGATTCTGGAAAGTATCCCCGCGCTACACCAGATTGATTGCTAATCACAATTAGCGCATACCCGGCAGCATGCAATAATCGCAGCCCGTCAATCGCACCCGCAGAAAACTGAATTCGATCGGGATCGACGTTATACGGAACGTTGTCAACTAAGGTGCCATCTTTATCCAGAAATACCGCCCGACTGTTCATTTCGATTATCCTTCAAACTTTAAGGCCAGGAGGTTTCCCGCATCGGAATCACCGTCACCTCTGGAATCACTGTCTCAGCAGGCTGTAGCAAAACATAGCGGACTGTATCTGCAACATTTTTGGGATCTTGCAGCAGTTCTGGATCCAGATCGGGAAATCGATCGAGCAAAAATGGCGTTCTCATCCCGCCTGCCACAATCGCCGTCACCTTCACACCAAAGGGTCTTGCTTCCACATGCAAAGCGTGATTAAAACCCATTAAGCCCCATTTGCTGGCATGATAGACCGAGGCATTCGCCCAGGCTCGCTTTGCGGCAGTTGAGGCAATATTGACAATATGGCCACTGCCCTGTTGCTTCATCAATGGCAACACCTGTTTAGAGAGAACAAACGGGGCGCGCAAATTGACGTTCATCACCCGATCCCAGTCCTCGATCGATAATTCTTCGATCGACAGCGTTTTATCAGTTCCAGCATTATTCACTAACACGTCGATCTTGCCATACTGATCCAGAATTTTCTGAATTGCTGTGGCGACCTGAGCATCATCGGTAATATCGAGATCTAACGCCATTGCCTCCATGCCGCGTTCCTGCAAGTCAGCCACAACCTGCTCAGCAGAACGAATGGCTCGATCGGCTGCAATCACGATCGCTCCTGCTTCCGCTAAACTTTGGCAAATTGCTGCGCCTAATCCGCTGCCTCCGCCGGTGACCAGCACAACTTGCTGATTTAATGTGTCCATTCCCATTGATGAATCCTCTTTGAAACACAATACTAGATGGTGGGCAGTGCCCATGATACTTATCCATTTACTTCTGCTAAAACAGGCGATCGCGGTAACACTTTGGGTTCCCAGGCAGTTAACGGATCGGGGGAGGCGGCTAACAATTGTTCTTCAACCAGCTCACAGAGGAGATGAATCACTAAAAGCTGCACTTCCTGAATGCGCTGGGGCTCGGAGGCTGGAATGATAATCGGCAAGGTTGCAATACCAGCCAGTTCTCCGCCGTCTTTGCCTAATAGGGCAATCGATCGCAAATTCAAGCGCTGGGCCGCATCAAAGGCTCGAATCAGGTTTTTGGAGCGACCGCTCGTACTGATGCCTAAGACCAGATCCTGAGGCTGGGCAAAGGTTTCAATTTGTCGCGCAAAAATATCGTCGTAACTGACATCATTGGACCAGGCCGTTAAAAATGCCGTATCTGCGGTTAAGGCCATTGCCGGGAGTCCTGCCCGATCGGGACAGCAAAATCGGCCAACCAACTCTGCGGCAAAATGTTGGGCATCTGCGGCACTGCCACCATTTCCGCAAATCAACAGCTTGCCCCCCTGCCGGAAACAGTCTCCCATCATTTGGGCAGCCGCCTGGATGGCTGGACGCAACAACCGCTGCGATCGCTGCACTGCTTTAACCATCGTTTCAAATCCCCGATCGAGTAAGGCAAATTGCTGCACCGATGCTGCCGACCGATCGCCCTGCAACACCTCCTCATAAAGCGCCGCCACCGCACTGGTCACCTTCTGCCAGGTAAAATGTTCCCGACAGCGTCGAATTCCTTGCTGTCCGAACAAACTACGCAACTGTGGATTTTCTAGTAAATGGGACAAGCGATCGGCTAATTGTTCCGGATCATTGGGAGGAACCAGATAGCCCGTTTCCCGATCCTTCACGGTGAATTTGACACCACCCACATTTGCACCAATTACCGGCGTACCGCAAGCCATGGCTTCGAGCGGAGTAATGCCGAACGGCTCATACCAGGGAGTTGTGACAAACACATCTGCGGCACTGTAGTAGTACTTCAAGACATCCCGGCCTTTGCGACCCACAAAACTGACCCGATCAGCCACGCCTAATTCCTGAGCGATCGCATTCAGCCGACCAATTTCAGGAGTGAGACTTGGATCTGGAATATCCGCCTCACCACCCACAATCAGCAATCGCGCGGATTGGCCACTGCGCTGGAGTAGATGCGCAAACCCACGGATAACGTTATCCACACCTTTACGCGGCACCATTCGGCCTAGCTGAAGAATTAAAGGTTCATCGGGAACCAATCCCAAAGTCAGGCGGGATCGCTGTTTGTCAATCGCCCAAAANTTCCGTTGCATCAAAGCCACAGGGAATGATTCGAATCCGGCTGGCATCAGCATTGTAGAGGCAAAGCAAATCTTCTCGATCCTGCGGACATTCTGCAATCACGGCATCAGCCTCTTGCACCAACCGATCCTCAATCGCGAACCGCTCATCTGGAAATCGATCGGCCTGTCCTTGATATTGGCGTCGCACTCGTCCCAGGGCATGAAAGGTAATCACAAACGGAATGCCGATTCGTCGCTTGATCTCAGCCGCCACCAAACCCGACATCCAGAAATTTGCGTGAATCAGATCGTAGGTATGAAGCCGACACCACTCCAGCATATTTGCAGTAAAGCTGCGCATATAGGGCAACAGGGACTCTTTGGGCAAGCTTGTTACTGGGCCTGCGGTCACATGAATCACCCTGACTCCCTGCTGCCAATCAACAATGTCAGGTAAATGGGGCGCATCCCGTCGCGTAAACACATCAACCTGATAGCCGATCGCCGCTAAATTCTTCGCCAATTGTCCAACATATACATTCTGTCCACCGCTATCTACACCACCTAAAGTACCCAGTGGCGTTGCATGTTCACTAATTATCGCAATTCGTTTCACCATAGGGAGAAGAATAAGTAGAGGGTTTCATTTAGTTAAGAGGCAACAGGCTTGACTGCGGCCCGATCCATCACAGACTCAAAAGCAAGATTCCAATCTTGAATAAACCGACGCAGATTAAATCGCGATCGGGCAGTCTCCTGAGCTGCTTTTCCTAGCCGTTTGGCAGTTTGAGCATCGGCAAGCAGGCAGGTCATCCGTTCGATCAGTCGATCGACAGAGGTATCAATATATCCAGAGACGCCATTTTCAATCACCGTAGACAGTTCCGTTGTCGCCAATCCGACGATCGGCGAACCAATCATCATCGCTTCACAAACCGCTAAACCTAAGCTGGTGTAGCGGACAGGGTGAAAAAAGAAGCGGTAGTGGGCCTGAAAAGCAGGTAATTGAGCATGGGGAACTTCTCCCAGTCCACCCAGTGATTGAGCATCCATCCCTACCAGATCCAGCGGCACGGTCTGCTGAACCTGCTGAAAAATATCCGCTCCTAAACGTCTGCCACGGGTCCGTAGGCCATTAACAACCACAATGCCTTTGGCCAAGTCACCGCTATAGTGGACTGTATCCGGCACCCGGACCCCATGTTCAATCACACAGGTTGGTGTACTACCGCTATTCCACATCAGTTGGTTAAATGCCGTGACATGAACTAATAAAACATTCACATCATCGACGATATGCTGAGTATCGGTGGGATGCTGCCTGGGCGGATCATGCTCTAGATAGATCTTGGGAAGCTGCTGCTGAATATCTGAGAGAATTTCAAACCGATCGTGCAAATAGTTGCGATGCGATTGGAATAAAATACAGTCAAATTGTAGGTCGCGAACCATTTCAGCAGGAACATCATGGACATTATCGCCCCAGGCAAAGCCTCCTAGCCGCCCACCGTAGCCTTCTGGCTTACCTGGTTTAACCGGCAAGTAGAAATCATGTGGAGACTGAGTTAAATAATTCAAGTAACTACCATGGACATGCCAGGTTAAGATTTTCAGACGCATAGGTTAGATACACAAAGAATGGATTGAATCAGTCGGTTGATTCATATTGCGACTGAAGATGCCAGCCATTTTCAAGAGATGAAGCTGATATTCTGTGAGCGGCACCGGATCAGGCAGAGGTTCGATCGGCCAGGACAGAACTCCTCCCCCAAATTCCACCGATTGGCCAATGCGATGGGGAATACTGGCCAGGTAGCAAAGGTAGGCAAGTTGATAAGGAGATTGACCAGGTTGCGTCAAGAAAATTGCTGCCTCAAACGATCGCGCCTGCAAAACCCCAATCAGCTTCTCAAAATCAGCCTCACAGCTTGCTTCAAACACAGATTTGGTAGCAAGTATATGATGAAGCTGATATTCAGTGGATTCTTCAGTCAAAAGCCAGATATTAGCCTGAGGGAGTGCCTGGGTTAAGCAAGCATAAACAGTTTCTAACTGAGTTTTAGCGCTGTCATGATCACCACTCCACACCAGCAATAATCGTTGAATTGACTGCCAATCAAGAGGCATAGATCTGCTCCTGATTCAATAAATCGATCGCCTCTCCTAAAACCAGGGCTGGTGTTGGATAGGCTAAAGCTGGTGAGCCAATTCGCGGTTTTGTCATTCCCACTCCCACAACCCGATGCTGTTGACGATCGAGCGGAGCCCAGCGCTGGGGATCGGAATTGGAAAAAATGACCACACTCCTCACCTGCAATGCCGCTGCCAAATGGGAAACGCCTGTATCATTGCAAATCAAGAGTCGCGCATTTTTCAACAGCGTTGCGATGCCCCCTAACCCAGTCTGACCCGCTAAATCTAGAACCGGATAGCGCATAGATTGGGCTACCGTCTGGGTCAGAGGAATCTCATCTGCGGTTCCAGTTAAGACGATCGAATATCCCTGTCTAGCTAACGTATCTGCAACGGTGGCAAAGTGCTGGGGTAGCCAACATCGTTCACCGACACTTGCACCGGGATGAATGCAAACATAACTTTTGGTCGTCAGGGCATAGACATTGGAAATCCGCTCCCATTCCTGCCAATCTGTCATTTGCAAGGGAAATTCCAGATAATCTCCCTGTAAAGGGATCCCCAAAAGCTGCATCAGCCGCAAATTCCGCCAAATTTCTGGCTCTGCTTCAGGGTAAAGAAAAAAGCGATCGACATCCGGGCAGAACTGTCCTGTTGGGAAAAATCCCGCCTGATCTTTTGCGCCTAATAGCAGCAGAAAGGCATTAATAGAAGCTCCACTCCCATGTAGCTGTAGCGCTAAATCAAACTGGCGTTGCTGCACTTGCGTTAAGAAAGCAGTGACTCGTTCAGCCGAGAACGCCACCTCTGGAATGCCGGGAAATCCGGGAAACTCTAGCAATTCATCGACATAAGCATGAAAGCGCTGAACAAAGGCTTTGGCTGACGGCAACCCGATCAAGGTAATTTTGGCGTTGGGTAAAGCCGATCGCAAGGCCCTAAGAGCCGGAACACAGCAAAGTAAATCTCCTAAGCCGGGTAAAGCTCTTACCACCGCAACCGTTTGGGGCAACGGCTGTTGCAGTTGATGTACAGATTGATGTATAGAGGGGCTGACGTTCATAGGATAACCTGAGCAACGTGATATTGCTTTGAAAATTCATCCGTACTAACGTCATCCTAAAAATTTGCACCCGGCAATTCATTAGACATTTGCCTAAAGAACGATCGGCTCTGCGTTCCTTTCCTTGTGCAATTGCCTAATTGAAATGCTGCATATTCCAGATGCATGGTCTGAATTGAAGCAGCGCAGACAATACCAAAACTATGGATTCTCTGGGCTTGGTGCGATCGCCAGACAACCCTCTGGTTTATAGGTCCGCTGCTCCGATGCAGGAAATCGATCGAGCAACCGAGCAGGGCGAATTGGGCGAGTTACTAGCGTTCCACCACAGTTGGGACAAAGATAATTCAGCTTGGTCTGGGCGCAATCCTGACAGAATGTGCACTCGAATGAGCAAATCAACGCCATCGGCGCATCAGGTGGCAGATCGCGATTGCAACATTCACAATTGGGACGCATTTCCAGCATGGATTTTTCCATCACAAACGAGATTATTTTAGCTAATCTCTTCCTTTAGAAAGTAGCTGATCCCTTAAGACTATGCAAGACCGACCTGCCGATCGGACTATCCTGGTGTAAAGTTGAAATCCAGAGACTGAATGGGTCAGGAAAGCAGAAGGAAAGCAACATGGCTAAAGATCCCGGTAAAACTTTTCAAACCGCAAAACGATTTCCCATCGGGCAAACCAAACGAACACTTAAGGAAAGCCTTGATTCAACCGATCGGATTGATTTTTGGAAATTCAACACCAAACTCCGGAGTGGTTTGGACCTCAACCTTAAAGGGATCCAGAAATCCACCAAGTTGGATGTGGCACTATTCAATACCAGTGGCCAACTGCTCAAATCTCTCAGCAGTCGGGGCAAGAAGTCCATCAGCTTGAAAGATCTCGCAATCGAACCGGGCACGTTCTATGTGCGCGTCAAATTGAAGCAAGGCAACAATACCCAATATTCCTTAACCCTCTCTGCGCCGACTTTAAGCGACCAGGTCGGTGACTCCTTTGAAACGGCTTCTGCACTACGATCGGCCCAGGGCACCATCAACGATTTTGTGGGTAACAGCGATCCAAATGACTTTTTGCAATTTGGCACTCTAATTGCAGGGCAGCTCAATCTCAACTTAACGGGCTTAAGCGATGATGCCAATTTAGAAGTCTATGATGGCAGCCGCAATTTGCTATTTTCCTCCACAAACGCGGGCACCGCTTCAGACAGCATCAATCAGCGGCTAACGGGCATTGCGGGTTCAACCTACTATATTCGCGTCACCCAGGCTCCCGGCAAAGACACCAACTACAGCCTCAGCTACTCCTTTATCGGCGATACCCCCGTTCAAACCCCTTCAGGGCTGGAATATATTGATTTGGCAACTGGGACAGGCGCAACTCCCACTACCGGCCAAACTGTGACGGTGAACTATACAGGAATTCTGCTCGACGGCACCAAGTTCGATAGTTCGCGCGATCGCGGCACTCCCTTTTCGTTCAAAATTGGTACTGGCAGGGTGATTCAAGGTTGGGATATCGGCATCAGCGACATGCGAGTTGGAGGACGCCGCCAGTTGATTATTCCAGCCGATCTCGCCTATGGGTCAAGCGGCAACGGATCCATTCCGCCTAATGCAACGCTGATCTTTGATGTAGAAGTGCTGGGCATTAGTTAGTATTAGTCGATCGCAAATTCAAGCCTAACTCAGCTGGATTTCCGGATTTAGTCTGGTCTAGCGGACTCGTTTCAGTTAGCCTGCCGTTTGCGCACAGGTGGGATCGAACCGTTCAAAACCCATTTGCGATCGGCTGAGTCTGCTGACTGAGGAACATGGATTGATTAAGGTGTAATTCCCTGCGGAAGGGCGTAGCATATCTCCCATATCAATCCACGATTGTTTATTCCCAATGGACCTGTAAGCCATGTTATTTACTGCCGGATCTCGCCTAAAGTCAGTTCTACAGCTCTGTTTTGTCGTGCTGATCACCTGCGGCCTCTGGCTGACGATCGCGCTACCCGTTCAGGCAGCTTCCCCAGAACAACCCAAAATCGAGGCAACGGAGAAACCTGCGGTTGACGCTCCAGCCCTTCCCAAATTCCTGACGCTGGAGGCATTACCCGAAGGATTCGTAAACGCTACGCCCGAAGAAACCCAAAGTTGCCAGATGGCGGGCGAAGTAACCGCTTTCTTGCTGAAACGCGAGGAGCAACCTGTGGAATTAATTTGCACCACCTCCTTTTCCCTGGCCGCTGCCACCGAAAATCCAGAGCAGGCCGAAGCCATTCGCAAAATCTATGATGCCATCCTGAAAAATCCGCAAACGCTGGTCGATCAGGCCAAAGCAATGGGCGTTAAAGATGTGAAAGTACTGAAACGACTGCAAGGGATCGGCGAAGTCGCCACTGGCTTTAGCAAAACTGAACCGGGGATCGGTCAAACCGACGTTTTGCTGTTTCGGCGCAGCGATTTCATTAATTCCGTGCTGATTCGCTATGAAGTGGATCATCTGCCCATCCTGCCCTTGCGATCGATCGCCCGCCAAGTCGATCAGCAAGTCAGTCAATATATCGAATCATCCGCAAAACCAGCAATCCCAGTTCCACCTGCTCAGGAATAGACCTCCGGATTCACCACATGAGGCAAACGTTCGCCCCGCAGTCCGGCCAGCAAATTTGCGATCGCCATTTCTGCCATTTTGCGTCGGGTTTTCACGCTGGCACTGCCGATATGAGGCGTAACGATCAGGTTCTCCAGAGTCAGCAGGGGACTGTCCATTGGAATCGGTTCTGGTTCTGTGACATCGATCGCCGCCGCCGCAATTTGTCCGGTTTGCAAAGCTCGATAAAGCGCTGCTGGCTCGACAATCGAACCACGGGCTGTATTGATCAAAATGGCGGTTGGTTGCATCTGCTGAAATTGTCGATCGCCAAATAGATAATGGGTTTCTGAGGTCAGCGCCGTGTGAATCGTGACAAAATCAGACGTGCTCAAGAGCTGCTCCAGCGAGCGATATTCCACACCCAAGGCCTGCTCCACTTCCAGATCACAGCGCTGCCGACTGGTATAAATAACCCGCATGTCAAAGCCGCGCGCCCGCCGAGCCACTGCCTGACCGATCCGCCCCAATCCGACAATGCCCAGCGTTGCTCCAGTCAAATCAGCGCCCAGCAGCAAATCCGGTTCCCAGGTTTGCCATTGCCCCGATCGGGTAAAGCGATCGCCCTCGACAATGCGCCGACTGGCCGACAGCAACAGCGCCCAGGTTAAATCTGCCGTCGCTTCCGTCAACACTCCCGGCGTATGTCCTACCGGAATGCCTCTGGCCGTCGCAGCCGCAATTTCGATATTGTCGTAACCGACCGCCATCTGACTCACCGCCTTCAGCCGCTGCCCTGCTTCTAGCAAAGTCCGATCGATCCGATCGGTCAACAGACAGAGCAAGCCATCGATTTCCGGCACCTTTTCCAGCAGCCACTCATAGGCAGGCGGCTGTCGCTCTGGCCATACTTCCACCTCAGCCACCTGAGCCAGGTCAGACAGATCGATCGGCAAGTTTCGGGTAACCAGAATTTTCATTGCTACTTCGCTTCCGGCATTGCAATCGACATGGAACAGCCGACCGCAATTTCGTGGGTTTTGGGATAGGTGTTGAGCAGGGTAAAGAAGGTTTGCTCATTAAAGCTGCGGGGGTCCATGCGCGAACCCGATCGGTCTACCACTTTGTGATAGGTAATCCGATCGTTCGGCACACCCGTTTTTGCAGCTAACCAGGCGAGTGATTGATACTGAGCATTCGTGTAGCCACTATGGCTGGTGTTATTGTTGTCGCCGTCGGCGGGCGTTTCTAACGAGATGTGATAGGCAAAATTGTTGACGGAAGGCGGAAAATCGCGATTCGTCTTTACGGCCTCATCCCCCTGAGAACCCACAAAGACAGAGTTGCCCGCCCCGAAAGCCCGTTTATCCGGCGGCACCAGATAATACAGCGTGCCATCTAATCCAACCAGCGTATGGTAGCTGGCCTGATCGTCATCGTTCGTGTGAGGCGTTTGAAAGAAGTTAATCGCGCTACTGGCTGACCCAACCGTTTCATGCAGCACAATGATCGGTTCATGGTCGGCCATTTTGCCGTAGTAATCCTTGATGAAGCGATCGCCAAAATTACTCGGGTCAGCCAACTCTACTGCTTCTCTCGGCGTATAGGTAGGCACTGCTCCCTGAGTCGATCGAACCATTGTGGCGTTACTGGCCTGATTGACCTGGCGAAACCGGGCCAGCGGCACCTGAGTTGGTCTGGGTCGAATCACTGTCGGAGCTGGAGTTGGACTGGGTTGAATTGCACAACCGATCGGCACTCCTGAATCCGGTAGGTCAGCGACAACCTGAGAATTAGCAACCCAAGCAGCAGAATTCTTTGCGCCTTGCGGTGATGCAGCACGACCGGGCTGAATGCTGAGAATCAGCACAAAACAGGTAAACAGTAGCGCAACAATCGTAAGGAACTTTGCTCTCATAAGTCGTTTGGCTCAAGGATGCGAGTGATTATAGCAGTCTGTGTGCCTCCTGCATCCGGGAGAACCAGCAGCTTTGTTGACATTTTATTCCAGCAGATCCGGCTGCCCTCCTGCCCATAGCAATTCCTTACGAACAAAATATTCGCCTGCCCTCTCAAACAACCTTCACAAAATTTCTGCTTTTTCGATCGCGCTATTCTTCTGGAATGACTGAATTCAGGCTGTAGTTTCCCTTAGACAGAGCAACCTGAATATCATTCTCGTTCAATTCAAGATCGCATCTCTTCGCTATACCCTTGTACTTTTGGAGCCCCCCAAAATGAAGTCGAACTATGTCGTTGCTGCCGTCAGCGCACTTGTCGCTGGGCTTGGTGCAATTGGTGTGAGTGCTTTTCTTTCCATGAAGTCAGATTTGACCGCACTTCAGAGCAATTCTGTGACGCCAGCCCCGGTTCAACCCATTGCCACCACACCACCCACGCAGCCAACTCAACCTGTTGCAGCACCTGCACCCATCCAGAATTTTGAGAGTCTCTCTCCCTGTGAACAAATGGATGCGATCGCCAAAAGCGGCAAGAGTGTAGCCCAATTTATTGCAGCTTCAGGCCGTTACAGTGAATTCTCAGCGCATGTTACTGCAAACTGTAATTGGAATGCTGAGCAGCTTCAATTAGCAGATGCGATCTTAAACCCACCTGTGGTCACTATTCCGAAAATAGTACGGGAAGAAACTGTGATCGTTAAGGATCCAACCCCTCGCCCTCCGTCCCCCCAACCCACGACGCCTCCATCCGGCCCCTGGAATAACTGTAACGGCATTCAAGAACCCGGAGAATCCTACAGCGTCAGATGCCGCGAGGCTCAAGACTGGAACAATCACCATCCCCACTGGCCGCAAGATCCACGAGATAAGCGTGAGCCAGATGATTTTGGTGATAAGCCTTCTCCCAACGGCTATTATATTGCGCCAGATACCAGCGGAGATACCACAACGGATTCTGCTGAGCCGAAACAAGATACGACTGCAACTGAGGCAACCCCTGCATCATCAGAGACAGAATCATAGGATTTTCGGTTCAAGCTAGAGTTGAGAATTGCATGAGGCGATCGGGCAACCCTGCGATGGTGAGGTTGGCTCGATCGCCTTGCCATATCATCTTGCCATATCATCAAATCAGGCAACTCCAGAACGTTATGGCTATTACGACTCAGAAACTTACCCTCGCAGAGTACCTTGCCTATGACGATGGCACAGGGGCTAAATACGAGCTAGTCAGTACAGATCTTAGAAGCAGGATGATAGACATCATTCCGGTAGAAAGTCGGCCTGCAAAGTTTGCTGGAGCGAATATGGGCATACCTCAGGAAAAGTAGTGGGACTTAGTTGTGTTTCTCGGATCGCCAATGCCACGCCTAGTTCATAAGCCTCTGCAAATGCTTGTTCTAGGTAAGGTTTCAAACTGGGACTGTCTTGTAACAACAGTCTGATCTGGGCTCGTTGCTCCCGAATCGTGCCTAACCAGCTATTACTACGGTTTTCAGATTGAAGCTCCCATTTCAGCAAATGACCCACCAGAATCCCCAATCGATTTCTGAGCTCCTGTCGTTCCTTCCTGCCCAATGATTCAATTTCCTCAATCAGATTAACTGCATCCAGGCAATTCCATTGCTGAGTTCTCAACAAGTTCACCTGCTCTTGAGTCCAACCATAAAAATCAATGTCGTATAGAAAAGACATGGTTACTCCGAAGTTCTCTAGCAGAGCATCAGAAAAGCCAAATTATTGCTCTTCTCAATTTTAGTCCAGCAATGGGTCAGGCTCAATCAGGTCTGTTCGTCCGTGCGATCGAAAAACATGGGAGTAAAGATTGGTCTTGAGATATTTGATCGCCCCAGCAATCTTTGGCGAATTGCGTTAAGCTCAAACAAACCTTGATTACTCAAAATCATGAAAGAATCCTTCCCTGCTTCCGTTGCGGAACAGTTGATGGCCGATTTTCAGCAAGAGAGTCAACTGGTCAATTTGATGATTCAGGGCTGCATTGAATATCGTTGGGCGATCGGCAGTGAAGAACGATCCATTGCTGAAGCGATGATTTACAACGCCTTTGAGACTTACGCAATCGAGCGAGGTATGCCGCTTCCTCAAGCAGAGGCTTTCTGCGAGCAGCATTTAGATCAGCTCATTCAAGCCATCCAGTCTGCCCTGTAACTCACGCTTTTACTTCCCTCCAGTTTTTTCCGCGAGCTGCTGCTGAAGCTGAGCAATCTCCTCATACTCTGTCCGAATCCGATCGAGCAGGTGCACATAGACTGGAAAGATCGTTTCATAGATGGCCGCATTCTCAGCGATCGGCTGATGTCGATGGGTTTCGCCGATCATTTGCGTCACAACATCGAGTGAATCGATCGCCTGCATCGCATACAACCCCAAAATTGCCGCCCCCAAACAGGAACTTTCATGCTGCGCTGGAATGGTAATTTCCTGATGGAACACATCCGCCATCATTTGCCGCCATAACAGCGATCGGGCAAAGCCACCCGTTGCCTGAATCCGCTGCGCTGGTCCTGTAAAGTCCTGCAAAGCCTGTAAGACAATCCGCAGATTCAACAAAATGCCTTCCAGCACCGATCGGACCAGATGGGCTTTGGTGTGGTTCAACGTCAACCCGATAAACGAACCGCGCGCCTGAGCATCCCAGAGGGGCGATCGTTCTCCTAACAGATAGGGATGGAAAATCAGCCCTGCTGACCCAGGCGACACCGTCGCGGCCATTTGCATCATCAGCTCATAAGGATCGATGCCCAACCGTTTCGCGGCCATCACTTCCGCATCTGCAAACTGATCGCGCACCCAGCGCAAAGCAATGCCACCATTATTCACGGCACCACCCACCACCCACTGGGTTTCCGTCAGGGCATAGCAAAATAAACGCCCTTGCGGATCGGTGATCGGACGATCGACCACGGCCCGAATTGCCCCGCTCGTCCCAATCGTCGTTGCCACAATCCCTGGCTTAATCGCTGCCACCCCCAAATTCGACAACACGCCATCACTTGCTCCCACCACTACCGGCGTGTCTGGATCCAGGCCGATAAAGCTGGCAAAATCGGCTGACATCGATCGCAGCACATGCGTCGTAGGGACCAGGGTTGATAGGCGATCGGGCTGAATACCAGCCACTTCCAACGCGGTTTCATCCCAGTTCAACTGCTCCAAATTCAGCAAACCAGTCGCCGAGGCGATCGAGTGATCGACCACATATTGCTGAAACAGCTGATAAATCACATATTCTTTAATTGAAATCCAGCGAACTACTTGCTGAAACAAATCAGGCTGTTCCTGCCGTAGCCAAACCAGTTTCACAAAGGGCGACATCGGATGGATCGGCGTGCCGGTACGACGATAGATCGCATGTCCTTCAAAATTGTGCTTAATTTTCTCAGCCCAGGCCGCACTGCGATTATCTGCCCAGGTGATGCTGCGCGTCAGCGGTTTGCCTGCTGCATCCACGCCAATCAGACTATGCATGGCGGCACTGAAGCTGAGGCAAATCACTGCTGTGGGTGCGATGCCGCTGGTTTGCATCACCTGCTGGATCGTCCGTAACACCGCCTGAAAAATCTCATCCGGATCCTGTTCCGCTGTATCGGGGGTGGGGGAAAGCAGCGGATATTCACTCGACGCTTTGCTGACCACGGTTCCAGCCAAATCAAACAAAACCGTCTTTGTTCCCGTTGTTCCAATATCCGTACCCAATACATAGCGGGAAGCGTTCATCACCTTACCTCAGGAAAAAGCTCAATATAAATACTACGATAAAGCCAACCACTCCCACGATGGTTTCCATGATCGTCCAGGAGCGGAGGGTTTCTTTTTCGGTCATACCTAAGTATCGACCCACCAGCCAAAACCCNGGAGTCATTCACATGGGAAAGAATGGTGGCACCCGAGGCGATCGCGATCGTCATTGCCCCAATCATGGGAGGTGAATAGCTGCCAGCTTGAATCACCGGCGCGATCAATCCCGCTGCCGTCACCATTGAGACCGTAGCTGAGCCCTGGCTGACCCGCACGGCTGCCGCAATTAAAAACGCCAGGAGAATCACCGGCAAATTTGAAGCCGCCATCGTAGTTGCCAACGCTTTACCCACACCAGTCTCTACCAAAACTTTGCCAAACACACCGCCTGCCCCAGTCACCAGAATAATCAGCCCCACGGGTTCAAAGGATTTTGTAGTCAGCCGCAGAATTTCAGAGAGCGAATAACCCCGTCGCGTTCCCAGGTAGTAAAAAGAGAGCAGCGTTGCGATCGTCAAGGCGACAAAGGGATGTCCAATAAACGCCATCCAGTTGCGCACCCCGTTTCCTTCAGGCAAGAGCACGCCCAATGCCGTGTTGCACAAAATCAACACCAGCGGAATCAAAATCAGCGTGATCACCATACCAAAACCGGGCAAAGCTCGATGTTCGATGCCAACTTCAGGATGAGGAGTCGCCTCAACCGATCGATCAATCGGACGCTCGTAGTCATCTTCTAACCGATCGACTACCGCAGTTCGAGTTGCTGCATCAGGCCGATCGGCAGTGGGCTGAATCTCTGAATCATCCTCTGCGACATAAGGGCGATCGATCGGAGATTCTGTTTCTTTTAACGGTTCAACTACCGCTAATTCCATTTCTAGCGGAACATCTAAATGGATTTTTCCAGCAATATATTTACCAAACCAAACGCCCCCGATCGCCATGGCGGGCAGTCCGGCCAGCAGACCAAACAAAATCACCCAGCCTAAATCTGCTCCTAAAAGTGAGGCGACAGCGACTGGACCGGGTGTGGGTGGAACAAAACTATGCCCGACCGCTAATCCAGCAACCAGGGGAATTGCATAGTACAACAGCGATCGGCCTGTACGTCGGCCCAAACTGTAAACCAACGGAATGCAAATGATTAGCCCCACATCAAAAAACACCGGGGTGGCGATCGCCAGTCCAGCCAGTCCTAAGGCCCACTGCGCTTGCACTTGCCCAAATTTGCGTACGAGCGTATTGGCAATTTGTTCTGCTCCACCCGAAATTTGCAGCATTTCGCCAAACATGGCTCCTAAGCCAATCACGATGGCAATATAGCCCAATGTTGATCCCATGCCTTGCTGGATTTTGTCAGCAATTTCAGCCGGAGGAATCCCGCCAACCATGGCCACAAACAAACTGGCGATCAGCAGCGCAATAAAGGCCTGTAGCCGGACTCGGATGACAAGGAACAACAGCAGGGCGATTCCTAAAACTGCAATAAATAAAAGAGAGAAAGTAGACATTACGATAGATTCCTAATTCTTTAATGCTTGATCGACTTTCAGTTTGAGAAAAATTAACGATAAAATTCCATCAATGGGAATTAAGCATTGACGGTTTTTTGACAATTTCAGTAGATCGCAAATCCTGTTGAGATCCCCCCTAGCCCCCCTAAGCCCCTGCGGGGATGCGCCTACGGCGTAGAAAAAAGGGGGAACCGAGCCGAAATGTCTTTAAGTCCCCCTTTTTAAGGGGGATTTAGGGGGATCGAATACAAGCATTTTTATCAAAGCAAATTCATTTTCGATCTACTGAATTTGAGAGATCTTGCAAACCTCAACCAAGCAAAAATTCTAAGCAAATTTACTCAGCAGAGCCTGACCCATCTCAATTTCATATAAATTTAGTTAAATCGAATACGGAACGCTTTTAGGTCTATCAAGAGGTAGAAAAGCAGGCTCGATCGACAAATCTTTACCAAAAGCTCGCTTCTACACCTCCTTAGAGTGGCTACCTTGTATACACAAGTGATTCGCTGAATTGCTCAGTCTCTCAAAGCCCCCTAAATCCCCGTCATGGGATTCTGTCAATAAGGAGCACATAACTCCACCGAGGCAGGCTTGCCTGCCTCCAGTTACTTGAGTCATGACGAGATCTGAGCGCGTAGCTTGAGAATCAAAAAGTTAGCTGTATTCAGATAAGTTCAATCGATGCGTCAACAACCAGTCATTCGTAGTCATCGTCGTAACGAAGCCACAGTTTCCTTGTTCGCTGTCATCGAGGCTGCGCCACTCCCACAAAATCGTAGTCTGATGATGCCTACTGGGATTTAGCCGTGGTCACAGCAAGACAGACGTTAATACCATCGATTGAATCGTTCTGAGCTGTTGGTCAATTTAGATTGAATCTCCTGCTGCATGCATGGGTAGTTGACTCTGATTAAGTGGCCATCTGTAAGCTAGATTCATAATCATTGTGATAGGGTTCTGCTTTGCGAAATGCTCCTCGAATGCGACCAATCAGTTTGCGGGCAACGGCCACAATTGCTCGCTGTTTGCCTGTGCGAGGATATAAGCGTTCAAAGAATCGAGCCAGGGCTGGATCTTTGCGAATAGCTCGCCAAGCGATCTCCATGAGGATGCCGCGCAGATGGCGATTTCCTTGTTTGGTAATCGCCCCTC
>LUGL01000016.1 GCA_002796835.1 Elainella saxicola E1 | reverse complement strand
GTGCTGTTATCTGTACACTCGTTTAGGAGAAATGACAGGGATTAGTTTCATCGATTCGACTCCTCTAAAGGTTTGTCATCCCAAACGGGCTCACAGCCATCGGGTGTTTGCAACTTATGCAGCTTGGGGCAAGAGTTCGATGGGCTGGTACTACGGCTTCAAGCTACACCTGCTCATCAATGAACATGGAGAGTTGTTGTCGTTTCAGTTGACTGCTGCCAATGTGGACGACCGCACTCCAGTCCCAGAGTTAACGAAAGGCATTATCGGCAAGCTCTTTGGCGACCGGGGTTATATTTCCCAAGCCTTATTCGAGCAGTTATGGCAACAAGGGCTTCAGCTGGTCACCAAGATTAAGAAGAATATGAAAAACCGCTTGGTGCCTCTGCTTGACAAGATCCTGTTGCGGAAGCGAGCGATCATCGAGTCGGTCAATGACCAACTCAAGAACATTGCTCAAATTGAACATTCTCGTCATCGCAGTCCTCTGAATTTCATGGTCAATTTGATTGCTGGACTGGTGGCATACACCTACCAAGACTCCAGACCCTCCCTCGATCTTCAACCCAAGGGTTTACCTGCCTTGCCTGAAGCGATCTTTTGACCTGTCGAACTCACGTCCTTGTTAAGAGGGTTTACCTGCCTTGCCTGAAGCGATCTTTTGACCTGTCGAACTCACGTTAACCTACAAAAGCTCTGTCCACTTAGAATTCTCTTGAATCTGTTTTAAGACCTTTTTGATGTCCTGGGTTCGATCTTTCTTGACAATCAGCGTTACCGATCCATCTCGCACAACCACCGTATCTTCAAGACCAATGGTAACAATCAGATCTTCTTCATTGGCTGCATAAAGTAACGCACCTTGGGTGTCTAAACCCACATGATTGGCCAGCTCAATGTTTGGCTTATCATCCTTCATCAATCGTTCGATCGCATTCCAATCGCCTAAGTCATCCCAGCTAAAGTGGACAGGCAGCACATAGGCGCGGTCGGTCTTTTCCATTAAGGCATAGTCAATGCTGAGTTTCGGCAGTTTTGGATAAACCGAAGGACCCTGAGTTCGCAAGGGTTCAATAATCTCTGGCGCATGGATTTCCAGCTCTCGCAGCACCACGCCAGCCGGGAAGATAAACATACCGCCATTCCAGCTAAAGCGTCCGGTGGCGAGAAACTCTTCCGCAGTCGCTTGATCCGGTTTTTCAGTAAATCGGCTGACCTGATAGCCTGTAATCCCATTAAAATCGCCGATCGCTTGCCCTTGCTCGATATAGCCATATCCCGTGGACGCATAGGTGGGTGCGATGCCCAGCGTGGTAATGGCAGAATGTTGAACCGCCAGTTCACTCGCAGCTTTCAGGGTTTTCTCAAAAATGTCTTGCTCACCAATCCAGTGGTCAGCCGGAAAGAAGCCAATTACTGCATCCTCTCCATGCCGTTTGGCAATTTCCAGAGTCGCCCAGGCAACTGCTGGAGCAGTATCTCGTCCCTCGACTTCTACTAATAGATTTTCGGCAGGTAAATCAGGCAACTGTTGTTTGATGCCCTCTTCTAAATGAGACGCCGTGATCACCCATAAGCCTTGCCAGCCCCCGGCAATATTTAGTAATCGATCGGCAGTTGCCTGCAACAAGCTCTTACCACCGCCATCCAGACATAAGAACTGCTTTGGGCGCTGTTTGCGACTGAGGGGCCAAAAGCGTTCTCCCTTACCACCAGCTAAAATTACGGGAATCATGACCATGACAACTCGTTAATCTTCGTTATTGTGCTTTATCCTAACCAATTCGCCTCCCCTGACTAAATTGAGAGGAGCATGGCTTTATCACAACTTCATTACAAGCTAAATTGTGTACGCCAATTTAACCATCACCCTTCCCAACCAGAGATGAAAGAAGGATGAGGATGGTGCTACTTACGGTGCACCGCTTGATCACACCTTAAATGTCACACCTTAAAGATGCTGACAGAATCTTGCAATTCTTGGGCGGTCTCTCTCGTTTCATGCAATGCCTGCTCCATCTTTCGGGAAAAGGTCGTCGTTTGTTCAGACAATCCAGCCACTTCTTGAACCAAATTGGCTACGGATTGGGAGATTTGGGCTTGAGAGAACGTCGCTTCTGAAATGGATTGCGCTAACTGATTAAATTGGCGGGAAACCACTGCCACATCTTCTAAATTATGTTTAGAAGCTCGCACAACCTCAGTACTCTCTGCCACTTGCGAGCTAACCTCCCGCATTGTCTGGGCAATCTGTCCCGTTTTGGCATGAATAGTTTTCAAAAAGGTATCAATTAGCTTGGTTTCATTAATGGTGCGTTTCGCTAGTTTACTGATTTCCTCGGTCACATTTTCAAGACGATGATCGCCATTTGAAACTGCAACATCGACTTGGACTTGCAGCGCTAGCGCCTCAATTTCAGTTGCACTATCTCGAATCATTGATGTCACCTGAGCAATATGCTGGGCCGATCCACCAAAATTCTCAATCTGTCTCACGGTAGAGGTACAAACTCCGTTCAGACGCAAGATCCGTTCTGTGGTCATACCCATTGCGGATTCACTACCTTCTGCCGTTGTAGCGACCCGGTCTGCTGTAGCAGCGGCCCGACGCGCATTATCAGCGATCGCCTCCATCGATTGCATCATCGTCTGAGCGGTGTTCAGAGTCAGGGCAGCTTCTTGCTTTTGATAGCGGGTTGCATTTGCCAGTTGAGCCACCATTTCCTCATTTTGAGTCAGGAAGGAATTCACCTGAAATGTGGATTGTTTGATTTGAGTAACGAGCTCTTGCAGCTTGGCCACCGTCAGGTTAAAAACATCAGCCACCGTTCTCAGATCGCCTTCCGGAACCTGAGCCCGAACGGTGAGATCTCCCTGGAAGACGCCTTGAATCTCGCCAATCAGGTTAGAAACTTGCTGTTGCAGGAGTTCTTGCTGACGACGCTGGTCTTCACTTTGTTGAGAAAGCTGCTCTTTGTGCCGACTCAGTTCTACACTTTGCTGCTGCTTTTCAACGGTTAACACTTGAGCAACTTGCTGAGTTTCCTGAATCTGCTTCAGCGCTGTGACTCGATCGATCACGAGTTTGAGCTGGGCTGCCAATTGCGTCATGAAGCTCGTTTCTGCAGACTGCCATGCATGGGGCTTGCAATGATGGGCAATCAAGAAACCAAACAAGGCCTCTTCATTCAAGACGGGAACCGTGAGGGTTGCTTGGGCATTTAAGGTGCTTAAGTAGGCTTTATATCTCGGATCTAAATCAGCCATGGCAACATCCCCAATGGCGATCGCAGGGCTACTCGATTCAAGGTTCAGCAGGGAAGCAGGAATGCCATCCGTCGCGGCGGGATAGACCAATGCAGAGGCAGTTTGAGACGTATGAGCTTCTGCTGCAAGTAGCTCAAATTGGGCTGGATTGACCGGATAAAACAAGACACGATCGGCCTTCAAGAGACTTTGGGCTTTGGGTAGCGCATCATCCAGGATAGGTTTGAGGTCAGACAGTGAATTGGCAGGAGCACCTGTGATTTGAGCAAAGAGCTGAGCCTTCTGAGTTTCGCTTTCCTGACGTTGCAACAGATCTTTGACTTGAACGACAAGTTGATTGAAGCTTTGGGTCAACGTGCGGGTTTCAGCAGTGCCGCTTGGAGCAACCGCCACATCAAAGTCTCCGGCAGCCACCTGTTGCGCTTGATTGGCCAGCGATCCCAGCGGTGCAGAAAGCTGACGAGCCAACCACAGAATCAGTCCTGTGGTCACACCGGCCAGCAGCAAGGTCGTCAGGGCAAAGAAAATGAGGGAATCGCGTCCCGCCGCAGAAATTTCAGCCTCATCCATTGAGGAAATCGCTAACCATTGAGTCTGGGGAATCGTGGCCACTTTATACTGACGATCGCCAGCGCTAAAAGAAGCCACCGTAGCTGTTTTATCTGAAAATGCGATCGATAGATCTTTAACCGCATCATTGGCTCGCAACGCTTGCAGAATCTGGTGAGGTTCTTCTCCAGCTTGAATCGCTTTCACCAAAGTGCTGACAACCTGCTCAACCGGCTTACCGCCAATAATCTCGCGACTTTTGCGAAACCCTTGGGGCGAGAATGTGTCAATCACCTTCAGTTCTGTCCCATCCACCAACTGGACGCGCTGAGAATTGCTGATGCCAGTACGTTTGAGATATTGAGCGAGCAGACTAAATTTTCGGGCAGGCAAAACTGCTCTCACTACACCGACAAAATCGCCAGTCGCAGGGTCTTGAATCGCTTGGCCCAATTCAATCGTGAATCCTTTCGCAGCATAGTCAAAGTCAGGCGCACCAATCCATAGACCGTTCTGTTTACCGTTCTTCCACCAATCTTCATCATTTTGGACAAAATCAGTGGTAGGTTCGCTGTATGCCACATTAAAGCCATGGCTTTCAGTAATGGAGATTTCTGAAATCTCAGCCGTTTCAATGGTCTGCTTGAGGTACTCATTGAGGCGATGATGGGGTCGTAACAGCTTGGTTGCGGCAAATCGCTCTTCTAGATCAGCGATCGGAACTTGGGCCAAACCTTCTTCCTCAGCTTGCTGCCTGCCGGCTTCCGCCTCATTGATCACAAGCGGATTCGTGGCGATCGATCGAGGTAAATCCAGCAGATCATCAAGCACCGCCGTCGTTCCTTCACTGGTCAGCAATGCCTGGTTTTCAAGCTGTTCTTGAATCCGATCCTCAGTTCGCTGCTCCACGACGCGATATCCAGCAATGCCTGCCAGCATCAGCGGAATTAAAACAACGGGTAAGACCGTCTGTAAAAGTCGCAACCGTAAGGTCGTTCCACCGGTACCAAAGGTTGGCTCCGTCTGCAATCCCAACACCTGCTTGATTTTTGATAGAGGCAAAGAGGATTGTGAGGAATTCTGCGATCGAGCAGACCGAGGCCGGGAGGAATCCTGTTGTCCGAAGTGGCCTTTAGGAGAAGAGGTCGATTTAGCCATAGCAATGGGATATCAAGAGCAAATTCTGGTCAAGTTTTGGGCAACAGAAGCAAGGCCAATCCAAACAAAGCAGCGCAACAAGCACAACAACTGCTATTTTTGATGAGCCAGATAGGTTTGCAGCATTTCGTAGTCTTTTTCGAGGCGGTCGATCGCAGCAGTTGCGCCTTCTGGAAATTCGTCGAATTTTGCGGTTTTGCTAAACTCTGCCAGAGCCGCTTGCCCCTCTTTCGACTCATCCATCCCCATCAAGGCAGTCTTGAGTACCTCGATCTGATTGGGCTTCAGGTTGGGACCCGCCAGCACAACATGACGGGGGAATTTATCGGTTTCAGCCAAAATCTCTAATTGATTACGGTCTTCTTCGGGCAGTTCTGTCCAGGTTTCACTGTCGATCGCCCCTGCGACAACTTTCCCTTTCAAAATCCACTCAACAGCAACTTCGTTTTCTCCAGAAAATACATAGCCAATTTCATTCTTAGCGACTTTATGGTTTGCTTCTGCTTTCGCAACCGGATGCAAACCAGCCTTCAGCATATAGATCATGGGAAACATAAAGCCTGAGCTAGAGCTGGGACTTTCCAGGGTAATCATCTTGCCTTTCAGATGGTCTAGCCTGTTCAACCCACTATCCTTACGCGTCACGATATAGGTACTGTATTCAGCCACGCCATCCTTCCAACGCCGCAGGATAGGAGTTGCCCCAGAATGCTTCATGACATACATGACGGGATAAACACTATCGAAGTAGAGATTCACCTTACCCGAGGCCATCCACTCCGCAACCGTTTCGACATCAGGGGCAATCTGGACTTCTCCATGATTGATGCCCGCTCTCTTCAGGTTGCCTGCAAGATAATCAGCAACGGGTTGGGTCTCAGGAATTAAACTATCTGGATCAAAATCAACATCCGTGAGAACGATCGATTTACTTCCCACATCTGCAGAAGTGGATGGTGAAATGATGTTACTGACGCTACAACCCCATAACGGAGCCAACAGTCCGATCAAAATGACTTTTTTCAACAGCGGGCGTGACGACATTGTTCTAACCTCAAATTTCTGCACCTCAAATCTCTAGCGCCAGAGGATAGAACGGATCGGATTACCCAATTAGAGCAACTGTCAACTGAAAAACCGATCGCCTAGAACCTGATTTTCAACAGGGGATAACACAGTCTCACCAAGGTCTTCAACAGTCTTTGACAACCATCAAGTACCACTCTACAAGCGATAAATGATTGACCTTGTAACAGGATTGACTTTGTAACAGGATTGGTCTCATACCCATGCTTCCCGCCGTACTACTGAGTCCTAAGACTTCAAAGCCAATAATCGCTTGCATCTGGTTTTGCCTAACCATTTGCAGGAGCGATCGGTTTGAGTCAGCAGCAGGCTTAGGTGAACACTGGACAGGATTGTATCTGAATATCAGTATTTTCACCAGATCTACTTGATAAATCTTATCCGGAACCAGTCCCATCCACAAGACTTTAATGTATCTTTTTTGACATGAAATAATCAGGGGTTGTAGAACTTGTCGCTCAACCAAATTAAGCCGATCGTTCTCCCCAAGCTGAGTTTCTAATAGCCTCGATTCAGTACAAATCTCAGAAACTTCCTTGAGAATTTATATAGCCGATCCTTTCTATAAATAATCTATGAAGGAGGGAAACCAGGCTCAGTGCTTACCCGGAGGGAGAGTATATTATTCTACAAAGCTGCTTGGTTCAATTGGGCCAAGACTGAAAAGAACTCTAGCCATTGCTGTTTTGTTCCCTCGCACGGCTATCCCTGTTTGAGTTACCTGGTTATTTTTTAACCGCTATCTCTTAATCGTTTTTCTGCCCATCTTCCGAACGCTCTACTCATTTTGTTCGGTGAGCTATTTTCATGGTTACCTTCATGGTTGACTTCTTTATGTACTGCTGATCAAAGCGCTTTTTCAGTGCTGGACATGCCCATGCAAGCGGATGAACAGCTTCTGATGAGTGAATACTTGCAGACATAGATTTTCTGCTGTCTTTGATGTAAATTTTGCATCAACGGAATTTTTCATGTTCCGTTTCTCGTTATCGTCACTAAAATTTTTTGAGCATTATGTCAACGATTCAACTTTCTCCACTGGGAACTTACCAGACGAAAATTTTTGCTGCGAGTGCTGCCGAAATCCTGGCCTTTGATCCGGTGTCCGATCGCCTTTTCGTCACCAATACCGCAACCAACGTTTTGACCATTCTGGATGCATCCAATCCCAATCAGCTCAACCTCATTGCCTCGATCGATTTAGCGTCCTATGGAGCTGGCATTAACAGCGTTTCAGTCAAGAACGGTTTGGTTGCTGTGGCAATCGAAGCGAATC
This sequence comes from Elainella saxicola E1, assembly GCA_002796835.1. Taxonomy (GTDB): domain Bacteria; phylum Cyanobacteriota; class Cyanobacteriia; order Elainellales; family Elainellaceae; genus Elainella; species Elainella saxicola. Next base: position 84,115 of record LUGL01000016.1, on the reverse strand, counting down.
CCAAGCAGGACCCTGGAAAGGTTGTGTTTTTTGACACAGCAAGTAACTTTCTAAACTCCGTTACCGTGGGTGCGCTGCCTGATATGTTGACCTTCAGTCCAGATGGGACGAAGCTCTTGGTAGCCAATGAGGGAGAACCCAACGATGGCTATACAACTGACCCAGAAGGTTCGGTCAGCATTATCGATATGTCAGGCGGAGTCGCAAGTCTAACTCAGGCGAATGTGAAAACGGCTGCCTTTACTGGCTTTGTGAAGCAAGCCTTGATCGAGCAGGGCGTCCGCATCTTTGGACCTGGATCTTCTGCAGCCCAAGATATTGAGCCAGAATACATTACGGTTTCTCCAGATTCCAAAACTGCCTGGGTCACCCTGCAAGAGAACAATGCCCTTGCCAAAGTTGATCTCGCGACCGGATCAGTGCAAATCTTACCGTTGGGTTACAAAGACCATAGTCTGCGAGGCAACGAACTGGATGCTAGCGATAAGGACGGAGCGATCAATATCCGCAACTTGCCGGTATTTGGCATGTATATGCCTGATTCAATCGCAGCCTACGAAGCAGCCAATGGGCAAACTTACCTGGCGATGGCGAATGAGGGCGATTCTCGTGCCTATGGCGGATTTGATGAAGAAACGCGCGTGGCTAACGTGGTGCTTGATCCGACGGCCTTCCCCAATGCAGCTGAGTTGCAAAAACCAGAAAATCTGGGCCGTTTGAAAATTACCAAAACCCAGGGCGATACAGATGGAGATGGTGATTATGACCAGCTTTATGCCTTTGGGGCGCGCTCCTTCTCGATTCGAGACAGCAACGGCAATTTAGTCTTTGATAGCGGAGCTGATCTAGAGCGCATTACGGCTCATTTTCTTCCGGCTGACTTTAATGCTGCCAGTGACAAAAATAGCTCTTTTGACGATCGCAGCGATGACAAGGGTCCAGAGCCTGAAGCCCTGGCCGTAGGCAAAGTCAATGGACGCACTTATGCATTTGTGGGTTTAGAACGCATTGGTGGCATTGTGGTTTATGACATCACGAACCCAACCGATGCCGAGTTTGTACAATACATCAACACCCGCAACTTCAGCGGCAACTTGCAGGCTGGCATCATTGCCGGCACCGCAGGAGATGTCAGCCCAGAAGGATTTTCTTTCATCCCAGCATCCGATAGTCCGACGGGCGAAGCTTTGCTGGCAGTTGCCAATGAAATTAGTGGTTCTGCCACGCTCTACCGAATCAGTGCAAATGTCGTAGCATCTCCTGGAGCGATCGCAGGAAATGGAGGCAACGACAGTTTGAATGGCACTACCAATGCCGATAATATCTACGCTTTTGGTGGGGCCGATCAAATTTCTGCTGGCTTGGGCAATGACACCGTCTATGCAGGCGAAGGAGATGACTGGGTTACCAGTGGGCAGGGAGATGATCTCGTCTTGGGTGAAGACGGTAATGACAATCTCAAGGGCGACGAAGGCAACGACCTGATTTGGGGCGGTCTAGGATTTGACACGCTTGAAGGCAGCAGTGGAAACGACAACCTGTACGGCGGGGAAAGTAACGATACCCTGAGAGGCGGCAGCGATAGCGATTATCTGGATGGCGGTGTTGGCAACGATGTCATTGATGGCGGCGACGGGGATGACTCTCTCAAGGGAGGTGAAGGAGATGACAAACTCTATGGCGGTGCTGGCAATGACTTCTTTGACGGTGGCTATGGCTTTGAATACTTTGATGGTGGAACAGGCAGTGATACGGTTACCCTGGCCTATCGACATGCGGGTGTCAACATTGATTTATCGTATGGCACGATTTCCTTCTTTGACCAGGCAGGCTATGAGACTCTGAGAAGCATTGAGAATGCGATCGGTACCAAATATGGAGACTGGCTTGAAGGCAACGATCAGGCCAATCGCTTAGAAGGACTGGGCGGCAATGATAATCTGATCGGAGAAGTAGGCGACGATACGCTCTTAGGTGGGAGTGGTAAAGACTTTTTGGATGGTAAATCCGGCAATGATTTCCTCAATGCTGGCAATCATTGTGACACCCTGGAGGGCGGCAGTGGCAACGATACGCTGATCGGGGGCCACAGCAAGGACAAACTCTATGGCCAATCGGGAGCAGATACCTTAATTGGGGTTGATCCTAGCCTGACTGGGGTTGGCCTGTGTGAAGTGGATACGCTTTGGGGTGGCGATGGCGGCGATCGGTTTGTGCTGGGTGATCGGACTCGCGCTTACTACGATGATGCAGACCCCACAACGCTTGGCTTGAAAGACTATGCTCTAGTTGCAGACTTCAAGCGATGGGAAGGAGATGTGATTCAACTGCGTGGCAACGCTTCCCAATATGTTCTCGATAGCGTCAATTACAGCACTGGCATTTTCTTAAAAGGAGTCGGCAACAATAAGAATGAACTGATTGCGATCGTCGATGGCCTTAGTTTGTCCACCCAAATGAACAGTTCTGCATTTGCATACGTCTAGCCTGGAGCTGCATCGACCGAGCTTCGAGCCATTTGAATCTTGACAACAACCTGCTGAGGACCGACCGATCGGACCAAGGCAGGTCATTTGCGCATAATTAATCCTAAGGAGGAGTCGCTTTCTACACCGTGGGTGACTTGCGGGGAACCTTAGTCTAGAAATATAATCTTCGGAACGATTTAAACAATTCTCAACATTTGCAGATTGATTGCTAAAATCGTCGAGGCGCACCCTGTTTACCAAGTCGGGAGTAGCAAGCGTGAATCAACCAGGACGTGACTCCGGAATGCCATCAACCGCCGAGCCACCCATGCAACAGTCAGAAATGCAACAGTCAGAAGGTCCATCTCCCACGATGACAGACACCTTGAGCCCTCCGAAGAAGCAAGGAAAGTGGCTATTTCGAGGGGTTGCATTGGGGTTGAGCACCCTGGTTTCAGCAGCAATTGGGACAACCTTGATGCTGATTACGCCTTTGCCGACTGCGATCGCGCCTCACGCCAATCAAAAGTCATTCTCGTTTGGCGATCTATGGCGGCAGGGATTTCGTTACGACATTACCCGGCCTGTCAATATCTTGGTGATGGGCATTGATTTACCGCTGAACCTGCCAGATGGCAAAGATTCATCCGATGTGTTTGCCGGACGCAGTGATACCATGCTGCTCGTCCATGTTGATCCGGATGCTAATGCGGTTAGCGTTCTGTCGATTCCCCGCGACACAAGGGTTGAGGATCCAGAGTTAGGCACCGAAAAGATTAACTACGCCAATGCTGTAGGAGGCGCGAAGCTCTCTGCTCAGGTTGTCAGCCGCACCTTAAATGGGGTGCAGATCGATCGATATGTTCGGGTCAGTACTGGGGCTTTTCGGGAACTGGTTGATTTGATGGGCGGCATTGATGTCTATGTGCCAGAGCGCATGGAGTATGTCGATAACACTCAGAAACTCAAGATCGACCTACAACCCGGTCAACAGGTGCTAGACGGGGAACAAGCTGAGCAATTTGCCCGGTTTCGGAATGATGGCAATGGCGATATTGGTCGAGTTCAACGGCAGCAGCAGGTGATTCGGGCCCTGCGGGAAAAGATCAGCAGTCCGGCAATGATTACCCGTCTGCCTCAGGCGATCGAGCTGTTCCAAAAANTACATTGACACTAACCTGTCGATGGAAGAGATGCTGGCCCTGGCCAATATGGGGCTGGATTTGGATAAAGAGAGCTTCCGGATGGTGATGTTACCGGGACGTTTCAGCACGCCAGATGAGTCAGTTGCCAGCTATTGGATCATGGATGCCTCTGCCAAAGATGAGGTAATGCAGCAATATTTCAGCGTCAGTTCAGTCGCAGCCGTCACCCAAAGCCACGATCGCAAAAATTTAAGAGTTGCGATTCAAAATGCCTCAAACAATCCCCATTTGGGAACCCAGGTCGCAACCTATTTGCAGGCGCAGGGATTTCCCAATGTCTATGTCATTGAAGACTGGCCAGATGCCCAAAGTCAGACCCAAATCATTGCTCAACGCGGCGATTTGGACAGTGCTCACATGTTAGAAACAGTGCTAGGGTTAGGGGAAGTGGTTCCCGCTTCGACGGGTGACATTCAATCAGATTTAACCTTGCGCGTTGGCAATGACTGGACTGAAAAACCTCGGATTCAAGGCAGCTACTGATTCCAAAAGCCTGAGTCAAATTTCTCTCACGGCGGTGGCTGCTTGGAGAGAATCGATTGGCCACTGGATTAAGCTGAGCACTTGGGGAAAGCGCTGTTTATCCCTGTTTGGGGTGATTCTGTTAGCTTGTCTCTGGGTGCTTTTGAGTGCAACCCCTGCGATCGCCCAACCTGATACCGTTAATTACAACAACGCCAATTTGAGCGGTAAAGATTTTTCCCAGACCGATCTGCATGGCAAAGCCTTCGTCTCGGCAGAAATGCGAGGGACCAACCTGGAAGGCTCAGATCTGAGCAACGCAATTTTGACCAAAGGGGTTTTGCTGGATGCCAACCTGAAAGGAGCCAATTTGACGGGGGCCTTGGTCGATCGGGTCTTTTGGGTCGGGGCTGATCTGACAAACGCCATCCTAGAAGGGGCAACTGCGACCCGCACTAGCTTTGAAGAGGTCACCGTAACGGGCGCAGATTTTACAGATGCTATTCTCGATCGCTATGAAATCAGCAAGCTTTGCCAGCGGGCGGAAGGGGTGAATCCGGTGACTGGAGTCGCAACTCGAGACAGCCTAGGTTGCCGCTGATCTCGCAACAATCATTCAAAGATCATCAGGGGACCTGGTATAACTCGCTGCCTAACCGCTCTTTGACTGCCTGCCAATGCAAAAAATCTTCTAGCAACGAGGCATAACCTGCACTATTCGGATGCAACCCGTCCTGCGTCAATCTGGCTTGCCACCATTGCTCACCTCGCCCTAGCCACAAATCAAAAATATCGAGATAGGGAATTTGCCTTGTCTGACAGGCTAAACGGGTAAATTCCTTATAACGAGATTGATCGGCATGGTTGTAGTAGAGGCAGTTCGAAAACGGCATTTTTTGTTCGTGGACGGGAGTCATGCCAACAAACAGCACTGGACAGAGCTGCTGAGCCTGATCAAGCAAAGTCTCAACGTCAACCTGAAATTCATCAAAACTGGTGAAATTCTTACCATCTAAACGGCCTAGTCGGGCAGAGTCATTTAAACCAACCGAAAGAATAATGATATCGGGAACCCGATGCCGCAACTCGCCGCGATAGCGAAACTCATTTTCGAGACGCCGTTCCACTTGCCGTACGCGATCGCCTCGTACGCCCAAGCTGTAGAGAGCATGGCTAGGGCTTTCGGGAGTCATCCAATATCGTCGTAGCCGCTCTACCCAACCGCCTCCTTCAGGATCACCAAAACCATAAATCAAGCTATCGCCGAGTGCCACAATTCGAAACGCAGCAGGCTGGGAATGGGCAGTCAATGGAGTAGGCTCTTGGGCCAAAGATCGATTGGGAAGCGTTTGCATATCGCAGCAAATTTCCAGAAAAGCGTCAGAATATGAAAATTTCGTTTGGCTTCGTGTAACGGACTTTACCATTCTCTGTATCAACTTAGCAATTCTTTGCAACAAGTCACAAGCATTACCTGAGTCGAAAGTAATGGCTCACAAGTTTACTTAAAACCTCGAATAATAGCCTGAAACAGGCCGACAGGAAGTCCTACTAGACTACTACATATCGAGATGGGCCTCTTCAGTAAAGCGCATCGCTTCGATCGTACTTTTGATCGTGGCCGCGATCGGCATCGCCAAAACAACTCCGATAAAGCCAGCCACCCGGCCTCCAATTAGCAAAGCAATAATAATCCAGATGGGATTCAGTCCCGTAAAGTCGCCGCGTATGCGTGGAGCAATGATGTTATCTGTGATTTGTTGAAAAAACACACTCGCCACAACCACTTGCACTGCCGGAATGAATCCTTGCAGACCCATGACCAGCAAGGTGACGACACCAATTCCAAAGGTTGCGCCAAACAGAGGAACCACTTCAAACAGGCCGATGATCAGCACAAATAACAGAGCAAATTTGATGTGCAGCACCAAAAAGGTCGGCACGAGAAATAGGATCATCACCAGTGCCAGCAGCAGTTGGCTGAGAAAGAACTGATGAAACTGCTGCTTGAGAGAACTGCTTAACGCCTCGCCTAATTTTCGAGGCAGCAAGTTGATTAAGCCTTTCCAACAGCGTTCTCCATAGAGCAGCATATAAAAAGCCAGCACCACCAGCAGAATGGTGGCAAACATCTGTCCCACCGTATTAATCGCAAGTTCCGGCAGGTTCGTGACAATCGTCTGAATCTGGCTGTTGATTTGACTGCTGATCTGGTCAATATCGAACGGTAGATCATGCTGATTGATAAAGCTACGCAGCCAATTGATATTGCGATCGCCCGCTTCGAGCAATCCGGGTAAACCCTGCACCAGCTGAGTCGCCTGTCCCAGCACGATCGGAATGAGGGTGAATCCTAAAATGACAACCAGCACCAAAAACAGAAACAGGACCAGCAGCACAGCTTGAGTACGGGTGAATCGCATGCGTTCAAACAGCCGCACCAAATAGTCCAAAATCAACGCCAGAATGATGCTGAGAATGGTGAACGTGATCAGTCCTTCAAAGTACTTGAACACCTGACCCAAAACCCAGAGGTTCAGCACAATAATCGGACCACTCAGTCCGTAGAGCAAATAACGACGAATCAGTTCTGAGAGGTGCATCCGGAGTGAATCAAGCGATGGCAAACGATCAGCAGTAACCCTTCCTTAATTTCTTTCCCTATTTCTTTATTCTGAATTCTATGAAGGCTTCTGGCTACGCTGGTTCCTGCATCACTTGCAAAACCTGGCTAATCACTGCTGCTTCTACCTGATCAGAAATGGTCACCTGCCCAATTTGAGTCGGCAGAATAAACCGCACCCTACCGGACAATACCTTTTTGTCAGTTTGCAGAGAGTCTACGATGTTCTGGATTGCCACGCTGGCAGGAATTGCGATCGGTAAGCCCGCTTTTTGAATCAAGACCCGTTGGCGATCGGCAGAAGTTTGATCCCACAGACCCATCTCGACGGCAGTTTGTCCGGCAGCCACCATACCAATGGCAACCGCTTCCCCATGGTTCACGAGCCGATACCCCGTCAAACTTTCTACCGCATGACCGATCGTATGGCCATAGTTCAAAATGGCTCGTAGTCCGGCTTCTTTCTCATCCTTGCTGACTACATGCGCCTTCGCCTGACAGGAGCGGCTGAGGATAGCCTGGAGCAGCTCTGGAGCAAGGTAGCGCTGCTGATCTAACCGTTTGGCCGCTTCAAGCTGGTTAAACAGTTCGGCATCCCAGATAATGCCGTATTTGATCACTTCAGCCATCCCTGCCCGAAATTCTCGCGGCGGCAGCGTTTTCAGCACTTGAGGATCGATCAACACCAGACGCGGTTGATGGAAGGCCCCAATCAAGTTTTTGCCTTGAGGATGATTAACGCCCGTTTTGCCACCGATCGCGGCATCGACCATGGCCAAGAGGGAAGTTGGCACCTGCACAAAGCTAATGCCCCGCAGCCAGGTTGCCGCTGCAAAACCGGCCATATCGCCTATCACACCGCCCCCCAATGCCACAATTGTGGAGGATCGCTCCAGTCGCTGAACCAGGGCCGCATCATAGATTTTTTGCACTGACGCAGGCGTTTTATATCGCTCCCCAATCGGCAACAAACAGTGGGTCACCTGAAATCCGGCTGCGGTCAATGAAGCGATCGCCTGCTCGCCATAGCGTCGGAAAACCATGGGATTCGACACCAGCAGCACTTTTTTGCCTAAGTTGAGGGGCTGCATCCAATCCCCTAATTGCTGAAGGCCATCAGATGCGATCGCAATATCATAGGACTGCTGAGGAAGTTCAACCGGAATAACAGATTTCATGCGCCAATTCTCGAATGTCTGTTGGCTGATCTTACTGTATGGCTGAGGGGTTCAGTCCCTCCCATGGGCTTGAGGAGGCATGAAATCAGGTGAGGGAAGGAGTTTCGGGTGAATTTGTATCCTGAATGGGGAAAGCTGGTCATAATAAAGCCGGGAATTTGCTTGGTTTTCCCAATGACTAACTTGTCTTTCCCGAAAAGTCGATCGGGTGAGAAGGAACAAATCTTGTTGTGATTGCGTTCCTTCTCGGATGAGAACGGTTAACCTTAGTATCTAGCAATAGGATCGAGAGTATCCAGCCATAACAGTACCGATCGGTGCTGGTGCAACGTTTTAGCAGGGATTTAGACGTGACATCTCAAAACGCACAGATTCAAGCACTCCTGAATGGAATTGATGAAGTCCTGAGTAAGACAAGCCCGCGCTTACCCTGGGTGATGTCTAACGATGCGGTTCAGCAGCGCCAAATGTTGGAACAGACTCGTCAATATCTGCTTACGTTGCAGCAGCAACAGGAAGACGCGCAGCTTTTAGCCTCGAATCCGATGCCTGGTGCAGTAAGCAGTCCTGCTACCTCAGCCGCATCTTCGTCAGAATCAGCTCAGCAAGTCTTGCAATCTGTGCTGCAAGAGATGAACTACTGGCGAGTGAATATGCTGCAACCGTTGCGCAACGAAATTGATGCCCTGCAACACCAACGGGAAGTGCTATCGCAAGAAATTCGCAGGCTAGAAGTTCAGCGCCACCAATATGGCTTACCCCAGCAGAATCAACAGATGTTGGTGGAATTTTTGCAATCTGCAATGGCGCAGATGCAGGCAAATCTATCTGCTCAAGTCACTCAACAAGTGACCCAGATGATCGCGACTCAGTCATCCCCGGCTTTGCCATCTGGCGATCGGCCTGATCCCCAGAAGTTAATGGCATTAGATCCTGCTGAACGGTTAGCGCAACTGCAAAAGATGCAGGCTCAGTCTGATCAGCTGATGCTGAAGTTAGACGCGACGCTGAAAGTGATTTTTGAATCGTTGAATCGCAACATCCAGACCTATCAAGATTCTCTGGAACAGGGGCTCGATCGGATGCACAATCTGGGCCAGCAAGGGGAGGCAATGTTCGCGTTTTTCGTGAATCGATTTGCGCAACAGGTTGGGCGGGAAGCTTCTTCGGTGCTGCAAGCTTCAGGTCGGCAGGTGGACCCGGCTGCGTTGCCCGCCAATCCAACCACTTCGGACGCTTCAGACTTTGTCGTCGCAGATTTTTTGAGCCAGATTCCTGAACCAGCCCCCTCTCGACCGCTTTCTTTTGCGCCTGCTGTACCGTTTGACTTATCAGAAGAGGTGTTGGACATCTCGGAGCTAGATCTGTCAGAGGAAGTCCCGCCCGCATCGGATACGCTGGAATCGCTGAATCGAGAATTGAGCCAACTCGATCTCGGCTCCGTTGCAGGTGATGCTGGACCGGATCTGGATTTGTTTGCTGGAGATGTGCCACTGCCCTCTCCCATTCAGGCCCAATCTACACCGATCGAAGTTGCATCATCGAGTGATTTGACCGATTTTGATTCGGCCCTGGATTTGCTCAATCAGCTGAGTGCAGAAATGCAGACCGATCGTTCCATTGACTCCATAAATACGATCGATCTTCCTGCCGCTCCTTTACCGCAACCTCCATCTGCTGCAAGCGAGCCAGCTCTGATTGCAACGCCCGATTCCCTCTACGATGATGCTTTCTATACCAATTTAGAAGCTGGAGCCAATGCCGTCGAGCCAACTGACGGAGAATCTTTTGGCATTGATGCGATGACGCTGGAGCAGGAGTGGTTTGCGGGTTTGGGCGATCCAGCAGCTCAAGACCTGTCTAAGTTGTCTGAATCAGATGCTCAGCCTCCAGCCAGTCTGGTCGATCCATCTTCAGCATCATTGCCATTGAGTGCTCCGACCCAGGAAGATTTGTTCGCTGACTTTTCAACTGCTGCAACGCCGTCAGAGGGCCAATCAGACATTTCATTAGAACCAGAAGCTGCGGCTGAAACTATCAACACCATTACCAAGCTGACCGATCTGCTGCCGTCGGATTGGCAGGAAACCCCATCTACTTCCATCCCAAACGAGCCAGCCTTACAAAATGAAGCAGCGCCACCAGCTAACCTTCAGGAATTGCCGATCGCAGAAGCCCCGAGTGANCACTTTCCATTTGGCGTTAGGACTGCTGAACCAACCTGGCTTGGACGATCAACAGGCAGAAGATTCGTTGCCCTCTTCCTCCCATACCTCACCCACCCTCGATGCTGCTCAAGCCCCTGTAACGATCGAAGGACTCGAAAGCTTATTTGAGGATGTGCCCAATCTGCCTCAAGTCGCTTCAGCAGACTTTTTGACCGCTCCATCCGGAACTACAGAACCAACTGTGCCTGAAGATTGGTCACAATTCTTTCCCAACGACGACACAGACGCTGAAAAAAAAAAATAGCTGAAGTTGATGTCACCCCCATCAGTCTGCCTACTGTGCTAGGAGAAGACTGGACCGTAGGCAATAGCTACATCATGCCTACACCCGCTTCAGAAACCTTAGCCGATCTAATTCAAGATTTGACCCAGGAGCTGAGCGCTGCTGCCGAGACCCCAACTCAGCCTATTGTGGATATCGCCTCGGTTGAGGTGGCATTACCTGAATCGGATTCGCAGCCGGAAGCCTCAATTGCAGTCAGTGCTGCTGCCGCTGCAACCTATGAGACCGCAAACCCAACTGCGCCGACAGACTCAAGCATAGTTTTGGTTGAACCCCCTGAGGTTCGTAGGGATGCCGATCCAGATGCTCGCGATCGCTGGTTTTTAGGACTTGATCTAGGGACCACTGGGATCTCTGCCGTGTTGCTCAATCCGGCTCAGGCCCAACTCTATCCTCTGTATTGGCAGGTCACAGATTCAGCCAACTTTGCAGCTCAGAAACAGTTTCGCCTCTCAACAGCTGTAACGCTTTTTGCCGCTGAGCCTGCTGCATCTCCCTTGCCGACGATCCGGCTACAGCCCCATATCGGAGATGCCCAACTCTGCTTACAGGATTGGAAACCTTTTCTTGGTGTGGCAGTGCCCCACTATTCGCCTCAAACTTCTGGATGGGAACCGCAGTTGCAATGGTCCACGCAGCAAACTTTGCCGCTGAGAACTTTCCAGGAAGCCTTGCAGCAGCTCTTGACGACTTTAAATCCCGATCGCGCCTCCTTTATACCGCTGTTAACCTGTGGGGCATTGGGTTTAGACCCAGAGAAATTCCAGACCATTCTGCGTCAGCTCGATGGGGTGATTGTGGGATATCCCAGCAATTGGTCAGATACCTACAGTTTGAATGTGCGGGAGGCAATCTTGCAGGCAGAACTCGTCCAGCAACCCGATCAGATCACGTTTATTGAAGATGCGATTGCAGCCCTATTGTCGGCCCTGCCTGCTTCAGATGGACGATCGGTCACTTTGGCCCAAAATCAAGGGAAAAACAGCCATTTACACAATGCTCATTGGCAGGGGATGACGCTGATTCTCACAGCAGGAGCAAGTTTGTCCGAGTTAGCGCTGGTCAATCTGCCAACCCAGCTTGCAACCCTGAACCATACAGATTTTCAAATCCGCAGTCTGCCTCTGGCTGGACAAACAATCGATCAAGATATCCTCTGCCAGTTGCTCTATCCAGCCCTAGTGCATTTGTCAGCGGAGTCCTCTGCAACAGCAGAACCGGCAACAGCCCCAGACTATGTTTTGGCCTCGATCGATCTGCAATCTCTCCAATTAGACAGCCTGGACTTGCCAAATCCAGCGGAATTGAGTTGGCCGAAACGATGGCAATTGCAGCAGCGATTAGCTAATGCACCCAGTGGTCAACCGTTACTCATGGCTGCTCGATCGCTCAAGATCAGCTTGCAGCAGCAGCCCGAATTTGTGCTGAAGTATGGCGAGCATACGCTGAAGTTTACCCGCCAACAGCTAACCAGTCAGGCAATCCTGCCCTATGTGCAACGCCTGAATCGCGAGTTGAATACCTTGCTGGCTCAAACTAACACCACTGCGGCAGCCATAAAACAGGTCGTTTGCACAGGTGGCACGGCTTCCTTGAGCGCGATCGCTCGATGGCTGCGGCAAAAGTTACCCAATGCCACGATTGTTCAAGATACCTATGCTCGCCCCATGAGTCCGACGCTCACTCTGGCCAGCTGTAGTCGGGTTGCATATGGATTGGCAACCGTGCCGCTGCATTCGCAAGTGATTGATAGTGCTCGCCACCAATTTAGCGATTACTTTTTACTGCGATCGCTCTTGCAGATTTTCCCGGCCAAGCCTGTCCCGCTGGAAACCATCCTGCAATTGTTGGAACAGCAAGGCATTGATACCCAGACCTGTCGTTCTCGCATTCTGGCACTGCTGGAAGGTCATTTGCCGCCCGGTTTAATTCCAGAAGCAGCAAATTTGCCCCTGTTGCGGCCTGAATCCGCTAAAAATCCTGATTACGCTGCCATTCGACTCACGCCTTTGTTTGTTCAACTGGCCGATCGCACCTATGAGGCCAATCATCACTCCTTGGAATATGTGCAGCAATATTTAGAAACGCTGTGCGGTGATATGGACCAATTACTCGATCGGCCTTTGTCTCTGGAAATGGGACTAGACACAGGAAATTTGCGTTCGAATTATTCAAATTAATTTATCTCAATTATTTTCCTGAATCCAGGCTCGCAAAACCCGCAAGGCAGAGGCCAGCCCAATCGAATCACTTTGTTCTAGAAACTCTAAAACGCGACCGGCAGGCAGCATCGGAAAGGCTTGACTATGACTGCGTTCCACATAGCGATCGTCTTGCAGCTCGTAGATCAGCAAGGTGCCTTTCAGCATGTCGTCGCCAACGGTCGTGATGTAGCGCCACACTTCTGGAATACCGAGGGTTGCATAGATCGGCAACTTATCGAGGTTGCTTTTGGTGAGTGCCACCTCGACCAGCAAATCAGGTGACAAATCCTGACTCAGGTCAAGCTCATGAGCACGACGGAGCGATCGCTTTTCCAGGTAGTAGCAAACATCAGGTTCAGTGGCACAGCCCAGGGCTTCATGCTTCAGCAAAACGGGCGCAATGGCAGTCAGTGGGATGGATAACTCATCCACCAACACCAGAATCAGCGAATCGATTAATTTGCTGCAACGCTCGTGGGCTTCAACCGGCGTCATCATTTCCAGCTTGCCGCGCAGGTAAGTCAGCCGCGTCTGTCGCTCATTCCCCAGTTCTGCCAGCAACTGTTCAAACTGCTGCCAGCTCACACTTGGCAAAATTACACGCTGCTCTGTTGGAATCGGTTTCTTGGGCATGATTGAGCGTCCTCTACCCTTCTCCGGATGCAACATCAAGCGACTTGGCAGGCGTTCCAGGAATTTCCTGACCACTTTTGACTCGCCACCAGGCCAATAGGGTACTGGCAATAAAAATACTGGAATAGGCACCCGCAGCAAAGCCAACAATCAACGCCAGCGCGAAGTATTTCAGCGTTTCGCCCCCTAAAAAGAAAATGGCAACCAGGGGCAGCAACGCTGTTAAGGTCGTGTTGATTGACCGCCCTAAGGTTTGATTGACCGCATCATCCACAATGTCATTGATCGATCGATCGCCATTGATCTGGATGGTTTCGCGAATCCGGTCATAAATGACCACCGTGTCGTTGACCGAGAAACCGACGATCGTCAGCAAAGCCACGATAAACAGACTATCGACTTCAGTCCCGAAGACAAGCCCCAAAATGCCAAAAATCCCCACCGTAATTAGCACATCATGCAGTAGGGCAATAATCGCAAACAGGGCATAGTCAAACTGAAACCGCAGGCTCAAGTAAATCATGATGCCAGCGAATGAAACCAGCAACGCCAACATCCCCGAACTAAAGAGCTGTCGTCCGATCGTCGGCCCAACCGTATCAATCTGGGTTTTGTTTGTGGCGAAAGCCCCAATTTTCTCTGTCAGAGCATTCACCAGGTTTGTTCGCTGTTCCACATTAAGAGTAGAGGTGCGAATTGAGAGCGCATTTTGCTCTGTGCCAACTACCTGAATGCTGCTATTGGCCAATCCCTGAGCTGCGAGAACCGATCGGACTTCAGCAGAATCAATAGGTTGATCGCAGTTATTCGGCTTGGTGCAGTCCAGTTCCAGCTGCAGACGAGTCCCACCTACAAAGTCCAAACTGGGACGCAGTGGTAATTTTGTCTGGTTCCAAAGCAGTCCCATTGCCACAAATCCACTAAGGATAATCAGCGTTGAAAGGGTCCACCAAAAGGCACGCTGGCGAATAACTTGCAATTTCATAGTGATTTCTCTGTCTGAAGTTTGGGTGTGGCGGAAAGTCCGGGACAAAAAAGATGGGGTTTGCGCAGACCGGGAAAGCTGAGGACAAAGAGGAGTAATGTCCGGCTACAAGTCAGGGCTGTGAACATACTCACCATAATGCCGATCGCCAATGTTAAGGCAAAACCCTTCACCAGACCGGCTCCCAGGAACCAGAGAGCACCGCAGGCAATCAAGGTTGTGACGTTACTGTCTAAAATGCTGGAAAAGGCGCGATAAAAGCCAGCTTCGACCGATCGATACAGCGTTTTCCCGGCTTTTAACTCTTCGCGGGTGCGTTCAAAAATCAGCACGTTCGCATCTACCGCCATACCAATACTGAGAATAAACCCAGCAATTCCAGGCAGGGTCAGCGTCACCGGGATGATGTCAAAAATGGCCAGGTTGAACAGGGTATAAAGCACCAGCGCAATATCTGCGATCAAGCCGGGCAGACGATAGTAAGCCACCATGAAAATCAGCACCAAACCCAAGCCCAGCAAACCTGCATAAATACTGCGTTGAATACTGTCTTGTCCCAAAGTTGCACCAACCGTACGGTTTTCCACGACCTCGACCGGAACAGGCAAGGCTCCACCTTGCAACTGCTGTGCTAGCCGACTCGCAGATTTGGTATCAAAGCCGCCCGTAATACTGGCGGTGCCACCTGCAATGCCGGTCTCAGCATATTGGACATCCACACGCGGCGCGCTGAGAAGCCGATCGTCCAAAAATATCCCTAAACTGCGACCCGTACCGGCCACTGCTTTGGTCAGATCAGCAAATTCTTTAGCTCCCTGGTCATTAAAACTGAGGACGACTTCCCAGTTACTGCCCTGGAGCGGTTGAGGATAGGCATTGCGCAACTTTTCGCCCGTCAACGGCGTTTTTTCAAAGAGAGCCCCGATCGCCTGTTCGCTACTCTTTAACTCTTCTTGTTTTTTCGTAATTGTGGCCTGATCGCCCGCCTGCCGTGCAGTTTCCAGTTCAATTTGCTTCTGCTGCCGCACCTGTAGCTCGATCGCAAACTGGGCTTCTGTGCCCTGCTTTTGCTGCCGGAAATCCAGCTTGGCCACATCTTGGAGAATGCGTTCTGCCTCGCTCGGGTCACTTACTCCCGGCAATTGGACCAAAAGCTGATCATCCCCAACCATCTGCACCACAATTTCTTGCACGCCATTAGGGTTGATGCGGTTTTCCACCACCTGACGCACCGCTTCCAATTTATCAGGGGTAATTTTCGGGACAGTTTCAGTGGTTTTCACCTGAAGCGTTAACTGAGAACCACCCTGCAAGTCAAGCCCTAAGCGAAGAGGAACCTGTACGATCACCACAACAGCAATGATCGCCAAAAGTGCAATAAAAGCCAAAATTAAACGTTGTCTGCCCATGTCTGTAGCCGCTGCAACAACCGTTATGATAGCTGGATTTTGGCAACGAAGGGTGGCAGTGTGCAGATTCAGAGAATGGGAACGAAGTCCGACGAAACCCCTTTACGATCGGCTTATCTATCTAGAGGTGCATGTAAAAAAGTCACCCATTCAGGCAAAATAAGCCTTCAGATGGGAAATTTTGCACTTAAACCCTGCTTTTGATCCGGTCAGTGATAACACAAACCGATTGAGGGAAGCAGCCAGACACCTGTCAGGTCGAGTTTTGATATAAAATTCTATCAATAGTCCTGCCTTGACCAAATTGCCTGTTTTTAAGGGTTTGGGCTGGGGTTTACCCCTGAAGATAGCAGGTCAACCGTTTGGTATATCCACTACTGGAGAGGACAGAACACATGGCATTCCAACAAGAGCCTTTACCCTTTGATCCGGGTGCACTAGAGCCTCATGGCATGTCTGCAAAGACATTCGAATTTCACTATGGCAAGCACCATGCCGCCTATGTCACCAATCTGAACAATTTGACCAAGGACACCGAGTTAGCCGATAAATCGCTGACGGAAGTAATTAAAATTTCCTTCCAAGATTCAGCTAAAGCGGGCATTTTCAACAACGCAGCTCAGGTTTGGAACCACACCTTCTTCTGGAACAGCCTGACTCCAACAAGCGGTGGTGGTAAACCATCGGGCGCGATCGCGACCAAAATTGACAGTGACTTTGGTGGCTATGACAAGTTTGTAGAAGCTTTCAAGACTGCTGCTGCGACTCAATTTGGCAGCGGCTGGGCCTGGTTAGTGTTGGAAAACGGCGCACTGAAAGTGACCAAAACCCCAAACGCCGAAAATCCTCTGGTGCATAGTCAGGTGCCCTTGCTGACGCTGGATGTTTGGGAACATGCCTACTACATTGACTATCAGAACCGTCGTCCTGACTTTATCCAAAACTACCTCGATCAGCTCGTGAACTGGGATTTCGCAAATCAAAATCTGGCGGCTGCCTAGTTACGATTTATCTGTGTTTTGCAGCAGTCATGAGCGATCGTGGCTGCTTTTTGCTATCGCCTTGCCTTTATTTCTATATATCTATGAACAGTGAAGAATTAGCGCGATACATCGAAGCCACGGGTGGGATGACAAAACCGTGGCTGTTGACCCAACTGCGGCTGAAAAAATTGCAGGAACGGCGGCATTTAATTACCTCTGAAGAATATGAACGCGAATTGGTTGAACTCCATCAAGATTTAATGAAACTCGGCGAATGGTGGGTGGGCATCGAGGATGAAGTTTTCTAGAAAATGTGCCGATGGGAAGGGAAATTCAATGTCACACTGGTGATACAACCTTCATTTCTCCGCAATCAGGCTAGGTATGCCTAGATCTTCGAAAGCGATTGCCGCCTCTCCTCCCGCGATTGATCTGACTGACCCACAGTACTACTTCAACCGTGAGCTGAGTTGGTTGGAGTTTAACAATCGGGTGTTGCATGAAGCGATCGATCCACGCACGCCATTGCTTGAGCGACTTCGCTACATGGCAGTTTTTGCCTCGAACCTGGACGAATTTTTTATGGTTCGGGTTGCGGATCTGAAACGTCAGCAGGCTGAACAAAAGCCACGCACTTCGCCCGATCGCGGCACCCCAGAAGCCCAGCTTGCAGCCATTACCGATTGCCTGCGGCCCCTAGTCGCAAAACATCAGCAGCACTTTGAACAGGTGTTACGCAAACAGTTAGCGGTCAAAGGAATTCGCCTGCTCAATTACACTGACCTACACCCACCTGCCAAGGCATATTTGCAGCAGTACTTTGAAGAGAAGATCTTTCCGGTCCTGACCCCACTGGCAATCGATCCAGGACATCCATTTCCCCACATTTCCAATCTCAGCCTGAATCTAGCCGTTTTGATTCGCGAGCCACCTAACGGCAAGGTGCGTTTAGCCCGGGTCAAAGTGCCTAGCATTCTGCCGCGATTGATCGAGTTGCCAACCTCCCTCTATCCTCCCAAGCGCAAAACGGTCTGGGCTGGTGTGCCGATCGAGCAAATGATTGCCCATCACCTCTCGCTATTATTTCCAGGCATGCAGGTGATCGCGCATTACTTGTTTCGGGTTACCCGCAATGCGGTGTTGGGTTTAGAAGAAGCAGAAGATTTGCTGCGGGCTGTCGAACAGGAGTTGCGCAAACGCCGGGTCGGGGCAACTGCGCTGCGGTTAGAAATTGAGGCGGGCATGTCGGATCGAGTCCGATCGCTCTTAATGCAGGAACTGGAGCTGAGCGATCAAGATGTCTTTGAAATTCAGGGCTTGTTTTGCTTACGAGATTTGAGAATCCTGACAGGGCTGCCTCTCCCAGAATTGAAATATCCAGCTTGGACGCCACTCATTCCACCGGGATTGCGACGAGCGAACCAATCAGTGACTCAGGCGATCAGCACACTGGAGCCCATGCAGGACTGTGAAGATATTTTTTGTGCCATTCGTCGGCAAGAAATTTTGCTGCACCATCCCTACGATGCGTTTTCAGCATCTGTGCAACTCTTCATCAGTCAAGCAGCCACCGATCCGGCAGTTTTGGCCATCAAAATGACGCTTTACCGTACATCTGCGGATTCGACGGTCTTGCACAACCTGATTCTTGCAGCTGAAAACGGTAAGCAGGTCTCCGTTTTGGTTGAGTTGCAGGCCCGCTTTGATGAGATCAACAATGTGCAGTGGGCGCGTAAATTAGAGCAGGCCGGAATTCATGTGGTCTATGGATTGGTAGGTCTCAAAACCCATGCCAAAGTTGCTTTGGTTGTGCGTCAGGAAGGGGAAGAAATTCGCCGCTATGTCCACATCGGCACCGGCGACTATAATCCGCGTACCGCCAGACTGTATACCGATCTGGGCCTGCTGAGCTGTCAGGAAGAGTTAGGGGCAGACCTCTCAGAACTGTTTAACTATTTGACGGGTTATTCACGCCAAACCCACTATCGCAAACTGCTAGTTGCGCCCGTGAATTTGCGCGATCGTCTGGTTCAGCTAATCCGGCGGGAAAGCCAATATGCCAGCCAGGGAAGTCATGCGCGCATTGTGGTGAAACTGGGTGCGTTGATCGATCCACAGTTGATCAAAACCCTGTATGAAGCTTCAGAAGCAGGCGTCAAAATTGATCTGATTGTGCAAGGAATGTGTTGTCTACGACCGGGCGTGGCTGGGGTCAGTAGTAATATCAACGTCATTAGCATTTTGGGCCGCTTTTTAGAGCATTCTCGGATTTTCTATTTTCACAATGGAGGACAATCTGAAGTCTATATTGGCAGCGCAGATTGGATGCGGCGCAATCTCGATTGCCGAGTAGAAGTGCTAGTGCCGATCGAAGATCCAGAGCTGAGCCAGGATTTACAAATTATCTTGGGAACGCTACTCGCAGATAATCGCCATGCTTGGGAACTACGACCCACCGGACGTTATGTGCAACGTCGATCGCGATCGCTGGAAGCAGAAATTAATGCCCAGAAGATTTTGATGGCCATGGCGATGGAAAGGAAATAGAGTTGACTAAGCGTTTCTGCTGAAATTGTCGATAATTATAGGCAACAAGAGATGGGGATCTCCGTCGTAATACTCAAGATGGGACGGCTTTAAGCTGATTATCATCCAGGAGACTTGTACTAAAATCACAATAAACCGGGCATTCATGCAGCTTTCTTCTATGTCCTCTGACCTTGAACTCACCTTCTCAAATGGGCAGAAGGCGAAGGCAATTCAGGTGCAAACCCGCACAGATTTGCCCAATGCGCTGCATGAATTAGGCTTGGAAGCCGCAATTCCGGTTTTGGTCATTATCGGTGGAGCAAGCAACCTCAATCCGGCTGACTATAAGCGATTAGAAAAATTATTTAATGAGCTATTGGCTCCCCTTGCAGAAGAATTGGGCATGGTGGTGGTGGATGGAGGCACTGACGCTGGGGTCATGCAGCTAATGGGATTAGCTCGCAATAAAAATCAGGCTTCATTTCCGCTGGTTGGGGTTGCACCCATTGAGAAAGTACATTTGCCGGGAAAATCTTCGCCGATCGCCTCCCAACATTTGGAACCGCATCACAGCCATTTTTTGCTTGTCCCCGGAGAGGAGTGGGGTGACGAATCTCCCTGGATTGCAGAAGCTGCCAGCTTGCTATCAGGTTCGGCTCCCTCCATCACAATTTTGATGAATGGCGGAAATGTCTCGCTCAAAGATGTAGAAGAAAGTGTTGCTGAAGAACGCATGGTGATCGTGCTCGCCGGTACAGGCCGGTTGGCCGATCAAATTGCTTCAGCAATCCGCAATCCCCAAAGTGACGATCAAGCCAAACTCTCACCCGTTCTAAAGCAGGGGCGTTTCCAGCTCTTTGAGTTGTCAAAATCAGCTCGCCAGCTGAAACCTTTCCTAGAGCGTTATTTTCTTGCTGCTCGCCAGCAAGGGCTGCAACCCAAACTGAATGCGTAAATTCTAGAGAATTTCATAAAACCCATGTCATGTTGACCATGCGGTGAGGCTGCATCAAAGTCGCACAACATCAAGTAGCATGACCCTATGCAATGGGCAGTTGCGATGGGCGATTGAGTTCGATCCCATGAGGCACAGAGATTTGAAAGATTTTTCGAGTTTATGGTGCTGCATTTTCAATTGCTCTGGATAATAGTTGCAAGGGCATAGAGCAGAACAGGCATGGGGGATAAGCAACAAATCAGTTTGATTGGAGCAAATCATGTGGCCACAAAATTGGAGCATCCGGCAAAATTAAGCGCCGCAGAGCGAACGCGACAAAAGTATGCTCGCATCATTGATTCTCCTGAACTCCAGGAGCTTTCTTTTCTAGAACGAGAATTTTTACAACAGCGCTGGCTCGATCAGATCATTTGGTTCAGTAACAAGGCAAAGCTTTATCGCGATTGGTTTTACTGGGTTCGAGTCACTACCATTATTGGCAGCATTTTGGTGCCTGCACTAATTAGCTTGGGCAGTGTATATGCCCATGTCCTCTGGCTGCAATTTTCTGGCTTGAACGGAACAGCTCGATCCGACCAGATACCCATCGAAGATCGCACCTTCCCCTCTACTGCGACTGCTTTTCCAGGTCAAATTGATGGATTGGATGCTTTGTTTTGGTACCGATTTTGCCTATTTAGTGGATTGGGCTTAAGTCAACTGGTGGCGATTCTGGCCGCAGTCGATCAGCTCTTTAAGTTTGGCGATCGCTGGCGACATTATCGATCGACGGCTGAGTTATTAAAAATGCAAGGCTGGCAGTTTTTTGAGCTGAGCGGCCCCTATATCACCTATGCCCAAACCGGCCACAAAGAGGCATTTCCAGCCTTTGCCAATCAAATTGAAGAAATTATCCAAAGCGATGTGGAAGGCTATGTCAGTCAGATTGCCTCTCAGAAGCTGTTTAACCGCACGGAAGACATCAGCAGACGGTAATCTACTGGATTCAAGACCTGCACAAGAATTGCAACAAAATGCTAGACAGCATTAGGGCAGATCAGTAAAATGAGGGCAGAGGTAATCTTTTCATCTAAGGTGGTGTATAGCTGTGAAACCTTATTGTTTGGTAGTTAGCTTACTGCTTGCGTCAGTAACGCTTGCGCCAGTGTTGACACAAGTTAAACAGACAGCTCGTTCTACCACAAATCCTGGTACAAATTCTGGTGAGACGTTGGTTGCACAGGCGCGCTGCAACCCGAACGATCCTCAATCTTGCTGAGAGCTTGCTCTGGTTTGATTCAGGTTTCGATCACCCAAAACGAATCTTGCTAAAACTTAACTAAGTTGCCTGTAGAGTCTTATTCGGCTTTGCAGGCTTCTTTATTTTGCTGGATTTGAGAGAACTCTTCCTGGCCATAAATTTCGTTAACTCGATCGATTTTGAGATAGTCCTTTGCCAGTTCGCACCCCTGCCGAATCAGCACTTGAAGCGCCTCATCACTGAAGCCAGCCGGGAGAGAATAGAGCAAGACATCGCGATCGACACTGGCCGAAGCCAACATCGAACCATCGGGTTTAAAGCTCACCCCAGAGACATCGCGGCGGTGTTTCCGGAAGGTAATAATTTCACTGCCGGTCGCCGTCCACAATTTGACCGTGCCATCCTGGCTGGCAGAGGCCAACAAAGGGTTCTCGGCATCACTGCTATAGGTTAGCTGCAACACCGGAGCGGTGTGTCCTTGCAGGGTTTTAAAGGGCTCAAAATGCAACTGATTTTGCGATCGGCTCACGCTCCACAAGCGAATGGAATTGTTGGTTTCATCCGCAGCAGCTAAAAATTTGCCATCCGGGCTAAAGCGCACACTGTTGATGTTGCCTAGCACTTCGTCACGAAACTGGCGAATGGTTTGAATCGGTTGATCAGTTTGTCGTTGCAGCAGCACAATACCGGGTGCAGGACTAGAAGGAGCGTTGCGTTTTCCAGCGGCAACTAAGAAGCGATCGTCTAAAGGATAGAAGGTGAGACTTGTTGTGATGCCCTGCACGGAGAGCTTTTGCATCTTCTGATCAGTCTGCTCCCAGATCCGCACAAACGGTTCTTCTCCTCCGATCGCCAAAAACTGACCGTTTGAACTGAAGCTGAGGCTCAAAACTGCCTTAGGCTGGCTCTCATTCTGGGCTTGCAGCAGGAAGGTGAGCAACGATGACGGACATTCTGTTTGCAATCGCCTTTGCTCCAGCTCAATTTCCCAGAATAACCGAGGATTCGACTGTTTTTGAGGACAAGGAGGCTGAAGTTGTCCAGCTGAGTTTAACGGAAGGTGCCAAAGTTGGACGCCATCTTCACCGGCAGTTGCTAGCAGATTGCCCTGGGGACTGAAACTCAAGGTATTGATTTTGCCTTTGCCACCCGCATTCTTGATTTGTCCGATCAGCGTTCCCTGGGGTTGCCAAAAAAACAGATTGGCGGAGCTACTAGAGGCTAAAAACTGCCCACTGCTACTAAAGCTCACATCTGTCACAGGGAAGTCATGGCGCAATCTGGGCACCGTATCATTGTTGGTTTGCCACAGCCGAATGCTAGCATCTGCGCTGGCCGAAGCCAAAGTCTCCCCATCCTTCGAAAAATCAATATCGAGAATGGCATTGCGGTGTCCAGTTAAAGTTTTGAGCAAAGAGCCATTATCTTTTTGGGCCCAAAACTCAACAGTCTCTTTGGTGGGAGAACTCAGAAGCCCTTGGGGCTGCCATAGGCGGATCGTGTCATCTGCTCCAGCGGAAGCCAAAGTGCGATCGTCTGGGCTAAATTTCACCCGATACACCGCATCTTGATGTCCACTCAGTGTCCGCAGCCAGTCGCCAGTTTTACCATTCCAAAGTTTGACAGTATTATCCCCACTTGCCGAAGCTAAAACCTTGCTGTCATGGCTGAAAACAGCCCGATAAACCGCAGCCTCATGACCTTTCAGAGTTGCGATTAACGTACCATTCGGTTGCCAAAGTTTGATCTGAGCATTGTTGCCTGAAGAAACAAGCCGTTTCCCATCGGGACTGAAACTCACCCAAAAACTGGACTCTGTATCTGGCAGCAATTTCACTTGTGAAAAATTTTTGCCGGTCCAAAGGCGAATCCCATCATTGCTGGCTGAAGCAAGCGTTTGTCCATCTGGACTGAAAGCCATGTTGTAAACAGGTTGGCCGACGGGCAGAGTGGCTTGATAATCACCCTGCACAGTCCAAATCTTAATGGTGCCATCCTGACTGGCTGAGGCAATGTATTTGTGATCGGGACTGAATTTCACATCATAGACCCAATCGTCATGACTCAAGCCTGTACGCCCAAAGCTAGTCAATGTTTTGATGAATTTGACTCTGATTGAACCATCCACATTGGTCAGGATTTGCCAGAGTTTGACGGTGCCATCGTAACTAGCCGAGACGAGCTGTTGCTGTTCGGGGAAAAAGTCAATGGCAACAACATCATCGGTGTGGCCAAACAAGGGAGTTGCGATCGGCGTCCCGTCCTTTTGCCAAAGTTGAATCGTGCCATCCTGTCCGGCTGAGGCAATCAAATCCGTGCTTTCTAAAAAACTCACCTGATAAATGCGACCTTGATGACGTTCTAACCGATTACGCTCGTTCAAATCATCGATCGATTGATGTAAAGCTGTCACCACTTGAGCTTGGGGATTGAGGTTAACCCAGTTGAGCAGGCTGCTGAATCGCTGCCGTTCTAAATCATGGCCTGCTTTGAGACTGACCATCAGCGCATCGAGTTCCTGTTTGCCTTCTAATGAAGAAACCAGCGCTTTGATTTCTCCGAGCGTTTTCACTGCAATTACTACTAAGGCACTGACCAAACCAACTGAAGTGAGGCCGATCGCTAATCCGCGAATCAGGCGGGTTCGACGACGATGTTTATGGGAGGTTTGCAGAAAGTCTCGCTGGAGGTCGGTTGGCCGGGGCTCCTTCGGTTCTCCATCTCTTGTACTTTGGCTATTTCTCAACCATTGCAGCGCCTCACGCAGCTTGTTCCCCCGTAGCAAAAATTCCTCTTTGCGCTTGTGCTCATCCCATTCGATCGCCCGCAACAGAAGATTCGTATGGGTTTTAACATGCTTTTCATCCCGCTGAATCGCTTCCAGCAGTTTGGGCATTGTGGCATCTAGTTCACCCGCCGAATTCAGGACAATCCAGTTTCTTTCCTTAACAGCATCATGAACCTGGTTACGGTCATAATCTTTGTTAAGCAAAATCGTAATCACCCGCTTCTTATAGGCAGCAGCTTGTTCAATTTCTTCATGGCAATACCGAGAAGCCACAGAATCAGAACTCATGACAAACAAGAAGTTATCGGCGTTGCGGATGCCTTCTTTCAATTCTTCTCGCCAAGGGGCTGCGACCGGGATGTTCTCCCAATCCACCCAGATCTTGACCTTGTTTTGCTTTAAGGCCTGACATAGGGCTGCAACAAATTCTTTATCGCGCCGAGAATAGGAAACAAAAACATCCGGTTGATAAGGGAGGAGATGTCGCCGTTCTGCTTGTTTGCTTGCCTCAAAATACTCAGTTTGCAGGGCAGTCAAACCCAGCTTTTCGGAAGTATTTTGGCCAATCCAGGCTTTTACAGATTCCAGATCGCTACGATAGAGTAACAGATCCGTATTGGTTTTATCAGCAACCCATTCTTGCGCACGCTGGCGTAGCCGCTCATAAATGTGGATATAAGTGATGCGAGTGGCTAAGGGCTCAAATGGATCGTTGGGATCGTTGAGGTTAATCTGAATCCAAGCGGCCTCATCTTGCAGAGCATCAGGAATGGCAAGATCGCCAACCGAATGGCAAACAACTGGAATAATCGGCTTTTGGTTGTGAATCGCAAATTCTAATTCTTTGAGATTCTTCGCTGATTGAATGGAATTAGGACTAATGACGAATACAAAGACATCCGCTTCTTGAATACCTTCGTGGATATGTTGCCATGTTTCCTCAGGCGTCCGATTGATGTTGTAAGGAATATCCTCTAAATCGAGCCAGGGGTTGCGTCCCAGTTCACGTAGCGCGGTATCCAGCTTTTTAACAAATTCAATATCTTCGATCGTATAAGCAATGAAAAGATCGTTTTTGCGGGTGTTAGAGGCAGATGCAAAGTTGGGGCTGGGCACAGTGTCAACCATGGGTTAACAAATGAATTGGGAACAAACACAGTAGATGCTTGACTTCAGGATAGGCGATCAATGTCTAAAAGCATAGATTAAGACTTAAAGCATAGATGAGACTTTTGCAGTCTGCCCCATGCTGAATCACAAAGTTTCCTGAAGTCTGGTTTGACGAATGTGAACGAATGCCAACGAATGCGATCCCATCCTTATAATGGGTAGTCATGATGTGTAGGCAGCAATACACTTGCTTATGGAGCCAGAGTCACTACCCACCGAGGTGATCCTTAGCCATCCACGCCAGACGATCGGGAATGTGCGTTTGGATTGGCAGCCACAACCCGGAGCATATCTTGATCTAGAAGGCAAAACCTATACCGTACTGGAGCGACGGCACCGCTATCAGTTCAAATCTGGCAAATATCGACTGCATAAAATTGCCCTGTATGTCCAATCTGCCAAGCGTCCAGAAGAGTGGAGTGTCGTAGACGGACATCGGGTCGTGGGGGACGCCACCTGCATTTATAACGCCCATTCTGAGCTGGTGCGCTGTGCAGTCAATCCCACCGGTCCTTGTGAAGGATGCCGATCTTATCAACGCCAGGAATTAGTCGGCTAGCTGGCACGATCGAGTTTTAGCCCAGCTCATATTGAATCTGGAACATACTGAAAAAATCAGGCGAGCAACTCATGCTCCAAGGATTTCTCCAACCTGCAATCTGGTGCCATTCACAAAATCCCAGCCCATTTGAGACCGTTTTCCAGCAAGCTGCACCTCTTTCAGCAGCAGCAATCCATCCCCAGTTTGCACAACCGCTCCCTGGTTTTTCAGCAGTCCGACGATCGCCCCAACCACGCCAGTCTTCATCCAAGCAGACCATTCAGCGGCGGTCGATCGAATTTCGGGCGGCAAAAGTGCTAAATCAGCGCTGCCGAGCGGCACGGTGGCCATGACCTTCAGCGAATTGTCTCGCAAAGTCGTGACGCAATTTGGATAGAAGCCGCGCACCTGATGATGCAGCTCCAGGGCCGATCGCCGCCAGTCAATCTGGTAATCTGCTTTTTGGATCAACGGAGCATAGGTGGCCTGCTCATTGTCCTGAGGAAGGGGGGTAATCGAATTTTGTGCTAATCCCAAGAGCGTCTCAACTAGCAGATCAGCAGTGATGTGCGACAGGGTTTTAGCCAGATCGATCGCATTGTCAAATAGGCCGATCGGCGTGGTGGCCTTCAGCAGCATTGGTCCCGTATCCATCCCCGCATCCATCAGCATCGTGGTAATGCCCGTTTCGGTTTCGCCATGGTAAATGCACCATTGAATTGGCGCAGCGCCTCGATAGCGCGGCAGAATCGAGCCGTGACCATTCACACAGCCCAAGCGCGGCATGTCTAGAATTTCCTGCGACAGGATTTGGCCATAAGCGACTACAACAAAGGCATCTGCTTCTGCCGATCGTAAAAAATCCAGCGTTTCAGCATCTTTTTTAACGCGACGCGGTTGCCATACCGGTACCTGATGTTCTGTCGCAATCGCTTTGATCGGTGAAGCAGAAAGCTCGTTTCCCCGTCCCCGGCGTTTGTCGGGTTGAGTGACAACAGCTAGCACCTCAAAGGCTTCATGAGCCAGCAATTTTTCTAAACTAGGGACAGCAAATTGGGGCGTGCCGAAAAAAATTAGTTTCAATGGGGAGGCAGAATCACTCATGTTTAGCAACTACTTGGGCTCGATCACAATTTCAATGCGGCGATTGCGCTGTTGATTAGTTGGCGTGTCGTTGGCAGCCAGCGGACGATTCGCACCATAGCCCACTGTCACCCAATGAATATCTTCCCCTAACCGAGTTGCCAGAAACTGCTGCACGGCTTTGGCTTGTTCGGTCGATCGTTGACGATCGGCAGTGGAATCGCCCTGATTATCGGTATGTCCACCCACCTGAATGGTTGCGCCGGGATAGCGCTGCAAATCAGTCAAAATGCTATTAAAGATGGCTTCTGTACCCGGTTTTAGTGAAGTTTGCCCGGTTCCAAACAACGCATCGCTGGGTAAAGTCACCATGAGTTGATGATTGTTGCTGCTAGTCGGGGCAATAAAGGTTTCCGAAGTTGCAGGTGCGCTAGTAAAAGTGCTGAGCCTAGATTGAATCGCCTGAATTCGCTGCTGAATGGGCTGAACGCGATCGGCCAGTGGTTCAGCAGAATTACTGGTCAGCGTTTGCAGTTCTGCTTGGAGTTGGGTCAGCTCAGTTTGAAGCTGCTGACGCTCGGTGGCTGAAAGCGGAGTGGCCTCTGATGGGGCAGCAGAAATGCTAGAGGCGCTGGGGGAGGGAGCTGTCTCAGGCTGACCCTGCCAGTCATTGGGGAGTTGTTTAATGCTGCCGATTAGAGATTGGGTGCTTTGCAGCAGTTTTTCGGCCAAGGGAGGTTCTTGGATTTGGCCAGAGTAAAGCTGAGCCACTGCAATGCCCACTGCTGCTGCCAAACTGCCGCCTACTCCCAGCAGCAGCAAACGAAACAATAAGGTCAAAAATGCTCGTCCCCAACTCCAGCGAGCCGGAGAAACAGCCTCTGATTGGGGCAAAGTGGGGGATGAAGTGGTAGGCGATTTAGTCATGAACTCACCTCAGGTGCGCGTTGATGGGATCCTAACTTGTCTCTTGAAAAAGGAAAATTTGGCTTCCCAAAACCTTAATCACAGCCGTCCTCGATTATAAGCGGGAGTGTCTGGATCAGAGGTTGCGGGTCCTGGCCGATCGCCTGTGACTTTGGACTTCCACGCATCACAAATCAACTGTCAAGTGTTTTTTGTTACAAAATGCTGTCAAATAAAAACTTTTTTGAGAGACGTGCTGAAAAGGATTGAACTTGCTATACCAGAGGTAGAGAAACAGAGAGCAACCAGAACGCTAAATCTAGGTAGATCCTCGTTGAGGTTGTTCCTTGAGTTTTTCGATCGAATCATGGTGTGAAGGGTGATGACCGTGTTTCAGGGCTGCCCTACTTTGTCATAAAAATTTTGCAATGAGCCAATTGACTGGATGGCTGATGTAGGGTGACCTGGTTTCCCTACTCGATCGGTCTTCGGTTGTTGCGTCCGATCAGGATGGCCAAAACCACAATTGGTTATTTTTTCACTCTTTTCTGCTGGTTTTCTACACGCTCTCTTTTCGGGTGCTGGTCATGATGTCATTTCCTGCGCAATCTGTTTCCTTTGATCCGCTTAACAGTCCTTACCCCGTTCCCTGGAATTGGGTGATGGCAACACTCTCTGAACAAAAAGCCTCAACCAGCCCGACATTTCGGTATTACCGCAGCCAGTCTCTCATTTCTCCAGATGAAACCTATGCTGCCTACAGCCGGATTCAGCTACAGTCTTCTTCAGATTTCACGCAAAACCGGGTTGCCAGCATTCTCTTTGTCGAAAATTTACAGACTGGAGAGCTGCAAACCATTCTGCCGGCCGCTCCTTTTTCAGATAATCCCTTTGTGGCAGATGCAATGGTTCAACAACCCGGCACGATCGCGATTTTGATTCCTATTGCCTGGTCAGAAAATGGCGATCGGCTGCTGGCCCGCGAGTTCGAGTCTATGTTTGGCAGCGGTCTCGCCTCTGATTTTGCCGTGATTTGGGAACGCAACTCAAAGCGAACTTATACCTTAGCGCCAACCCAAGTGCAATATAGCAATGCAGTGTTGCTAGGCTGGAGCCAAGCTCAACCAGACCGGGTACTGTTTCGAGCTGGCAATATGGGCGAAACAGAATGGCCGCTATACATCGTGGATGCCGATGGACAAACAACCTGTGCCCCAGACGATCGGACGATCGGATTTGGTCAATTCGCCAATCACTGGTCGGGTCCCCAGAGCTACTTCTGCGCCTAATCTGCGCCCAATTACATCAAGGGGAAGGGCTGCTAGCTGGGCTATTGGAGGGAGTGCTGCCAGGTTGACCATCCCAGGGACTGACTTCTAGCACCCCATCCGATTTGAACACAACCCGGAATTGGGCAAGTGCTGTCCGTGAACTGGTAGAGCCTGAGTTGGGAGAGCTAGCTGGTTCAGGGCTAGAGTTTGTCGCCTCAGGACTGCTAGAGGAACTGCTGGCTGGCGTGTTAAACCGTAGATCGGCTAGCGGAGTATCCGTCACATAGGTCAATGCGGCATCGTTGGCATACTTATAGCCAATCACATCACCGTTCTGATTGACTCCAACCCGATAGATCAACTCGCCATCAAAGGTGGGGGTCTTTTTCCAAGCCAGATCGAGTTTGTCATAGAGCTGTACGGTGAGCCGATCGAGTTCTGCTGCATCCGTAATGTTAGGCGTGTTTGCCAGATCGGTCCCTGCACCGGCATTTGAGGTTACTGAAGGGCTGGAAGAACTGGTCGAGTTTGGCGATGAGGCCGTTGTTGGCGATGGACTGGTTGCCGCAGAAGGACTAGGGGGAGGTGGGGAGGCCGCAGAGGAACCGGGAGAAGGAGTGGGGGAGGCCTGTTCAGTAGTGGTTGTGCCTTCTGCTGTCTGAGTCGGTCGTCGTGCTTCTGGCAGAGGAATCATGAACATCAATGCAGCTGCAGTCGCCAATCCAGCTAATCCCAAGGCAGGCGGGGTTGCCCGTTTGAAGAAAGGTTCTTGAGAAACAACATACCGCTTTGGCAGCGGATCGAGCTTCAACCCTAATTCGGGCAACGTTTGACCATCTGCAAAGAGTTGATCGATCGCCTCAACCAGATCAAAAAACTGAACCGTGGTCAGCGTTACTTCCATCGGTTGAGCAGATTGACCCGCATCTGATTTCACAGTGAGCCGATGCAAATTCTCGCCGACTTGTTCGATTGAGACTTGTCCGGCTTGGTTCTGTTGATCCCGACGCAGTAGATGCTGAATGCCGCTTAGATAACTTTGGGCGTAGTTACTCACCGCAGTAGCCAAGCTTTCCAGAAATTCCCGCCCACCCGTTAAGGGGTCTTTTTGACCTGCAAGATAGCACTCAACATTCGTTACCATCGAGAGGAGGGGGCGGCTGCCCATATCAGCACTATTATTCAAGCCCTGCAATATCAGCTTGCAATTTGGCAAACTATACTGACGCTGAATCGTCATTCCACATCTCCATCAAACAAACTACTCCAGAGCCGTTGGGTTCCAGCTGTCCCGGTACAAAATAGCAATTGGCTCAAGAGGGTGAGTGCTAAGTCGTCTAATTTCTCGTTGCTGCTATAGGCAATCACCCCAGCCCGCTTGGGATTCATGCGCGATCGAAAATGAGCCCGAAAGCGCTCCAGGTAATTTGAGAGCCGCAGGTGATGGTCTGGAGAAAGCTGTTTTTCCAGCAATTGGTCATAAACCATCAACAACTGCCGAATCAGCACAGTTAGCCGTTTAGCACGATGACAAATGATAATCGAAAGGGCCTTAGCCTCTTGAAGGGTTAAAGGTCGCCGCTGGTTGTTGCGCCGCAGCGAGTTAGTCGCCCGAATTCGCCAGAGGACAACCCGGTTTTTAACAATCTCTTGGAGCCCTAACTCCTTGATATCGTCGAGAAATGCTTCTGAACCACCCAGCTCCAGTGCTTCGATCGCAAGCAGCAAGAAATCGAGTTGCTGACGGGCACGACGTGGACAAACGCCATCAACAACTTTTGGATTTGGCAGAGCATCAAGCAGAATAGACACGGATGAAGTGGGCGGATGACTGGTGAGTTGCATGTCCCTCGCAAGAAAAGTCAGCAGAATTGTAGCAAACTATCGGCGTTGCAATCGCAGCATGAAGAGAGACTAGCCAGTCTCATATCCTAGCACTTCCGCTAGAAATCGGACTGACCGTCTCTCCTAACAAGTTTAGTTTGCCCAAACGCTGCGATCGCAGACAAGATATCCGTAATTTTTATCTATTCTCAACCGTCACATCTATTTCTCAACCGTCACGCCTCGCCAGAAGGCAACATAACCTTCAATTTTCTTGGCGGCATCTTTCGTTTGCGGGTAATACCAGGCAGCATCCGGATTGACTTTACCATCCACATCAATCGTGTAGTAGCTGGCAATCCCTTTCCAGGGACAGGTGGTGTGAGTCTCGCTAGGCTTGAAATATTCTGAGCGGATGGCATCCGGTGGAAAGTAGTAGTTGCCTTCAACGACCTCGCAGCGATCGCTCTCGGCCAAAACTGCGCCGTTCCAGGTTGCTTTGGGCATGATGAACTCCTTAATAAATCACCTATTGGGAATTACAACAAATCAGGTTCAATCTGACAGAACTGGGTGAATCAATCAAACATGCGCTGATCCAACCGTCTGACAGATCAGGATCTGTCCCTCACCGCCTCCACTCCAACGATCGGCAGGCCAGGTTAGAAGGAAATCCCAATGCTTAGCCTAGCGCGTTTCAATCTTAGTTTGGGCGCGAATGGGCTTCTGAAGTGGCACACTTAAAAGCATTAAGGTTACGTTGCGCTCTGCGTTCAGTCCTGTTTACTCTGCTTCCGCCGTGAGGAGCCTTGTTTTATGACTCAACTCGACTACAGCCAGGTTCAAGCTCTGCCAGAAATCTGGTCCATCATTGCTCAGCATCCAGAAGCCGCCAATGGAATTGCGCTGCATGCCCCCCACAGTACACCTGAGGTGAAAATCACCTATGCTCAGCTTCACCTGCAAATCCGGCAATTTGCAGCAGGATTGCAGGCTTTAGGGGTGCAAAGCGGTGAGCATGTGGCTCAGTTTTCCGATAATGGGCCGCGTTGGCTGATTGCCGATCAAGGGGTGATGACGGTTGGAGCCATTAATGCGGTGCGGGGTTCCCAGGCCGATCGCGAAGAGTTGGGTTTCATTCTGGGCCATAGCGACAGCATTGGCTTGATTGTGCAAGACCTGGCTACGTTGGAGAAAGTGAAAGGCTATGTGCTGAATTTGCCGATCCGGTTTGTGGTGTTACTGACCGATGAAACACCGCCTGCGATCGAAGGAGCCAAAACGCTGAACTTTAGCCATTTGCTGGAGTTGGGCCAAACGCACGCCCTGCAACCGGCTCGCTTAACCCGCGAGACAACCGCCACGCTGATGTACACATCTGGCACTTCTGGCCAACCCAAGGGCGTAATGCTCAGCCACCAGAATTTGCTGTCTCAGATTTCTGGAGCCTATGCCGTAGCCCAACCTCAACCAGGGGATCGGGTGCTCAGCATCTTGCCCATCTGGCATTGCTATGAACGCACCTTTGAATATTTCACGCTGGCCTATGGCTGCACCCAGATCTACACCAATATTCGCTACGTCAAGAAGGATATTAAAGAATTCAAGCCCAACTATATGGTAGGGGTGCCTCGGCTGTGGGAGTCGATCTACGAAGGCATTCAAAAACAATTGCGCGATCAGCCAGAAAAGACGCAGCGGATTGCCAATTTCTTCCTAACTCAGGGCGATCGCTACATTAAAGCTCATCGCACGGTTCAGGGATTGAATCTGGAAAATCTGAATCCTTCTTTCATGGAAAAACTCACGGCAGCAGGGCAAGCAGCTGTTTTAGCCCCTGTGCATGCCTTGGGCGATCGGCTGGTCTATCAAAAAATTCGCCAGGGGACAGGCGGTGCCATCAAGTTTTTGGTGAGTGGGGGCGGATCGATCGCGGAGCATCTGGAAGATTTTTTTGAAGTGGTCGGCATCACCATTTTGGGCGGCTATGGCCTGACCGAAACTTCACCGATTACCCATGTGCGGCGACCCTGGCGTAATATTCGCGGTGGCGATGGTCAACCGCTACCCCACACGGAGACCCGCATTGTCGATCTGGAAACTCAGAATCCCTTACCGGCGGGTAAACAGGGGTTAGTGATGATTCGCGGCCTGCAGGTGATGCAGGGCTACTACAAAAATCCGGAGGCAACCCAAAAAGCAATTACGCCCGATGGCTGGTTTGATACCGGCGACTTAGGTTGGGTGACGCCTCAGGATGATCTGATCATTACCGGACGCGCTAAAGATACGATCGTCCTCACCAATGGCGAAAATATTGAACCTCAGCCGATCGAAGATGCGTGCCTCCGCAGTCCTTATATCGATCAGATTATGCTGGTGGGCCAGGATGAAAAGGTGATTGGGGCGCTGATTGTGCCGAATCTAGAAGCATTGCAACAATGGGCTGCGACTCAAGGCAGCTTCGTTCAGCCCCCAGATCAATCAAAGCCTACCCCTGTTGGACTGCAAGAAATTGGCTTAGAAGATAAAACCGTTCAAGATCTGTTCCGGCAAGAGCTGAACCGGGAGGTGAAAAATCGACCGGGGTATCGAGCGGACGATCGGGTTGGCCCTTTCCGATTATTGACAGAACCTTTTTCGATCGAGAATGGGTTATTGACCCAGACGCTAAAAATCCGCCGAGCCGTCGTGACGGATCGCTATCGCGGTATGATTGACGAGATGTTTGATTGAAGCAATTAAAAGGTAAAAACGGAGAATTAGAAGCAGGCTTAAACCCTTTTTAATTTTTCACGTTGTGGTTTTAATTCTTCAATCGTTTTGCATACCCTATAGTACTTCAATCTCCATTCATGGAAATTTCCAAGCCTCATCTGCTTTTAAAGCGAGCTATTAATGTGAAAGCCGTGGTCACTCCTCGCTGGAAAGAGGAGGCACAGCAACAGTTGCAAGGTCAGATCAATCAGTTGGATGGGCAATTGCAACAGTTGGAGACCCAAGGGCAGCGAATGATTGCTGAATTGCAAAAGCAAAGCCCATCTGCGGCTGATCCTGCCATGATGCAGCAAGTTTCAGGCATTCAAAATCAGGTCAATCAGCGCAAAAGCGAAATTCTAGAGAAGAAAAATCAAATCCTGCAGCAACTCCAGCAAGTCCAAACGCTGGAAATGGACCAGGAAGTGAATCAGGGCCAGATTGAAGGATTCTTCCGGATCGAGACGGGAGATAACCTGATTCGGAAAATGCAGGTCGAAGTGTTGCTGCGAGACGGGATTGTAGAAGAAATTCGGGGAGACGTGTAGCCATGATCAATGAAATTTTCATGCCTGCTCTGAGTTCAACCATGACTGAGGGCAAAATCGTCTCTTGGGTAAAAGCTCCGGGAGACAAGATCGAAAAAGGTGAGACGGTCGTAATCGTTGAGTCCGATAAAGCCGATATGGACGTAGAGTCTTTCTACGAAGGCTATCTGGCCACGATCATGGTGCCTGAAGGTGAAAGCGCTGCGGTGGGTGCGGCGATCGCCCTGGTCGCGGAAACGGAAGCTGAGATCGAACAGGCCAAACAGCAAGGTCAATCTCAAGCGGCTCCGGCCCCTGCGGCAGCATCGGTGTCTAAACCCCCTGAACCAGTCGCTGTAGCCACCAACGGCAATGGTGCGAATGGCGCGACAGTTAGCAGTGGTCGGACGATCGTCTCCCCTCGCGCACGAAAATTGGCCAAAGAGCTGAAAGTAGATCTGGCGACGTTGAAAGGGAGCGGTCCCCATGGTCGGATTGTGGCCGAAGATGTGGAAGCAGCGGCAGGTAAGGTGAGTGCGGCTCCAACAGCCCCGGCTCCTGTGGCACCTGCTGCGCCAGCAGTATCTGCTCCGCCAGTGGCTGCAAAAGCTCCGGCTCCTGTGGCACCTCCGGCTCAGCCTGGCCAGGTTGTGGCGTTGAATACGTTGCAGCAGGCTGTGGTGCGCAACATGAACGCCAGCTTGCAGGTGCCCGTCTTCCGCGTTGGGTACACAATTACAACCGATGGTTTGGATAAGCTTTACAAGCAGATTAAGTCGAAGGGTGTGACGATGACGGCCCTGCTGGCGAAGGCTGTGGCAGTGACCCTGAAAAAACATCCGATCCTCAATGCTTACTACACCGAACAGGGCATTAACTATCGATCGAGCATTAATGTGGCGATTGCAGTTGCCATGGATGACGGTGGCTTGATCACGCCAGTACTGCAAAATGCCGATCAGATTGATATCTACACCCTATCGCGCACTTGGAAAGATCTGGTAGACCGATCGCGATCGAAACAGCTCCAGCCGGATGAGTACAGCACGGGTGGCTTCACCATCTCCAACTTAGGGATGTTTGGGGTCGATCGGTTTGATGCCATTCTGCCGCCCGGTCAAGGGGCAATTCTGGCAGTGGGTGCTTCTCGTCCCCAGGTCGTTGCCACCACTGATGGCATGTTTGGCGTCCGGACGCAAATGCAGGTGAATATGACCTGCGATCACCGGATTGTTTACGGGGCAGATGCTGCCGCCTTCTTGAAGGATCTAGCTAAATTGATTGAAACGGATGCTCAATCTTTAACGCTCTAACAGGCCGATCGAGCCAATCTGAAGCATTAAGCAAGGGTGGGTCCATTGTGACTCACCTTTTTTACTGCGTTGCCAACGGTCATTTTCTCTGTCATGGAGTATGGAAAAATGACCCATAAAAAATGGCCTATACGGCAGGTAAAAAATCAAATATTCGCTATCCTTTTGAGGCAGTTCTAAGGCAATAAATATTCTCTTATCAGAGTATTTAAGAATTGATCCAAGCCTAATGCAGCAACAGCTTTAGCGAATTCTTAATGAAAGATAAAAGGGAAATAAATTTCTCAAAACCTGCTCATTTTCAGAGAAGACATGTTATAAGAATTGGAGTCACTAAACAGACAGGTTGAAATCAGTTCTAAGGTTCTTCAAAAACTGCCTTTCCGAGCTATTTCATCTTTCAGATCCAAACTGCTTTCACTTAAAAATAAATAAGTGATTTTGTAGTTTTATTTGAGAAAGATTAAATAGTTTTTGGAAAGTTTTTGGTTCATGTTACTCAGCTAAGCCTTGTGAAGTTTTCTCCTGATGAATTAGTTTTGTCCTTATGCAGATCTTCTGGATTCCTCTGCTGGGGCAAGTTTTCTGTGCTTAAGTTTAGGTTACGATCTTCATCTTTTTAGTTCGAATTGTTGACGATCGATCAGTTTCTATCTATCAGCGGAATAAGGGTTATTAACTTCAGAACAAATTTCTAAATCGACGAAAATTGTTCCTTGAATCTGATAGATTATTAGCCTATGTTGATGCACTCGATCGGGATTGAGATAGGTAGATAAGCCGTTCAGTTCTACCTTGAGGTGTTGTTTTTCTCATTTGATTGTTTGGCCGTCATTATTGTTTTGACTGTAAATTCTGAGGTGTTGTATGCATTATTTGTTGATTGATACCCATCAAAGACCCCTAGGCACGCTCATTAGCGAAAAGACATTGGGCGTTGGTGATACGTTCCAAAATCACAATTCAGAGTCCTTCACAGTCGTTGGTTTGAATTGGTTTACTCAGCGTGCAAATACGCAATCTCTAACGGTTATCCCCGTGAATACATTGACCAAAGAGATGGCTGACCTTAAATAAAACCCAAGCATCCCTTGAAAGGGCTTTTTTCAGCCCATTGAATTGGACTTATTTTATTTAGAGTAAGTACTTAAGTTTTAAGCATAGAGAGCCGCTCCTGATTTGGGGCGGTTTTTTAGTCGCAGTCACATTTTTAGTTGTAACCACAAGTAGAAATCGCCCAAATGCAAAACCTCACCCTGATTGCAAGGATGAGGCTGCATGACTTATTTCACATTAGTGAATTTAAGCAATTGAAATTAGATCGAAGATCCTAAACCTGCATATGCACCGTAGAAGAAGAGCCCGACGACTACTAAAACACCTGTGCCTGCAACCGTTGCCACAACCCAGAGGGGAATTCTGCCAGACTGCAACATTGCTGTGTACCTCCTATACTACTTGTGCAAACTAATTGAAGAAATAGCTGGAAAATAAAATGCCCAAAACAAAGATGAGAAGCAAACCGAGATAAAGAGAAGTCCGGTTTAATTCAACAGGCTGCTTGTTTGGGTTTGTGCTCCGTTCTAAAGCCATGAATCTCTCCTATCGCTGAATAAACTGCATTGCTGCGATCGCCCCCAAGAAGAAGACTGTTGGAACAGCCAGCGTATGAACCGCCAACCACCGAACGGTAAAAATGGGGTAAGAAACGGGTTGATTTGGAATGTTACTTGTCATAGTGTTTCAGAGCTCAGAAATGGAACCTATTTTTGCTGTAAAAACTCTTCAATTTGCTACTTCGCTTCAAAACGATCGCTAACCACAGGCTCGGTTTGACGCCCTTGGTTAAAATACTCGTTTGGACGAGGTGTTCCAAATACGTCGTAGGCTAAACCTGCGCTCACAAAAAGCCAACCTGCAATAAGTAAAGCAGGAATGATTAGAAACAAACCGAGATAAAGGGAAGTCTGGTTTAATTTAACAGGCTGTTTGTTTAGGTTTGCACTTCGTTCCAAAGCCATGGGTCTCTCCTATCGCTGAATGAATTGCATTGCTGCGATCGCCCCCAAGAAGAAGACTGTTGGAACAGCCAGCGTATGAACCGCTAACCACCGAACGGTAAAAATGGGGTAAGAAACTGGCTGATTTGGAATGTTACTTGTCATAGCGTTTCAGAGTTTTACAGTGTTTCAGAGTTCAACAATGGAATCTATTTTTGCTGTAAAAACTCTTCAATTTGCTGCTTCGCTTCAAAACGATCGCTAACCACAGGCGCGGTTTGACGCTCTTGATTAAAATACTCGTTTGGACGAGGCGTTCCAAATACGTCGTAGGCTAAACCTGTGCTCACAAAAAGCCAGCCTGCAACAAATAGAGCAGGAATAGTGATGCTATGAATTAGCCAATAGCGAATGCTTGTAACAATATCAGAAAACGGTCTTTCACCAGTTGTTCCTGCCATCGATTCTCCTCCCAGAATGACAATTGAAAGCCTAATCTATATCATACGGGAGTGCGTAAAGAGTCACAAGTAAAGTCTGGTTTCGATTTGCTGACCGGACAGTTGTTGGACCTCAATTCGATCGATTGCATCCTCGATCAACGCACTCCTAACAGACAATTTCTCCTGCGTTTATGCAGGCTGTTGGTACTTCAATAAAGTGCCACGCTGTCCCAAAACAAATCCTTTTTCCGGATTCATAAAAATGACCCGATAAAGATTAGAAGGAACATCTTCTACCTCGCGGTCTTTCTGCCAGGTTTGCCCTCCGTCAAAACTCACCAGCAGGTTGCCACTGCCCCCAGATACCCAGATCTCTTCAGGGGTGCGATAAGCCAAATCCAACAATCCCCAGCTTGTAGAATATTCAGGGCTAATTGGATCTGCCCATTCTTCTGCGCTACCGGGTTCACTAAACTGCACGGTCCCGCCACGAGCTAATAGCCAAAGTTGACCATCTTTGCCATAGCCCATATTTTGAAGCCGTCGAGAGCTTGTCCGGTTGTGGGGTTCCCAAGCAGTCATGCCCGGTTCCCAAACCGAATAGAAACTGCCCCGCGAGGAAACTGCAACATATTTACCATCATCGGAGCGGTAGATGTTCCGCAAAACGCCAACAGCTTCTTGAACCATGGCTTGCCAGGTTTTTCCGCCATCTTTGGTTTGATAGATCGCCCCGACATCGGTCGTCATTTCAGCCGACTGATTCGCTAACGCAGTAATGGTATAGGGTGCTCCTGGCAGCTTCTCACTCAAGGGAATTCTAGACCAGGATTTTCCCGCATCTGTTGTATGCAGCAAAACATTAGGCTGACCCACAATCCAACCCTCATTTCCAGCAAAGCTGACCGAAAGGAAGCTAACAATCTGGTTCTCGCCTAAATCGAGCGATCGTTCTTCCCAGTGATTTCCGCCATCTTGCGTTTCGAGCAGGGTTGCATTCTTACCAACCAGCCAGCCGTGATTATCATCGATGAAGGCAACATCCGAAAGCGTTTCTTCCGTTGGCAGGGGTACGACTTGCCAAGGGTTGTTGCTAATTGAAGGTAAAAAATTCCGAGCACAGCTGCTGCAAAGCAAGACTGCGACAACGAGAATGACAACGGTTTGAATAGACCTCAGAAATGAACGCATCGAATCCTTATGAGATACCAACTAACTAAATCGCATGAAACCCAGCCGCAAGAATAGCCACTTTTGCATGTGAGTGAGCAATTAATGCAGACCGTATAGACTAATGAAAAATAAGAATGCCAGCGCCAACGCACCAAAAATGAGAAGATTTTTCTGCCCAGGTGTCATCGTGTTAACGCCGAGACCGTAGGACAGATTTTCCTTAAAGCCGGATGGGTTCCCCACCGGACCAAGGTTACTAAATGCCGTCTTACGGGCTCCACAAACTGGACAGCGCCAGGTTGCTGGCAGTTGTTCAAAGGCAACTCCTGCTGGAATATCGTTGCTATCATCCCCTTTGACAGGTTCATAGATATAGCCGCAAGTCTTGCATTCGTACCGATCGAGCGTTTTTGGATCGAGAGAGTCCGTAGTCATGAGAGGTACTGAGCCACACTACAAAACTTGGGGCAGCAATTATTAGAAACTCTGTTAAAGATTATGACATATAGTGACACTTCGTAATTGAGAGATCGCTTCCCATCGAGAGATCACTCAGCCCAATTGTCCTGTCTACTGATCCACCGCTTTCTTAACCAGGAGGACGCTTGCTATTGCCATTCGCTGAGGCAGGGTGGACAAAAGCCGCAATCAGTAAACAAATGATTCCAACGTTGATCGAGACATCAGCTAAGTTAAAAACGGGGAAGCGGATCAACCGGAAATCTAAGAAATCGACGACTTCCCCAAACAAAAAGCGATCGATGCCATTCCCCAGTGCGCCTGCCAAGATGCAGCCATAGCCAATTTGTTCCCAGCGGTTCATCCGAGAGAACAGAGCCAGCACAACCAAACCTAAACTGACAACCAGCGAGAGCCAGCGCAGCCATTCTCCTCGTTCGCTGAACAAACTAAATGCAGCGCCTTTGTTCGTCACATAGGTGAGGTGAAAAACCCCTTCCCATAGCGGCAAAGTTTGATTCAGCTCAAAGCTGTGCATGATCCAAAATTTTGTGACCTGATCAGCAATGAGACCTACACAGGCAGCAACCCAAAAAAGGCGATTTTTCAAGATCATAGTCACACAATAAAAACGGGGCGAGTAAGCCCATAGCTGTATGCAGTCTCCATCCCTCAGTAAAGCATCAAACGTCGCAAAAGCGATGCCAAAACTGTGACGGCGCAAACCAGAACCAACTGACCTGGAAGCGGTTCGATCGACCAAGTCGATAGGGTCTCTGGAATGGACAATCCAGCAAACCCCGGCCATTTAACCGCATGGGCCAGCAAAATATAGCTAATGCCTGCTGTGTGGATCGTGGCAAGACCCATTAAACAACTCAACGCTAAATACTCAAGTCGGACTGGAAACCGAAATGCCAACCAACCACAAATCCAAGCGCCCGGTACAAAGCCTAGCAGGTAGCCAAAATTAGGGCGATATACATATTCAACCCCACCCCCTAACGTAAAAACATTGAACCAAGTGAGCCCCAAAATTAGATAGGCAATTTGGGAAATCGCAGCCGCATTCCGGCCTCCCAAACAGCCAGCTAAGAGCACTGCGGCGATTTGGCAGTTTACTCCCAATGAGTAGGCTTGAAGACCATGTTGTCCCCAGTTCCAGGGAGGACTGGTAATAAAAGCTTCCAGTAGGGTGCCGCCAATCGTCAGAATTAGACCAATTAGCGCCCACATCAGTTGGGTTGGAGCAGCCACATTCACCTTGAAGGTTCGCAGAAAGAGAGGAAAGTCGAGGGTCAAAACAGGCAAAGCGATTATTTTTAGCCGTTGATCGACAAGATTATACTCTCTCCCTTTCTAATGAACTTAGTCGCCCAATGTTTATTTGAATTCCTTTGCCTAAGAAACAGCCGCTAACGCCTCAGAGTGACGACGTGGAATTTCGTGAGTCAAGAAGTCATAAGCCATGATGGTGTTTGGGAAAATGGCTCTTGCCTCGGCCAGCAAATCATCTAGTCCGATCGCATTTCCCGGAGCATAGCGTGGACTAAAGTGAGTCATGATCAACTGTTTCACTTGACCACTTAAGGCAACCTGAGCTGCCATGGTGGAAGTTGAATGGAGCCGCTGATAGGCCAGTTCAGCATCCTGATGAGCAAAGGTGGCTTCGTGCACCAAGACATCTGCATCATGAGCCAATTCCACAGCACTATCGCAAAAAATCGTATCGGTGCAGTAGACGAACTTACGGCCAATTTGCGTTTCCCCACAGAGGTTTGCGCCATTAATCACCCGTCCATCGGGCAAGGTAATCACCTCTCCCCGTTTCAACTGGCCATAGATTGGGCCAGCCGGAATTCCGAGGGCGATCGCCCGCTCCACATCAAATCGGCCTGGTTTATCTTTCTCAGCCACCCGATAGCCAAACGCCGGAACTCGATGGGTTAAAGGCTGACAATCCACCATAAAGTCCTCATCCTCAAAAACCAACCCTGGCTTGACGGTGTGGACCTTGACCGGATAAGAAAAATGAGTCTGAGAATAGCGGCTGCAAGCTTTCAGATATTCCTCTAATTTAGGTGGCCCATAAATATCAATGCGGCTCGGATTTCCCGCTAATCCACAGCTCGCCAACAACCCCATCAGACCATAAATATGATCGCCATGCATGTGGGTGATGAAGATTCGCGTAATTTGGCTAACTTTGAGATCGCTGCGCAGAATTTGATGCTGGGTTCCTTCCCCGCAGTCAAATAGCCAGATTTCTGCTCGTTGAGGTAATCGCAGGGCAACGCTGGAAACATTTCGTGCTCTGGTTGGCACACCAGAACTGGTTCCTAAAAATGTGATTTGCAAGGGGCAACTCGCCTAAATGCTAGGGCAATTTCTCATCCAACTATACTGACATAACTCGGCAGGGGATGATCTCTTTCCCTGGGACTGCTATCTCCATCCCATGGGCATACCTGACTTTGGCAGGGAAAAATCCATTGTGAAATAAATTTTCGTCAAAAAATATTGAGTTGACTGGTGCTTTTTCCCTAAGCATCTGAAAATTAGCTTAATATTATGCAAAGTTGGCAATTGGAAACCTGTTTGATTCAACTTTAAGCATTCCTTGATCGTTAAATACTTGCCCAATAAAACTTTTTCGATTGCAATTTTGCCAGTGTGAGGAGCTTACCAACATGACAGATCATTTCCGCACTGCTGGAGACGCACAGGTTGGTCGTGTCTCTCGATTTCAGCAGGTCATGCGGCTGATGCTGCACTTCGGTAAAAAAACTGGATGGCTAACGTTCTTATTTTGGTTATGGGCGATCGCACCTGCTTGGGCAGCGCTGGAGTTGCGCGTGGCGATCGAACAGGATGTTGGTTCAGTCAAGGTTGGCGGATCGACTGAAGCGGTTCTGCGCGATGGCTCCGGTCAGACCTTAGCTCAAATTCCGGCCATGAATGCAGTCGTGGCTGAGGCGAAAGACGGCAAGGTCATGGTCAATCAGCTCGAAACAAGTCAGCTTTGGGTAGAGCCAACGAGTGAGGATGGCTATGTATTTATTGACGATCGGTGGTATCGCGGTCGGACGCTGGTTGTGCCCACTGA
The DNA here is from genome assembly GCA_002796835.1 of Elainella saxicola E1. Taxonomy (GTDB): domain Bacteria; phylum Cyanobacteriota; class Cyanobacteriia; order Elainellales; family Elainellaceae; genus Elainella; species Elainella saxicola. Next base: position 41,366 of record LUGL01000016.1, on the reverse strand, counting down.
TGGCGGCATCACAGCAATTAACTATGTCGATTTGGAACAGTATCTCTACAGCGTGGTCGGTGCTGAAATGCCAGCCAGCTGGAGCTTAGAGGCTTTAAAATCTCAAGCAGTCGCAGCCCGTTCCTATGCCTTATACCAGCGGCAACACAGCAGTAACGCCATTTTTGATGTCGGTGACACCACGGCTTGGCAAGTTTATGGAGGGCTGGAAAAGGAAGCCCCTAGCACTCGGGCAGCGGTCGATGCAACAGCAGGTCAGGTTTTAACGTACAGTGGCCAAATTATTAATGCCGTCTTTCACTCCTGTGCCGGGGGGTATACGGAAAATGTGGAAGATGTTTGGTCAAGCCCTTTACCTTATCTGCGAGCCGTTGAAAGTCCTGATCGGGATTTTCCTCAATGTCAATGGGATCCCATCACCTTAACAGCTAGTCAATTGGGTGACGAGTTAGGGTATGACGGCACAATTTCTGCAATTTCAGTTCAACGTCATGACAATGGCCGAGTTGGTGCTCTCAATATTCAAGGCACGGCTGGCTCAATGACGGTCGAAGGTGAAGACGTGCGCGATCGACTCGGTTTGAGAAGTACCTTATTTTCGATCGATGCTGACCAAAATCAGGTGGCTAGTATTGGCAGTGTGTCTTCCAATCCGGCTCGCTTCCGCATCACAGGCAGTGGGAATGGTCATGGGGTCGGCTTGAGCCAGTACGGAGCCTATCGGTTAGCCCAACAGAATTGGAATTATCAGCAAATTCTGCTCCACTACTACACAGGGGTGTCATTGGCTAAGATTCAGGTGCGATAGATCTAGGGCAGCACCAAGGTTCAACGCCGCACTTGTGATCTCATCTTTCGCTTAAGATTATGGAGTTCATCATGGGCAGCGGTTCCTTGAACTGTCCAGGCAGACAAGATGTCCACCCCACAAGAAATTCTGTTTGATGTAATTTCTGTTGCTTAATGCACCTTTACAACGGACAGGCCACTACTCATAGACCTCACCATCTGGCATGACTGCCCCTGTCAAGCAGGCTCCTTCCAAATTAGCCTCCCAGAGGTTGGCTTGGCGGAGATGGGCATAGCTTAAATCAGCCCCTCCGAGATTGGCTCCTGATAAATTAGCCATGCCAAAGTTGACGCGAGATAAATTAGCCCCTTGCAGATTGGCTCCCCGCAGAGCGGATTCTCGCAGATCGGCCTCTGCTAAGTTGGCTTCTATGAGGTTGCTCCCCTGCAGATTAGACCCAATCAAATTCGCGCCAATCAAGATCGATCGTTCTAAGATTGCATGGCTCATATTAGACATGCAGAGATTGGCCATGCTCAAATTCGCGCGTGTCAAATTTGCCTTGTACATGGTGGTACCAATCATGTTGGCAACACAAAAGACAGCCATGCAAAGATCGGCTTCTCGGAAATTAGCCTCCCGCAAATTGGACTGACTGAATGTGGCTTCTCGCAAGTCAGCCTGATGGAAGTCGGCAGCATACAGGTTGGCCTGACTCAAATTGGCAGTGTAAAGTCGGGCAAACCGCAAATCGGCATGTTCCATCAGCGCTCCCCTTAAATCCGCTAAACAGCCATCGACGTAGCACAAGGAGGCATAACTGAGATTGGCTTCCTTTAAGGTCGCTTCTCGGAGATTGCTGTGCTTTAAGTTGGCGGTGCAAAGCAATGAATGGGAAAGATTGGCATAGCGAAGATCGGTTCCTTGTAAATTGGCCTCTCGCAGATCAGTCTCGATCAAACTTGCCCCACGTAAATCAGCTTCTTCCAGATTAGCGGTATACAAAGTAACAGCGTCCAGATGGGCACGCCGCAAATCAGCACGGCTAAAATTTGCCATGCAGCAATCAATTTGTGAGAGGTGTGCTTCTTGTAAATCGGCTTGGGTTAGGCAGATTTCACGTAAACTAATTTGCTCCAGATTAATTTGACTGAGATTGGGATTCACATGGGTATGATGTTGTCGCCAATCGTTCCAGATTGCCACTCCCCGTTTGAGTACCGTTACATGCTCCTGATCTGCCATGCGTACCATGCTCCATTTGGATTCCTCATATTGCAACCTCTTTTGACCTGTCTGTTTTCAAGCCTGCATAGCTTTTGCACAGAGGAGATATCTAGGTTTACAAGAGGATGATCTTCCCCTTTAGAGTTATTCCGGTCCACTGAGGCAATTTCAGGGTTATCTTTGACACATCTGGCATACAGATACCGAAATTAGGGCCTAAAGATAATATTCCCAGCCTATTTCACTGGCTTGCACAATTCTTTACTTGATTCAGGTTGTTTTTTAGTCAGCAGAGAATATAATTTCCTCATGCAAGGGTCCATAGCAAAAGACACTCCGAGAGATGGAGTGTCTTCTATCTTTTTTAAACTGAATTCTTCGAATGGGAGCAGGACTGAGTGAATTAGAAAGTCATTTCAGCCGCTTGAACCCGCTCAACTTGCTTCTTCTTCAAAACCAGCATGATTTGAGAAAGCGTGACCGCAGCTAAGAAAGCAACCAGCCCTTTGATGCGATTGGGACTTTGCAACACAATCTCAGCATCTTTTTGACCAAAGCCACCGACGTTAGGATTGGAGGTCAACGCAGCACCCGCAGCAACCTCTTGACCTTCCGAAACAATCAGTTCAGGGCCAGCTGGAATTTTCTCGACAACTGCGCTGCCAGATTCGGGCTGAATGCTGACTTCGTAGCTACCATCATCTGCTTTGGCGATCGATGCGATCGTTCCAGCTACAGAAGCATTAAACACACCGTTGTTGCTCTTTTCGCCAGTCGGATAAACCTGTCCGCGTCCCCGGTTACCACCCAGGTGCATTTGGTATTTACCAAAATGAATCGATTTATCGGCGTTTGGATCGGGGGAGAGCACTGGGAAAACAATTTCCTGATACTGATCGCCTGGTAACGGTCCAACGATCACAACGTTATCTTTGGTTTCGCTATAGGGTTGGAACAAGTAGCTGGGACCCACCTCTTCCTTCAGCTCTTCTGGAATCCGATCGTCAGGTGCGATTTTAAAACCCTCTGGCAGCATCAGCACAGCTCCCACATTCAGAGGGCCTTTTTCCCCATTACCCAGGACTTGCTGAACCTGAGTGTCATAAGGAATTTTCACCACTGCCTTAAAAACGGTATCCGGCAGAACGGCTTGCGGCACTTCAATTTCAACTGGCTTAGCTGCCAAGTGGCAGTTGGCACAGACGATCCGTCCGGTGGCTTCACGCGGACTCTCGTAGTTTTGTTGAGCCCAGAAAGGATAGGCGTTTGCAGTTTGGGGCAAGGCTAGATCAGTGGTGATCCAGATCGCGATCGCAGCGACCAGAACAAGCGCCCGTTTAAATAAGGTGCCGCCTTGGGGAAATCGAATAGACCAAACAGTAGACTTCATTGTTAACGGATGTTCAGTAACAAAGGATGCGGACAGGAAGCAAGACAAATGCGCGGTCGATCGCGCAACTTAGAGCATTACGCCCACCAGGGATCGTCGCCTGTACGAAAATCGGTTTCAGTCCAAGGTGTGAAGGAAATCTTGTCATTTTCGGTGACACTTGCATGAGCGAGCGCCAAAGACAGCGGAGCAGGACCGCGTACGACCTTACCCTGGCTGTTGTACTGAGAGCCATGGCAGGGACAAATAAATTTGTTTTCGCTCGCATTCCAGGGCACAACACAGCCCAGGTGAGTGCAAATGGCATTGAGACCATAGTCCGCAATCTCGCCGGAGTTCTCAATCACAATGTAGGTTGGGTCGCCTTTCAAACCTTGTGCCAAAACGCGCTCGCCTGTTTTGTGGCTTGCCAGAAAATCTTTGACGACGATGTCATTACCCAACGCGTCCTTGGCTGTAACACCGCCACCCGCTCCCCCGCTAGAGGGAGGAATGAAATACTTCACGATCGGATAGAGCGCGCCTAAGGCAGTTCCTGTCACCGCACCAAAGGTCAACAGGTTCATGAATTGGCGTCGCCCCAAATCAGGGACATCAGGAGTTCCAGAAAGTTGAGCCATGATCTAAGCAGAGGTAGGAATTTGAGAGTGGTTTAAGTGAAAAGAAGTTTTAAGAATCACTACTCTACACTCAAAATTTTTTAAGTTTGCCGATTTTTTATGAGATGACAAACAAATTTCAATTCCGGCTTCGAGAGTAGGCACGCCGCAAACTCGGCTCGATCGTAATGACCGAAGCAATCGAGTAAACGCCATGTTTACAGATCTTCTAGAAGTATTATTGCATGTAAGGATCGCCCTATTCATGTTTCAGTTTGGCGAATCCAACTGGGTACGATGGCATCGGGATAAACCAATGAACTTTGCCTTTTGCTAGGCAGAACTTAAGTTTTGAGTTATACATAGTGGCAGATTCGGGTAAGTATGAGAGAATCAGCCCAGATCTTGCCGCTGAAGGTAGTGATCTCACTGCCGTTTCAAGCCCTCGTTGACGTGCTCGTGATTTAACCATGCATACTTCTAATGTGCGATCGCCTCAGCTCGATTGCAGAATGAAAATTACTCAAATCGCTCTTATTCCTACCCTGATTGGCAGTTGCCTTTTGGCAGCTTTGCCCATTCCCGTTGCAGCAGCGACTTACTACAATCCTCCCCCTTACCGCAGCTCTGTTAAAGACTACGACGCTTGTGCCGCAGGATTGTTAAGTACAGGTTTGTCAGCAGATGATGCAGCAGCGGCCTGTGCAGGTGCTCTCTATCCCCAAGCTTTGTCATCTTGCGTAACCACGATTGATGCAGAAACCGAGATCGCAGCAGCAGATGCGTTGTCAGGCTGTCGGCGAGTTCGTCGTCCGGTTGAGTTAGCAAGCTGTGTGGTCGGGATTACTGGCATTAGCACGGACGGGACTCAGGCTCTTGATGTGTTAGATTACTGCCGTCGTAGCCTATTGCCATTGCGCTTCTCAAACTGTGTCGTTGGTTTAGCCAATCAGGTTAAAACCTTCTCAACCACAGAAATGATGACCACCTGCATTGCTGCCAGCAGTCGTCCAAGGCAAGTGCTGCCCAGCTTTATTCCAGAAGGTCAGGAAATTCCGTTACAACCTCTTCCCGGTGGAGAAAGCTCTTCCCAATCCACTCAATCCCAGCCTTTCCTCAACGAAACTCCTGCACCTGTCACACCCGCCCCAACTACACCATCCCGTAGTGTTCCGGCGTTGTGGTAATCAGATATTTTGAACTAGAGATCTTTGAAAATTCATTGCGATGTGGGCAGGTTTTTCTCCCGCCCACTTTTTTATGAAACAAGATATGAATCAAGAAAAGGTCAATCGATCAAGATTAAGCCTCTTGCACTCCAGATCTTCGGTGTTCTACTCTTCAAGCTTCTACTCTTCGACTTGAGTATCAGGCTCTTGTAATCGCCGCTGTGCCACTACCGAACAATCCCGATCGCGATTTCGGACTTGATTCACGGTGCGGCATTGTTCCCAGGCAATTTGATAGGCCAGATTGCTGGGCAGTTGACTCTGTTTCGCTAAGGCTTGCCGAAAAAATCTCAAACTTTCTTGCTCTTTGCCCTGCTTTCTCAAAATTTGGGCTTTGAGATAGTAGAGTTCTGGATTGTTGGGCGTTTGTTGAATTGCACTATCAACCGCAACCAGGGCCTGATCGGGTTTATCCAGATCTCGGTAGGCAATTGCAATCCCGCGTTGGGCTAGATAATCCGGAGAAGCATAAGTCTGTAGTCGATCGATCGCCTGATCGGGATTGGAAAACGGCAAGTTGACTGCCAGCATCAAATCCATATAGCCCTTCATCAAATTCAACTCAGGATCTTGGGGATCGATTTTTTCAGCGGCTTCTAAATTGTCAAACACCTGCTGTAATTTGCCGAGAAGGGCTGGAGTGGCCCGCACAGTCCCTTGAGTGGAAAGGGTATAGGCTCCTTCCAGAAATTGGCCAGCAGCAACATAGAGGTGGCCTCGCAGCGGGTCAGTCGTGAGAAGCTGCTCAGCCGTTTCGCGGGTTAAGCGGGCATTTTCTCCCATCACATCCCAATTCTTGTCGATATAAGCCAATGCAGCTTTCATAGCATAGGCCAAAGGCTCATTCGTTTCTGCGGTTTGCAAAATTTGAGCGGCCTGCACATAGTCTCCTTGCTCAAACATCATTTTGAAGGCCTGCTCGGTTTGATCGCCAATTTGATGCGGATTATTGGATCGAAAAGGATCAGCCAAAGCAGGGTTCGCGACCAGACTCCAGGCCAGAGTGAATCCACTGGTGAAGATCGCAGCAGAACGTCGCAAACTCAACTGACCAGCAGACCAACGGGGCGATCGCAAGGTTTGAGCACAAGGAAATAGGTTCAAATGAATCATGACAGATTGTGAAGGAACGAACGATCAATGGTGCGGGTTAACAGGAGGAATTCTGCAAATCAACAGAACTGACTGTAGAAACAAGACACTGTAGAAACAAGACAAAGCTGTCACTCTGTAATCTAACCTGAGCGGTTAAATTTGCGTCAATGAGCCGAGGGATTATGACGGGATTGCACTATCTCAGGTTCCATCCATCAACCTTCAAGGTTAAGCTAACTGCTATAAAGGAAAAGATTCACTGCAACCCTACTGAGCTGCTGCGCCTGCCCGAATGCTCTATCTCAAAGATCTGACCTATCACCCTGCTGCGACTCCGATCGCAATTCTCAAGGCCCTCAATCTTGAACTTGCCCCTCAGCAATTAGGGTTGGTGATCGGTCCCAGCGGTTCTGGAAAAAGTACGCTACTGGAAGTGTTAGCTGGACTCGCTCAGAAAACGGCAGGTAAAGTGATGTGGCGAGATCAGGAATTGGCCCCCGATCAGTTACAACAGTTGGCAGGACTGGTGTTCCAGTTTCCGGAACGGCATTTTTGTGGCCATACTTTGTTAGAAGAATTGCGGCTGGGCCATCCTGAGTTGAGCAAGGAGCGGATTGATCAAGCTTTGCAGGCGGTTGGATTAGCTCATTTGCCGCTCTCGACGGCTCCTCGATCGCTCAGTGGCGGACAACAACGCCGTTTGGCCTTGGCTGTGCAATTGATTCGTCAGCCCTATTTGTTGTTGCTTGATGAACCAACCGCAGGATTAGATTGGTCGATGCGGCAACAGGTGATCAGTCTGCTAACTCAACTGAAGCAACAGTGGACATTGCTGATCGTCTCTCATGAACCGGGGGAACTGGCTGGCATTGCCGATCGCTGTTGGACACTCGATCATGGCGTTCTATCTGTCGCAGATCCAGCCACGTTAGCTACCAGGCAGACTTCGCCAGCCAGTGCTGAGCTAAAAGCAGGATTCTGAATCGGAAAAGCTCAGACTAAGGAGAATTGAAGTAAAGCCATTCACCACAAGTTGCTCCTGACCAAATCATTGCCCAAATCATTGCCCAAGTCATTCATCACCGTAGTGCAACAGCATTTAGATCCAGTCCTGCCTGAACTTCAGGAAATATGGCAACAAACCCTTTCCTGGCAACCCACTGCTAGGCAGCAAGCCAACTATCAGCATCTCTATGATGAAATCCTCAAGGGGAATCAACAGCTGAACCTGACTCGCATTACCGAGCCTCAAGAGTTTTGGGAGAAGCATTTGTGGGATTCGCTACGGGGAATTCAACCCTGGTTGAGTCAGCCAGAGGGGACAGTGCTGCGAGTGATCGATGTGGGTACAGGCGGTGGCTTTCCGGGTATGCCTGTCGCGATCGCCTGTCCTCAATGGCAATTGACTTTATTAGACTCTACACGCAAAAAAATTGCGTTTCTAGAAGCGGTGATCGCCACTTTAGAGCTATCCAATGTCAACACGCAGGTCGATCGGGCAGAACAGGCAGGACAGTCGCAGCAGCATCGCCAGCAATATGACCTGGCCCTCATTCGGGCAGTTGCAACAGCATCCGTTTGTGCGGAATACACGCTGCCTTTACTTAAGCTAGGGGGCACTGCCGTTCTGTATCGAGGTCAGTGGCTAGCAGAAGAAGCAGAGGCACTTGAATTGGCAGTTGAACGCTTGGGCGGCCAGATCGATCGAGTCGATCCCTTTACAACTCCCTTTAGCCACAGTATCCGCCACTGTGTGCATCTGAAAAAAGTGAAGCCAACGCCTGCAATTTACCCACGGGCGATCGGCGTGCCCACCCAAAAGCCCCTGTAAGCCACACAACTCCTGGAGGCTTGGGTCAGCTGATTCAGAAATTTTCTTAAGTTTTTAAAAGTAAATGAAGGGCGTGTCTGACTGATCATGCACGCCTTGAAGATGCCAATGAATTGGCAAAAGCATTGTGCTCTATTTCAGTTTTTGTTTCACAAAGGCTAGCAACTGCGCCATTTGTTTCTTCAATGCATCAATTTCAGCCTGCATTTTCTGAATTTTTTGATTCAATGCATCCACATCAGCCGAACCCGTTGCCGCTGCTGCTGGTGTTGCACTCGTGGCGGCTCTAGGTCGAGGCAGTCTCGCCTTTGCCATTGCAGATTTAATCGCCTCAATCAGCTCTTTCTGCTCAAAGGGTTTCTCAATAAATTCGAAATACTCAAAGGGTTCAGGAATCTTTTCGGCAACTTCTTCCCGGCGTCCCGACATTAAGACAAGAGGAATGCTTTGAAGATCAGTCTGAGATTGAATTTGCTGAAAAACTTCCCAGCCACTCATACGGGGCAGCAGAAAATCTAACATGATCAGGTTAGGACGCTCTTGGCGGATGCAGTTGAGTCCTTCAACGCCGTCCTTTGCCTCCAGAACCTGGAAATTTCCTTTGGGCAACATGTCCCGTACCATATTGCGGATGACTCGACTGTCATCAATAACCAGGATTTTATGACTTGCCACGGTGGACTCCTCGGGTTGGTGTAGGAACGAAAAAAGCGAGCTGCGCTTACACTCAATATTATTGATTCCTGAGAGCAAAAGTCACTGATTGCTCAATCAAACCATTGCTCAATCAGATCTAAAGCCAGGAAAAAGCTAGGCAGATTTGGCTGAAGCTGTCCTGAGCAAACATGACTTACCTTGTATAGGTTTAAGGATAAGAATAAAGATGTAGTCAGAATCTTAGCTTGAGATAACAGCGATCGCCAGTCTTACTATTCCCCAGCCTCTCGAAAATTTATCTTTACCTTCTAAGATAGGAAGTTGAGTTTGTCGCAGTACCCAACCTGCTCTAACTCGTTTTTTGTGGCACTTATGCCTCAATCTTCTAGCGCGATCGCTCTCATTTGTGATGCAACTTCCTGAGACTCAATCGACTAAACCCACCCCTGAAACTCCGCAACGTCCTCGGCAATCGATCGTACAAGGATTACCGGACTGGTTACGACGTTCGATCGGCAAAGCGAGTGAAATTTCCACGGTTCAGCAAATTATCAAACAACGCCAAATTCATACGATCTGTGAAGAGGGGCGCTGCCCAAATCGGGGCGAGTGCTATGCCCAACGAACTGCAACATTTCTGCTTATGGGGCCTACTTGCACGCGGGCTTGCGCGTTCTGTCAAGTAGACAAAGGTCATGCGCCAATGCCGCTTGATCCGGATGAGCCACGCAAAGTAGCAGAAGCCGTTGAATTGTTGGGGTTGCGTTATGTGGTGCTCACCTCTGTGACCCGCGACGACCTGCCCGATCAGGGAGCTAGTTGGTTTGTGAAAACGATGGTCGCCATTCGCCAAGTCGATCCGCAGATCCAGATTGAAGTGTTGACGCCTGACTTTTGGGGCGGAATTACGGGCGAAACAGGTCAGTATGAGCGGGTAGCAACGGTCGTCCAATCGGAACCTGCCTGCTATAACCACAACATTGAAACGGTAAATCGCCTGCAAGGGGTCGTGCGACGCGGAGCCAAATATGATCGCTCGTTACGGGTCTTGAAATGGGTGAAGGAACTCAATCCTCAGATTCCAACTAAGTCAGGCTTGATGCTGGGCCACGGCGAGACAGAAGCTGAAGTGATCGAAACCTTGCAGGACTTACGATCGGTCGATTGTGATCGGTTGACCCTGGGCCAATATATGCGGCCTTCGCTAGAGCATCTGCCTGTGCAAAAATATTGGACGCCAGAAGAGTTCGATCGACTGGGAACAATTGCTCGTGAGATGGGATTTTCTCATGTGCGATCGGGACCTTTAGTCCGCAGTTCCTATCATGCAGGTGAAGCAGAGTAGAAGCCAAACTGCCCGATTATTGGACATTTCTATACCTAAAGCGCTTGACATTCAGGGACGCGATCGCTGAAGAAACAGGTTTCAAAAAAATTGAGAGTTTGGTGCTAAGTTTTTCAAATCTTGCGGTGAGATGGAGTACGCTCTGCTCGATAATTAATTAATAATTAAGTCAATTAAAAAATTGACTCCAGCGTTAAGTAAGAACAAAGAGAGTTTATTCCTATGGCAACCAAAACTAGCAAACCTGCTTATACTTTCCGCACCGGATGGGCACTGTTGCTGCTTGCAGGTAATCTTCTGGTCGCGGCATTTTACTTTGGCATCTTGAAATAGCTGAATATTTCGCTCAGTTCTTGCTTTCCCTCAGCCCACTTTGGGAGATGCTGAGACTGAATTGGACAATTGCTAACGGAGGCGCGATCGATCGTGCCTCTTTTTGATTGAGGAACCGGTTTGCTTAAGAAATCGGTTTGCTTAAGAAATCGGTTTGCTTAAGAAATCGATCAAGACATGAGACGGTTGAGCAAGGATTTAAGTGAGGAAGCATGGTGTTTTGGCGCGATCTGCGGTTGAATTTAACCAAATCAGCGGAGTTGCGATGGGTGATGATTGCAGCAGCACTGTTTTGGATCATCTGCTGTGGATTGGTGCTGCAACGCTATTACAACTTTTACCCAACCTACGTCTCGTTCGATCAGGGTATCTTTAACCAGGTATTTTGGAACAATCTACATGGGCGCTGGTTCGAAAGTTCCCTTTCCTCAACAGAATCGAGTTTGGTGATGCAGGGGGAAGTTCCAGATGTGGCCTACCGACGGTTGGGGCAGCACTTCACCCCCGCCCTGCTGCTGTGGTTACCCTTTTATGCAATCTGGCCTTCGCCCGCAGGCTTATCCGTTCTGCAAGTGTCGCTGGTGACTTTATCAGGACTTGTCTTCTATGCTTTGGCACGGCATTATCACCCACCCCAATTAGCAGCTTGGTTAACTATTAGCTTTTACGCCGCCACTGCCGTCATTAGCCCTACCCTGGCCAATTTTCACGATATTTGTCAGATTCCGCTGTTCATTTTCGGGTTGCTTTGGGCGATCGAAAAACGGCGATGGTGGCTGGTAGGGCTGCTCGCGATCCTGACGCTGCTCGTCCGAGAAGACAGTGGAGTTGTGCTGTTTGGCATTGGCTTCTACTTTGCCGTTAGCCGTCGTCATTTGTTTTTGGGCGTTGGTCTATGTAGCTTAAGTCTGACCTACATGCTGCTGCTGACCAATTTGGTGATGCCGCTCTTTTCTACCGATATTTCCGAACGCTTCATGATCGAGCAGTTTGGGCAGTTTGTGGATACCGAAGAAGCAACAACCCTGCAAGTATTGTGGGCAATTCTCAGCAATCCTGGACGACTGCTGATCGAGATTTTCACTCCGTTGAATCAAACTGTACGCTATCTATCTGGCCAATGGATGCCTCTAGCATTTATTACGATTATTTCACCGGAAGCGTGGCTGCTTGCTGGATTTCCCACCCTCAAAATTCTGATTCAGCGCGAGGTGATTACTTCCTTGTCGCTGCACTTACGCTATGCCATGACGCTGGTGCCGGGATTGTTTTATGGAGCGGTTCTCTGGTGGAGCCATCATCCCAACTTATTCCGACGCCTGAGATTTCGTCGCTTTTGGGCCTTGTGTATTGTATTGTCACTTTTCTTTACAGTTACCTCAAACCCCAATCGAGCCTTGTCTTTTCTAATTCCCGATTCGTTTCAGCCCTGGGTTTATGTATCACCTGCTCGCCAGATCCAACATAGTCAGGCGATTCGATCGCTCTTAAGGCAAATTCCTGCTGATGCTAGCGTCACGGCAACCGACCATATTGTGGCGCATCTATCCGATCGGCGAGAAGTACTGCGGTTTCCCATGCTGCGGTTACGAAATGATGCAGATCAAGTCATTCGGATCGATTACGCGATCGCAGACCTCTGGTATTTAGAACAGTATCAAGTCGCTTTTCCAGACTACCGGAAAAGTTTGATTCAGACAGCGGCACGAGTTTCAGATTTGATTACCAAGCAGTATGGATTGATCGATTTTCAAGATGGGGTTGTGCTGTTGCGGCGGCGATCGGCTTCTGATCCCACTGCCCTCGCAGCTTGGACCGATTACTTAAAACAACTAGCCCCCATTCTCCAAAGTCCTCCTGCATCCTAAGTCCGAATTGGCTGAATCGCGATAGCGTTTTCTGAACCAGGCGGTTAGTCTAGGAATAGAAGTAGCTGCTAATCATTTGACCATTGCTGCTAATCGATCGCAAAAATCACTATGGGTAAGACAGCATTCGGAAGCCTCTGCGCAGGGATCGCCTTATTGGTTGCAGTGCGTGTTCAAAACCAATCTGTGCAAATTGCTGCCTCTGCGGTAGGGGCTGGATTGCTGAGCTACACCACAACAACTTATGTGCTGGAACGCAAACGGCGACAGAAAAGTCGATTAGCCGATGCCGAAGCCTACCTGGAATTTCTGAGACAGATCAATCAGGAACGGGTTTCATCCCCTCCCATGCCGAAAGCTTGTGAAGGCTGTGACCACTATCATGGCCAAACCTATGGCGGCAATTTCTTAGTTTGTGGCATGCATCCCTATGGTGTGCAAGATGAGCATTGCCCAGATTGGCAATCTTCGTAACCGCTTTTATTACTTTTCTTAGTCGCTAATTTTGCAGTGTTACTGAGTTTGTTTAATCTTCGATCGCGCTAGCAAAAGATTTGATTAAAATGAAGCGAATTCTCAGCTCCAAATCGAATGGCTGTAGGTCATTTCATTGAGCCAGAATTCAATATTCGAATCGAGCGATTAACCTATCTGGGTAGAGTTCGCAAGCGGTTTTCGATGGATTTTGATGTCGATAATGGAGGAATCGGGTACATTAGGTCCATTAAGGTTTCATCAAGTTGCTTTAGATGATGATGTAGCAATTGGTTTCAACCTTTTTCAAACTTGATGCCAATTCTGCAGCGGGTGCTTTCAATTAATACACTTTGTTATGGGCATTTGCCCAGAGTTTTAGAGGAATACTGCTATGCTGTCGGAACAACAACAGCGCATCATGGGCTATTTCATTGAGGAGGCCAAGGACCACCTCAATACCATCGAGCAGGGTTTGCTAAACCTACAGGCAACCATTGCAGATCCAGAAATGGTGCATGAACTTTTCCGTGCAGCACACTCGGTCAAAGGTGGCGCTGCCATGTTGGGTCTGGCCAGTATTCAAAACACAGCCCACCGGCTTGAAGATTATTTCAAAGTTTTAAAAGAATGTCCCGTTACGATCGATCAAAAGCTTGAAACCCTCTTGCTCCGGGTCTACGACACGCTTCAGGAGTTACTTGAGCACCTCCAAGGTCCGTTTGGCCTGACTGACGATAAAGCAGAAGAGGCAATGACAGCAGTTGAGCCTGTTTTTGCGGAGATTAATCAGCATTTAGGCAAACTGGTCGGTCAATCTGGGGCACAGCCGCCTGCAGATGTCAATTTAAATACCATCTCAAGTCCTGCTGCCGCACCCCAACCTGCCATTCCCCTTTCTCAGGTCACCAGCGAAGAAAGTGCGCTACGGTTCATTTTCCAGAACGATGTGCCTGCTCGCCTCAGAGAAATGCTGCAACTGTTCAAGCAGGCAGATACTCCTGCCAGTCGGCAGCAAATTCAGAATATTTGTCAGGGGTTGGCTCAATCCGGCGAACAGCTTGATCTATCCAGTTGGTGTAGCCTCATGGCAACTGCCCAACGAGCGATCGGCAATTCTGACCATTCCTACAAAGCGCTGGCTCCTCTCGTTATTAAAGACATTAAGCGAGCCCAAGAACAGATCCTGACAGGCAATACAGACGTTGCGGCCAGTGACGAATTAATTGCTCTCCTGCCTGAAGAAGCGACGATCGCCGAAACTGCGTTGGAAGATGCCGAGCTGACTGATCTGTTTGGTACTGCTGAGGAAAATGATCTAGGCCTATTGGATTCAGAGATGTTTGCAGGTGTAGAGGAAATGACTCTGCCTGAACTGTCTTTTGATGAATTACCCGAAGATAATTCCGATTTAAGCCTGGATTTTGATGCATTAGGGTTTGGTACACCTGATACAGATGCCGGGTTTGAGGCGTTTGAGTTTAATGCGTCTGAAGATGAAATGGGTTCAGGACTGCTCAGCCATCAGCCCGGACCTGAAGTCGGCATGGCAGAACTGAATTCCCTGGCCGATCTGTTTGAAGGGGAAGAACCTAACCTTGAATTGACCTGGCAAGAGGAAGTGCTGCCAGAAATCATAGAACCATCCGCTGAACCAAGTTTTGAGGAAGAAAGTGATCTTTCCGATCTGCTGTTTCAGGAGCAATCAGAAGATCTGCTGTTGGAAGAGACAGAAGATTTGTCTGGTTTGCTGAACGGCATGCAGCTAGCTCCACCAGAGAACACAGAATCGATCGACTTCAACTTTGGCACCGATGAGGAAATTGCTCCAGAGGATGACCTGTTTCTTGATTTATCTGGATTGGAACCCGCGACTTCAGATGATACCGATCCGTTTGCAATGTTTGCGGCAGAAAATGAAGCGGCTGACTTGGGGTCAGATCAGGGAGAGGATAGATCACCCAATCTCGATGCACTCTTTACAGATCTTGATGGTTCTGCCTTCGATGGTTTTGACCTCAGTGATTCCGAGTTGACTGATTCTGAATTAACTGATTCTGGGTTAGCAAGCACGTCGGAAACCCTGGAACAAAATATCGCATTGAACGAAAGTTCTACTGAAGACTGGTTAACCTCTGGTGTTACTGACGCAGAAACCTTACCTGAATTTGACTTAGATGCAGAACTCGGTGGCTCTAACGATCTGGATATCCCTAAGCTGAGTCTAGAAAACGAGGAATCCCCAGCGATCGATCTGGCCAATGATTTCGACCTATTTGGCTCAGAAACTGCCGCTGAACCCTCTGACCTGGACTTCTCAGATCTGGATTTAAGTGGCGATCTCAATGCGGCAGCGTTGCCTGAATTTGATTTAGATTCAGAACTCGGTGGCTCTAATGCGTTAGACATGCCTGAACTGAATCTAGAGGCTGAAGGATCTCCAACGATCGATCTAGCCAATGATCTCGATCTATTTGGCTCAGAAACTTCGGAAACCACTGCTGAACCTTCTGACCTGAACTTTGCTGACTCTGAGTTAGGTGGCGATCTCAATTTTGGCGAGCTGAATCTTGATGATTTGAATCCTGACAATGGCGATCAGGAAGCCAATCTCAACTTTTCAGAAAATTCCTTCGATGATTTAGGGTTTGCAACGGATCCAGATAATACATTTCTAGATTCCTCTAATGCGATCGACATTCCAGAACTAGCGGCATCAGAAGAATTAGAGCAACCAGAGGAAGAAGCGACATCTGATTCCTTTGTGCCGCAACCACTCTCTGATCCTTGGTCTGATGCTGATACAGAAGAATTCAACAGCTTAGCCAGCGAAGCAGCGGAATGGGGTCAACCCGCTAGTGAGATAGCCGACCTATTCTCGTTTGATTCATCGACTACGGACTCTGTCGCTGACCTGAATTGGCAGGATGACAATCCGTTTGTTCAGCCTGAAGCTGCATTGAATCAAACAGATGAACTGAATCTGGCAGACTTTGCCCTGGATGTCACTGACCTTGGTGATGAGGAGCTTTTAGACAGCTCTGAGTTGGTGGCATTCCATCTAGAGGATCCCGAAATTGGATCGGATGACTTGGGCTTCGAGGCTTTGACCGATAGTAGCGAGTCTGCTGATTTCAACATCCCTGGTTTGACAGAAGCAGCTGATGCTTCCGAAACTCTGAACCTTGATTTGTCAGATGAGCTGGGAATGGACGCCTGGTCTGCTGCGATCGAGCCAAATCATGAGCTAAGCAACGCTCCCCTGCCCTCAGATTTGGATCTCAACTGGTTCGCCGATAACGAAGAACCCGCTGCCCAAAACATGGCTGTAGAAGAAGATATTGCCTTTGAGTCGGTTGGCCTAGACAACGCATTTGGCCTGGATTTAGCTGCAGATGCAGATGCGATCCCTGCTGAGTCGATCGATTTAGCAGAGTTTGAGCTTTCGGATGACCTCGCCGATTTAAGCATCGATAGCGATCGCTCAGGAGATGGTTTCAACTGGTTTACTTCCGACGAGTCGGATGAAAATGCAACCGAGCCAAGTCTTAATTTTGATGACATTGGGCTGGATGAGACAGTTGATCCAGTGTTGCTCGAAACAGAGCTTGAAACAGAGCTTGAAACAGAAGGGGCAGCAGAGGCAGAATTGGCAGACTTTGATTTAGAGCCAACTGAAACGAGCCTAGATTTGTTTGAGGGCGAGCCGGACATTTCTAATGCTGCGAACGATCTAGATTTAGCGAACCTGACAGACGGCTTTGAGCTGGATTTCGGGGCTGAAGCAGAAGGGACAACCGATAACTTTGGGCTGGATTTAAGTTCTGAAGCAGAAGGGACAACCGATAACTTTGAACTGGATTTTGGGACTGGTGAGGCAGATAGCTTAGCTTCAAGCTTTGACTTAGATCCCAATGCTAATCATGCAGATGACCTGAACCTAAGTAGCCTGACAGATAGTTTTGACTTCGAGGCAAGCACTGAAGCTGAAGTTGCAGCTGATGATTTTGATCTGGATTTGGGAGCTGCGGATCCAGATAGCCTAACCAATAGTTTTGATCTGGATTTGGGAGTTGCGGATTCAGACAGCCTAGCCAATAGCTTTGATCTAGATTTTGGTGCGGATGATGTCGAATCCCTGAATGCGGCTCAGCCAACAGACAGCATTGATCTGAATTTGGGTGCTGAAGCGCCAAGTAGTTTTGATAATGATTTTGATCTGGAGCTGGGTACTGAAACTTCCAATGATGCAACAGATAGTTTTGGCCTGGACTTAAACGCTGATGACGCCAACAGTCTGACAGATGGTTTTGGCCTGGGCTTTGGAAATGAGCCCAGTGATTTGACAGAAGAGTTTGAGCTCGACTTGGGCTCAGAATCAGATGCCGTAGCAGCAGATCAGTTCACCTCTGATTTTGATCTGGAGCTGGGTGCAGAGCCAGAGGAAAGTCCAGCGGCTGAGCTGCTCTTTGATAAGGAAACTAGTGATTTTGATTTAGAACTTTTCTCAGAAGGGGAAACTAGCGGCTCTGATCTAGATCTCTTCTCGGAAGGGGAAGCTAGTGATTCTGGTCTAGATCTCTTCTTGGAAGGGGAAACTGGTGGTTCTGATCTAGATCTCTTCTCGGATGCTGCTGCTGGAGCAGATGAGGCATCTTTAGAGCTGAATGATTTGGACTTCGATCAAGCAACCTCTACAGAATTTACGGCAGATTCGTTGTTTGACACCGAATTGGCAGAAACCGAACCCACATTCGATCTCAATGAGTTGAGCTTTGATGACTTTGGTGATGACTCAGGTGATGATGCAGAATCATCCCTGCCTAGCGCAGATGAATCGAACGATCTTGCTGGGTTGGGCATCGCCGGTTTAGGTTTAGCTGCCGGTTCTGCATTCTTTGCAGCAAATGCGACTGCCAATGACTCGATCGATGATTTTGATTTCGCAGATGCCTCAGGTGAATTGAATGATGCTGATTTTCTGCTGAGTGAATCAGCCGATCGCGATAATGAAGCGCTCTCAGAACTAGACTTCGGATTAGCTGACCTCGAACCAGAAGCAGTCGAGATTGAACCCACAGAATTGGCAGAACCGATCGTCCTGGAACCGGAATTAGAAGATCTGGATGGATTTCTGGATCTGGAATCTCCGGATTTATCGATCGCTGCTGATACAGGGCTGTCGAATAGCGATTTAGAGGATTGGGATGCGCTGCTCACCCATGAATCTAGCGAAATGGATGATTTGGATGCGCTGTTATCTGAGCAGGATGCAGCTGAGCCAGTTGCGTTCGATGATTTAGAGGCTGTCCTCGCAGAAGATAGTTTTCCGGTAACCGCCATCCATGAAGATCCACCGGAAGAAATTGCTGCTGAAACCGATGACTTTGCTGATTTGGATGCTTTATTAGAGGACACACCGCCTGTTGCACTGCCACCCGAAGTCACCCTGGCTCCTCCTGTCCCAGCTAGCGCTAAAGCCGAAGTGGAAGATGAGTTTAGCGATCTGGAAGCCTTACTTCAGGATGCCGATCAAACGCTAGGAATGGGATCTTCTCCGGCACGCAAATCTCCCGCTGCCGCAAATCGCCGTCCCAATCGTCGCAGTGGCCTCAGCGAACAAACCATGCGGGTTTCGGTCAAACATCTGGATAACCTCAACAACCTGGTTGGGGAAATGGTGGTGAACCGCAACAGCTTGGAGCAGGCAGAAGAACGGTTACGGCAATTCCTTGATAATTTGCTCTATCAGGTGCAACAACTGAGCGATGTGGGTCAGCGAATGCGCGATCTATATGAACGGTCTTTATTGGAAAGTTCTTTGCTTTCTAGCCGCCGAGGTCAGCCAGTTTTTACGCCAATTAGTGGCTTTAGCCCGTCCGGACAGACCAACCATGCCACAGGTGCAAGTTTTGACGCCCTGGAAATGGATCGGTTTACTGGCTTCCATACTCTCTCGCAAGAGATGATCGAGCTGATTGTGCGAGTGCGAGAGTCTGCGTCTGACATTGACTTCGTGGTGGAAGAAACAGATCAGGTGACGCGCAACTTCCGGCAGATTACTACGCAACTGCAAGAGGGGCTGACCCGCTCTCGAATGGTACCGTTCTCTCAAACTGCCGATCGTCTACCGCGTGGGGTGCGAGATAACTCGTTGAAATATGGTAAGCAAGCTGAACTGGTGATCGAAGGCCGCGACACCCTGATCGACAAGATGATCGTGGAGTTGTTGTATGACCCCATGACCCATTTGGTTAATAATGCGATCGCCCACGGCATTGAGACGCCCGAACAGCGGATTGCCTCAGGCAAGTCACCCACGGGCCGCATTACGATTCGCACCTTCCACCAAGGGAACCAAACCGTGATTTCGGTCAGCGATGATGGGGCAGGCATCAATCCAGAAACGGTTAGGGCTAAAGCTTTAGCTAAAGGAGTGATCACCGCAACGCAAGCGCGTGAAATGTCGCGGTTGGATACTTACGATCTGCTTTTCCATCATGGTTTTAGTACGGTCGATCAGGCTGATGACTTACGCGGTCGCGGCGTGGGTTTGGATGTGGTGCGGAATAACTTGAATGAGATTCGCGGCACAATCAACATTGACTCTGTAATTGGCAAGGGCACAACATTTACTATCCGGCTACCGCTGACACTAAGTATTTCGAAAGCACTCTGCTGCATCAGCAACCGAGCTCGGATCGCCTTCCCAATGGATGGGGTTGAAGACATGCTGGACGTGCCCAAAGAGCGGATCCAGACCGATGAACAAGGACGGCAATGTATTCAATGGCGCGACATTTTGCTGCCATTCCAACCTCTGGCAGAATTGTTACGCTACAACCGGGTCTTAGGCCGAGGCAGTGTTTACGGTGGCAACCAGGAAGAAGACATTATTTCGATCGTGGTGCTGCGAAGTGCTGGCAATTTCTTGGCTCTGCAAGTCGATCAGGTGTTGGGCGAACAGGAAATTGTAATCAAGCAGCTAGAAGGACCCGTGCCGAAACCAATTGGCGTAGCAGGGGCCACCGTATTAGGGGATGGGCGAATTATGCCGATCGCCGACGTGTTGGAACTGATCGATCTGTGGCAGGGTCGCATTCGCCGAGAACCAGGTTCACTGCTGTGGGATAAGGGTGAACAACTGCCACCCGAACCCGTGGTTGCCAGCGAACCGACGGTGCTAATTGTGGATGACTCGATTACGGTGCGTGAACTGTTGTCGATGACCTTCAGCAAAGTTGGCTATCGGGTTGAGCAAGCGCGGGATGGTCAGGAAGCCTGGGAGAAACTGCGATCGGGCTTACCTTGCGACCTGGTATTCTGCGATATTGAAATGCCGAGAATGGATGGTTTAGAACTGCTGTCCCGCATCCAAAAAGACCCCCATCTCAGCCACCTGCCGATCGCGATGTTGACTTCTCGTGGGGCCGATCGTCACCGTCAAATGGCGGTTCAATTGGGTGCAAAAGGGTACTTCACTAAACCCTATCTGGAAGAAATGTTGCTGGATGCAGCTCAGCGCATGTTAAAGGGTGAAGTGATGGTGGTGGGTTAAACCTGCTGGATTTTCAGAGCAAAGGGTTGCCGATCGAATCAGGATTGGCAGCCCTTAATTTGATGCTGTATTCGATGCTGCTTTGGCAAGGCGTCTCTTGGCCAAATATTGCTGATGGTCTTCAGTTGCCAACCAGTAAGCGGAAGCAGGTTGAATTTGGGTGACAATTGGTTTGTCATACCGACCAGATCGTTGCAGTGTCTGTTTAGATTGTTCTGCGGCAAGCCGCTGCTCCGGGGTGTGATAAAAAATTACCGATCGATATTGTTCTCCGCGATCGGGTCCCTGGCGATTCAGGCTGGTCGGATCATGGATATCCCAGAAAATAGTCAGGAGAGCGTTATAGGATACGACACTTGGGTCGTACTCAATTTGTGCAACTTCGGCGTGACCGGTGATGCGAGAGAGCACATCGAGGTAGCTGGGATTTTCAAAATGTCCGCCCATGTATCCAACTGAAGTTGCAATCACGCCCTGAACTGCGCAAAATTTATCTTCAACGCCCCAGAAACAGCCTGCACCAAACGTTGCTTTTTCCATCCTATTTGAGTTTTTAAGTTTCACTCTATAGTTTGCTCTATACCAATTTTGGCTCAAAAGACAGCAAGAAAAAAGGTGGGGAATACCCACCCTTAACCAAGGCAATTGTGTCTCGATCCAACTTATTCGTCGTCGTCGTGGGCAAAGCGGTTGTAGAGAAAATCCAGAGCGTAGTTGCGCAGATCGTAATATTCTGGATCTTCCATAATGCGAGCTCGATCGCGCGGACGCGGAAAGTGAATCGTCATCACTTCACCAATTTTGGCGCTAGGACCATTGGTCATCATCACGAGTCGATCGGCCAGGAACAGAGCCTCATCAATATCGTGGGTAATCATCAAAACTGTGCAGCGATGATCACTCCAAATTTTCAGCAGCTCTTCTTGCAGTTCCTCTTTGGTGATCGCATCCAATGCCCCGAACGGTTCATCGAGAATCAGCAACTTCGGGCGAATTGACAAGGCACGAGCGATCGACACCCGCTGTTTCATCCCACCTGAAATTTGGGTGATTTTCTTATCTGCGGCTTCGGTTAAACCAACCATCGCCAAATGTTCCCGCACAATCTCCCGTTTTTCGACTTCAGGCTTGTCAGGATACACCGAATCAACAGCCAGGTATACATTATCAGTAACGGTCATCCAGGGTAGCAGCGCATAGTTTTGGAACACCACCATGCGATCGGGACCAGGTTTGGTGATAGGTTGACCTTGCAGCCGCACTTGCCCAGTAGATGGGGTATTGAAGCCAGAAACCATGTTGAGAAGCGTAGTCTTGCCGCAGCCGGAATGGCCGATCAAGCAAATAAATTCTCCTTCGTTAATGGTCAGGTTAATTCCATCAAGTACGACAAATGGACCTTTCGCGGTTGGATAAACCTTAGTGACATTATCAACCACTAAGAAACCATTGGGATCTACTGAGGTTGGACCTGGTTCACTAATCTTGCGAGTTTTTTGTATATCGGGCTGTACTGTTTGCGTCATTCCTAACGTTCCATTCGTGGATATTCTATTTCCGTAATTCGGTTCAGTTTCAAAATGCAGGGCCGAATTTGCAGAGTTAAGTGATGCCATGTTTTCCATCTTGCCAGAATGATTGAGATATGGATCCATGCAATTAACTGAGAAGTTAGTAGACCTGTAGGAGACTCACCGGAGTGAATACCACTCCTACAGATCTGAACTAAGCAACGCGAGGGGTAGGACGGGCATCCAAAACCACTTCGGCGACGCTGAAATCCCGCTTAATGGCCTGACTGTTGAGATAGTCGATCGGGTCTGTATCAGACTTGAAGACCGTGCCATCAAACAACTGAATCGGCCCACGGCTAAAGGTGGAAATATCCAGGAAGCCCAATTCTCGTGCCGCAATGCTGAACACGCTGACTCGACAAACCCGTTCAATAATTTCCATCCAGTTGCGCGGTAAAGGAGTATCTCCCCAGCGAGCCAATTGGGTCATGGTCCACAGCGTTTCAGTCCGACTGGGACGGTTAACACCCTGGCCAAAGAACTGGTGATGGGCATAGCCACTCAACGGATGCTCTGGATCGCGTCGAAAATCGATCGGATCGGTGAGGTGAATATAGTCTGGACTGGTGCTGACATAATTTGGGCCTGCCAAGATTTGCCGAATCTCAGCTGCATTATTGGGATCATTGCAGAAGTGACAAGCCTCCAGTAACGCTTTGACTAACGCAATGTGAGTATTGGGATAAGCATTCGCCCAATCTTCCCGCACGCCCAGCACCTTGCCGGGGTGTCCCACCCAGATGTCGAGGTCAGTCGCTACGGTAAAGCCAATTTCCTCCATGGCAGCCCGCACATTCCAGGGTTCACCCACACAAAATCCATCGATCGTTCCAGCTTTCAGGTCAGCCACCATTTGAGCCGGAGGAATCGTCTTGAGCTGCACATCATGATCGGGATCGATACCACCTGCGGCCAACCAGTAGCGCAACAGGATGTTATGCATCGAAGAAGGATGGACCATACCCAGGGTATGCCGTTGATTGGGCGTTTCGCGCAGATACCGCTTGAAGTCAGCAGCCGTGCGAATATTCTGCTCATAAAACTTGCGATCGAGCGTGATGGCATTTCCATTCCGGGTCATGGTCAAGCTGCTCACCACGGGAATTGGTTTTTCCTGGTGTCCACCTGTGCTCAACCAGACCGGCATCCCAGAAGGCATTTGCGCCGCATCCAGATAGCCGCCCACCAGACCATCGACAATGCCGCGCCAGCTCGTTTCCCGCACCAGCGTCACTTCATCCAGACCATGTTTCTGGAAGAAGCCTTTCTCTTTGGCGATCGCCACCGGAGCGCAGGCCGTCAGCGGCACATAGCCAATGTCCAGATTCACTTTTTCCAAACCATGCCGCGCAATCACCGAAACCTTGCGGGCTTTGATCTTCTTGACTCGCTTCTGCTGATTCAGGAAATAGATGATTTCACTCCGCAAACTGTAATAGCTGGGATGCTTCACCACTTCCATGCGCTTGCGGGGACGCGGAATATCGACTTCCAGAATGCCACCAATGTTGGAACCGGGTCCGTTGGTCAACATGACGATGCGATCGCTCAGCAACACCGCCTCATCGACATCATGCGTCACCATCACCGCAGTCACATGATTCTCTTCGCAGATTCTCATCAACTGCTCTTGCAGGTTACCGCGCGTTAAGGCATCCAATGCGCCAAACGGTTCATCCAGCAGCAGCAGCTTAGGCCGAATTGCCAGAGCACGAGCGATCGCTACCCGCTGTTTCTGTCCCCCAGAGAGCATGGCAGGCTGTTTATCGGCATGGGGTTGCAGACCCACCATATCGATATGCTGCTGCACAATTTGGTCCCGTTCAGCCTTAGGGATATCGCGCATCACCTCATCGACGGCCAAGGTAATATTTTCCCGCACGGTCATCCAGGGCAGCAAAGAGTAGTTTTGAAACACCACCATCTTGTCGGGACCGGGCCGCTTGACGCTTTCCCCATCCAGCAATACAACACCATCGGTGGGCAAATCCAGACCTGCGATCATATTGAGTAAAGTAGACTTGCCGCAGCCAGAGTGGCCGATCAGGGAAATAAATTCCCCTTTTTTGATGCTGAGATCGATGCCTTTCAGCGCCACATATTCATTGCCACCACCCAGTGGAAATACTTTATCAACCTGATCAACTGATACGAATGCTGTCATGATCTTTCATCCTCTAATGTCAGTGCGGGTTCTAGCTACGAGAGTCCGTTGGCAGAATCTTGTGTTGCAGGAAGGCCATGAACCGATCGAGCAACAGACCCACCGCACCGATATACACAACCGCCAGCAGCACTTCACTTACATAGTTGTTTTGATAGGCGCTCCAGATGAAGAAGCCAATCCCAACTACACCAGACATCACAATTTCTGCCGCAATAATTGCCAACCAAGCTAGACCGATCGCAATTCGCAATCCAGTGAAGATGTAGGGCAAGGCTGAAGGAATCAGAATCTTGAAGAAGTATTTGGTCGGAGAAATTTGCAGCACGCGAGCCACGTTTTTGTAGTCCTGAGGAATTTGCTGCACACCCACCGTGGTGTTGATCAGAATCGGCCAAACGGAGGTAATGAAAATCACGAAGATTGCAGCAGTTTGGACGTTCGGCAGCGCAATCAAGGTGATGGGAACCCAGGCCAGAGGGGCGATCATTCGCAAGAACTGGAACAGTGGATCCAGCGCTTTATTTACCTTCGGTTGGGTACCCACGAGAATACCCAGTCCAATGCCGACGATCGCAGCGGCAGTATAGCCTAGCGCCACCCGTTTCAAACTTTCCCAGGTTTGCCAGAACAGACCCTTATCTAAGCCACCCCGATCCATAAAGGGATAGAGCAACAGCTCTTGAGTTTGCTTATCGGTCCACAGTGAAGTGGGAGGCGGCAGTTTGGTGAGCTGAGCCATGGATGCGAACTGCCAGATGACGAGAAATCCCAGAATCCCAATAATAGGGAGAACAATATTCTCACCATTCTTTTTCCAAAACGATCGCAGCGACTCCGAAAAATTTGTCCCGGAGGTCCGGGTTCCTGCATTTGCAACCATAGCTATCCTGAATGAAGTAATAAAGTACAAGAAGTGCAAGAATTGACTTATTCGGTATCGGTTTGCGATCGCCCTCTGTACCATTTGCTAGGGTCGATACGCACTGAGCCGACCTGGGTGGGGTGCGCTGCTACGTGCCCCATCCGCCTAAAGGTTCCGAAGGAAACCCGCTTCAACCGTTTCACTGCAACCGCAATGATGTTCAAACCGGGTTAGCTTCGAGGTTCTAAGTTTCAGGACTGCCCATTTTCACAGAGCAGATCAACTGAAGACTAAGCTTTTTTGATCTTGAGGCTGGCGAGATAAGCCTCTGGGTTTTCTGGATCAAACTTCACCTTGTCGAAGAAGGTTTCAACGCCACGCGAAGTCGAAGTCGGAATATCGGCTGCGGCAATTCCTGCGTCCTTGGCCGCCTCTTTCCACAGATCCTCGCGATTGACTTGATCGATCAACTTCTTCGCCATATCAAAATCTTTAATTGCGCCATTGTGGAAATTCCAGCGCATCGTCTCCGTCAAGAACCACAGATCATGACTCTTGTAAGGATAAGAGACACTGCCAACGCCATCTTTCCAGTACAGCGGCCCCGATTTGAAATTATCGATATCTGGCTTGCCGTCGCCCAGCTTATAGCGTCCTTCAAAGGGTGGGGTCAGCACAGCTTCAGGCAAGTTGAAGAAGTTCCGTCCAGACAGCATCGTCACCAGCTCCTTGCGATTGGCCGGATCGTCACACCACTGCTGAGCTTCCATAATCCCTTTCAAAATTGCCTTTGTAGCTTTGGGATACTTGTCAACCCAGTCAGCCCGCATGGCCAAATATTCTTCAGGATGGAACTGCCAAATTTGCTCCGTCAAGGCAGCCATGAAGCCAATGTCATCCGCAACGATCCGGTAGGGCCAAGGGTCACCGGTACTGAACGCATCCATCGTACCCGTTTTCATACCCTGCACCGTTTCGGCAGGCGGAACAGCCAACAAGTCAATGTCATTATCTGGATCAATGCCGCTAGCCGCTAGCCAGTAACGAATCCAGAAATCCTGGTTAGCATTCGGGAAGGTGTAGGCTGCTTTGAATTTCCGACCCTCGGTTTTCTGGAATCCTTTGATGTAGTCCGGATCTGAAATCTTCAAGCCAATGCCTTTGCCAACATTCTTACCCGAAATTGCAATGCCATTGCCGTTCGTGACTAATTGAGCCAGAACATACATCGGAGTTTTGCGGCCATTGGTAATTAACCCTTCAGTAATCAGATGAGGCATCGGCATTTGCCATTGCCCCCCATCAATACCACCTGCTGCTGAACCATTCACGATGTTGTCCCGTGCGGAAGCCCAGTTGGACTGCTTCGAGACCTCTACACCCGTCATGCCATATTTGGCGAAGAATCCCTTTTGCTGAGCCACGATGATGGGAGCTGCTTCGACGATCGGAATATAGCCCAATTTCACCGTGGTAATTTCGGGGGCTTCATTGCTGTTGACATTGACCGATGAGGCAGCAGGACTGGGTTGTGTTGCAGTAGCACTGTCGCTGGGAGGATTCCCCAAACAGCCTTTCAAAAGGATGCTAGTCGCAGCCGTTGCGCCAGCCGTTGCGATAAATCGACGCCGTGTGAACTGAGAAAAATCGGTCATTGGTACCTCCTAAACGTTGAGACTCCTGAGCAGCGAGAGAAGAACGCCTGCTTTACTGACAACAGCTTGTGTTTTGGAAAATTTAGGGCCACCAGTTTCTAGCCAGCAGAAATTGAGGCTAAAAGCCATACAACAATTGCGACTAGAAAATGATTTGGAATTGAAAAGCGATCGAGAACAGGAATGCTAACAGACTCTTTTCAAACTATTTTGATGAGAGCCTCGCTTTTCAGATTCGATTCGCACCCGGAAAGAATAAGTTTGGCCTGACCTCGCGATCTTCAGAGTTGACAAGTTTCTCTATAATTCCGATCTAGAAGAAAGCCGTTCGTACAATACTACTTCGCCGAAAATAGACGATAATATTGCCGATCTCTTTCCAGGAACAATTTGTTGTGCAAATTACGTTGATGAACAAAGATTACTGTCTCTGATCCCCCTCCGTCTAGTAGGGGATCGATAAAATTATAGAAAAAATCCAAATAAAATCGATAAGAAAATAGTAAATCTCTATGGTTCTTGCCAAAACAGAAGCATGCGGTTAAATTGCCATGTTTTATTAAAAGCCTTTTCCTGACTGGATTACAGCCATTATTTCTGGGTTTGCCCAAAAACTGCATAGAACCAACTCACTCGTTAATAGAGTAAAAGTTCTATGGATCAAGACCTGGGGTTTTCCAGGTAGGTATCAAGAAGATTGAGGTAATGTCATTACTGATTTTCTATGGTTAATCACCCACATCCCACAATTCCTACATGCCCAGCTTTTGCAAGGTCTATAGAGCTTATCTGGGATAAGAATAGAAAGATTCAGGGATTAAAACACACATATTAATTTGATAAGAAATCAAAGCTATTCAAAATCAATCGCGATCGCAACAATAGATTTAAATGTCACTAATCGGGTAATTACTTGACGTTAACGTTAGAGTTGAAAGGTGATACGGCGTGAGCGAAAAAATGCGAATTGGACAGTTAGCAGATTTAGCAGGAGTGACTCCTCGAACCGTGCGGTATTACGAAAGTTTGGGATTACTGGGTCCTAGTGAGCGGCAGGGAAGCGGGTTTCGATATTACACGCAAGTCGCGCTGACTCGCTTGCAAAAAATTAATGATTTAAAGGCATTGGGTTTTAGCCTTGAGGAAATTGCACACATGCTGCCTCTTTACTTTGAGGAACTTTCTAATCGGTGTCACTTGCAGGCGCTAATCGAAATCTTGCAGCAGAGATTGCAAGAAACCGATGAAAAACTCGTGTCCTTATCCCATCTACGCGAAGATTTGCAAGCCAGCCTCGATCGCCTTCAACGGGTCTTAGAAGAATCAGCCTCTGAGTCCAGCTTCAATATGAATGAGGTGAATACTCAAGAAATTTCTGGGCTAATCGTAGACTAACGATCGATATTTGAAATTGTTGGTTTTGACATAACTTGATCGAGTCATCAGACCAACGTTTTGCCAGTCCTTGCCTATATTAGAGTGCTTGAAATTTCGATCGGACTATACTAGCCAGTTCACTAAAGCCCAGAACAGAATCAATGTAGTCAACAGCCCTAACCACAATCGTAGTTCGTTCATGACAGCCTCCCTCCTGAATCAGCCAGCCTGATGCTTTCCTGTTTCTCTTGTAACGCTTCTCCAATTGAAACAGCGTCTGTCTAGCGTCAGAATTCCGCTTAAAAGCAAGCGATCGAAATCCCGCTTACTGGACTACCGTTAAACCAGATTCTGACAAAAGCTGCTGCGCGGCTTGTTTTAAAGGAGGTAATAGCTTGTCGGATAAATGCAGGTGATTCAGTCCGCCATGACGATCGACCTCTTTGGCAGAACCCTGAATTGGACCATGATAGTCACTGCCACCTGTCGCGATTAAACGATGTTCTTCACAGAGTTCCTCTAGCTTACGAACCTGGCTAGGGGAATGGCTAGGATGATAAACCTCAAGCCCCATTAGTCCGGCAGCCATCAGTTCGGGCAGCACCGTTTCAACCGTTCCCCCCCGAAATAAGTAAGGATGTGCCCACACTGGCACCGCAGCACATCGCCGTAAAAGCTGAATGCCTTCCATGGCCGAAAACTTTTCATAGGCAACATAGGCAGATTTGCCCTCTCCCAGCCAGCGATCGAACGCTTCTTGTGAGGATTGAACATAGCCTGCCTGCACTAATGCCGCTGCAATATGAGGTCGTCCGGGAGCCATCTCGCTATCGGTGACCAGTTCGATCGGATATCCTAAAGCCGCCAGTTTTTCCAGCATTTGTTGAGCGCGGCGGTGTCGTCCGGCCAGACGTTCCTGTAGTGGCGCTTCCAGTCGGCTGCGATCGGGATAAAAGCCCAGAATATGCATCGATCGCTCCCGATAGACCGTACTTAGTTCCAGACCGGGCACAATCTCTAAGGCATGGGTTTGTGCCGCTGTAATGGCTTCGTCCCAACCCGCCATTGAGTCATGATCGGTAATGGCCAGGATTTTCACACCTGCCTCAACCGCTGCGCTAACCAACTGCTGAGGGGTCAGCGTTCCATCCGAATAGGTTGTATGACAGTGCAGTTCTAGCATAGAGTGTGAATGGTTCTGAGCAAGGTAGCACAACAATTCTACTTTTCTCAGAATAGCGTGGTTCAGTGGCAGGAGTAGGGTTCAGGATGGAGTTTCCCCCGATCGATGACAGTTGGTATCATCGTCCCCCCAATGTTGAAGAAGAAGTCTCGGCAGGCGGAATCGTGGTCAGAACGCAAGGATCAGACCATTATGTAGCCCTAATTCGAGAAAAAGGCGCACCCGGATATGTGTTGCCGAAAGGACGGTTGGAGCCGGGAGAATCGATCGAGCAGGCAGCCCATCGAGAAATTGCGGAAGAGGCAGGGTTGACTGAACTGAAATTACTGCTGGATTTGGGTTCCAGGGAACGGCTCAGCTATTCCAAGCGGCGCTGGAAGAAAGTGTACTATTTCCTCTTTCGAACGCATCAAATTCAGGCCAATATAGCAAGGTTAGAGCCCGGAAATGAGATGGCCTGGTTTTTGCTCAACCAACTTCCCTATATATACTGGCCTGAACAAAAGGCGCTGATCGATTTTACGCGACCTCAAATCTTGCAGCTGATCCGTTAAGAGCCGATCGCCGATCAGAATTCAGCCTTGGCATGCCAATTGCCATCTTCACCTTTTTCATACTGATGTTTGACGGCACTCTAGGCAACTCGGAAGGCCCGCTCCTCTTCAGCATATTCCTGCTCAGCGCTATTAAAAGCGGCCTGGAAGATCTCTTGGGCATGTTTGGGTAAATGCGATCGGACTGAATCAGGCAAATCGCTTAATTGGCGATAAGGCATGTTCGTTCTCCCGAAAAGTTCTCCCCAAAAGTTTTGCCAAGATCTAATCAGGAACCGGGCATAGAGCCTAAGGGGCCCCGGTGTTCTGGTCCATCACTATCCTGACGATACCATTTGCCATCTTCCCCTCGACAGTAATGTTCGTTACGTTCGATCGTCTGCCATGCCACCCGAGCAGCAGCTTCTTCATTGTGGGAATTGTCTAAAAAGCTGTTGTAGGCAGCAATGTAAAGCTTTTGGGCTTCCTGGGGCAACGATTCCTTCACATCCTGTGGCAGGTTTTCCAAATCCAGCATGATTTATCCTCCAACATTAACGTCTGCTTGATGCTTGTTTGACTCTTTGCTTGATTCTGCTGATTACCATGAATGTTCTAATCAGCAAGCTAGACAAATGTATTGCTTCTAACCTCTGCCAGATGAAGGAACTAAATCTCTATAAATATGTAGATTACTGCGATGAAAAGGCAGGTTTCCCTCCAGAGAAAGATGTGAAATCTCTCCAAACAGAAGGATCTTAGACGACAGAGCAGTTCGTAAAGAGACGATTATCGATGACTGCTGTTTGATGCCCCTTGAATGGTTCAGAAACAGGAGAGAATATGGATTTAAGCATATTATTAAGACCTGAATTTGGAATTTGGACAACATGGTTTGCTCAAATTCCTGATTCAAATCAAATCGAAACACCAGAGGCTGCTTCTGTTCTGTTCTCTGGACCGCAATTTTTTATTGCATTAATTTCAGGAATTCTGCTAGCCTTTGCCATTCAGCTTTTGCTGACTAACTTTTCGGTCGCGGCAGGGATTTCTCTCCTGGGCAATTTGTCCAAGCCAAGCCACAACGATCGCGATCGCGAAGAGGGCAGTGGCGTTGGAACCACGATCCGCAAAATTAGCTTTGGTGTAGGGTTGTGGACCCTGATCACCGTAACTGTCGCCTTGTTCTTTGCTTGCTATCTAGCCGTTCAGCTTAGTTTGTTAACCAGTCCGCGACTTGGAGCCATCATCAGTTTGGTGATTTGGGCGGCTTATTTCTCGCTGCTGGTGTGGGTCAGTTCAACCACGGTCGGATCGCTGGTTGGTTCAGTGGTACAGGCCGCAACTTCAGGATTTCAAGCTGTTTGGGGAACAGCAACGGCTGCGATCGGTGGTCAGGCAGCTAAACAGCAGGTTGTGTCAACCGCAGAAGCGGTGGTCTCAGCAGTCCGCAATGAGTTGGGGTCAGCGATCGATCCAGGTAGCCTGCGCAATTCTGTTGAAAGCTATCTGGGAAATTTAAAGCTGCCCAGTCTCGATTTACAGCGGGTGCAGGCAGATTTAGAAAATTTGCTGAACGATCCAGAAATTGCGGAACTGGCAGATAGCGGTAATCTCAAATCGATCGATCGCAATACTTTTGCAGATTTAGTTAGCCAACGTACCGATTTATCGCGGCAGGAAGTCAATCGCCTAGTGGACCTCCTGGAGGCCGTTTGGACCAGTACGTTGGGCAAGCGTCGCCGTTCAGATAACCTAGGAGAACTGGTTGAATATCTGCGTAACACTCAATCAGGTCAGCTTAGAGTGGAGGAATTGAATGCTAAGCTCGATCGCCTGTTAGCGGAACAACGGGAACCCAGAACGGCAAATGCAGGCAACGCTAGCGGATCCGGGATGCAACAAACCTTGCAATCGGGGTTAACAACCGCGATCGGCCTGTTGATGGGTCGTACAGATCTATCGGATTTGAATCTGTCGCAAATCATCGATCGAATCAAATCGGTTTCTTCAACAGTGACCGATCAGACCCAGACCGTCACCGCAAAAGTGATCAGCGAGCCAGCCTATAACCCGATTCAGGCCGATGTGGAGCATTATCTGCTGACAACCTATTCCTGGCAAATGGATCAAGCAACTGTTGCCCGTGAGTTTCGCAATGTGCTTTATGATCCGGGTGCCGATGCTGACGCAGTTCGGGCGTCTGTGTCACAGCTCAATCGCAATCAATTTGTTCAGCTTTTGGCCTCGCGTGGTGTGTTTACCCAAGAGCGGATTCAGGAAATTGCCGATCAGCTGGAGGCAGTGCGGCAAGAGGTGTTGCGAACAGTTGAAGCGGAACAAGAACGAGAAATTTCAGCTGATCTGCGGCAGCGTATTGATATTTATCTAACCTTGACTCCTAAAGAGCAACTCGTTACGCCGGAGCGGTTGCCTGCCTTTGAGGCATTACTAAAAGACGAGGATGCAGATTTTGAGACTTTGCAGCAACGTTTCTTGCCTTACGATCGCTCCAGGTTAGAGCAGATTTTACAACAGCGCCAAGACCTGACTTTGTCTGAACGCAATGCCATTCTGGATGTTTTGGAACGGAGCCGCAACCAGGTTTTGTTTGAATCGCGATCGCTGGGAGAACAGGCCAAGCAACGCTATAGCGATTTTCAATCCAGATTGGCGGCTCATCTACGGGATACGGGCAAAGCAGAGCTGGATCCAGCAGGCATTCAACGCGATTTCCAACTATTGGTCAACGATCCGTCTACTGGAATCTCGGCGCTGCGGCATCGGGCTGCTCAGTTCGATCGCGAAACTTGGGTAGGCTTACTCAGTCAGCGGCAAGATTTGAGTGAGGCAGAAGCCAATCGAATTGTCGATCAAATTGAATCCAATTGGTATAACTTCACACATGCGCCGAGTACAGTGGCTCATGCCGCCAAAGATCAATATGATCAAACGCTGTCTACCCTGGCGGACTATTTACGACGCACGAATTTAGAAGAACTTGACCCAGACGGAATTCAGCGAGATTTGCAGCAGCTCTTGCATGATCCGAAAGAAGGAGCCGTTGCATTGAGACGCCGCCTATCTCGAATCGATCGCGAAACGCTGGTGCGATTGTTGAGTCAACGCCGTGATCTATCAGAAGCGCAAGTGAATCGGACGATCGATCAAGTGCTGGGAAGCATTCAGCAAATGGTGAAAGCTCCGCGACGGCTGGCTTTGCGAACGCAGCAAACGGTAACTGATTTTCAAGACAATTTGGAACAATATCTGCGTAACACGAATAAGGAAGAGTTAAATCCAGAAGGGATTAAACGTGACCTCCGTTACTTACTGGAATCGCCTCGGCTGGGATTACAGAATTTGGGCGATCGGCTCTCTCGCATGGATCGGTCAACGCTGATTGCCCTGCTCTCCCAACGCCAAGATATGTCTGAAGCAGAAGCAGAGCAGATTGTGGCACAAGTTGAAGCCGTGCGCGATCAAATGTTGGATCAGCTTAATAAGGTGCAAACCCGTATCCAATCTGTGATCGATAACATTCTGGCTCGCATTCGAGATTACCTCAATTCACTGAATCGACCAGAGTTGAACTACGAAGGCATCAGACAGGATGTGCGGCAGCTACTCGACGATCCGCAGGCAGGCTTTGAAGCCCTGCGTCACCGCTTGAGTCAGTTCGATCGCAATACATTGGTGGCGGTGCTGAGTTCCCGTGAAGATGTGTCAGAGGCCGATGTCAACCGGATTCTGGACCAGATCGAAGGAGCCAGAACAAGCGTGTTACAGCGAGCCGAGCAGATTCAGCTCGAAGCCCAACGTCGTTTGGAAGCCGTGAAAGCCCAGGCCCAACGTCAGCTCGAAGAAACCCGTCAGGCCGCTTCTGTAGCCGCTTGGTGGCTGTTTGCAACAGCATTGGTTTCAGCAGTTGCGGCAGCAGTCGGAGGCACCCTGGCCTCGTCTTAATTTCGAATTCGTTGAACTTGCAGGGCTTGGGAAACCAGGCCCTTTTTGCCGGAAATACAAATCAATCAACTGAAGGAACAACAGAAATGATCGTCAATTTAGTCGAAAATGGCTGGGAAGTGATTTATCATCGGGCGCATGCCTTATTAGCAGCTCAGATCGCCGGACATTGGCAACGATCGAACGCTCCAGAACGCCTGTACGAAACCATTGCTGCCATTTCTCACCATGATGATTTAGCCCGCGAGTGGGAAGGCAACGCGATTACAGAAGCAGGTGCGCCCTTGGATTTTACGTTGCAGCATGGAGATTCGATCGAGCCTTTCAGGAAGCAATTGACCAGCGCCCGTTATCGAGGTCGTTGGGTCACATTTTTAACTTCCAAACACATTTGCTTTTTGAATCAACATCAACGCGGCCAGTCCAAAGACTGGGATGAATTTTTGGATGAGCAGCTCGACTTGCAGGAGGAGTACCGCAAAGCGTTGGGAATTACGCCAGAGGAAGCCGAACGGGCTTACCAGTTTATGCGGTGGTGCGATCGGTTTTCGCTGATTTTGGCGCAGCGCAAAGTTCCTGAGGCTGGACGCGCGTTGGAGATTACCAGCGGCATTGATGGCCAGCGCTACGACATCCGAGAACTGCCGGATGGCAAACTGACTGTTGAACCCTGGCCATTTGAGGAAAAGTCCTTTACGGTGAATGTGGAGGCTACCTATCTTTCTGAACTGAAGTTTGAAAGTAGTGAGGCTTTAGTAGAAGCCCTCCAACAAGCTCCCATTCACATTCTGGAATGGACCTTGGTGAAGCAGTAACGCATGGCGATTGCAGGGGCCGATCGATCGGCATTCAATCGATCTGCGTTGAAAGGTTAAGAAAGGGGATTATTGCGAACATTTGCAATAAGGGGGTGATAAGCTAAAGGGCTGGAAGCTCTTATCCCCTAAACCCATGAAAGACCTAGATGTTCAACAAACCACAGATTTGCTTAATGCGATCATGGAATTTGAGTTAGCGGGCGTCGTGCGCTATACCCACTATTCCCTGATGGTGATCGGCCCGAATCGCATTCCAATCGTCGCTTTCTTTAAGGCTCAAGCGTCTGAGTCGCTGCTGCATGCCCAACAGGTGGGTGAAATTTTGACCGGTCTAGAAGGGCATCCTTCTCTGCGAATTGCCCCAATTGAGGAAACCCATCGGCATTCTGTCCAGGATATCTTGCAGGAAAGCTTGAATCATGAGAGACGCGCCCTCGACCTCTATAAAAAGCTGCTGGAAGTTGTAGCGGATGCCAGCATTTATTTGGAGGAATTTGCCCGATCGATGATTGGCCAGGAAGAAATGCATAATCTCGAAATTAAGAAAATGCTGCGGGATTTCAGCTAGGTTGCGAAACAGCGGAGTTGGCGATCTTCAATCCCCCAAAATGCTTGAAGCTGCTGACTCCATCACCCTCTTTGGGAAGATGAATCAACATATATATCGTCCACCTAGTGTATGGATTACCCAAATTCTTTTGGTGCTGACCTTTGGGAACTTGGCGATCGCGCTACCTGCTGGATTGGTTCAATGTTTTACATCTGGGCAAATCCAAAGCTGTTCATCCTTTCCTAAAATTGCATCCTTTGTGACTGGCTGCTTGATTCTTGTTCTGCTAGGACTGACTTTTTGGGGATTGCAGAAAAGAAAACGCTACAGCAAGTGGTTGGCAGTGAGTTTCCTAATTGGCAGCATGATAGTGGCGATCGCCCAAAGTCCCTTGCTCCAACTCATTTATACTTCTGTCACTCAGGGGCAATCCTTACCCGCTTCCTATGAATGTTGGAAAGAGGATGGCTTATCGTACATCAGCCGATCTTGTGGTTACTCAAGCTATCCAGAGATGGTGCAAAGGATTGTCTTAGATATTTTACCGGCAATGCTTCTAGGATTTCTAGCGGTGCGTCTCCTCTATAGCGATGCTGCCAAACGCTTCTTCTACGATACAAAGCCAATACCGTTAGAATGAGACGATAAATGAACTGGGTTGACTGCCGCTAGATTACGGATGGGGGTTTTGAGGGTGAGAGTCGATCGAATTCCAGGGATAAACGGCAATTATTTTCGGTCTCCCTTGCACTTAGCCATACTAGAAGTTAGATACGAATAAAATATTTGCGAACGAAGAAACCAACGAATAGACCGCCAAACCCACCCAAAAAAGCGGCCTTAAGAATTACCATATCTCCAGGGGAAAATAGGAGTCCACCCCAGTTCTTATCAGCATCTTCAGCGATTGGATAAGCTATCTTTACTGAGATGAAAACTCCGACAATTGAACAAACCAGGAACACCAATATAGATAAAAAATTCTTCATCAATATTCTTATAGGTATGTAGTTATAAAATACATTATTTGATGCACTATTCTGCAAAATGTACTGACACCTTCAACAAACAGTAATTGCCCGATCTCTCACTGCCATTAAACTATTGCTTCATAGGTGATGGCGATCGCACTCAATCGCACTGTGCTGAAAGCAAGCTAACGGCTCTGGTCAGCGGTTGCTCCTCCTTTTTATATCTAGTCCAACTTATATCTAGTCCAACGATTGCAAGCAATCCGCTACACCAGAATGGTTAGCCTGCTTGGCTAAACAACCAATCTTTTTTGTCTAGTTCAAACGTTTGTTCAACACACAATTCACCTCTAAATTCCACCTCGGCAGATGCAACCAGCTTCATTCCCAAACGTCTCAGCAGGCGGGCAGAAGGCTCATTTCGCCTGTCGGTTATGCCGACAATTTTGTGAATCCTTCCAAGGTCAAACAGTGAGTCAATGAGAGCCTGAACCGCTTCTTTAGCGTATCCTTTCCCTTGCGATTCACGACTCAAAGTAAACCCAATTTCCACCATTCCTGGATCTTCAAGATAAGGCTGCATTCCTATGTCGCCGAGCAGCAAGTTGGACTGTCTGTGGGCAATCGCGATTTGAAACCATTCACCGGGTATCCCGATTGCTGCTGTGTTCATTTCACTGATAAAAGATCGAGCTTCATCGTGGGAAGGGATTGACCAACTTTGGAATTGAGCTACTTGAGGATCCTGACGGTAGGAAAGAAATAGATCCAGATCTAGATCGATAAACCGACGTAGAGTCAGCCGTTCAGTTGATTGGGGAAGGAAATCTACTGAAAACAATAGAACTTTACTCCATAACTCCTGATGAACTGAGCTTTGAAGGTCTGCTGGCTAACGTTCGTGTTCAGCAGTGGCAAGGAGCCTTTGCGTCACAACCAAGGTTTTGTATCGCCCGCTACAACACGGTTGTTAGGTGGCGGGCAACTAGCAACTCGTTCAATAATCGCCACAACTAATCGCCAGTATCATCAATTTAAGCTCCATTAAGCTCCCTCACCTAGCATTGCAGGTACATCAATCTCTTTAATACAAGTAGCTCGTGACAATGAGAGAATACAGTCAACGATGGCAAAAAGATCGCTCAGAGGAATGGCTTCACCGCCCGTCAGATTGGCTGCTGCCAGATCTGCTAGAACTTCGGGTGTGCCGACATTGCCAGGGTTAATCACGGTTACGCCAATTTGCTGCGATCGCAATTCTTCCCGTAAGGAATGCACCACTCCCCGCAGTCCAAACTTGGATGCACTATTGGCAACCTCCCGCCCTGGAAAGTTATCTCGACCTGAGAGCGCTCCCATAAAAATGATTTTGGGATTATCCGATCGCCGCAGGGCAGGCAGTAACGCTTTTACCAAGCGAATGGGAGCGACCAGATTGACGGCAATCACGCGAATAATGTCTTCATCAGAACAAGTTTCAAAGCGATACTGAGGGGTAAATGCGTGGGTTTCCCAGACCCCACCCATATATAGCAACGCATCTAAGGCATCATCCCCGATCGCGTTGATCACCGTTTCGATTCCTGCCAGGTCAGACAAATCTGCCTGTACCCATTCACCTACCGGAGCCACAGTTCGTGACACCGCTAATAGGCGATCGCACTGGTCTATCAAATGTTCTGCAACGGCAAGCCCAATGCCGCGACTGGCTCCTGCGACCAGAATGGTCTTAAAAGACATCGCTTTTCTCCTGTTCATTGAGCCGCAGACCAAACTTGGTCACTCCTGGAAACTGAATGTTGAATTGTTCTAAGAAGTAATCGGCGTGGAAGGTTTGATAGGGCTTAAACCCGATGGACTCATAGGTGTGGCGAGCGATATCATTGCCGTTGATCACCATAATTCCAGCAAAGCTATGCTGCTGTGATCGCCCCTCCTCGATTAAGGCTCTGAGTAACGCTTTACCAAAGCCTCGCCCCCGCGCTTCTGGTAACACGGCAACATTTTCAATAATCCAGGTTGCTTGAGGTGTGAGGAAAAAGGGGCGCACATCGCCTCCCCAAAGTGCCAGATAGCGATCACGAAAGATGCTTAAGGTTTCCCTGGACCACTTCAACTCGTGGGCGATCGCCTCTAAATGGGACAGGCGCAACGGGCAATAGTCTTCTGTATCGGGCACATAACCTGCTGCGGCAGCAACGGGCTGACCTTCAGCCTCCAGAATCAGGAAATCTTCAACATTGCCCCAATTAGAAGCATCTGTCCTCAGTTCTGCCTCGATAAATTGCAAGGCAGTCGTTCCAGTCCCCTCTAACAGATCTTCCCAAAAACAGTGATCGAATGGCGGCAAAGAAGCTTCGTACTCAATTTGGGCGAGGAATGGAATATCAGCAATGGTTGCTTTGCGAGTGCTGAGGGTGGCTAACATAAAACCCCTTTGAGGAAATCCCTCACATAAAGATACAATCTGTATGTATCTTAAAGTAGCGAGAGTGCATCCCTCTTGTCAAGATACATACTGTCTGAATGTTAAATTGAGCGATTCATCATGCCTGCTAAGTTGACCAAAGCAGAACAAACTCGTCGCACTCGCCGCGCCATTCTGGATCGAGCCCGTCACTTGTTTTCTACAAAAGGGTATGCCGCTACGGGAACCGAGGAAATCATCAGCGAATTAGGGATTACGCGGGGAGCCTTGTATCACCAATTCAACGATAAGTTGGGCGTGTTTAAGGCGGTCATCGTTGAAGCCTACGGTGAGATCACGGGCTACATCCAGGCTAAAATTCAGCCCTTAGACACCAATTGGCAGCAACTCATCATTGGCTGTCAGGCATTTCTCGAAGTCGCTCACCAGGAGGAACTGCGACGTTTAGTTTTCGTTGAAGCTCCAGCAGTTTTGGCAGCAGATGACTTGGCTGAAATGGATCAGTATGGCTTTGCTTTGCTCCGTGAGTCTATTCAGATTGCAGTCACTGAGGGCGAGCTAAATACAATCGATGCAGAGGGTTTTGCTCACCTGGTTAATGGTTCGCTCAATGATTTAGCAGCTTGGGTTGCACAGTCGAATGATCCTAATCGACTGAAAACAGCACAATCTTTAGTAGAGACGTTACTAGAGCGACACCGCAGTTAAACCTAATCATCAAATTTTAGATCCTTGGTTTGGCGATCGCAGTCACCTGATTCACAGGCTCCTTCTTGATAGAGGATAGAGATAGGTGGAAGTTGGCTCGGAACCCGATCAGTAGCTCAAGCTACCTAACGTTGCTGTTCAGCGGCTGCAATAAACCTTTACATCTTCGTCAATCTTGCGGTAGTCCTCTGAAACAGCGTTGTTAGACACAGTCACCTTGTGATCAAGAAGAAGGTGTGGGTGAAACTTCTCCTGAAGTATTTGGAGTAATCAAATTCAGAGCAAATTCTTGACCTAGAAAACCAATCAAGAAACCAAGAAATAATCCACCCCAGAAATCCTCAACAGAAACAATTTGCTGAGCCCCGCTCTTCCTAGCAAAGGAAACTACTGTAATAGCGCTGAGAATTATGGCTAGGAGAATACTTAGAAAACCTGCGTTTGCTGAAACTGCACCTGAATTAGATTTGATGTCGCTAAGAAGCCTAGCAATCCCTCCAATGCCACTTCCTATAACAGCACCAGTCATAACTGCTTTGATTTCCGCTTGAATGGTCAAATCGAAAGGTACAGTATACAGATGATCACGCTCATCAACGCCATATTGAACTTGAATTTGTAATTTATGTGTAAGCGGAGTAAAAAATAGCCAAGAACGAGTTCTAAAGATAAACTGCTTTACAACTGAATTGCCTGGTTGTAAAACTATAGGAATCACGCCCCTTTTTGAGGCTTCAAATCTCCACAATATGCTATCTAGATGCTGAGGAGAAATGCTATCGATATTGACGTCAAGGGTTTGGAAGTTTTCTATCTGTGCTCCTATAAATCTGTCAACCGTCATTGACTCAATTTGAAAACTAAGGTCAATAGTTTTTTTCGAACTACTCACTTCAGATGTAGATACTGCTTGAGCGATTCTATTATCTGGCTCATTTTCAAGCTTTCTACCAATTTCCCATCCATTTAAAGCTAAACGAAGTATACGGCTTAAAAAACTGCTTTTTTGCCGTTTTAATTTGAAAGAGTTGTATTCCTTAATCAAGGCTGACCGACGACGTTGTTTTTCTACTATGTCAACAATTTCTACTGGAATTTGAGTCTCTACGGAATAGAGTGTGATTGGAACTTCAAAGGGATTGTTAACTACGACGAAAACTGAGAATTCTTGTCCAGCAACAACTGTTGGTTTAGAAGCTGAAACCCTAACATGCAAATCCCCCCTCAGCATTGTAGGAGGGGAAAATTGTTGAGAGGGAATAGTTATCTCAATTCGTTGAAATTTTCCTTGCTTATGCCATTTT
The DNA here is from genome assembly GCA_002796835.1 of Elainella saxicola E1. Lineage (GTDB taxonomy): Bacteria > Cyanobacteriota > Cyanobacteriia > Elainellales > Elainellaceae > Elainella > Elainella saxicola. The sequence goes on along the minus strand of LUGL01000016.1, from coordinate 874 downwards.
TTTAACTCACTACGAAGTTGCCATAAGAGCCACTCTTTACTATGAAACACCTCCTCAACTGTGGAAATAGCCTCGGAAAATATTAATAAGTTTTCTAGTAGTTTTGTGGCTATTCTATCTGTCTCTATAAGCTTCTCAAGAGACAAAGCCAATTGGTTTAAGTTTAGCTTTTTAAATAAACTATCTTCTACTAATGAATACTTGGAAGCCCAAACTGTTTGAACCAAAGCATCAACTTCAACAGGATTTTCCTGATAAGCCTGCAAAATAGGTTCTAGGTTTATTGTAATCAAGTAAATGATTAGCGATTCAGTAGTAATTCTTTGTAGAGATTGAAAAACACTGCTTTGAAGTTCTTTTTCAACTTTGCCTCTAACCGTTTCACGTAGTATATCGATCGTTAACCAGGATTCACTAGAAGATTTTGTAGTATCAGCTTGATCATTGTCCATTGCTGTAGTCCAAACCTCTCTTCTGCCATAGCTAGATGATTTGCATTTTGGAACTGAGTAGAACTAGTGGGTCATTTGGCATGTAGATAGCCATTTTTGGGGAACTCTGTGATGATAAAACAAAGTCTCTTGGTTTCTGACTATGACCCGCCATCAAAAACATCCCCTCCGCGATCTGAGCCTCGAAGAACGTCGAGAACTCGAACGAATTGTACGTGCCACCAGTGAGTCCGCAGACCGTGTGGCACGTGCGAAAGCTTTGCTAGCCGTTGCTGAGGGACAGAGTTATACTGCAGCAGCCCAAACCAGTGGACGACGTTCAGGGGATGCAGTCGGGCAACTGGTGGCACGATTCAACACCGACGGGTTGAGCGCACTCACTCGTCGTCATGGGGGTGGAGCGAAAACCCACTATGAGAGTG
>LUGL01000138.1 GCA_002796835.1 Elainella saxicola E1 | reverse complement strand
AAATGGAAACTATCGTGCCGAAGCGGGTGAGTCAATCAGTGCAAAAGGGATTACAAGATGCTATCACTTACTTTCGCAATCACCACCATCAGATGCACTATGCCGAGGCGATTGCCGCTCATTTACCCATTGGCTCAGGAGTTACCGAAGCGGGATGTAAAATCATTGTCAAAGCACGTCTGTGTGGTTCTGGTATGAAATGGAAAGAACATGGAGCAGGGATTGTTTTGAGTTTGCGAACCTTGAGTTACAGTCAAGGACGATGGCAACAATTTTGGTCAAAAATTAATCACTACGGCTTCGCTTTTGCAGAATAGCTACATCAAATTTTAGTCATACCCCTTTGTACAGGTCTATTTTTGGCGGCTATAGGTAGATTTCTGTCGGGGCCAATTGCCCGATAAGGGATCTTAGACTAATTTCTATTCCGCCTAAATGCCCTATGAGGGATCTTAGGCAGAATTAATTCGGGCTAAATGTCTTAAAAGTGGTTTTAGCTAGATTTGGGTTCCGTCTAAGATCCTCCATCTCACAACTCGTACAGATTATAGTCTCGATATTACCTCCCACATCGAGCGTTATGCAGATAGCTTCATACATTCTTTATCTAGACGCGGAGATGCTTCAATGTGTCTATCAGTACATTTCAGCGCAAGTATTCCAACGCCGATCACAGTTAGATCTGGCAATTTGTATTTCCTTCCCCTGGCCGATCGCCCCATTGGAAACTGTCACAAAGTATTGACAAACGCTTGAATACGCTTGTGTGTCGCTGAACTTTGTTCTATGCTAAGCAACACTGTTTTTTTCGATTAACAAGACAACCAGTAGATCTGTTCAAGGTATGGCGCTGACTATAAGTGACTGGAACCACTCATAGCCAGCTATCCGGACCCCTGCTCACGGCAGAGAGCCAGATTGCTGCGATCTTAATCGATCTTCAGCAATTTAGCGATGTCTGGATAGTCATACCTTGGGCTTTTCTTCTCTACAAACCCAACCTCAATGAGGGAAAATACCATGTCTACAGAGTTCAACGAACTGCTGCCTCCTTTGGGTGACAAGTCGCATACGGATAAATCGCAAATCTGGATTATTGGCACGCGAGAACAGGTACTCCATACGATCAACGAATTTTATGTGAAACGGATTGCGACGGATAGAGTGAAGTTCACGCCGATCATTCCAGCCCCGTTTGAAGGCAAATACATGTCTGTTCTGGTTCGCTAAAGCTAGAGAGTTGCTGGCTGATCTGACAGGTTGGGGTACAGTATGCTGTGCTTGTACATTAAATGAAGTGCGATCGGCTGAGTATTTTGGTCGATCGCTATTCAAACACAATTGTATGAGCACCAATGAGTCATCTGAATTTTACCCCAGCCTATCAACTGGCCCAAATGATTCGCGATCGCCAAATTTCCGCAACCGAGGTGCTAGAGGCGCATCTGGATCAGATTGCCAAGTACAACTCAATGCTGAATGCCATTTGTACATTAGATGCAGAGAATGCTCGGATCAAAGCCAAACAGGCTGATGAAGCGATCGCGAGAGGAGAGCATTGGGGAGCACTACATGGCGTTCCGGTCACGATCAAAGATATTTTTGAAACGGCGGGACTGCGGACTACCGCTGGCTATATTCCCCTCAAAGAGTATGTGCCGCAACAGGATGCAACCATTGTCGCCAGATTGCGATCGGCAGGAGCGGTCATTCTGGGTAAGACCAACATGGCGGAGTTGGCCGGAGATTATCAAAGCACCAATTCCCTCTTTCCAAGAGTAAATAATCCCTGGAATTTAGCCTATACGGCGGGAGGAAGTTCGGGTGGCAGCGCAGCAGCAGTGGCAGCAGGTTTTTCAGCGTTAGATCTTGGCAATGATATTGCTGGCTCAATTCGTCAACCGGCCCATTTTTGTGGTGTTTATGGTTTGAAGCCAACCGATCGCCGCATTTCAACCGCTGGTATGATTCCAGAAGTGCCGGGAATGCCCTACTGTTTGCGACAAATGATGACAGTCGGCTGCTTTGCTCGATCGATCGAGGATCTGCGGTTATGTTTTTCGTTGATTGCTGGAGCCGATTGCCGTCGTCCGGATGTGCCGCCAGTACCGTTGGACATTCCTTCAGGTAAATCATTCCCGCATCTCAAAATTGCTTGGAGCGATCAGTGGCCAGAAGTTCCAGTTGCCGCTGATATTCGAACTGCTATCCAGAACGCAATTCAAACGCTTTTGGAAACTGGTGCTCAAGTTGAATATTGGATGCCGAGTAATTTTGATCTCTCTAAAATTCTTAATCTGTATACCAGAATTGCCGCTTACATCAATCGATATGCTCAGCCCGTCGATCGCCATAACTTCAAGCGCAGCATCAAGCAGATTTTTCGAACGGCTACGCAAGGCGATCAATCCCTGCGAAACCTGGGAGATTTCAGTCTTGTGCTGCCCGAACTGCTGAAGCCCAGCTTAAAGGGATACTTTATCGCACTAACCGAGCACGATCGCTTCATCGCTCAGATCGATCAAGCTTTGGAAGCCTGGGATGTATGGCTGACTCCCGTTGCTGCCACCCCAGCTTTTACCCACCGTCCAGCCTGGAGTGCCGTGGAAATTGATGGTCGCTCCTATCCCCATGCAGTCGCCAACGGAGCTTATACAATGCCGTTTAACTTGAGTGGCCATCCTGCGATCGTCATTCCAATCGGACAAACCCAAAACGGCTTACCGATCGGACTCCAAATCATCGGCAAACGCTGGCGGGAAATGGAATTATTGACGATCGCCCAGCAAATCGATCAACACCTGAGCGGCTTTCGTCATCCTTCGTTGTCTATGCCTGTAGACAGCACTGGAGACCAAAAAGCATCAGAATAGAAGTAATCACCGATTGGATGGGTTGCAACCAATGAGTAGGTCTGGTCATGCTATTCAACAACTCGATTACCGCCAAGCGCAGGCTTCCGATCGCATCGTTCCTAAACCGGCTGTCCTGACTAGCTCAGGCTGGCAGGGTCTGCATTTGGAACTGCATCATCAACCTCCCTTTGCAACGGCTGAACATCAGCATACGATGCATGTGATTGCGTCTGGATCACCTTGCCCATCCGGGATCTATGCGCCTGGAGCCCGCTGGTTAGACGGCAAATTAGCGAGAGAGAGGCGGCAGGTTGGAGATGTCGCGATCATTCCGGCAGGCATTACTCATCGCTGTAGTTGGGATACACCCGCAGAGTTTACGGTTTTGGCCCTTGAGCCGACCCTATTGCAGCAAGTGGGACAAGATTGGGTTAATCCGGATCAAATTGAGCTGGTTCCACAATTTATGAGTTGTTCCGATCCCTTCATGCAAACAACGTTGGCAACCTTGAGATCAGAAGCTGAGGTCGGCGGCTTGGGGAGTCAGTTGCTGGTCGATAGCCTCAAAACAACGCTGGTGATCCACCTGTTGCGAAACTATTGTGCAACGCGACCTAAGATTTCAAGCAGTTCCGCTCAGACCACCGGCCTGTCAAAAGCAGCGCTGACGCTCGTCATCGATTATATCCACAGTTCTCTTCATCAAGATTTGCAGCTAGGCCAGATTGCAGCGATCGCCCAAATCAGTCCCTATCACTTTTTACGTCTGTTTAAACAAAGCCTTGGGGTAACGCCCTATCAGTATATTTTGGAATGTCGTATCGAAAGAGCAAAATACTTGTTGAGGCAAGGTGAGTTAACGATCGCAGAGGTGGCGATGCAAACCGGTTTTTGTGATCAAAGCCACTTGACTCGCTATTTCAAACGAGCTTTAGGAATAACGCCCAAACAATTTCTCAAAACTTGTGCGGCTACAGGTGAACACGCTAGAGGTTAGAAATTTAGAAATAAGGATCAGAGAACTGCAAAACGGCATATTCGAATCTGANCTCGCCCGCAAGTTCGATCGCAAGAATTTACTAAACTGCTAAAACTTCGCAACTTTCTTCTAGAGACTGCCCAGACTAATCGCCTAAAGTCTTCACAGGTTCAGCAGTCTTGAGGAACAATGAGATGTATAGAATTGGACAATTGATGCCCCAGTTACCCATAGCAATGAACGTTTCCCTCTGGGTGTTGGTGATTTTCATGCTATGGACGATCGCAGTTGTAGTTCTGCTGCTCATCGTTAGAATTCGCCATTTAGCGATGGGTGGAAGTATCAAAGATTTCGCAATTCCATCTGACGATAATTTGCTTTGGCGGTTGTTTCGAGTACAGTCTAATTTGATTGAAAATCTACCTTTATACATAGGCACAGTTTTTCTTCTGACTGTGCGAGGTTCAACGGGAATCGCGATCGATCTTTTGGTCAGTTTTTATATCCTCTTGCGACTTCTGCACTCTATCATTCACATGATCGGAGCTAACCCGAATCTGCGAGTCCTATGCTTGGTTGGGCAGTTTGGTTGTTTAGTTAGCCTCATTGCGCTGGCAATTTTTGATGTTGTCCCTGCTGTAGCTAAATAACGCTTGTTCGGTTGCACAAAAGCCAGCAGAAGGTGGGCCTTGCGGGCTCAGTCTTGCGACTTATGAGAGATGCTTTGTCGATCGAATCTATCTAGCATGAGGGCTGAATGACTACAGATATTTGGAGTGTTCAAGTCATGGCTACATTCGTCGAAAAAGTTGAGCGATCGAACGATCGGCCTAGTGACCCAAGAAATCGCGAAGTGGTTCATCCTGTGAATGATCCTCAAGTTGGCAACCTTGCAACTCCGATCAACGCTTCTGGCTTAACCAAAACATTCATTAATAATCTACCGGCCTATCGTCGCGGATTGTCACCTCAACGACGAGGATTAGAAGTCGGTTTGGCCCATGGTTACTGGTTGGTCGGTCCCTTTGCCACCTTTAATCCACTCCGCATGACGGATGTTACCAATCTGGTGGGATTACTTTCGGCGATCGGCCTGATTTTGATTTCCACATTGATGATTTCGCTCTACGCAGCCAGCAATCCGCCCAAACCGTTGGCAACAGTTACCACACCTAACCCACCAAAAGAACTGAGAAATGAGCCTTCCGAAGGTTGGAATGAGTATGCCAGCGGCTTTTTTATCGGCGGCGTTGGTGGGGCGATCGTTGCGTTTGTCCTATTGTCGAATTTAGACCTGTTTAAGTTCGGCAGTTTCTAAGTTCATCGTTCTATTTTAACTTTGTTGCCTTGCTTCATTCCCAGAGCCTCTCTGGGAATTGTGGTATATTGGCTCTCTCTCTTTCTATTTACCCATTCCTGCTCAAATTCCCTCTTTTAGCGGAGTGTTCACCTTGCTTCGATCGCTACGGTTGGGATATCGCAACCAGCAAAAAGCTGTAACCCGTTACTGAGCTTAGAAAGAGAGGACGTCAGGTCATANTGTCAGACAATACCATGGATCGTAGTCAATATAATGAAAATTTGCCAACGGTAAGTGGACAAAATCAGGAACAGTCCCATGGACGAGATCCAGTTCAAACGGCTGCAACTGGGCTTGGAGTAATTAGTGGTGGATTAGCAGGAGCCATGATTGGCCGTTTAGTTGGAGGTCGCCTGGGTGCTGCTCTGGGTGCCGTTGTGGGAGGGGTGGCCGGAGCAAGTGTCGGTCGTGAAGTCGCAGAAGGGGTTGATCAGACGATCGGATATGTGGTTGATAATGTGAAGCAGAATGTGAAGCAAACGGTTGATGAAATTAAGCCTGCAGTGATCAACACAGTCGATGCCGTGAAGCAAAACATTGAAGCAACCCAGCCTTCTGTAGCGGGCGTAATTGATTCAGTTCGAGAAACGATCGATGAAACCCGTCCTTCACTTGTGGAAACAGCAGATGCAGTGAAAGCCACCGTGGAAGATTCTCGGCCTACTGTGAAAGCTGCCGTGCAACAAACTGCTGAAAGTGTTCAAGCTTCTGCGGCCAGCATTGCAGACTCGGTGCAGGGAACTGCCCAATCGGTCAAAGGTGCAGCCCAGGATGCTCAGCCTAAAATGACAGAAGCGATGGAAAATGTTGCTCAGGATGTTCAATCCTCAACGGCGAAGGTCGCTGAATCTGTTCAACAAACAGCCCAAAATGCCACTTCTGGTGCCAACGGCAATCCAGCCGCACCGATCGGCAACAATCCTCTGGGCAATCCTGCGATGGGCAATATGAATCCTGTAGGCAATCCTCCTATCAGCAACACCGATCGATCACAGATTACGGATGAAGACGAAACTATTGAACTCACCCCTTCTACAATGACTACCGATCCAACCGCAGCAGAAGTGGAAATGATTATTTTGGCGGAGCTGGCTGGTAACGATCAGCCGGATATGGAATCTCTGCAAAATGAGTTCGATCGCGGTATTGTATTAAGCGATCGGGGTGACTTGGCTGGGGCAGAAGCTGCATTTGAACGTGTGGTTAATGCGGTGCCAGATTCGCCAGAATCCCACTTTAACCTGGGAATTGTCATGGTTCAGCGCGGTAAGGAAACGGAAGGGAAAGCGCATATCCGTCAGGCGCGTAACCTGTCCCGCATGCAGGGTGATTTAGTTGCCGCAGAAAATCTCGAGCGCATCCTTCAGCAGATCGGATAGGTTAGCCAATAAGTTCGCTAAGATGAGAGGGGGCTAGGCCCCCTTATTTTTTAACGTAATATCCTTTGCCCTATGAGTTGCCGCCATTTGAGTGATTTGACGCTGGAGAATTTGATCTCCAAGGCGAACTATCCCGTGTTTCGCTGCGAAGAATGCATTTTGATGAACGGACGCTGGGTTCATCTCCGCATTTGCCAAACCTGCGGCAAGATGCTGTGCTGTGACTCTTCTGAGAACCAACATGCTCGTCGTCATTATGAAGACACAGGGCATCCTGTGATCAGCTCAGCTGAACTTGGAGAACAATGGTTATGGTGTTTTGTGGATGAGCAAAGCCAAGATTATTGAAATGCTTTGACCAATTAATCATCTAATATGCAAATATTTTAAAGCTAAAACTTCTGTAATTCAGTCAATAGAGCAAAACCTCACGCAACCTGAGTAAAAGGCTTCCCGAATCGACATTCCCCGTTTATACTAACGGAGAAAATTTCCATCTCGGTTGCCATGGACTTATACAATCTCTTGAACCAAACTCAGCGTGAACGGGTGAGCGATGGCGCGATCGTGCCTATCTTAAACAGTGACACCTCATCTCGGCAGCTAGTCCTGCTCTGGCCCCAATTGGGAGATTTTGATAGCCTCGAATATGCCTGGTGGCTGCAACGAGAAGCCGATCGATTGCGGGGTGTAAATGTAGTGGTCCGAGCCGTCGGTATTGGCGATCGCGCTTCTGGACAGCAATTCTGTTCGTATACCGGATTTTCACCAGATTGTTTATTTGTCGATCCCACCGCAGAACTCCATCAAACGCTCAACCTCTATTCTGGTTTATCCTTCAAACTGCCGCCTTTATCCGTTGGACAGAATGCTTGGCTAAATTTGATGCTAATGTGTGCCGGAATTGGTAGTCCTGGAACCTTAGCCGAAGTATTTCGCGGATATCGGGGCGATCGGCAAGCACCGCAGCTAATCGCAGATGAGGAAACGATCAAAGCCGGTCCACTGCCCCCGCTGCAAGGATCCTTTTTTCAATGGGCAGGCGGCAAAGGATTCCAGCGACCGTTTGAACTGGCAACCCTGCGATTGCGGAACATGACCGAAGTGTTGAGCCACTGGAAAACCTATGTGCCCAATCCGGCCTACCTGACTCAGCGAGGCGCAACTTTTTTATGGGATGCTCAGGGTAATTTAATTTACGAACATCGCGATCGCGGCATTCTGGGCTTTGCGGCAGAGATGAGCCATCCGCTGTCATTTCTGGACAAGCTGGAATCCTAATCTAAAAGGCGCGATCGTTGGGTTGAGATCATGTGGGTCCGGTGGGTCAACAGGAAACTCACCATGGTTGAGATTGTGATAACTGGGATTAAATCGGTGTCTGAGATGACGGTGAGAATTAAGGCCAGACTGACGGGAGTTTTCATAACTGCAACGGTAACGGATGCCATCATGCAAACCATACTAACGGTAATCGGAATTTGAGGTAACATCAGGTGAACAGCCATACCAACGCTTGCACCGACAAAAAATAAAGGGAAAATGAAACCACCCCGAAAACCTGTTTGTAAACATAGGCTAATCGTTACCATTTTGGCGATCGCTGTGAAGATCAGCAGGGTCGCGCCTAAAGTCGTCCCCGTATCAATCACCGTTTGAATTTGCTCCTCGCCATAGAACAGGGTAAGCGGGAAAAAGTAGGCAATTAACCCTACGCTCAGCCCCCCTAAAGTATTGAGCAAAATCGGGTGAATTCTGATCAGGCCAATCAGGTGACGTGTGGCCCGAAAAATTAGGACAAAGGAGCTAGCAACAGCGGCTCCAATCACGCCCAACGTCAAGGCATGAATCAGGTGATCGGGCTGAAATTCTCCATAATCTGGGAATTGATATAGTCCACCGATCGTCAAACCCGTACAGAGTCGAAACACCACAAAGCCAAAGATCGCTGAAACGATGACGGGAATCAGGGCTTCGTAATATTCCAAGCCTAAAAAATGCGGCAGTTCCAGAGCCAACAAAGCGCTGCCTAAGGGCGAACCAAAAAAGGCTCCTAACGCAGCACTCATGCCGCAGAATGTCAGAATTCGAGTGGTTGCTTTGGACACTTTGAGGCGATCGGCCAACCAGCTGCCAATGCTGCCATTCACATCCACTAAAGGAGCCTCCGGTCCAGCACTGCTGCCAAATATCATCGATACCAACGACGCAACGACCATGCCGGGAGTTTGTTTATAGTCGATTCGCCCTGCACGATGAATTTCATCCACAGCAGCCTCTAAACCCGTTGGAGCACCCAGATAATGTACGATCAGACCCACGAAGAAGCCACCTAGCGTTGTGAATATCCAGGCATAGTGGCGAATCATGTCAGCCGGATTGACTTGTAACATTCCCGGTAATCCTTGCCAGAGCAACTGAGTTCCGCCTTTTAAAACCCAGTAATAGGCTGTAGATAGGAATCCAATAGTGATTCCAAGAACTGCTGCACAAACCAGAATTTGACGTGGAGATAGAGATTTCATCATAGTCATTCGACAGGGAATGCTCAGTTATGCAAGAAGACAATTTGCTTATAGCCACCATACCGTACTCCTAGCGGTATACAGCTTTAGAGAATCAAAAGATTGGCGTCCCTAACTTTCCTTAACTCTGGGTCATGACACAACTTGAATGAAAAGATTAACAATGATCACTGCAAAATCAAACTTTCCCGAATCCATAACTCTCCTCAACTTTTAGTGATTGTGCCCATCAGATCGATCGAATACATTACAAGAGACAGGTAAAAGAGAATCAATAGAACATCTCAATTCTCTAGATACCTCAACCCTTACAACGATCTATTCCCTTTACCGCCTTAAAGGAAGCCATGCCTATTCCTTCTCAAGGATCGATCAAAAAAATTGTCTTGCTCTCGTTCAGTTCAATGATCATGAGTAGTTTTGCGGTTTCTAATTCCGCAATTTCAGAAAATGCCTCTTTGCAAATGGTCACAAACGCAGTTGAGCATTACAACGCCGTGATGATGCAGCAATTGATTGTTCCATAAAGTGGTTCAGCTGATGCAGTCGCTCAACATTTGTGGGTATTCTGAATATGCCTTCTCAATGACCCTCCGCTATGAAATTAGTTTTTAGCACGATCGGCGCAATTGTAATTATCCTTTGCTTTGCCCTGTTCTCTAGCGTCGTCACCATCAATTCTGGTGAGGTCGGCATTCTCTCAAAATTTGGCGTCGTGCAGCCTGAGCCACTGCGACCGGGAGTTCACCTCATCGTGCCCGCAGCAACGAGTGTCAGCAGACTGTCAACACAGCTAATTGCTGAACCGGAAGAATTCACCTCTTTGACCAGCGATAGTCAACGAGTTACGATTACCGCCACTCCGGCTTTTTCGATCGATCCAACCGGAGCACCCGAAGCCTATGCCAATGTGGGACGTTCTGTCACTGCGATCGTCTCTCGGACTGTTCAGCCAGTGCTGTTAGCTGCCGTGAAGCAAGTCGTTAGTCAGTATGATATTAATTACATTATCGAACATCAGCAGGAAGTTGCAGCAGATATCTCGCAGGTAGTGACGGAAAACTTAAAAACAAAACCCTTTATTCGGTTTGAGCGCATTGATGTCACCGGGTTTGTGCTGGATCCGCAAGTCCAGGAGGCGATCGAGAAAAAACAAATTGCCAAGCAAGAACTGGAGCGCAAACAGACCGAACTCCAAACGGCGGCTCTGGAAGCTCAACGTCTAACTGTGATCGACAAGGCATTAACGGCTAATATTCTGATGAAGGAAGCGATCGACAAGTGGAATGGAGAATCCTTAATTCCGCCTACCGCACAGCAGTTTCCAGGTCTGATCTCGACGAGCAAGTAGGTCGATCGGACCTGAGCTACAAAAATCAGTCACAAAAATCAGCCACAAAAAGCTGTGATGCGTTAGACACATTTTTGTTATCAAACCAAAATCTCTCTTCACCTTTAGGAGGAGGGATTTTTTTTCGGTTTTAGTACAGGCTAAGGGAGAGATTGGTTTTCCTTTCTTGCTGAATATTGCTGAAAAATTGAATTGAGGCGGAGCCTAACTATGGGAGTACGTTATTTTGCCCTGATTAGTGGAATTATCTATATTTTAATCGGCCTGTTTGGCTTCATTCCTGGTATGGTTGCCACTCCTGGCACGGGTGGACCTGAGGTGACCGTTGGAGCGGGCTATGGCTATTTATTATCTACCTTTCCCGTCAATGTTCTCCATAATCTGGTGCATCTAGCCATTGGGATTTGGGGAGTCATCGTCTTTCGTAGCTACATTCAATCCCGCACCTATAGCCGCACATTGGCAATTTTGTATGGAATTTTGGCTGTGATGGGCCTGCTCCCCGTACTGAATACCACATTTGGCCTGATGCCAATTTTCGGTAGTGATGTTTGGCTACATGCCCTCACTGCTCTGATTGCTGCCTATTTTGGCTTCAAAACTCCCAGTCCTAACGAGCTGCGGACTCACGAACGCGAAGTGGTTGCCGGACGCCGCAGTCGTTTTTAGTCAGATCGAACCAGGAATTCGAAACAGGATGAGAGCGTCTACATTTGGGATAGGCCGATCGAAAGACGCCAGCCTCCCATTGCCTTTCTAGGATCAGATAGGACTTAAGCGGGAATTTGAACCATGACAAATCGGACCTTGACTCGACCACTGGCCGTTGTGACTGGTGCTTCCAACGGCATTGGCTACGAGCTAGCGAAACAGTTTGCCCAGAATGGCTTCGATCTTTTAGTGACTGCAACTGGACCCAGCATCAATGAAGCAGCACAAACCTTTGAAGCGATCGGGGCTCATGTGGAGACCGTGCAGGCTGATCTGGCTAACTACAACGGAGTGGAGACGCTCTATCACCAAATTCAGGCAACTGGACGGCCCGTTGATGCGATCGCCATTAATGCAGGCGTAGGCATGGGTGGTGAGTTTGCCCATGAAACCGATCTCCAAGATGAACTCAACCTGATCAACCTGAATGTGGTGTCATCTGTTCACTTGGCCAAGCGAGTGGTGAAGGACATGGTCGATCAGGGCAAGGGGCGAATTTTGTTTACTTCATCGATCGCAGCCCTGATGCCGGGACCGTTTGAAGCTGTCTATGCCGCCTCTAAAGCATTCATTCAATCCTTTGCAGAAGCAATTCGTAATGAGTTGAAAGATACGGGCGTAACCGTGACATCGATGATGCCGGGACCCACCGATACGAACTTCTTCCACCGGGCCGGAATGGATGATACCAAAGCAGGATCTGATAAAAAAGATGATCCGGCTGAGGTTGCTAAACAAGGGTTTGAAGCCTTGATGGAAGGCAAAGATGCTGTGATTGCGGGTTCTCCAAAGACGAAGCTGCAAGGCAATGTCAGTAAGGTTTTGCCAGATACAGCTAACGCTGAAATACATCGCAAGCTTTCAGAACCCGGATCGGGTAACAAATAATTAGTCGGGGTGCATGCTTCGGGATGTTTGGTAGGGAAAACAATTTGACAGGAAAAACGATGACAGGAACTCAGCAAAATTCAGAAATGCTCTATCGAGAACTGGGCCGTACCGGAGAGCAGGTTTCCGCGATCGGTTTAGGTGGATGGCATCTCAGCTTGAAGCATGTCGATGAAAATCTGGCAATTCGGCTGGTGCGTACTGCGATCGATCGGGGCATTACCTTTATGGATAATTGCTGGGATTACAACGGTGGAGAGAGTGAGCGCCGCATGGGGAAAGCCCTGCGAGATGGCTATCGCGATCGCGTGTTTCTGATGACCAAGATCGATGGGCGATCGAAACAGGAAGCCGCTAAACAAATCGACGAATCCCTGAAGCGCTTGCAGGTCGATTATGTAGACCTGGTGCAGTATCACGAAATTCTGCGATTTGAAGATCCGCATCGCATTTTCGATCCAGAAGGGGCTCATGCTGCCGTTCTGGAGGCGCGAGAAGCAGGCAAGCTGCGGCATATTGGCTTCACGGGACATAAGGATCCTGCCATTCATTTGCATATGCTGGATGTGGCGGAGCAGAATGGCTTTCAGTTCGCAACGGCCCAGATGCCGCTGAATGTGATGGATGCCCATTACCGCAGCTTTGCCAGACTCGTGGTGCCGGAACTGGTGAAACGCAAGATTGGCATCCTTGGCATGAAAAGTATGGCGAATGGAATTTTGCTGCGATCGAATACAGTAACCCCGATCGAATGTCTCCACTATGCGTTGAATCTGCCAACTTCGGTGGTGATCACCGGCATGGATAGCATGAAAATCCTCGATCAAGCCTTCGAAGCAGTGAGGACTTTTCAGCCTATGAACGAGCAGCAGGTGCAGGCACTCCTGACAAAAACAGCAGAAGCAGGTTCTAGGGGCGAGTTCGAACCTTTCAAAACCTCATCAATTTTTGACGGCACTGCTCAGCATCCAACCTGGTTGGGAGAAGAACCGCAACGGCTACAACAGCTGATGTCCGGTTGATGAGAATTTTTTAGATCAAAGCCGATCGAGTTCTCCGTGGAATATATTTGCCAAGGTAATGGATTAAACAAGTCGTGGGGTAGGCGTCTCGTAATCAGACGGGCAAGATGTCCATCCCACAAGAAGTACACTTTATTCATTCCTGTCCCTAGACGCATCTAACATACAGACGAGATATCTACGCTACAAACTGATAATTTATTTTATTCTCGAAACCCCTGATATCTTATTGGCATTATTTATCAACTTCTTCGATCAATGTCTTGAGCTGCATATAAGCTTGTTCTGGGGTCAGGGACTTCTGATGTTCATCGGGAATATAGAATTGGCTGCTGTCAGCAAAATGACGCACCACAAAGCTATGTATCAATCCCAACTGCAATGCCTGTTTACCCAATGCTTCTGCTGCATCAGCGAGGCTCAGCTCATCATGGTAGTGCGCATCTTGGGCCATCATCAGTTCTCTCCAATAAACAGCTTTTGCTTTAGAAGGTGGCTCTGCCATAGAGACCCATCAATTCTGCTGCGTCTATCACATGACTTTTGATCGGCCTATTATTCAGCCATATGCTACTAGCCTAAAGGAGCATCTCCTTTTTTTCCTCTCACTCCTGAGGCATTTTTAGATGTAGAGTTTTTAAGCCTTCCGATGGAGTTTACCCGACATCTTACAATAGAGGACGTTCTAATTCGATGTGATGTTATGGGTCCCCAAAGCAAACCTGCTTGGGCAGGTGACGATCTGCTTTCCCGCTCTGTCAACCTTTTGATTCACACCAAGCCGATCTACGCGGTGATGAAACAGCAGGCGCGACGAGTCATGATCAAAACGGCAGAAAAGAAAGGGGTGCCTTGGCGATCGCATTACAAAGAGTTAGCAGCATTGGGGTTGGAGGAGCAGGCAGAGCAACTCACCAATCCAGCCGTGCAATATCCTGACTATTATCAGGTGCCGTTCCATGCTTACGATCAGGGGAATTTATGTTGGCAAGCCGCCTTCGAGGCCGAACCTGCTACTTATGTGATCGGGCTGCGGGTCTGGAAAAACGAATCCCTGACCTGGCAGGCAGCTCAAGAGCGACTGCGCGGCAGTTTTCATCAAGTTCTGGCTGAATGGATTACGCAGCCGGTGCATGACATTCTCGATCTGGGCTGTTCGATCGGCATTTCGACCCTGGCGCTGCATCACTTCTATCAAAATCGACAGGGTTCCGTGCGGACGATCGGCCTGGATTTATCTCCCTATATGCTGGCGGTGGCACAACATCGAGATACGACAGGCGAAATTGCGGAATGGCTGCATGCTCAGGCCGAAGCCACGGGATTGCCCGAGGGCTCGTTTGATCTGGTTACACTTCAGTTTGTTACCCATGAGTTGCCACATCAGGCCACCACAGAGATTTTTAGAGAAGCGCTGCGGATTTTGCGTCCGGGTGGTCATTTGGCGATCGTAGACAACAATCCGAAATCGCCAGTCATCCAGAATCTGCCGCCTGTGCTGTTTACGCTGATGAAGAGTACGGAACCCTGGTCAGATGAATACTACACCTTCAACATAGAGGCTGCCCTGCAATCCGTTGGGTTTGAATATCTCACGACCGTCGCCAGCGATCCACGTCATCGCACGATTTTGGGACGCAAGCCATGAGCTTTGCCAATCGAACTTTTACTAATCGAACGGTGATTGTGACCGGAGCCTCGACTGGGATTGGCCGATCGCTCGCCATCGCGCTAGCCCAACAGAGAGCAAATGTGGTCTTAGCGGCCCGCAATGCAGAAGCTCTGACAGAAACCTGCGCTGCTTGTCTGGATCAAGGGGGCAAAGCGATCGCCGTTCCAACCGATGTGGCTGAACCAGAAGCCTGTCAGGCCTTGATCGACAAAACGATTGCCGCCTTTGGATCGATCGATATTCTGGTCAACAATGCCGGAATTGGCATGTTATCTCGATTTGATCAGGTCACCGATCTGTCGATTTTCGAGCAGGTGATGCGGGTGAATTATCTGGGTGCGGTGTATTGTACGCATTATGCGCTGCCGCACCTCAAAGCCAGTCGCGGTTTACTGGTCGCTATTTCTTCGATTTGTGGCATAACCGGGATTCCGACTCGCACAGGTTATGTGGCTAGCAAGCACGCGATGCAGGGCTTCTTCGACACCTTGCGCATCGAGTTGCGCGGCACAGGCGTTGATGTTCTGGTGGTGTCTCCCGGATTTGTAGCGACCGACATTCGGCAACGGGCGTTGGGTGGAGATGGCCAACCGTTGGGGCACAGTCCACGGGATGAACGCAAAGGAAATATGTCGGTCGATGAATGTGTGCAGCAAACGCTAGCAGCTATGGTGAAACGCAAGCGTGAACATATTATGACCACTAAAGGGAAAGTCACGCCCTGGGCTAAGCTGATCGTACCGGCATGGGTCGATCGAATTGCTGCCTATACCGCTCGTCCGACGAATACAGAACAGGAGTGATTTCGAATTTTATAGAGATTGGGTTGCAATGTAATACTATGAACGCTCGCCTCCCCCTCTTGATACTCACAGTCACGATACTGCTTGGTCTCATTCAGCTTTGGATCTCCAGTCAAGCTCTGCCGCCATTAGTTGCCTCTCATTTCGATGCCTCAGGAACTGCGAATGGCTTCATGCCTCGTAATGCATACCTCCTGCTCATCTCATTGCTATTGGTGGGCGTGCCTGCTTTTCTAGTCTTGATCCCAAGCTATGCAATCCGCAACGCAGGAAATCAGTTGAATCTCCCGAACAAGGAGTATTGGCTGCGGCCCGAAAATCGCGATCGAGCTGTTGCTCATCTTTTGGTGCGAGGCATTTGGTTGGCGGAGTTGGTTGTTCTGTTTTTGTGGTACATG
>LUGL01000137.1 GCA_002796835.1 Elainella saxicola E1 | reverse complement strand
TCTGCCGTCTTTCAAACCTCTTCCCCGTAAGGGGACTGAAACAGTAAAGCGGTACCAATTCCGAGCGCGGTGTATGTCCAAGTCTTTCAAACCTCTTCCCCGTAAGGGGACTGAAACCCTTTTCCTGAGCCTCCACAATTGATGCACGTGCTACTGCTTTCAAACCTCTTCCCCGTAAGGGGACTGAAACTCGTAAACTACACTTCCGTCTCCCTGTACGGTTCCGTTCTTTCAAACCTCTTCCCCGTAAGGGGACTGAAACCACAATCTACTGCTGGACTACAATCCTCACAAACAAATCTTTCAAACCTCTTCCCCGTAAGGGGACTGAAACCTTGTTCCACCAATTCCAATGCACGCAAGGTTTGCAAGATCTTTCAAACCTCTTCCCCGTAAGGGGACTGAAACCAAACTGTAAAGTTCCCGACGACTCTGTCGTTAGAGGCAAACCCCTTTCAAACCTCTTCCCCGTAAGGGGACTGAAACCAGGATTCTGTTCAATGTACGGTGCGACTTCTTCGTACTCTTTCAAACCTCTTCCCCGTAAGGGGACTGAAACTTCATCACTAGCTCTCCCGTCCCGTTGCATGAGGGCTTTTCGTCGCAACCGCCAAGCTTTGAGATCGATCGGACTGGATGATCGGCCTAGCTGGGCCTGTGCCGATCGGCTGAGGGTGATAGCCGTCATGATTGCTTGTTTCTCCTAAATTTCGTCGATCGTCCTTTTGCTTGATCGCGTTCTTTCGTGACTTCTCGGTGACAGACATTGCAGAGAGAGTCATAGTCACTGAGTGGTTGCCTTAGGAATTCTTCGAGTGGGGCACCTTTGGGCGGATAGCGTTTGTGGTCTGCCTGTAAATGCAATTTCTTGGTTCCTCGTTCAATCTTTTTCTGGCACCGCTTGCAGGTCCGATCGTCCCGGTTGAAAGTGAGAGCACGAATAAACTCCCACTGCCAACTAGACATCAATTCCTGATACTCGGGTGAGAATTCCTTTGGCATTACAAACCAAGTTCAGCTTTTAGTCCTTGAAGTGCTTTGTCACTGAAGTTTTGCCCGGTTACTTCTAACAGCTTCTGCTTGAGCTGGGCATCAGTTGGCGGTAAGGGCAGTTCAGCTATCCACTGCTTGAGTGTGGCAACGAGGAAGGCTAGGGGCGACTCTGGTGGAATTGTCGATTGTGGTTGCTGCTGGGATTGCTCCGCTTGCGGCTTACTCCTGCGGTTCAGATGATCCATGTATCCCTTGCTGATACCGCGATCGTCATCTGCTGCGGTATCATCCCAATAATCTTCCTCTTCGTCCAAGGCAATCTCAACATCGGGATCGATGCCGTGCTCCGCTTTATAAGCAGAATCAAACCCTGAATTGCTCTCGTTTTGTCCTACTGCCTTGAAATCGATCGCCTGCCAGTCTCGGTACAACGAATTCAGCTCAACGGCTGGAAGTTGAACAATCCTCAACCCTCCCAGGGAAGTTGCAACGATCGGGATTTTTTTGTCTGGACATTCACTCTGATACTCATCCAACTTCATCCGCATCTGCTTAACTGCTTCGTCCCCAGCTTGTGAGTAGTAGCTGAGAAACTTATCAATTACCGTTGCATCTCCATTCCTGGATAGAGCAAGCTTGGCTGCATTGGCAAACATCGCAGCAGAGATTTTTTGCTTTTTGGCTTTCAAGTCTCCAGCGTTGAACGAGTGCATATCGGCAAGGATGCGGACCTTATCTTCTCTCCCTTGCCTGAAGATGCGCGACACTGCCAGCATCAGACGATCGGAATAATCGGTCCTGTGTTTTGCATCATATTGAATAGCCAATTCCAGCAAATCATTCAGCTCACCCAAGATGATGAGTAATTCTGGTGGAGCCTGCCCTGACTTGTACTCTCCTCCTAATGCTGTGCGTCGGTTTTGACGGCTGATCATGATTTCGATCGCATTGCTGACTAGTGCCCATGCCATCGGGATTGTTTCTGGTTCGTTGCAATGCAGGTAGTGCTTGATGCCCAATTTGGCAAAAGGAGACCCTTTGGCATCAATAACGATGCACTGGGCCTGCCCTTGGGACAAGTCATGGACGGCAGCGGCAAATGCAATCTGAAACCGAGTCTTTCCTCCCCCAGGGCAAGAAACCTCGACCAATTGCCGATCAGACTGGGCCAACTCCCTAGCCAAGTCAGCAACGGGAAAGAATATTCGATCGGGCATGATGTGACTAACAGGAGCATAGGGAAACTCCTCAGACTCCACAATTTGAGTCACTGGCACTTCGATCGCTGGCTCCATCTCTGCCTGCTTCAACATGCGAGATTCTTGATAGATCGGCATTAATTCAGCCAGGTCAAGCTGCTTCAAAAAATGCAGTTGCTCGATCGGGCTAAGGTCATCGATCATCACCAGTGTTTCGACCAGCTCATCAATCTCAATCTGCCGTTGCTGCAAAGCCTCATGGCTAGCCAGTCGCTGAATCCAAATTTCTCGATCGCTCTCCCTGACAATCTTGTCTCGGTCCCGCAGTCGATCGAATAAGCCAGTTCGCTCACCGAATGCGAGCGAACTGGCTGCAACAATACTGGAAACGTAGCAGGCAGTTTTGGCCGCCGATGCCATCGGGAAAAGAATCGGGCCGATGGCTCCACCGATCGCTACTGCCGCGACTCCTGCAATCACCGCATCAGTTCTCATCTTCCACCCCCGATCGCCGCAATCAACAGCAGGATGAGCAGGACCACACCAGATAGGGATAGTGAGGCAATCGCCACGGGTTTAAGCGGCAATCCGTTGGTTCCAGCAACGATGACATTTAGCCCGCTGGCGGCAAACACACCCAGGGCGATCAGTCCAAACAATCGGGTGACACCTGCTCTGAGATCTTGGTAATCTGCAAATAGCTGACCTAATAGAAGAATTCCAGACACCCCAGCAACACCACACCAGAAGTAGGTAGAGAGTTTCATCTCATGCACCTCTCATCCGATCGGCGATTTTCTGGCGAGCTGCGACGATGCCATTAAAGCCAGCCTTCTGCACTGCCTGCTGCTGAACATGGCCTTGCATTGCCAGCAGATGAGCCTGGTTGATTTCTTGTAACTTGGTTTGATTTGAGGCAAGGAATTGTTGATGCTTAGCAACTTTGCCATGGATGCCAGTCTTGGCCTTGAGCAGTCTTTCATCTAATGAGATTTGCTCGCCGAGTTGCTTATCGATTTCTTCAAACATGGCGACCTGTTGAGCCTTAGCTGCGATCGCAGCAGTAGCGCTGCTCAAAGTAGGATCGGTCAATCCTAAATCGTCAAAGTATTCTGCACTTTCAGCCAACAATGGCAAAACTTCAGGAGAGAATCGATCGGCATTCTCAATCTTCAATCGTGGCGTTTCTGGTTCTGGCGGTTGAGGAACGAGGGGACGAAGGATCGGGAATAAACTCATTGCGATACCTCTCCATTAATTACGCGAGCCAAATTAGGGCAATTAACCTCTTTGTCAAAGCGCTGCCAGTTTGCTGTACAGACGTTCCAGGTATTGCTGAACAGGACTGGATTTCCTTCCCGCATCCGCAAGTAATGTTGTTGCCACGCCCGATCGACATCAGACACATAAGAAACCGACTGCGTTTCATAGGGCTGGTCTACTGGCGTTTCAGATGGCGTGACCATGACTCCACCATTGCTCGGAGCATTGCCAGGACAAACCCGACTGCCGATACAAAGGATCGTTGTGTGGTCAGGCTTTGCATTCTCGATGATGGTTTTAGATAACTCCTGCTGCCCTTGAAGCAACTTGTCATTGATGGCTTGCTGATTGGCTAACATCGCCATGGCCTGATCGATCTGAGCTTGCCCGGTGTTGCTTTGCTGTACTGCCTGATTGGGACGCAGCATGAAAAACATTCCAGCAATCCCAGCCAGGGCAGCACCGCCAAACACCATCGGCATAATGGGCGAACTATGAGGACGGTCAACACCAAAACTGCCCGATCGAACCATACCCGCAGTTGATGCACCGTTCTTCGATCGGAGGGCATCAGCCACCTGTGATTTAACTTGCGATACATCTAGACTCATGATTAGAAATTCCTAGTTCAATTGCCCCCGTGCTTGGGGGCATTTTTTATCCGACCAACCAACTAAACCAACCTCGTTTCTTGGGTGGTTGTCGCTGCATCTGCCTGACCTGTCGCCACATCTCATTCGCAAATTGCAGATCGTAGGTGGTCAGAATTCCGTTCTCTGCAACAACTTCGGCAAGGTGGTCAAGGATGGGTTCGATTGACATCAGATCGCAACTGACAAAAGCGGTATAGGCGTAAGAATTCGGATCAACCCATCCGGCAGCCACCGAATCAAGCAGAGTTTGACTAAGCAGCGCTCTCAGTCGAACTGTTGGACTGAGCGGCAACGTGGGACTTAAATCGATCGGCTGCGGCTCGCATGTTGGTTGTATTGCTGCGAAAGTTGTCCCCTAACCGGGCACCTCCTTGGCCGATCTGCTGCATCAAAGAGTTGAACGATTGCAGCGTTTTGACCGATCCATTCACAGTGTCATTGAGTGCAGCTTCAGCTTTTGCTAGCTCTGCATCCTGGTTTTTGAATGAGGCAACTGCATTGTGAACAAATTCGATTGCTTCTTTGCGGCGATCGTACAAAGCCAACAGGAAGCCAATCGCCTCATCATTGAGTGGATGCCCGTGAGCGTCCATTTGTTCTAGCTGGTTGATGTACTGCCCTACTTCGGCATTGCTGAGGCTGGAGACTTCAGGTAAGTTGTTGGTGTCCAATTTGGCGATCGAACTTTCACTCTTTGCAGGTTTTGTAGCTTTGGCGATCTTGGTGTTGCTGGATGGGGTTGAATTCCACAATGCAGCGATATCAGCAATATCTGATTCTTCAATACTGGAAATATCGCCCAATTGAGCTTTGATATCGTCCTCAGTGGCAGTAATGCCGTGTTCAGCGAGCTTAGCAATCAGAGATTTAGCGTTCATGTCTTTAGTCCTATTGCGAGTGTGTTCGAGTGATTATGAGAAGGGATGTTCACATTTACTGGACAATTCCGGATCGATACCTTGCTTGATGCATTCCTGTTCGATCGGAGTAAGGTTTTGTGGTTTGGCTTGCACGATCCGGTGAACGCTAAAGCCAACAATGAGGGAAGCGGCCAAAACCAAGCCAAAAACAGGGGACAGGTGAATTATCATGGTCGTTATTGGAAAAAGGTAAAGTTTAGGCGGTGATTCAGCCGCCTTTTTCATGCAGCAGTAGCAGCCCAGCGAGATTCAGCACCCTTACGACCACCCTCAACTTTGGAGAGTTTGCGCTTGAGCGCCAACCTTGCAAAGGCAGAAGCTACAGCAGGTGGATAGATAGCATTGCGATCGAAATAGATGTTTTGCTGAGTTTGGGCAGACAGCATCGCCGCATAATCTCGCAACGTCCGATCGCTCTTAAGTTGAATCCCAGTCGCAACAAAAATCACGGTTTTGAGTTCACTACCCTTAACGGCGTTCGCGATGCTGATATCGCAATCGAGAGCAATTTGCCTGAACAGTTGAGCAATTTCAGCCTCATGCTTGCGGTGCATCAACTTCAGCATCAGCACTGTTTTGGGTCGATACAGCAAGCCAGTCATCAGTAGTTCAGCATGTTCGCGATCGGTCTTACTCACACCGGGACATCCAGCCAATCTGCGGTATTTGGTGATCGTCCGCTCGGATGCATGAGCACCAGGTGCGAGCGTGAACAACTGATGCAGAAAATTCTCCAGATAAACCGGAGAAACGATGATTTCAGGGCGGTTATTAGGTCCGTTCATGGAAAAAGCCATCCTGGAAAAAGCGTAAATACTTCAAGTCATTACGAGTAAAGGGTTTTAGGCCGATCGGTTCCGAATCTAAATTTCAGATTTCGTCCGTTTTTCCCAGATTCCGTAGCTGACAGCACCGATTTAATGGGTTTTTCCAAGGGGGCATTGCGGAATTTGGGAATCGATCAACTTGCCATTATGTTAGCATATAGTCAACTATAAGCAACTATAAGTAGAAGATGGTTTTCCTTTCGTAGCAAAGAGATAGGATTGAGGGAGCGTATTTGGTGATCAAAGCTGTGTCCAAGAAGATTTTCGGGGTGGTGTCAGATGGCCTTGCCCAACGTTTGGAGAGGAGAGCCGATTCAGAAGGGCGATCGCTGTCTAGCCTCGTTGCTTACCTGCTGGAACGGCAGATGGAAGGCTGGGCAGAACCCGCTCAGACTGAGCAGACAGCAGAGCCTTTACCCGACTACAAGAACTTGGGGCAATGCGTCATGCATCACCTGAGCAAGCTTGTTGATTCTGGTAAGTTTCCCAATGGAAGGTTGAAGGAACTGATGAGCGGAGCTGCCGCAACTGAGATCGAGATACTGCGGATCGCTCTAATTTGTGGATTGACCGAGGAGTACGTTTCATCCTTACCCCTGAACGGTGGAGCCAATGCAAAGCAATCGACTAGAGCTAAGTGACTATCTGCCTGCTGATTGGCAGATGCGACCAACCCAGCAAGGACTGAAACTGATCGCCCCAAATCATGAAGACGCTGGGCTGTTTTTCCAGGGAGCCAAGCAATATCTGGCAGATTCGGCTAAATACTTGAAAGCTGCGATCGAGGTCGTTTGGGAAGGATGCAGCGAACCACTGCGAGTCGAGGGACCGCAACAGCAATCTCAACCGCAAATCGACAGCTATGGAGCATCGATCATTGCTCCAGGTGCCAGCTATCAGGCTGTGATGGATTTTATTGCAGGTAAGCAGCAGGAAGGGCTGATTGTCACTGTGATGGCGATGAAGTCTGATAAATTCCTGTTTGTGAATGGTGCTCAGGTTAGCAACAGAGGCGGCAATGCTGAAACCTGGATCGGTGTTGATGCAAAGCAATTAGTCTGGAGCCGATCGCTAACTGGTACGCTGCCAGGGAAGGATAGGGGCATCAATTACTATGCTCGCTTGTATGAACTGCTGGAGAGCGATCGCCATATCCCTGACTGGGGTTACTTCGTCACCCGTCCCAACGGCGACCTATACCGCGATGTGAGCAGCTATTTCTACCTGGAGAATTATTTAGGTGTTGCAGCCCGGATCGCAGTTTCCAGGGTAGGTGATTCTGAATTGGTGGAGAGTGCAGAGCGATGACGCCAGAACAAATGGCATTGATGATTAAAGTCTTCCAGTTTGGCTTTGCCTGCGGACTCACCGATCGCTTTGAAATGATTCGTCGGTATTGCAAGGGCTATCCTGAACTTCGATCGGACATCATCGCGGCTGCAACAGCTTTTGAAAAAGGATGCGGTCTAGACCATGAACAGACTGAGAAGCTTCGGAATTTAACCGAGAATCAGTTTGCTATCTGGCTCAACCTGGAATGCATCGCGGCGGAAAGCTTATGAGTTACAAATACAAAGACGCCATCAAACTCGCCAAACAACGCGGCTTTCAATTCTGGAAGAGTTGCAAAAGCTCTCACGAGATCTGGAAACATCCCAACGGCTCAACACTCCTGATCTCGCACTGTGGAAGCCGAGACCACAGAGCACTTGCAAACTTTCGATCGCAAGTGCAAAGACTCGCCTCGATGCAGTCCAGATGCCCGCAATGAATTCTGAATTGCGAACTACTGATCGCACAATGGCTGTAGCCTTCCGATCGCTTGACCCCTAAAATCGGGTGAATAGCGATTTCCTGGAAGGTCACTATGAGTTATTTATACTTGCGATTCACGCCTGAAGAACGCAGCCAATTACTGAAACTCTTATCATCTGTTGATACTGATGAATCAAAAGAATTCGCTGAGATGCTTGAAGATCGAGCTTTTGAGTCTATCAAGTACCACTATGAGGTGGGGATAGAGGCTTGGTTGCCTGTAATCGAAGAAGCGAAGGGGAAAAGACGAGCAGAGCTTGAGAAGAGAATGCGAGCAGATTTGGAAAAGCAACAGGGGGAGAAAATTTTCTTGCCAGAAGTTCATCAAATTCTTACAGATGCGCTTCAAAGAACTATGAAGGAAGAAGGCAGTCAGGACAGCGAATAATTGTTCATTTAATCATCAACAAATGCTTTCAGAGCAAAGCGTTTTCCCAGCAAAAACCCTGCTGCAAGATATACAAGTTCAATATTTTTCTTAGATAAATAGCGGTTTCCATTAACGAAGTCGTTTAAGTGCGTGACTGAAAAATTACCTCGGAACCCATACTTGAAAGCCCTTTGCAACTCATCCAGAACCGTTGGATCTTCGACATTCTCAGCCAACCACAAGGCAAAAGCGAATCGAGGGCGACTTACGTCATCTCCGGCAATCCAGCACGCCTTATTCATTAGTTCTGGTGGAATTTTTCTGAGTTTTCGACCACGATGAATGTCAGTTAGTCGATACTCGAAACTGAAATCGCCACGCCTTGCCTGCCGCTTGGCGCACTTCAACAGTAAAGCTCGTGTTCTGCGTGTTGTTGGGCAACTGAGGATAAAACAAACGATCGACAGTTGCGACAGTTGCACACCAGCCTGATCGAGTTCAAGGGCTAGCTTGCCGTGAGTCGGGAAATAGCGAAAGACAGTGCTGTTGACCATGCCCCCAATCTAGCCACCCGCAAGGGTTGTAAAGGGGGTTGGATTTTACATTGAATCTACGATCTTGAGACAAACTTGTGAATGCAAGATAGACTCGATTCATTCATTGCAATGAAACAAATATATGAGTGCAGATCTGCATATCTTTGAGAACTTCTGTCAACCGATCGATCGGTTGTCTCGCAGCTATCCTGAGCTTTGGGCTGCGTTTGCTGCACAGACTCATGGGCCAGGTGCAACATTGAATTCTGTAACTAACTCGATTGAGCGATGGACGAACGAGGTTCGATCGAGTCGCAATGATTCGATCGCTGATTTTCAAGCGACATTCAAAAAAGTAATGTTGGCATTCCCGCAGTATGGGCAACTTGTGTTTGGTGCTGTTCAAGCTGGTCAGTCTGTTTCTAATGTCTTAGCGTCGATGGGGTACACCTCCGATCGACTGGTAGCAATGCAGCAACAGCGCAACCAAATTTTTAGCTGATGTTCGACTGACTCAAACCCTCTAATGATTGCGAGATCGCCCTTGGGATTCCAGGGGCGTTTTTTACCGTTGGGCTAATCAGGCTTCAGATCTTCCAGCAACCGCTTAGCTTCTCTCACCAGTTCCCTCACGAGTGCCTTTTGCTCGCCAATGCCCTTGTAACTGTTTCTAGAAGAGATTGCCTTGCCTTGGGGTGTCTTCGGCCCGGTCGATTTCAACCAGGGCTTGTGCCTCAATGCTATTTCTCGCTGCTGTTGCCGCCGTTCCTCGGTCCATTGGCTCATGGTTGAACTCTCCTAACTCTAACGGTTTCTCTGGGTTGTTGATCGCAAGTTGATTCAGTTGAGACTCAACATAAGTTCGAATAAACGCTGTTCGCGATGGGTTGCGAATCTCGTGAACCGTCTCCAAACACTTCCTGAATTGCTCCTGACACTTCAAGGCAAGTTGGAGCCATCGATCGGCTTTGTGTGGGTCAGTCTCTTGACTGGCGTTGATCATGAACTTGGAGTATGCCTGCTCTAGCCCCAACATCTGGGCATTCAAGCTCTCGGTGCCAAACGTCGCATAGTCTGAAGCGATTTGCTCTAGCCTTGCCTTCACTGCCGGATGCAGGGCACTGATATCGGCTAACGACAGTTCACCTCGCCAGGTCGCATCTGAGACGGCAGCGGCGGCAAGACTGGGGTTTTTGATGATCGCTTCAAAGTTGGGGCGAGCCATGAATGATCGAAAGTTCGATTTCTCAATTCTAGACTCACTGTCTCAAAACGAACAGTTTGTTTCTGAAGGTCGATCGGATGTTGTCCTGTTGTATTACTTGGGGAACCCTGGAAGCGTCAAAGCCATCTCATAGACTCATGCCTATCTTCGGTGGTTTTGACAATGGTAGAGCTTTTTACTGCCTATGAATAACAACGAAAATCGAGTTCAGGAAATTATCGCGATCGCACTCACTCTGGTATCTGCCGCTGTCACCATCGCAGGGCAGTTTATACCGACTGGATAGTGCAGTGGAGAGTCGGCACAAGTCGAGTGAGGCATAACAAAGGCAATGTGCAGAAGCTGACAACACTCTCGTTTGTCAGCAATGGTTGGTTCTGAATTACAGGCTTATCTTAGTCCAAGCTGGGGAAAACCTTTTGGCAACTCTTCTTTGTTGCTCCAATACCAGTCTCTTGCTTCTTTAATTACCTGATCTAGAGTAGGCCAGCCATCTTCTCCGATATACCTAACACGCCCTTCCCCTAGCTCATTGAGTTTCCAGTTGAATTCATGTTTATGATGATTATCCGGATGACCTGGACGAGAATGGCTGTTGTCATAACGAAAGACATTGCCGTATCCTCTGACAGAAACATTGTACTCATACATAATGGTCTGGACTAAAGCGGCGTCTCCACAACCACTAACAATTTTGATATCCTTATCCACAGTTATCAAAATTTGCCCAAGACAAGCTATTTCTCCTCTTAGAGTAATTTCGCAAATATCGTGAGCGAATTTAAGATAATCGAGACTTTTTTCGTCTATAAATCCTTCCGTAATAAAGGATTGAATATATTTGTCGTGAATTTGCTGATATTTATCAAACCTATTAGGTCGATGCCTTGGATTGGTACTCGTCAAAGCGCGCCCTCTTTGCAACAAGTTTCAACCACTGGCAAATGTCTATTGTTTCAGGCATCTGCCCCAATTCAACTAAGCCTTGCATGACGGAAGACTTCATTTGGTACTTACACTCAAATTCCAGGATTTGCTTGTCAATCTCCTTTATGCGATCTTCTACATCCTTGCGAGAATGACGCAGAGCAGATTGAAATAAATCATCCACACGACGCGCCCTTTCTTGAGCGGACATAGAAGTGAACTCAGAAAGCTTGATCTCTTTCGTCAATATAGCCATTTGTCCTACCTCTCTCTTTTTTTGTGAGAAGCACGTAATACTTCATTGCCTATCTGTAGGCTACCCGATAAGGTAAACCTATTACGTATACATTTTTATAGAAACGAGCCAATTTTTAATTTACTATGCCTCAGATTTGTTTTTAATGGAAAGAGTCAATTCAGAAACTTCATACTTGACATTAATACGGTGAAACAGTATTTGGTCAGTTGAATTATATTGGTTGCCTAAATTCCAAGTTGAACCAAGTTTCGGTTTAATCGATGAAAACTATAGAAAACTTCAATGATCGCCAAAAGCTTCATCATTGAAACAAGTCTTTAAGCTGAATCATCCACCCACCCACACTGCTCACAGTCCCAGTGAACCCGATCGCCCGCTTGAGGAAATCCAGTACCGCAACGAGGGCATCTTCCTGTAAAAGTGGGGTGCCAGAGCAGTAGTTCTAGCCGCTGTTGCCTAGTCAACCGCTGCTCAGGTTGGTAGATTAACTCACCGTTATAATATGCCACCCCTTCAGGTTCCCAAAGTTCTTCGGCCTCAACATTGGGATCTGGTTCAAAATCAGGGCAGGTTGCTGTCTCAATTCCCATTGGGTGAACAGTGCAGAACAGATGGGGATTGTGGGTGTTGTAGCGACATCGATCGCACTGCTCGATCCGGTTCATGGCTGTAATCCCAAAAAATGATCGCCCAATGGGATGAGCGATCGACCTTAGATCAAATAAGTGGTAGATCCAGGGTTCCCTACGGTTGATACGACGGCTCAACCGATTGCTGGAATCGATTAGATCGTAAGCACTGCCAATAGCTGAACGGCTTGAATAGTTCGATCGAGGTTCATCAGACAGCTCTCAGGTTCTCTGTCCTGAGTCTTCCCGGAATTGGGCGATCGAATTGAATCCACTTCCCGACCGGATCAAGTGTTGCCTTGCTATACAACATGGGAAGTATAGGTTTAAGCATGTAAGCATGTAAGCATCTTGTAAAATCCCTATCCTCGGTAGCTATGCGAGCGGTAGGGATTTCCTGTTGGGTATAGAGTAAAACTGCTGGAGTTGAATAGAGCGATCGACTGTTGCCCTACTGCACAACATGGGAATCATAGAACTCGTTACCTTGTGTCGAGGCATAGGTAACCACCTCAAATGAAAGGATATCGGCCCTATCCCAATAGCCACGAGGGTAGGGCTTTTACCTGACCTATGAACAGCTATGATTTGAGTTTGTCGCCTTGCTTCACAATGCGGGAAATATAGGCGTGGTGAGGTTGTCAAGACTAACCATGATTATTCGATCGCTCATCCAATCACTTTCGCGATCTGATCTCGTCAACTTTGAGCAGCGGCGATGGCTGTATAGGCGATTAGGGGTGAGTGGTGGCCAGTTTTTCATCTCACCCCACTGCCGGATTGTCTACCCGCGTCACCAGAATATCTGGCTGGGCGATCGGTCATTCCTGAACCAGGATTGCTACTTAGAGAACGGTGAAGCTATCGCAATCGGGCAAGATACCTGCCTGGGGCCAGGGGTCAGGATTTTAACGACCAGCCACACGATCGGCCCATCCACAAGGAGAGTAAGTAACGGCTGCGATCGTCGTCCGGTCAAGATTGGGCGAGGGGTTTGGATTGGAGCAGGGGCGATCATCCTGCCGGGAGTAACGATCGGTGACGGCTGCGTTGTTGGAGCTGGGGCAGTGGTTGCTAGGGACTGCGATCGAGACGGGTTATATGTGGGAGTGCCAGCACAGTTAAAGCGGGCATTGCAGATAGTTGATCGAACTTGCAGCCAGTAGGTTCAGTTCCGATTGACCAAGCCCGAAGCCAGGGCAATGTGTGAGAGTTAGCGGCGGCTGGGAACCCTAGATAATATTTTTTGAAAATGTCTTGTTGCCCGTTCCTCGGTTTATCGATCGAGGGGCGGGATTTTTCTGTTGGGGTGGGGGATTGCTGCAAGTGTTTGGAGAGAATTTCAAACCGTAGTCACGATTTCCTTAATGGGGAAATCTCCCCAATGGGAAATCGTGACTACCAAAAATTCCCCCAATCAAAAGTTGAGACTGGGAGGCAGTTCCCTCCACTTTAGTTTTTCTTTGGAGGGGTGAATATTCAGTTTTCGGCACCTGCTTCGGCACCTGCCCTTCCCTTAACGCTGGAAGGAGGGCGAACGAGGGGATTCGAACCCCCGAGTGGCGGAACCACAATCCGCTGCCTTAACCACTTGGCTACGCTCGCCATTGCGTTAAGTATTATAGCATCTGATTTAGTCGATGGTCCACTCTGATGTGAAAATCACAAATTGAAGAGTGGTTTTCTGGAATCTTGCCCTGCTAGAGTGTTGTTGTGAGCATCATTTCTGAATTGCAACTATGAAATCCTGGAAGGTTAGTGCCATTTTGACAGCCATGGTGGCAGCGGGTGTTGGCGTTGCAATGGTTGCCACAAACCCCGGAGAAGAAGCCTATCAGAACTATGCAACACAGAGATTGACCCAATATCTGCAAGAGAAAGAATGCGTCAAGCTTGATAATTCATTCCGCGATCTCTGCAAATTGCTAGAGCAGCGGCAAGGCCAAACCCTGTTGAGGCGTCTTGTTGCTGAGAACACTCAACGTCAAAACTATGGCCTGTTAAGCATCTATCAAACTACTTTCTCCACTAGAGATGTGGTTCCTAGCTTCCTGCAAAACTTGCTGTCCTTGCCAACCATCTCTTACCACACCGAAACCGTTGGCCTATTTGGCACCTTCCAAACCTACAAAGCCGAGAGACAAAATTAAGATACTCAAAATTACTGCTGCGTTGCTACGCCAACAAAACGCCCAGAATTGCAAGTCCTGCACCGACCAATAGTACAGGTGTCAGCCAGTTTCCCCAGTGAACATAGAGCGTTTGAGTTTGCCGCCGATAGACGGTGTGGGCATGAGTTTCATAGGTTCTAAAGCCAGAAATCCATTGCGTGTGGCCATGGGGATCCACAATGCCAGAAAAGCCGGTATTGGTCGATCGCACTGCCCATCGATCGGTTTCGATCGCTCGCATCAGATCCTGGGCATGGTGTTGGGCCATCATAGCGGCTCCGTAGGGATCGTTATTAGAGGCTGTCAGAATCAACTGGCCTCCTGCCGCAGTTTGACGGCGGAATAGTTCTGGAAAAGCGGACTCGTAACAGATGCCAGCAGTCATTAGACCAAAAGGGGATTGAAACCGCTGATCGAAACTTCCGGGCACCATCGAATCTCCCAGCGGCGACAGGCGATCGATCAGCCGCCCCAGCACCGATTCAAATGGAATATATTCACCCAGTGGCACCAGCTTCACTTTGTTATAGCGACCCACTACTGCCCCATTGCCATCGATGCTAAACAGCGTTTGGGTAATGCGACCTTGACTGAGACCAAATGTACCTACCCAGGCAGGCACCTGATTTTGTAGGATCGATCGATAGAGCAGATTTTCGGTCGGTCGGGTTGTCCATAACCAGGGCAAAGACCCTTCGGGCGTCAGGACGGCATCAACCTGTTCCGCAACCAGCTGGTTATAACCTTGCACATAGCGCTCTAACGACAGCCGCAGTCCTTCCTCAAACAGTTTGATCCGCGTTGGAATGTTGCCCTGGACAATGCCAATTTTCAGCGCTGCTGCCGGATCTTCCTGCAAAGGTCGGCTATAAAGGGACCAGCCGAGGCCATGACAGAGAGCGAGACAGACCAGGCCCGCGAAGAAGAGGCGTCTTGCTTTGATCAGATGATTGCTGAGCTGGAACTGCAACCAGGCTTCTGCTAGTAAGCCATTAAAGACGACAATGCTGGCCGTCACGGTGAGTGGACCTGAAATTTGACCCAGATGCAGAATGACCAGATTATATGGACTCTGCGTATAAGACAGCGAGGTCCAGTCAAGGGCACCCTGGCTCCAAACCAGTTCGAGCAGGCACCAGAGGGCTGTGCCAAGCCAAACTCGTAGCCAAATCGGAACCGATCGCCCCTGGCTTCCCCGTTTTCTGATCTGCTGTTCAATACCCCAGGTTAAGCTTCGGAATAACCAGGACCACAACACAACCAAGGCCGCACCCCACAGGGTGATAAACAGCCAGCAAAATAGCGTGATACAAATGCTGGCGACCCAGGGAACGCCCATCCAGGTCAGCGGATGCAGATCGCGGATCCAGGAAAGCGCCAAGCCGTGATAGCCAATTCCCCAAGCCAAAGCGTAACTGGAAGCCCTGGAGAACAGTCGAGGACGAGTTGCAGTCGCAGAATGAACCGTGACTAACACCCAAAGCGGCACAAGGGCAATCCAGGCGAGAATCCAGGCATGCGTTGGGGCGGGCGTTAACCCCATCAGCAATCCACTGCCTAATGCGATCAAAAGCAACTGAGAAAAGGCTGGAATCCGGGTTGACGGAGGTAGTAAACTCGCGATCGAACGAGTAGGCTTAATCGTAGATTCAGTCTTGTTTTTGGGTGACATGCCCTTGGGGAGTCTTGCATTGCATCTTGCACTGTTGCTCAGCATAAGGGATTTTGGCGGGTGGATGGTCAGTCGCTCGGCAACTGAAACGCTGCGAAAAAACAAAGTGAGTCTGTGCCTGCTCTCCCCGTGACGCAGCAATCTTTCAGGTTCAGTGCTTGTTCCCCCATTTTCTGCTCAAACCTTGGAGATCCATGAATCAAGTCTCCCATTGGCCCCCAAAAGTGTTGCTACGGTTCGGTTGTCTGGCGATCGGCATGCTTAGCCTATGTTCAGGCTGTCGTAGTAACCCATCCCTGTTGCAGCCGTTAGAGCGGGGACTTGGCCCAAAACTGCAAGAATGGCAGGCTGATCCGAAAGTTCAAGGCAAAGCAACCCTGTTTTCGTTAGAGGTCGAAAGTAAATTGCAGGCGATGCTAGAGCGCTCAGCCCAGTCCTATGATTTACCAGGAGCCGTGATTGGCATTGCTTCGTCACAGCAGCGCTGGATGGCTGCAACCGGTCAGGCAAATGTGGCAAATCAAACCGATCTCTTGCCGACCGATCGATTCCGAATTGGCAACCTGAGTGAAATGTTGATGGCAGTGGTCTGCTTACAGTTGCAGGAAGAAGGCGTTTTAAGCTTGAGCGATCCGATTCGAGACTGGTTGCCTGAAGCCGTTTTGCAACAGATTACTGGGAGCGATCGCATCACCATTCGCCAATTGTTGAATCACACGAGCGCAATTCCTGATTTAGATCAGGCAGCGTTTCGACAGGCAGTTTTAACCGATCCAGCTCATCGATGGCAGCCCAAAGAACTGTTGCTCTATCAATCTACTCAGCCTGTCACCCGTCCCAGAGGCATGTACACCTACTCTGCCATCAACTATCTCTTGCTACAACTGATTCTGGAACGGGCAACCGGAGAATCCTTTGCAAGCGTGATTCAAACCCACATTGCCCAACCGCTGAAATTAAAAAATACGTTTGTAGAGTTGAGCATTAAGCAAACCCCTGTGCATGGCTATCAGGATTGGGATGGCAATGGTTCGAGCGAAGATGTGATGCAACCCTTCCTGAATACGGGTATCGGCCATGGAGAACAAGCGATCGTCTCTAATGTTCCTGATTTGTTACATTTCATGCAGGCGCTATTTTTAGAGAATCAGTTGCTCACCCCTACTTCTCTGCAAGAAATGTTGACGATCGTTGAAACACGGCGCGGCGGCTATGGGTTGGGCATTCTTAATAACCTGACCCGTTGGGGAGAAGTTTGGGGACAAACCAGCACCACCACTGGATTTTCAGCGGTTATTTTCTACATCCCGCTCCATGACTTGATTCTAGTCAGCTGGACCAATAGCGGCGATGCTACGGAAGCAAAACCGATTGAGCTGGTGGATCAGAGCCTTGATATTGTGTTGGGGAGTTCTGCAAAGTATCTCAAGGGACCAGCCATGCAATGGTAATAAATGCTTAGTGAGTCAGTACCTGTTTGAGGCTGAAAAATTAAAAATCAGCCCTAAATAATGGTAGGGCTGAGGTATTTAAAGTTGAATTTATAAGCTAGCTCAGTAACGGTGCTAGCAAAATTTATTTCTTACTTCTAAAGTATGCAGCAATGCCCCCTATAAAAATAGGGTAGATACACCCGCTGATATACCCATTTTTCACATTTCATACTGGTACACAAAAGCACCAAAGTTTGTGAAGCTCGGTATAGTTTTGTAAGTCTGCAAATTTCACAAGCACTATGGCAGCTTCTCCTGCACCCTCGATTACGCTCGATCGCAAAGATTTCTGGGCACTCTGGTTGACCTTATTTTTATTGGCTTATAACGTCAGCGTTATCCCGCCTATCATGCCGCTGTTAGTCCGACAGCTCGATACCAGTATTGGGTACATCCAGGGGGCCCTAGTTCTCTTCTCCCTTGTAACCGCCTCCTTTGCGCCCACTAGCGAGAATCTATGCCGCTTTTATAGGCGAGAACGGGTTTTCCTGACCGGATTAATCCTGTATGGAATTGGGACGATCGCCATGGCCCTCAGTCCCAGCATTGGGTTTTGGGTGGTCAGCTTCGCACTCTGGACGGGATTGGCAGCCACACCCCTGGTCAGTGCTCCCTGGACGATCATCGACTTTGCCTACGACGGCAAAACTGAAGAAAAAGCAACATTAGCGTTAATCCTGGCCTCGGTGCTTGGGGGACTCTCTGGCGCAATTCTGGGCGGTCTAATTGCTTCTCATTTCGGTTGGCGCTGGGCTTTTGCTCCGTCGTTGTTCGTGTTTTTGCTCATTCTGATTCTGGGCAGAACCCTCCCTTCTACAGCAGTGCCCCGCAAAGTGCCGCTCGATTGGGTCGGGGGATTGATTTCCTTCCTGGGCTTTGGCAGCATTTTGTTAGGGCTGAGCCTGTCTGGAGAATATGGCTGGTGGACACCCAAACAAACTTTTTCGATTGTGGGCGTAGTGATTCCTCCCTTTGCCCTGTCGATCGTACCGCTGCTGATTGCTGTCGGGGTCATTTGTTTAGGATTTTTTGCAGTTTGGGAGCGTCAACAAGATCGATCGAATGGTCTGTCGCTGTTGCGAATTGGCCTGCTGCGAAACATCGTGTTTGTGGATGGTCTACTCACCGCCACCCTGCATACGCTCATCACCTCAGGCGTACAGTTTAACCTTTACCAGACGTTACCCATTTTGCTGCCGCTCAATCCCTTTCAGACCGCACTAGCCGTTTTACCCTATACGCTCACGATGGTGGTTGTGATTGTCGTGTTGTTGAAGTATCTCAGCGTCGATGATCAGCTACCTCCTAAATACATTGTTTATTTTGGTTTGGCATTGCTGACATTTGGCCTATCGTCGCTCTATTTTGTGATTACTCCGACGATGACAACCCTCAGTATTCTGCCTTCGCTCATGGTGATGGGAATGGGTTCTGGCCTATTTTTGGCCTATATTGGCACGCTCACCTACGCGACAGTATCCCGATCCGATAAACCAGAAGGCAGAGGGATTTACAATCCGTTTCAGCAATTGGGAAACTCCCTGGGGCGCGGCATTTTAGGAACCATTCTGGTAACTTCTGCCGCTGCAGGAGTGGTGGATCGAGTGGTGAAGAAAATGGAGGTGAGCCTATCCGTTACCCAGCGGCAAGATGCAATTTCCACCCTGCAAGAGATGATCCAAACTTTTTCTAAAGAAGAACGCCGAACGGCAATCGCCAAAATCCTGCCCGACTCTGTCATGGAACAATTGCCTGCTATTTCTCGATCGGCGGCAGCAGAAGGGTTGCAAACAGCGCTGCTGATCGCCATCATCGTCAGCATAATTTGTTTTCTGCTGTCTACTCAACTGCCCAAACAAGTGCGACATCGCATTTAGATAACATCCAGTCTCAACCGATCGCTTGCTGTTCCCCTAAGTGAAGCCTATGCGTCTCTCTGTTCCGTCTTTGCTAACGATTGTCACGGTTGTGACGGCTCTACCACTGCTGCAACCCAGCATCAGCTCTGGGCAAACCTGTGTGCCTGCATCTCTGCGACAGTCTGTTGAACAGCTTCAAGATAAGCAAAAGCGTCTAGCAGCAGAGAAGGCTCTGCAAGGGGAGCGTGTCACCTTCTTGAGAGAAAAGAAGAAGTCGGTTCAAGTTCCTCATTGAGATAAGCACACCGTTGCGCCAACACGTTCGGCACATGTTCGGCTTTCCACCGACTTCCTACTATCTGGAGTCGTTGATCAATTTGTTTGACTAAAGACTCCACTGCACCTGAACCAATCGAACAGAAATCTTCCGCAGCATAGTAATCATAATTTGGAATCCGATGTCGATGTTTGATCAGATAGTTGCCAAAACAGACCGCAGCTTCAGAGGTGCAWTCTTCTAACTCAATCAGTGCACTCTGAACATCGCCTTTCCACAACAAGGTTTCGATGCCTTCTCGGTCTACTTCAGCAGCGGATAGATGGTACAAATTCTCTTTCAAGTGATACCAATCTAGAATCTCAAAACGTTGCGTCAAATTCGGTACCACTGCTTCATGCAAGTTCCAGATCCCATCGTGCCCATCTCCAAGACAGACGACAACTGCTTCCATGGCACGAGCAC
>LUGL01000136.1 GCA_002796835.1 Elainella saxicola E1 | reverse complement strand
ACTTGGTGTGCGTCAAAGCCAATCAAGAGCGGCTTTATCGTTGGATTGAGCAACAGTGGCAGACCAGATTGCCGGAGAGTGTTTATCAGGTGCAGGAACGCAGTCATGGCCGCAACATGCGATGGCGAGTATCAGTGTTTGAGGAGTTAGGAGAGTTTGCAATGGAGTGGGCARGACTACAGAGGTGTATTTGTGTAGAACGTTGTGGGACAAGAGGAGGGCAAGAATTCAGTGAGCGACAGTACTATATCAGCAGCGTTATCACGAGTGCAGAAGAGTTTCATCGTATCATCCGAGGTCATTGGGGGATTGAGAATCGCTTACATTGGGTCAAGGATGTGACCTTTAACGAAGATAGTGCTCCCCAGCATGGACGATTTGCTGCAGCGAACTGGTCAGTGGTCCGGAACTTCTTCATTACCATTGCTCGTTCGTTAGGGTTTACCTCAATTGCTTCTGCTAAGCGAAAGCTAGCAAATCAGTTGGAGATCATTTTTCCTCTCATACAATGAAACAACCCTGCCCAGAATTGGGGGTTGGAGAGCGGTTCGGTATCGCGATCCTAAACCGGGTGAGCATCTTGTTCGCGATCGAACCCATCCCCCAATTCTGGCACTTTGTCATTGCCGCTCGTTTCCAAGGACTGTTCTGCTGAATACCGAGGTTTCCGATGCCGCCAGACTTTGTAGTAGAGGATCGGAACTGCCGATCGCGACAACAGCAGAGAGGCGACTTCTCCTGCCATGAGCGAGATTGCCAAGCCCTGGAAGATCGGGTCGGCCAGGATGATCGCGGAACCCACGACAACGGCGGCAGCAGTCAACAGCATTGGACGGAAGCGTACGGCTCCGGCATCGATGACGGCTTCTTCTAGCGGCATGCCTTCCTTCAACCGCAGCTCAATGAAGTCCACCAGAATGATCGAATTTCGAACGACAATCCCAGCTCCGGCAATGAATCCAATCATCGAAGTTGCCGTGAAGAAAGAACCCATCAGCCAGTGGGCAGGCATGATTCCCACGAGTGAAAAAGGAATCGCCGCCATGATCACCAGAGGCGTGATGAAAGACTGGAACCAGCCCACCACCAGTGCATAGATCAACACCAGCACCACAGCAAAGGCAATACCCAGATCGCGGAACACTTCATAGGTGACTTGCCATTCTCCATCCCATTTGATCGCGTAAGTTTCGGTGGTGGGTGGCTGCTGGGTCAGATAGGTCGTGGTCGTGGGGTGAACAGCGGCGGGTACAGGCTGCTTGGCCAGGATTTGATCAATCTTTGGCTGCAAATTCAGCATGGCATACACAGCACTTTCTACCTTGCCGGAGACATCGCCCAGCACATAGACCACAGGCTGGAGATTTTTGTGATAAATGCTGTAGTCTGCAGTCGTGGTTTCGGTTGTGACCAGTGCGCTTAAAGGAACCAGATTGCCATTCTGGCCTTTCAGATTCAGCGATTTCAAATCCTCTAAGCGAGTGCGGCTTTCCTGTCCCAGCCTGAGATTGATCGCTACATCTTCGCGGGCATTCTCATCATGCAATAACCCGATTTCTTGACCCGATAAGGCGATCTGCAACACCTCCGAAATTTGGGTGGGTGCAATGCCGTTCAACGCTGCTTTCTCTCGATCGATCACCAACCGATAATCCGTTTGAGGGGCTTGCACATACCAGTCCACATCGACGACACCATCCGTTTGCTGGTAAGCCTGCCGAATTTGTTTGGCCAACTCGATTTGTTCGTCATAGTCGGGTCCATAAATTTCAGTCACCAGGGTTTGCAGCACGGGTGGACCGGGCGGAATTTCTGCCACCTGAATCCGGGCATTGTAGCGATCGGCAATTTCTTTCAGGTGGGGTCGGATAGCTTTAGCAATTGTGTGGCTTTGACGTTGACGCTCTCCTTTGGGCAAGAAATTTACCTGAATATCGGCGACATTGGTGCCCGATCGCAAGAAGTAATGCCGCACCAACCCGTTGAAATTATAGGGAGACGCCGTTCCGACATAGCTCTGATAATTCGTCACCTCCGGCACCGTGGTTAAATATTGCCCCATTTCGCGCGTGACGCGGGCCGTTTGTTCCAGAGTCGTTCCCTCTGGCATATTCAGCACGACCTGCAACTCGCTCTTGTTGTCGTAGGGCAGCATTTTCAAGATTACCAGGCGGTACCCGGCCAAGCCCACAATCATCACAACGAGCAGCAGTACGGTGGCAACCAGAAAAGTTGTGCCGCGACGCGGATAGTGGATCAGCGGATACATGAATCGACGGTAAAGCCGACTCAGGGCATCTTCCCCATGGTCTTGATGGGCATGATTCGCGCCGCTAAAAATGCGGACGGTGGTCCAGGGGACGACAATAAAGGCGACCAGCGCCGAAAAGATCATGGCGGCNAGAAGCGCCCAGCGGAATTGGCCGCATATAGGGTCCCATCAATCCGCCCACAAATGCCATGGGTAAAATGGCTGCAATCACCGCCAGCGTAGCCAGAATCGTGGGATTCCCGACTTCATCGACGGCTTCCAGGACAATTTGCTGCAAGGTACGGCGACGGTTGGTTGAAAGCTGCAACCGCATCTTGTTTTCTGGCATCTGCAAATGCCGCCCCACATTCTCAACGACGACGATCGCATCATCGACCAGAATCCCGATCGAGAAAATCAGCGCAAAGAAGGTGACTCGGTTCAGCGTAAAGCCATAAAAGACAAAGCTGGCCAGCGTTAAAGAAAGCGTGACGGGAATCGAAACGGCTACGACCCAGGCTTCTTTTTTGCCCAGCACAAACCACATTAGTAAGGTCACGGAACCGACGGCGATCAGCATGTGAAACAGTAGCTCATTAGAACGCTCTGCTGCAGTCTCGCCATAGTCGCGCGTAACGGTTAAGTTAACATTGTTCGGAATATAGTTTCGCTTAATTTGCTCCAGCTTATGTAGCACCCGATGGGAAACCTGAATTGCGTTGGCTCCCGGACGCTTGGCAATTGCGATCGTCACGGCCTCAGTCTCAAACGGCTGTTGTTTTCCTGCTTGTTCGCCTTCAGAGGCTTGAGTGCCACCAAAAAACACGTAGTTAGCTGGTTCTTCGGAGCTATCGCTGACGGTTGCTACATCGCGCAGATAAACAGGCCGATTATTGGTGACGGCTACTACCAAGCCTTCGGCATCTTCTGCAGACCGAATAAAACTTTGGGTGCGGACTAAAAATGACTGATTATTTTGGCTCAGCGATCCGCTCGCCAACTCCGCATTTTGCGACTGAAGCGCCTGCGAAATTTCCAGTGGCGTTAAGCCATAGCCGTTCAAGCGGGCCGGATCCAGCTCGATGCGCAACTGGCGTTTCTGGCCGCCAATCATAGTGGTTTCCGAAACATCCGCCACCTGTTTAATTTGCTCATCTAGCTGAGCCGCGATCGCTCGCAGTTCGCTGCCGCTGTTCTGTTCTCCCCATAAGGTGAGGCTGAGAATGGGCACATCATCGATCGATCGAGACTTGACCAGAGGTTGGGAAGCACCGGGCGGAATTTTGTCGAAATTGGCGTAGAGTTTGTTGTAGAGCTGAACGATCGAATCTTCGGTATTCTGACCTACATAGAATCGCACGATCGCCAGAGAAGAACCGGGGCTAGAGGTCGAATAGATATATTCCACTCCCGGTAGTTCTTTGATCAGCTTCTCCATCGGTGCAGTCACCCGCTGTTCGATATCTTTAGCCGAAGCTCCCGGCATTTGCACGAACACATCCGCCATGGGTACGGTAATTTGAGGTTCTTCTTCCCGTGGCAAAATCAGGGTGGCCCCAATTCCCAGCAACAACGACACCAAAATAATCAGCGGCGTTAATTTTGAGTCAATAAATCGTTTGGCGAGTTGACCCACAAAGCCGAGCCGTTTGTTCACTGCGCCACCTCCACTGTCTGTCCATCGCTCAGTTGATCGATCGGGCTGGTAATAATTCGATCGCCTGCTGTTAGTCCTGAAACCACTTCAACCTGGCCATTGTCCGTTTTGCCGGTTTTGATCCAACGCAGCACAGCGATCGGATGAGTCATATTTTCTAAAACATAGACCCCTTGCAGCTGCCCTCGTTGAATCAAGGTGCTTTCGGGGATTTTGATGCCGTCCTGTTTGCCCTGCGCCAGCGTAATGCGTCCGAACATGCCGGATATCAGATCAGAGTGACGCAGCGGAATTTTCACCAGGAAGCTGCGTGAGGTGGGATCGGCAGCCGGAACGATTTGCTGAATCACGGCATTAAAGGTTTGGTTGATGGCATCTACGTGCACCGGCACCGCCTGACCCACCCGCATCAATTTCAGGTTTTCCTCAGGCACCGCAATTTCAAGCTGTAACCGATCGGGATTTTCGATTTTGAGCAACGCAGTGCCAGGAGCCGCGATTTCTCCTTCATAGGCCAGCTTCTGCACCACAACGCCTGTAAATGGAGCAGTTACATTGCCATAACTTTCGCTGGCCGAGGCTGCTACCACCCCTGACTTCGCCTGACTCACCGCCGCCTGGGCCTGATCGATCGCTGCCTGGGCTTGCTGAATACCAGCTGTCACTTGAGCCACCCTTGCATTAGCCTCATCTAGACGAGTATCAGCTTCATCCAACTGAGCCTGAGAAACTGCTCCTTCTGCCTGCAATTGGGTCATGCGACGCTGGTTCACCTGCGCTAATTTGAGCGTGGCCTGGGCTTCCAGGCGCTGACTCTGCAACTGACTCAACGTAGCCTGAGAACGGGCTAATTCTGCCTGAGCCTGCGTCACCCCTGACTGCGCCTGATTCGTTTGGGCAGCCATGTCCAGCACATCAATCCGGGCTAGCACGTCCCCTTTCTGGAACCGATCGCCCGCTTCCAAACCCAATTGGGTAATGCGACCCGTGACCCTGGTGGAGAGGACGGCCTGTTCCAAGGGTTGGATCGTTCCTGAGAGTTCCAAACGGTTGGCGATCGACTGGGTCTGAACGGTCAGGGTTTGAACGGCGATCGCAGGAGCTGAAGCAGTTTCTTCAGGCTGGGGCACGTGAGTTGCATGGAAGATGGCCCAAGTGCCGCCAACCAAAATTAATGCTCCACCTAGCAACAGTCCCCACCCTTGACGAGACTGTGGCAAGGAGATAGGAGTGTGCTCCAGAGATTCCTTCGGGGTTGTGTGAGTCATGGGATTTTTCCTTCACAGATCAGGGGTGAGCAGAGGGAGCGGAAGAGATTAGGGACGGAGTCCGCGTTGCACAGGATAGCCAGCACTTTGCCAAGCCAGAAGTCCACCCTGGAGGTTGTAGATCTGCTGATAGCCTTGAGCAACTAACCATTGGGCTGCCACGGCGCTGCGATGGCCAGATAAACAAGTAATGGCGATCGGTTGATCTTTGGGAATCGATTTGAGAATGCGATCGCGGCTTAAACATTGGGCTCCGGGGATATGTCCCATGAAATATTCCATCCTGCCTCTGACATCAACAATGAGCAGTTGATGATCGCGGGCTTTGAGTTGAGAGGGCGTTAACAAAGCTGGGTTGGTGGATGGTTTACGGGTTGATTTTGATTTCATCTTGCTGGACATCAAATTTTCCTATTGTCTAAGGAACAGAAATTAAATAAAACAGAATTTCTGGTGGGGTGGACATCTTGTCCGCCCAGACAGTTCAAGCAGCCAATGCTGTATGATCTAATCTCCTAAACACGACTCATCACCGAAAACGATTTAATAAACGGGCCTGCCATGCGGGGATCTTTAACCATAGCCGTATAGTCTCCGACTTGAAACTGGAGTTTACGGCTCATGTAAGCCATACTCAGCCCCATCATATTTAGGCCTTTGGCGATCCATTGCTGCCAATGTTCACGGCTGGCTCGCAAATCCCAATTGAGCGGTTGGCCTTCATACTTACCTGCGGTCACAACCCGGCCATTTTCCACGATCAGTACGCCGATGGGTTGTGGATCATTCTCGAAACCATATCCGATCGCCGAATTGAAATGAATTTTGGCTAAGGCATCAGACAGTTCAGGTTCTGCATTCCACTGTTGGCCAAAGGTTTGCATCCATTCGGGGGAAAACAAATCTGTCATTGATTACTCCTAATTGATTGTAAAGCTAATGGATTGTGAAGGTTAAGAAGAATGGGCAACGGTCTGCCATTCTTGAATTAGAGCCGGAGGCACGGCTAACCTCACTTTTTCACCACTGATGGTTGGCAAGGTGATTTTGAGCGGAAGCTCTGGCTGAAGTTGAGAGAGTAAAGGTTGCAGGTCATATTGCCCTACATTGGACTGAGGTTGATTAGGCTGGATGAAAATGCTGCTGGAGCTATCTGCTGCCGTGAATGTTTTGCCGATCGAATTCGTCAGAATCAGGGGTTGCGATCGATCGATTTCAACGACACCGGGAAATCCGACTAACCGGAGCTCAAAACTTGCCTCTCCACCCGATCGAATCCGTTTGAAAGCGATCGTCTGCCAGGTGCTGCCGTACTGATCTTTGAGCGCTCGCTGAGACTGGTAGACCATTTGCCCTGGTGCTTCTTCCAGTTGGCGAATTGTTGCAGCCGCTTCAGGGGGATTCAGCCATCCCATCCCTCCTAGAAAAATATAAACGATGGCTCCTAGCAGCAATAACCATGAAAATATTTTTCGAATTCGACATCCCATTTCCAGTCACCTCCTATCTGGTTTCTGAAGCTGTATGAGCCCGATCGCATAAGGAAAGCAGCTCCTGATCGATCACCCGGTAGTAGCGCCAAATTCCATCTCGACGAGAGGCGACCACGCCAGCATTCTTCATCAACTGCAAATGTTTTGAGACATTCCCTTGATGCAGGCCAGTTCGATCACAGATCTCTTGGACGCTGCGTTCCTGGTTGCAGATCGCCGTCAGGATTTGTAACCGTGCCGGTTCTGCCAAAATCTTGAATCGACTGGCAAGCGCCTCTAACTGATCTGAATTGAGTGCAATTTCCATAAGCTTTCTACGATCTGTGCGACTCGACTGGTGAAAGTGTTGTTTTAAGCGATCGGACGACTGCCATTCAACTCAGAATCTTCGGACGACTGACATCCAGTGCAGAATCTACAGGTAATGGCTCTACAAGGGGTAGGCCGAGCATCCGCAGCCCCAACCGCTCAAACCAGGGCATGGTCCAGCCTGTCCGCATCTTGTCCATGAAGTATTTCTCAAACCCTGTCTTCATCCAGGACACCCACATGCCTTTTGTGGTGAAAGCCCGATGCCGACGGCCTTCCTGATCCGGCAGCAGTGGATCGGCCAGGAACAACGCGCCTGTGTCGCCAAAATCGGCAAAACAAATGGCTTGCAAAGTTGGTCGGATGGGTGGACCGGAAACCACGCCTAAATCGAGCGCAATATTATGCGTCACGGTAATCACCATTTCTTCTGTCATTTGCCCCACTTTCGGAACTCCGATCGGAATCGGGGTATTCTCAATTGGTTTGAGTTGGGTGATCACGCCCACCGCATAGACAGAATCAAAGTCCGGATGGCGATAAGTCGGCAAGACGGGCACAAACCCCTTGGCATCTGTTAAGCCCGGTGCTTCGCGCAGAAAACTCGGTCCCCGGAAGGGCGGTAGAATCATTGCGTATTTAAAGGGTACACTGCGATCGTCAGACAGATAGATACGATCGGATTCGATATGCGAAATAGCAACGTTATCGATTACATCCACATGACGATCGGCTAACATGGCCCGAATCAACCAGCGAGAATTCGCCATCCCACCAATGCCCAAATGCCCAGCATAGGGCTCAGGGGTGACGATCGTAATGGGAACCTGATCGCGTAATCCCTTCTGGCGCAAGGTGTGACTGGCCAACAGCGCAAACTCATAGGCCGGACCAAAACAGCTAGCTCCGGGTGCTGCACCAACCACGATCGGTCCAGGATCTTGCAAAAATTGCTGCCAGGCTTCACAAGCTAGCACGGCATGGTGAGGATTGCAAACCGATTGGGTGTAGCCATTTTCAGGCCCTAAACCGGGCAGCGCATCCACCGCCAATTCCGGACCCGTTGCGATGACTACATAGTCATACTTGAGAATTCGTTCTTTCAGGGCAATTTGCCGACTTCTGGGATCGATCGCCGTCACTGAGTCGTGGATGAACTCAATGCCATGCTGAGGCACAATTTTAGCTAACTCTAATTGAATTCGATCGAGCGATCGTAACCCTAACCCCACCCAGGGCAGCGATGGGACAAAGGTAAACTTCGGTTGATTCGAGATGAGTGTCACTTGGTGTTGGCGCGGTAACACATGCCTCAGTTCATATGCGGCAGGAAGTCCTCCTAAACCAGCCCCAATGACTACGATATGAGCCATAATTCTGATTCCTGAATGTATTTGAATGTGGAGATAAATGACGAAATGATGAAAATATCAGCCGTGAGGGAGTGAATCAGAGTCTCTGTAACCGATTGCTAAACCAATTCATGAATCAATCTATGGTCATTGCCTATGCTGCTTGAGTCCCCGATCGCCTACCACCACCTATCAGTCCAAGTCAGTCCAAGTATCACCTCCGGGCCCAATAATTTGATTATACTACTATACGGTTATATGGTTGAAAAGGCAAAT
The DNA here is from genome assembly GCA_002796835.1 of Elainella saxicola E1. Lineage (GTDB taxonomy): Bacteria > Cyanobacteriota > Cyanobacteriia > Elainellales > Elainellaceae > Elainella > Elainella saxicola. Next base: position 6,159 of record LUGL01000136.1, on the reverse strand, counting down.
TATTGCGAAACATTTACACAGTCTCAGGCATGATCCCAGCAGGATAAGGCGGCAGTTGCTGGTAATATTGCGTTCCAGGAGTTACTGGCTTCCAACTCGACTACAATAAATACCCCAATTAATCAGCAGGTAGTGTAAAATTCTGGATTTACTGGATTCAGAAGCCGAAGAGAACAGATGAACTCTCGCTCTTGCTGCTTATCCATGTTTTATTAAAGAATGCGCTCAATCTCCTGTGATTACAGAAGCATAGAGCGGTTTTCATCATCCTGGTTGGGAGGAGTTGATTGGTAGAGGTGAACAATGCCAACGCCGCAAGATTTATTTGAATTACCTCAGAAACTCAAGGGCTTGCTGGGCTTTATTGAGGCTTACTGGATCGAGCATGGTTATAGCCCTACCTATCGAGAGATGGCCAAAGCTTTAGGGATTTCGGTCAATGCGGTTAGACGCCGCTGCAAGATTCTAGAGGATTCTGATTTTGTCAGAGTTGTTGAAATTATGGAGAAGGGAGAAGAATCGCGTGAACGTCGTTTGCGAATTCCCAACATTCCCGGACGAGACTATCGCTACCGCATCAGACAAGTGCGGCGAAAAAATCTCATTAATCCCCCTATCGAAAGGTAAGACCGTTTGAGGATCGATCGACTCAACATATTACCTCAGCAACTAAAAAGAATATGCTGGTTGCTTGGCAAAACTCGTTTCGAGGCTCCGCCTCAAGATGGAGGGACTGGAGGCTCTTGCCTCCTGAGGTGTGGCAGAGCCACTATCAAGGCATTTCCAGGTTCAACCTGGAAACGAGTGCGGTCTATAAAAAAGTTGTCACAAAACTAGACAGCCTGATTTCGATCGCACATTTTTCCATCTCAGCCTTCGCGATTGATCTGGGACGGCTCAGCAATCTAATTTGGGCTGGAATATGCGATCTGCTGAGACTACTTATCTCACTTCCAAATTGCACCAAGAACTTCTACTTTAGAATAGTTGAATTGGTTAGCTATTGATTAATAGTGCTTATTTTAAGCGTATTATTAACATTCTATTGAATAATTATTAGAAGCAAATTTAAAGCTTCACGGGCTAACATCTAATACCTTGCTGTTATAGCTCCTACTGCTCGATAAAGCAATTTCATGGATCAGGTTGCGAGATTCACCTTCTCGCCCTGGACAGCCAACTTGCAGTCCCCAAAATGCTGGTTCCAGGCAGGGGTCGCTCGAACTGCCCTCAAAGAACTATGCCTAAAATAGAATGCGATCGAGCGACGGAATTCTGGGTCAGTTGAACGATTAGTCATGGCGATTCATCCCTGAACGGTAGAACATCCATTCCAGCAGTGCAGCATAGCTTACAATCATCAGCAAAAACGCGAATAAAGACATTTTTCCCCTCCAGAGGTGTATTGTATAAATTACTGTTACAACCTCAGTCTAGGAGAGCGGATGTGACTAACATTCCTCTGAATGGAGCAACTGCCAAGATGACTCTCGCTTCACTCGATCGGGCGATGCTGCCAGTTACCTCAACCCAAAAAATAACTGACACAATTTATACTTCGGTATAGACTTAATCCGGCCAGAAATCTGATCAGGAGCGATTAGAAATGCAGCTATCTGTCCTACCCTAGTGACAGAGGGACATACATACTTACTAAGGCACTGTTGTAGGAGCAGCATTCATGGTTCGACTGACCTTTCCACCCAAAAGCCTCCACAGTTCGTTGACCCATTGGTTGCTCAAAGAAGAGCGAAGCAGTACACACCGCCAGCATCCCCAATATCCCTGGTGGCAAGTTATGTGCCTCACTGGGGTTGATTACTTCTCGACCTTAGGCTATCAACCTGGAATCGCTGCATTGGCTGCAGGTGCCCTCTCTCCTCTGGCGACACTTATCCTAATTTTGCTGACGCTATTTGGAGCATTGCCGATCTACCGACGTGTGGCAGCAACCAGTCCCCATGGGGAAGGGTCGATCGCCATGCTGGAACGATTATTGCCTTGGTGGCAGGGAAAACTGTTTGTTTTGTGTCTGTTAGGGTTTGTTGCGACTGACTTCATTATCACTATTACGCTCTCTGCTGCTGATGCTACGGCCCACATCGTCGAAAATCCCTTTGTGCGACATTTACTGCATGGTCATGAAGTAGGAATTACACTGCTCCTGATTGCCTTGCTGGGCGGAGTATTCCTCAAGGGGTTCCGAGAAGCGATCGGACTCGCTGTCTTTTTAGTTGCAGCCTATCTCCTGTTGAATTTAATTACGATCGGGGTTGGTACGGCTCAAATTGTTCAAGATCCTTCGGTGATCGGCAACTGGCGGAATACCCTATTGATCAACTATTCCAATCCACTAACAATGCTGGCCTTTTCGGCCTTGTTATTCCCCAAATTAGCGCTCGGTTTATCTGGTTTTGAGACAGGGGTTGCCGTCATGCCGCTTGTGAAAGGCGATCGGGCGAATACCGGTACGCATGCAGCCAGTACGCATGCAAATGGTACGCATACCGAAGAATATGCCAAAGGTCGAATTCGCAATACCCATAAATTGCTGACGACTGCTGCCTTGATCATGAGTTTCTTCTTACTAACGAGCAGCATTGTCACCACCTTGCTGATTCCAGCAGCTGAGTTTGAAGCAGGTGGAGAAGCGAATGGACGAGCCTTGGCCTACTTGGCTCACCTCTATCTAGGGGAAACTTTCGGCACCGTCTACGATTTAAGCACAATCTCGATTCTCTGGTTTGCGGGCGCTTCTGCGATGGCCGGTTTGCTCAACATCGTGCCGCGCTATTTGCCTCGCTATGGTATGGCCCCTAACTGGACTCGCATTTCCCGACCTTTGGTGTTGGTCTACACGACGATCGCATTTGCGGTGACGATCTTCTTCCAGGCGAGTGTTGAAGCACAAGGGGGAGCCTATGCTACAGGGGTATTAGTCTTAATGAGTTCTGCTGCCTTTGCTGTGACTTTAGCAGCCCGACGGAGACGATCGAGAAATGGATTCTTGATCTTTAGCCTCATCACGCTCGTATTCATCTACACCACCATTGTTAATATTATCGAACGTCCTGAAGGGATTCGAATCGCAGCTTTCTTTATTGGGACAATTATCGTCACTTCATTAGTCTCCCGCGTTTGGCGATCGACTGAGCTGCGTGTAGAGCACATGGAAATGGACGAAGTGGCGGGTCGATTTATTGCTGAAGAAAAAGCTCATCAAGGCAAAATTCGGTTGATTGCCAATCGGCTCAATGAGGGAGATGAACGCGAATATTTTTTGAAAGAAAGTGAGGTGCGTGAGGATAACCACATTCCCAAAGCTGATTCCATCTTATTCTTAGAAATTCAGGTGGTTGATGCTTCGGAATTTGGCAATAGCATTCGAGTCAGAGGGGTTCAGGTCGGCAAATACCGCATTCTCAGAGCACAAGCCGCAGCTGTTCCCAATGCGATCGCCGCCATTCTCTTTCATATTCGCGATTGCACAGGACAGTTACCTCATGCCTATTTTGGCTGGATTGAGGGAAATCCTATCCAATATTTGCTGCGATTTATGCTATTTGGGGAAGGAGATATTGCTGTAGTCACACGCGAGGTTATTCGTAAAGCAGAACCTAATCCAGATCGCCGTCCCTATATTCATGTAGGTGGATAATCAGGGCTGATAGGATTTAGATTCTCTACAAATTTATAGACCCCACTCGTTTCCAGGTTCAACCTGAAAATGCTTTTATAGTCGCTCTGCAACTGACCTCAGGAGGCAGAGCTTCCAGCCTTTCCGTCTCAAGTCAGAGCCTTGGAACGAGTTTTGTGAGGCAACCAGCACATTCTTTTTAGTTGGCAGGATAATCACTTTGGGCGTTTAGATTAATACAAGTTGTAAAGCAGATTTATTAAAACTGTTTGACAAACATATATCTATACATTCTTAGCCTAAGCAGTTTTAGATACACTACAGCGAAGCATTGTCTCAACCCTTTGGAATACCTTAAATTATGTCCTTTTATGGCTTAGGGTATATCAAATCTTTTGTCTCTAGTGGTTAGATACTGACATGGATTTGTGTACCTTTTGAATTTTTGTAACTTAACAACAAAAATGATGGCTAAACATCTCTATTGCAAAAAAGAATGTTGAATTCAAAAGAAAATAGATCAATTCAAGATGTGTGAAATGGTTTGAATCGTTTGAATTCTCTTATATAGCCTTATGTCATTTGTTCTAAATGCTCAAAATGTCTTTGAATACCTGATCGATCGAGGTTTGTGCAGTCCTGAAGAAAAAGCGAATGGGACTGTTGAACCCATCACTGCAAAGAATTTCAATCTATTGTTAAGCTTTCTAGATCAGCGAAAGCTTTTAGTTAAACAAGAACCTCACTATCAAATCGGCAAAACATCGGGTGAGTTCTTTAAGGAGTGGCGAATTCAGGAATTTTTCAAGAGTTTTGTAGAGCTGGATAACTTGCGTGCATCATTTTCTGAGTGTCTTTACTTTGATTCAGAAAACTCGATCCTTGCATTCAATTATCTTAATGATTACCGTGATCTAGAGAATTTCTATAGCAAAGAGAAACGCTTTCCCGCAGAAATTGCAGCGTCGATCGGAACTATTTTAGCCACTATTCATCGGTTAACATTCAACCAGCAGCAGTACTGTGGATTCTTTACACAGTATCGTCAAGATGAGTTGCAGTCACTTTTAAGCTGGTCTAGAGAGCTGGATCAAATTGGTCCCGAAATATTTGGGCAAGTTCCCAGCGATGGCATTAAATTCTATGTCCTCTATCAGCGCTACGATAGCTTAGGAGAAGCAGTTGCTCATCTTAACAAATCCTTTAATTTATGTTGCTTGACTCATAATGATCTCAAGCTGAATAATATTTTGTTTCCTCTGGACTGGGAACAGCAAGTTGCTACCTCTGATTCAGCACAAGCCCTGTCACTAAGATTCATTGATTGGGAGCGATCGGGCTGGGGGGATCCTGCCTTTGATTTAGGCTCAATCATTACCAGCTACTTGGGGTTCTGGTTGACCAGTCTCGTGGTTAGCAAAACCTTGGGGATTGACGAGGCGCTGCGTTTAGCAATGATTCCGCTTGATCTGCTGCAACCCTCACTCCTAGCTTTAACCAATGCCTATTTAGCAAACTTTCCTGAAATTTTGCAACGACAGCCTGATTTTTTGCAACGAACGATGCAAGCTGCTGGGCTGGTTCTGATTCAAATGGTGCGATCGAATCTTCAGCATCGGAAAACCTTTGGTAATGTCGGCATCTGTATGTTGCAGGTTGCTAAAACACTGCTGTGCCGTCCAGCCCAAGCGATCCCAACCATTTTTGGGGTTGAAGAGGTAGATCTGATTAACCCAAATAGAACATCTGTTGTGCAGCTTTAATCTCAGAGAATGATCATGCAGGTATTAAATTCATTCGACTATTCATCATCAGATACAACATCTGTTCAGCGATTTGTTGTGCTGCAAAAGGCGTTGTTGCATAAAGAGTATGAGTTAAGGGGTAAAATACCCTGAGAAGTCGCAACCGTCGTGGCAAAGATGAAAACGAAACTCAAACCTTCCTACCGTGTTCGCAATTGGAATGAGTATGATGCGGCCTTGAAGCAACGCGGTAGTCTGACGTTTTGGATCGACGAAGCCGTGATTGCAGGGTGGATTAACGCACAAAAGAGTGGACGACGGGGAGCCTCCAAGCATTACAGTGATGGAGCAATTGCCTTAATGGCTACAGTCCAAGCATTGTTCAACCTGGCAGGACGACAAACTGAGGGCTTTCTCGAATCGCTGTTTGCCTTGATGGGAATCGACCTACCCTTGCCAGACCATAGTACTTTGTCGAGACGCATGGGGAAAGTAGCTGTAGAAATCCCCGTGGTTCCTAGCAGTGGAAGGATTCATGTGGTGGTGGATTCGACTGGGGTCAAAGTGTATGGAGAAGGAGAATGGAAAGTGCGGCAACATGGGGTAGACAAGCGACGGACTTGGCGCAAGTTGCATGTGGGGGTAAACGAAGCAACGGGGGAGATTTTAGCCGCAGTGGTCAGTAGTCATAACGTGAGTGACGATGAGGTTTTTGAGGAAGTATTGGACGGTGTGATTGAGGAGATAGAACAAGTTTCAGGGGACGGGGCCTATGAC
>LUGL01000015.1 GCA_002796835.1 Elainella saxicola E1 | reverse complement strand
CTCGACAAAGTGGCTAAAGCCATCCATCCCCGCAATCCTAAACATCAAAAAAACTGGATGGATGAGCATTGTCATCTGCTGAAGCACGAGGTTGGTGCAGCCCAACGACTGTTGGCAGAAATGGAAACTATCGTGCCGAAGCGGGTGAGTCAATCAGTGCAAAAGGGATTACAAGATGCTATCACTTACTTTCGCAATCACCACCATCAGATGCACTATGCCGAGGCGATTGCCGCTCATTTACCCATTGGCTCAGGAGTTACCGAAGCGGGATGTAAAATCATTGTCAAAGCACGTCTGTGTGGTTCTGGTATGAAATGGAAAGAACATGGAGCAGGGATTGTTTTGAGTTTGCGAACCTTGAGTTACAGTCAAGGACGATGGCAACAATTTTGGTCAAAGATTAATCGCTACGGCTTCGCTTTTGCAGAATAGCTACATCAAATTTTAGTCATACCCTTTTCTATGTTGCCTTATCCGATCGTTTTTCTTCATATCCCTAAAACCGCAGGTACCAGTTTCAGAACCGGTTTAAGGCAAGTTCTCCCGGAAGAAGTTTTTATTTACGACTATGGCGTGAATTCTGGGTGGATGCCAAAGGTAATCAATGGCATCGTTTCTGGGAAAGGAAAAAGCGGCTCATTAAGAGAGTTGATCGCCCAGCAAAACATCATTTTATCGGGGCATTTTCACGCCGTTAAATATTTTGACTATTTTAGCCCAAATCAGTTTTGGACATTTATTCGAGATCCGATCCAGCGAATGATCTCGGAGTACAAACATTTTGTCAGACATAATGGCTATCAAGGCAGCATTCAACAGTTTGCAGAAACCTATCAAAATCGGCAAATGGATTTATTGTCTGGGATTCAACTCAGCGATTTAGGCTTTTGGGGGATTACTGAAAGATACCAGGAATCTTTAGCTCTGTTTTATCAGCAGTTTGGTTTGCAACTTCCCTACATCGCAACTAATAATGCTCGTGAAGACCTGACGGAAAATTATTCTGTCGATCGCGATATTTTAGAAGTGATCGAAAAATATAGTCAGAGGGATATTGAACTGTATCAAGCTGCACTGCGGGAGTTTGACAGGCGGATCGATCGAATGCTTGAAAGGCGTGAAATGAACCAGCTGACTCCACGCTAATGCGTGATTTGTTTCATTGGAAGTGCCAATTTGTATCTACCAGTCCATTCCCCCTGCCTACCACGAGATTGGCGAATGGTTTTGCAGGCGGCAAACTAGACCCCCCGGAGCTTTTAGAATTCCAGACGGCTTAGCCCAGATAGTGCTCCCTATCTATGCAAAGCGATCGAAGTTTGCCAGAAAAAAGGATAGGCTTCGGGAATAGGAGATAAACCAGCTTTCACCGGATTTTGCTGAATATACTCCCAGATGCTTTGGAATTCAGTTTCATTGCGAATAATGCGATCGTATCGTTCATCTTGCCAGATCGTTCCAATATGGTCCATGACTTGAGGAATCTGTTTGGCGCTATATCCTTTGATGCTCTGCATAATACTGCTTAACGTCCAAAATTTCTGCTCTGACTTTTGTAGTGGTTGGATCAGGCAATGTACATGATCGGGCATCACAACTACAACAAAAAGATTATATCGCTGCTGATTAAAGAACAAACAAGCATCCAGGACTATCCGTCTTGCTGCTGAGTTCAGTTCTAACCGTTCCCAGGTTTTGAAAGTGACAAAGTACACTGCTTCGTCCAGTTCCCAATGTGGCAATCGCCTCTGAGTGGTTCTAAAACTTTCCTGACTCATCCCTGACAATACTCTATACTGTTCTTCCTTACTCTTTCTCTTTCTTGTGGGGTGGGCATCTTGCCCGCCCAGCCCAGAACCTTTGCAACTCCTAAGCAATCTTCTCTACTCCATCTCCTCAACATTTTGCTCTGGCTGTTTCATCATTCCCAAAAACGAGTTCAAATGAGAGCTGAAACATGTTTTTTGGTTGCATAGGCAAGGGCGGGCAAGATGCCCACCCCACAAGAGTTACACTGAATGTGCTGAATATAACGATCGCTCGCCCTACAATCTCAATGCCTCACATCGCATTCAAATATCTTCTCTCAGCAATGCTTTTGCGATCGATCAACAATGCAATCTCCCCTGATCCTGCAATACGTTAATTTTCACGAAGCTTGCTTAAGCTTTCTTCCCAGCCACCCGTAGACAGAGTATTTTTCTGTATATCGTGATACTACGATCGCCACATTTGACTCCGGTTGAATTAGCCAAAGTAGCGTCACGAACAGATTGCATCTACTGCGTTTAACCCCTGTTGCCAAGGCTGATGACCACCAAGTAGCGCAGTCTGGAACTGTTCTTTATTCACCTGCGAGAGAACTATGGTTGTTAGACAGTCTACTTTGGGGCATAAGAACCAGATTAATACCCGATTCATTGTGTTGATTTCCGCTGCGGCTGCCCTCGGCGGATTTCTTTTTGGGTTTGATACTGCCGTCATCAACGGTGCTGTGGCTGCACTAGCCCAAGACTTTAGTACAAATCCTTCCCAAACGGGCTTAGCGGTTTCGTTGGCGCTAATTGGATCCGCGATCGGCGCGTTTTTCTCAGGACAAATTGCTGATCGGTTAGGCCGCATCAAAACGATGATTATTGCGGCAGTGCTGTTCACAATTAGTGCGATCGGGTCCGGTATTGCGATCGGCATGTGGGACTTTACCTTCTGGCGACTGGTCGGGGGCGTTGCTGTGGGCGCTGCTAGCGTGGTTGCTCCAGCCTACATTGCTGAAGTTGCTCCAGCTCATCTACGCGGACGGTTGGGCTCGTTGCAGCAGTTAGCGATCGTTGTGGGCATCTTTGCGGCCTTGTTGTCTGACTATTTGATTAGTGCCAGTGCAGGGTCAGCCGAAGCACCCTTTTTATTTGGCGTTGATGCTTGGCGCTGGATGTTCTGGACCGAGATTCCGCCTGCAATTCTCTATGGGGTTGGCGCATTATTAATTCCTGAGTCCCCTCGTTATTTAGTAGCTCAAGGCCGGGATGCCGAAGCGGCTGAAGTGTTTGCCAAAATTGAGGGTGGGGATGTTTACAGCAAAGTTGAAGCAATTCGCCAAACAGTACAGCGTCAGCGCAAACCGCAATTTGCCGATCTGATCGGGCGTCGAGGACTTCTGCCGATCGTTTGGATTGGCATGGGACTGTCGGTTCTCCAGCAATTTGTCGGCATTAATGTCATCTTTTACTACAGCAGCATCTTGTGGCGATCGGTTGGCTTTACTGAATCCAATGCCATGTTGATTACAGTGATTACTTCAATCACCAACATTGTGACAACCTTGATTGCCATTGCCTTTGTTGATAAATTTGGCCGTAAACCGTTGCTCCTGTTGGGGTCGATCGGCATGACTCTCACTTTGGGTACATTAGCGACTATTTTTGGGAACGCGACATTGGATGCTCAGGGGAATCCGGTATTAACGAGTACAGCAGGTGTGATCGCCCTATTAGCAGCCAATCTCTATGTGTTCTTCTTTGGATTTTCCTGGGGACCCGTCGTTTGGGTTTTGCTGGGTGAAATGTTTAATAACAAGATTCGGGCGATGGCCCTGGCGGTTGCAACCGCAGCTCAGTGGATCGCCAACTTTCTGGTTTCCTGGACCTTTCCGATTCTGCTGAATCAGTTCGGCTTAGGTTCTGCCTATGCGCTTTATACAACGGCAGCAGCCATTTCACTGTTTTTTGTCTGGTTTCTAGTGAAAGAGACGAAGGGTAAAGAATTGGAAGAGATGTAGTCTACATAGCAACCTGTCCCGGAAAAAGGTGTCTCACTGAGTAGGCTGAAAGAATCTGACAGATTGTTGTTGCCTGCATAAACATTTTGCCAACAAGTTTGCTAACAAGGATCGGCCTAGGCCGACTTTTTTGTAGCCGTATTTTTTGCAGCCGGTATCTTTCTGACCGATATCTGGAAGGGGCAGGTTTTGCTGTCAAATCCATTGCAGGATGAAAATTGGTCTGCTAAACCGCTCGTACAATTTGAGGATCTATGAAATCCACGATCCTCAGTGTCGATGGCTATTGAATTCAATCGGTCGAATTCGATCGGTTGAACTCGATCCATAGATAAATTCAGATGCAAGATCTTAAAACCTTTGAATTTACCCAATCCGAGTCTTAAAACTTTCAGGAGAATCTTCCTCTGCCAAAAGGGATCGGTCCATACTTTGTCATATCTAAATTTGCTAGGTTGACCTCGGTTTGCAAATTGTGCCCTGGAGAACACTGTGTTTGAGACCCTTCTTCCGCCGCTGAATGAACACAACTTGCCTTACCCCGATACAATTCACCCGATCGTGGTCCATTTCGTGATTGCAATGGTGTTGTTCGCCTTCCTTTGCGATGTGATTGGCTATTTCACTAAAGACGCCCGACTGTATGAGGTGAGCTGGTGGAACATGTTTTTTGCCACGATCGCTATCTTCATTGCGGTCATCTTTGGTCAAGTTGAAGCAGGATTATCAGAGCCTTACAGTGCGGCTATTCCAGCACTCAATCTTCACACGTTGCTGGGTTGGTCGTTGTCTGGAATTGTCACTGCTTTAACAGGATGGCGTTATGTAATTCGCACTCGCGATCCGAAACAGTTACCCATTCCCTACTTAGGGGCAGGACTGGTGCTCACTGGCCTGGTTCTCTTCCAAACCTATTTGGGCGATCTGCTGGTTTGGGTTTATGGATTGCATACAGTGCCAGTTGTGGAAGCCACAAGAGGAGGAATTCTGTAATGGATTCAGAGCTAATTCAGCAGCTCGGCGATCAGTTGGGTGCCAATGGCTTGCCTTATATCGTGCCGATTCATCCTAATTTGGTGCATCTGACGCTGGGTTTGTTTATTGCTGCGATCGCGTTTGATATTGTAGGAGCACTTTTTCCGTTTGAAAGACCGCTCTTCAAATATCTAGCAATTCCAGCCACCCGATCGAACTTTTTTGATGTGGGCTGGTATAACATGCTCGCTGCCGCTATCATCACTTTTCCGACCGTCATTGCCGGATTCTACGAAATCATGCTGGCTGAACCTCCTACCGAGGTCACGAGCGCCTGGGGCTTGCAAGCCATGGAAACGTTACTGTGGCATGGTGTCGGCGGTGCGTTGTTACTGGTTCTGATTGTTGGCATGGCCGTTTGGCGAGGCTTCCAGCGTTATCTCTGGCGGCGAGACATGGGCCGACAGGTACAGTGGCTCTATTTGCTGGTGGGATTGATTATTTTCTTCCTCATGTTTGTGCATGGCACGCTCGGAGCCCAACTGGCAGCTGAATTCGGCGTTCACAATACAGCGGGTCGCCTGCTGCGTTTAGGTGAAAACCCCAATTTGCGATTGTAAGGATCCCTCATGAACATCCGCACTGTTTTAACCTTAACTGTTGCTGCGATCGTCCTCGCTTTTGCAAGCTGGTGGATGGGGCAACAATCCTATACCTGGTTCCCACCCCAAGCGGCAGCCGAAGCCAAGCTATTTGATGATCTGTTCAGTTTTTTGGTGATGCTGGGCACCTTTATTTTCTTGGGGGTGACGGGGACAATCCTTTATTCGGTGCTGTTTTTTCGAGCAGGCCGATATGACTATAGTGATGGTCCGCCGATCGAAGGCAATGTGCCGCTAGAAATTGTATGGACTGCGATTCCCCTGCTGCTGGTCTTTTGGATTGCAGGCTACAGCTACCAGATCTACGAGCAAATGGCGATCCGTGGTCCCATGGAGTTGGTGCATCTACACATGCCCAGTATGATGGAATCTGCCTATGCGGCTCCCGCAGACGAAGGCACCGAGCCAGTTGAAGAAATTGAGGTGCATGCGAAACAATGGGCCTGGGTGTTCCGCTATCCCGAACAGGATGTCACCAGTACGGAATTACATTTGCCGATTGACCATCGGGTGCGGTTAGCGCTGCAATCTGAAGATGTAATTCATGGCTTTTTCGTGCCTGCTTTTCGCATCAAGCAGGATGTGATTCCGGGTAAAACGATCGATTTTGAATTTACGCCAATTCGGGTTGGGAAATATCGTCTGCGCGACTCTCAATATAGCGGCACCTATTTTGCAGCAATGCAGGCCGATGTGGTGGTTGAATCTGCCGATGATTATCAGCAATGGTTGGCAATGGCTGCCTCTACGCCGCCGCAGCCTGCTTACAATCGCGCTGCTGCTGAATATCAGGCATCCCAAAAAGCCCTGGTTCCTGGCTGGAAAACCATTCCGCCTGCGCCGCCGCCGGTGGTGAATTATGCGCCGAAACATGAGGCAACCAGTCCTCCCGTTTAATCTCTTTTATTTTCAATTGATTCTTATCTGATTACTATCAAAGTTCTTCTCCAACGCACCTTACTCTGTTCTTAAGGACAATCCCCTCATGACCAACATTCCCGTTGAAGCGATCGGTGTGGCACGCGAACAGCCCTATCCTGGTGCACCCGACAACTGGAAGCGCTTTTTCAGCTTCAGCACCGACCATAAGGTGATTGGCATTCAATATTTAGTCACCTCCTTTTTCTTTTTCCTGGTTGGCGGCATTTTTGCCATGATTCTGCGGGGTGAATTGATTACCCCTGAAGCCGATCTGGTCGATCGCACGGTCTACAATGTCATGTTCACGATGCATGGCTCGGTCATGCTGTTTCTGTGGACTTTTCCTTCCCTGCTGGGATTGGCAAACTATCTGGTGCCGTTGATGATTGGAGCGCGCGACATGGCCTTTCCGAGGCTGAACGCGGTTGCTTTCTGGATGGTGCCCGTGGTTGGGATTTTGATGATTGGCAGCTTCTTAGTCCCAGGTGGTCCTTCCCAGTCTGGCTGGTGGGCTTATCCACCGATGAGTATGCAGAACCCCACCGGCAATCTGATTACGGGACAGGTGCTTTGGATCCTGGCGGTGGCGATCTCTGGGGTTTCTTCGATCATGGGGGGCGTCAATTTTGTCACGACGATCGTGAAAATGCGGGCTCCTGGCATGACGTTCTTTAAGATGCCAGTTTTTGTCTGGACTGTTTTAGCGGCTCAGTTAATTCAGCTCTATGGCTTGCCTGCCCTCACGGCAGGAGCGGTCATGCTGCTATTTGACATTGTGTTTGGCACAGGCTTTTTTGACCCGACCAAAGGAGGCAATCCGGTTCTATTCCAGCATTTCTTCTGGTTTTATTCCCATCCAGCCGTTTATGTGATTATTCTGCCGATCTTTGGCGTATTCTCTGAAATCTTCCCGGTTTATGCTCGCAAGCCTCTCTTTGGCTACAAAATTGTTGCCGTTTCGGCACTGATAATTACGGTGGTCAGCGGTATTGTCTGGGTGCATCACCTCTATGTCAGTGGTACTCCGGGCTGGATGCGCATGTTCTTTATGGTGACGACCATGTGCGTAGCGGTGCCAACAGGAATTAAAGTGTTTGCCTGGACCGCAACCATCTGGGGAGGGAAGTTACGGCTGGATACGCCCATGCTGTTTGCTTTAGGGGGCTTGATTAACTTTGTGTTCGCTGGCATTACGGGCATCATGCTGGCTTCTACGCCGATCGACCTGCATGTCAACAACACCTATTTTGTAGTTGGTCACTTTCACTATGTGCTTTATGGAGCGATGGTCTTTGGCCTCTTTGCTGCCATCTACCATTGGTTCCCGAAGATGACGGGCCGCATGTATTACGAAGGTTTGGGCAAATTACACTTTTGGCTGGCGTTTATTGGTAATGCGCTCAACTTTATTCCCATGCATCCAGCAGGCTTAATGGGGATGCCTCGCCGCGTTGCTTCCTATGATCCGGAGTTTGCATTTTGGAACGTGCTGGCGAGTCTCGGAGCCTTTTTGCTGGGGATGTCCACGCTTCCGTTTATTCTCAACATGGTGAGTTCTTGGGTTCAGGGCAAAAAAGCGCCAGACAACCCTTGGCGGGCGATCGGTCTAGAATGGTTAGTGTCTTCTCCACCGCCGGTCGAAAATTTTGAAGAACTCCCAGTCGTAATCGCTGAGCCCTATGGCTATGGTAAGAATGAGCCCCTAACTGAAGCCCAAAGGAAAGAACTCGCAGAAGCTTAACTAACCCATTATTCTGGCAATTTCCCTGGCAACCTCTCTATGGCAACCGTTCTATGACTACAGAAAGTTCGATCGCAAGAGGCATTCAAGCCGAGATTGTTGAAGCGCATGACGACGCAGGAAACCGAATGTTCGGCTTCATTGTGTTTCTGCTTTCAGAGAGCGTTATCTTTCTCAGCTTTTTCGCGGGTTACATCATCTACAAGACAACAACGCCTGACTGGTTGCCGCCCGGTGTAACTGGTTTGGAAACCCACGATCCAGCCATTAATACCGTGGTGCTGGTCTCTAGCAGTTTTGTGATTTATGTGGCTGAGCGTTATTTGCACGATCGCAAACTCTGGGGCTTTCGTTTGTTTTTGCTCGCGACAATGGCGATGGGTAGCTACTTCCTGTACGGACAGGCGATTGAATGGCTGGGTCTGCCCTTTGGGTTTACTTCAGGCGTGTTCGGCGGCACATTCTATTTGTTAACCGGCTTTCATGGGCTGCATGTGCTGTCGGGGATTGTGTTGCAGTTGATTATGCTGTTGCGATCGTTCCTTCCCGGCAACTATGACAAAGGCACAGTCGGAGTGGAAGCCACTTCCCTCTTCTGGCATTTCGTCGATGTCATCTGGATTGTGCTGTATATCCTCATTTATGTTTGGCAGTGAGTCGAACCATCAATGATGTGCCTGCTGCATAGCAATTTGTATCTTTATCCCATGAACGATGAATTGAGATTCTGCGTTCCGCCTTCATATTTCTGACTTTTTAAGCGAGGATCGCCATGATTATTGATGATCAACATTACGATGTCATTATTGTTGGGACAGGCGCAGGGGGCGGAACGTTAGTACACAAACTTGCGTCAACGGGCAAGAAAATTCTGGTGCTGGAACGGGGTAAGTTCCTCAATAAGGAAAGCTCTGAGCTAGAAGATGTTGAAGTCTTCAAGAAGGAGCTATATCATGCCCCAGAACAGTGGTATGACATCAACGGCGAGCCTTTCTACCCTCAAACGAGCTACTCTGTGGGTGGCAATACCAAGGTCTACAGTGGGGCATTGCTGAGGTTTCGGGAACGTGATTTTGAGCAGGTACAGCATCAAGATGGCATCTCTCCAGCATGGCCGCTAAAATATTCGGAGTTTGAACCTTACTATACCCAGGCAGAACAACTCTATCGCGCCCATGGTCGAGTGGGAGATGATCCAACTGAGCCACCTCGCAGTGCGGGCTACCCCTTTCCAGCCGTAGAGCATGAGGCCAATATTCAAGACATCTGTGGTTTATTAGCCAAGCAGGGCCTTCATCCGTCCTATTTGCCGATCGGTCTGGGTCAACAGGGGCGAACTGATGCCGAAGATACGGGTGTAACGCCTGCTGTGGAGCAATACAGTAATGTCACGTTGAAAACTGCGGCGAAGGTTGTGCGATTATTGACGAACCCAACTGGAACAGCTGTGAAAGCGGTTCAGGCAGAAATTGCTGGACAGGCCTATCTCTTCCTGGCAGACGTGATTGTTCTGTCTTGTGGGGCAATTAACTCGGCAGCGCTATTGTTGCGATCGGCCAATGAGAAACATCCGACGGGATTGGCCAATCGATCGGATCAAGTGGGGCGCAACTTGATGAAGCAACTGATGACGGTGATCGCCCAGCGCAGTCCCCAGGCGAACTCTGGCCTGTTTCAACGGAGTGTTTATTTCAACGATTTCTATTGGGGCGATGCCGACTTCCCCTACCCGATGGGCCATGTTCAAAATGCAGGCGGCATTCTGCAGGACGTGATTTTTTCAGAAGCCCCACCGCTGCTCTCGATCCTGGCCAAAGCGATGCCCGGTTTCGGCTTACGGCAATTGGCGACGCGCACGTTGGGCTGGTGGCTACAAACAGAAGATTTGCCAAATCCTGAGAATCGGGTTCGATTCAATAACGAAAAAATTTATCTGGACTATACGCCTAATAATTTGGAAGCGCACGATCGGCTGCTATATCACTGGCAGGAAGCGTTGAAAGAGGTCGATCGGGCCGCAGGTCAGTCGATTTTTGCTCAGAATATTCATCCGCATGGCGGTACGCCGATTCAGGTTGTGGCGCATCAATGTGGCACCTGTCGGTTTGGCGAAGATCCGGCTACTTCGGTGTTGGATCTCAACTGTCGCACCCATGACATTGATAATCTCTATGTTGTAGACAGCAGCTTCTTCCCCTCCAATGCCGCCGTTAGTCCGGCCCTGACAGTGATTGCAAACGCGTTGCGGGTTGGGGATCACTTGATCGGTCGATTGGGCTAAACGAGTAAAACCATCGCCAACATTCATCAGGGCGTAGATTGCAGAGAGATTGCACTTGCTACGCCCTAATTTGGATGATTCAGAATTTAAGAATGTAAAAACGACTGCTTAAGCAATTCCCAAGCTGCCCAAAACCTGGAACAGAAGACTGTTCACAATTCCCAGGACGATCGCGCCTAAAATGGCACTCAAAATTCCACTGCGGAGGCGGAACCCTTCTACGAGTTTGGCGGTGAGTCCAAAAATAATGGCATTGATAATAATGGCAAATAGGCCGAACGTCAGAAACGTAATTGGTGCGCCCAAAAAAGCCAGGATGGGCTTGAGGAATGAGTTGAGCAGTCCGAAGATGACACCTGAAATCAAGGCTTTGCCGGGACTATCAATTTCTACCCCTAGAAAGGGAATGTAGGAAATGATTAATAAGCTGATTGCGGTGACAATTGCAAAAATCAAAAAGCTGAGGATGCCACCCATATTTGCCTCTCCTTAATCCAAAAAAACTTTTCTCCCCTAGTAAAGGGCAGAGGTCTCCTGGTGTCAACCTGTTCGACTACAGAGTTTTAGAGGCTGGGCGACGATCGGCAATGCCGTGAATTTTCAGCAGGTCCGCTACCGTAGGACAATAGGCTGGCAGATCCAGCAGACCCGGATGCACTGGTTTTTGATAGGCAAAGTGACGGTAGTTGAGACAAAACCGATCCCAATCGGCCATTTGAATATGAAACAGCTTGATCAGCAGATTGGCCAATTGAATCGAAAGGGGAATGCGGAAAAAGATCCGTTTATTCAAATAAGCACAGACTTCTTCTACAGCTTGATTCACTGTCAGCACCGGATTGCCCAGTACGACTTGATGCGGTTCGCCGTCGGGTTCGGGCGGGTGGTTTACCAAATACAACACCACTTGGGCAATATCTTGAGCATGCAGATAGTGGAAGCTAGCATCTGTTTGCAGAAAGCGAATCAGATCGATCCAACGGGTGACATCCTGAATCCCAGCTGAGAGGTGAGAGTAAGGTTTCTGGCCATCTCCGCCAAAGACCAACGTAGGAAACAGCGTCGTAATTTTGGGGGCGATCGCCAACTTGGGAAGCTGCTGGTGGCAGAGATATTTTGAACGAATATAGTCGGTGCCAATTTTTCCGGCTTCTGGTAGCGGCTGATTCTGGCGATCGAGAATGCTGGCGGTGGAAAAATAAAGTACCTGTTCGCAAAGCAGTGGATCCAGCAGGTTCATCAGCCGAATGGTTTTGGTCACGTTCGTGTCAAACGTCTCTTGCGGATCGCCCCAGGCTGTTGCAGCCAAAATCGCGCAGTCTACTGTTTTGAGTAGCCGCTCCATGCGCTCGATTTCCTGCATCTCCCCCTGGATGATTGTAATGCCGGGACGGGCATTGTAGTTGAACTTGAGTTTTTGGGGATTACGAACGAAAAAGAACAAATCATGATCGGTTTGCTGAATTAATGCATCAGCAATGTAGTGGCCAATGCAGCCACTCCCTCCAGTGATGAAAATCCGCTTTGACACCATGGGCAGACACAGCCAGAGAATGAAATCTGGAAAATGAATTCCTACATCTTAAGCGGCTGTCACGGCCATTAACTCAAATCGGTAGTTTTCAATGACTGGATTGGCCAAAAGCTGGTCGCACATACGATCGATCTGGTCGCGAGCTGCTGCTTCATCCACAGCTGTCAAAGTCAGCTCCACATACTTGCCAATGCGTACCTGTTCGACATTGTCGTAGCCCATGTGCTGGAGCCCAGATTGCACCGCCGTACCGGCTGGATCAAGCACCGAGGGCCGCAAGGTGACATAAATACGAGCTTGATAGGTTTGGGTCACGTCAGTTTAACCGGAGAACATCATAGCCCTCATTCTATGATGGAAGCAGACGAATCTGGCATCATCATTCCGGCAGAACAGGCCAAAACCAAACAGAGGGCTATGTTCCGATCGCAGCAGCAGACAGGTTATCCCCTATGAAATCCCAACGGACCCGCAGTCAAGAACGCATTCTCAATCTTCTCAAAATGCTCGATCGGGCGATTTCGGCCCAAGATATTTACCTAGAACTGCGAAACCGCAACGAGAGCATGGGTTTGGCCACCGTCTATCGTTCTCTAGAAGCGCTAAAACTCGAAGGAACTGTGCAGGTTCGCACCCTGGGAAATGGGGAGTCGCTCTACAGCACCATGCAAGAGGATCGACATCATCTGACTTGCCTACAATGCGGCAACTCCATCCCGATCGATCGCTGTCCAGTCCACGATCTCGAAGAGCAGCTCCACCAATCCTATCAATTCAAAATTTTCTATCACACGCTAGAATTTTTCGGCCTATGCACTCAATGTCAAATGGTGCAGAAGGAAGGTGACGAAGTAATGGAGTAAGTCGGTAGATAGAAGTCCAAAACAAACTTCCCCACTCCCTCAAGCCTTACTCCCTTACTCCCTCATTTCCCCACTCTCTCAAGCCTTCCCATTCCCCTCACCCACGATCGATCGAATATTCTCAACCGTAGCGGCAATATTGCGCGGATCCATAAACATAACTTTGCTGCTGCCGCTGGTGCCGATTTTTGCGCCCATCTCGATGTATTGCTGAGCCATCAAGAATTGCAGGGCTTCCTGAGCAGTCGGATCATTGTGGATCGTTTTAGCAATCACCTGCAAAGCTTCTGCTGTGGCCTGGGCTTTCAGGACTTGTTCTTGACGGACGGCTTGGGCGCGCAGCACGATCGCTTTTTGTTCAGCTTCGGCTTGCAAAATCACAGCTTTTTGTTGGGCTTCGGCTTCTAGCACCTGCGCTTCAGCTTTCCCCTTGGCTGAGTTAACTGCTGATTCCCGTTCTCCTTCTGATGTGAGAATAGCTGCCCGCTTGCGTCGTTCTGCTGACATTTGCAGCTCCATTGACTCCTGCACTGCCTGAGAGGGTACGATGTCTCGCAGTTCCACGCGCGTTACTTTCACGCCCCAGGGATCGGTGGCCTCATCCAGTTCTCGCAGCAGTACTTCGTTAATTTCCGATCGGGCCGTAAATGTCTGGTCGAGTTCCAGCCTACCCATCTCAGCCCGAATTTGGGTTAGCACCAGGTTGATCATGGCAGCCTGGAGGTTTTGCACTTTGTAGTATGCCTTTTCCAGGTCAATAATCCGCCAGTAGACGACCGCATCGACCGAAATGGCAACGTTATCGCGGGTAATGCATTGCTGAGGCGGAATATCGAGCACTTTTTCTCGAATCGTTTCCTGATAGGCGATCCGCTCTAAAAAAGGCAGCGTGAAGTTGAGGCCCGGTTCAAGTTTGCGATCGTAGCTCCCCAGCCGTTCGATTAAGGCTTCATCCCCTTGATTAATGATGCGGACAGAACCAGCGAGTCCGGCCCCACCTAAAACAACCGCAATTAAAAAAGAGAAAAATTCCATTTCAAATCTCCCATTCAGTAAGTCAGTCAATAAATCAGTCAATATTTGCGACAAAGCAGTTAACCAGTTATCCATAGGGTCAGGGGTGAACCAAATATTCCGGCAGCACGAGAAGTGTGGTCCCGCGCCGACCCACTACATAGACTTTTTGATTGGGGGCAATCTCTAGCTGCTCATCTTCACAGCGGGCCTGCCAGGAGTTGCCTTCATAAACTACCCGTCCTGCTTCGCCTGGTGGAATCGCAGTCAGGGTTTTGGCTTCTCTGGACTCTTGCATGACAAATTTCTTGGGTTTGGGTAAGAAGCGGCGCAGCAAGACGGTTAGGACGATCGACAGCACAAACCACAAGATCAGCTGAATCATCAGCGAGGGCACAAACCAGGCCACGCAAGCCACGATCACGGCACTGATGCCCATCGTTAGCTCAATGAAGGCTGTCGGCAAAAACAACTCCATTAAACAGAGGATCAGACCGGCAATTAGCCAAAGAATTGGAGGACTCATAGGGAGGGGGAGTAAGGTTTGAGTGCGAAGGTTTGACTCGGTCAATTAAGCGAATTAAGGGATTGAGGGCGATCGTCTCGCTTGTGGCTCAGAACGTTTGGCTTCGCTCAAGCAATCCGGGTTCGTGGCAAGCAATTTGGAATTTCCGGCAACATCTCTTCTCCTGGGCGGTTGGCCATCGCTTCTGTTCAAAATGCCCATTTCCAAAATTTAAAAATCATTTGAAATGATCGTGAGTCGCTTTAGAGGAAAAGCGATATAACAGGGGATTGCAAGCGCGGCACTACTTCTGACCCCAATCTAGCTCACCTAGAAGGGACCGCTTGCATTGCTTAACCTTTCGGTAATTCTTTGGCAGAGGCTCATGAGTAGATTTGCGATCAAACTCCAATGCCCCAATCCTGAGTGCCTTTATGGAGAAAACCATCCTGGTCAGCCAACCTGCGATCGGTGTCAAAATCCATTGACCTATCGCTATCTGTGGGCTATGGGGGCAGGGGCAGCTCAGATTCCGACTGGCACTTTAATTGACTGCCGGTATTCAGTCGTCAGTCCGCAAATCTGGTTGGATACTCAACCGGGTTTACCGCCTCAAGAACCGACCCAGCCTGTTGTAGCTGTATTGCCTTATCTACGTCTATACCCGCATCGGTTGCATTTACCCGATTTATTTGCGATCCACCAACCGGACGAGACACAATCTCCGATTTTGCTGCTTAACAATGCGCCGATCGATGCCCCCGGACAATTACAGCCGCTTTTGGAAGTCGCTTGGGCCTCTGCAACTGCGGTACGCCAGCTCAATTGGCTCTGGCAAATGCTGCAATTATGGCAACCGCTCAAGGAACAGGGTGTTGTCTCAAGCTTACTAAATCCTGATAATTTGCATGTCGAAGGTTGGCGGCTGCGGCTGCGGGAACTGATGATCGATCGGCCCATAACTGCCCCTTTCGATGCATCTGAACTGGCAGAAACGCGCCCCTTAGTTGCTATGGCCGTTGGTGCAACCGCTGAAACTACTTTGCATCCGCCTCGATCGACTCAACCTCAGCCGCTCACCTCTGCTTATTTTGCTGATGCGGCTGGTTTTTCAGAGGGTGCTGCTACTCCCAGTCTGCAAGATTTAGCGGAAGTTTGGCAAATCTGGCTCGAAGATGCTCAGCTCAGTATTCGGGAAGCATTGCGTCAGCTATGCCAACAAATGCGATCGACTCCCGATACCGAAATAGGTAGAAAAGCGATTGCCGATCGGCTCAATCAACTGCTGCTGAGTCAGGCAGCGACCCAACCGCTGCATTTAAAAGTGGCAGGAGATAGCACGACTGGAACCCAGCGTTCTCATAACGAAGATGCCTGCTTCCCCAACAGTACAGAACAGCCGATGGCAGGCTTATTGCCCTATGTTGGCATCGTTTGCGACGGGATTGGCGGACATGAAGGTGGTGAGGTGGCTAGCCAAATGGCAGTGCGATCGTTGCAGCTCCAGCTCCGCACCTGGCTGGCAGAAGTGATGTCGCAATCTGAACCCTTGCCTCAGTCAGTGATTGAGCAGCAGCTTATCGAGATTGTGCGGGTTGTGAATAACCTGATTGCGGCCCAGAATGACCTGCAGGGACGGGCACAGCGGCAACGCATGGCAACTACCCTCGTGATGGCTGTTCAGGCTCCGCAAAAAATTGCAACGCCGCAAGGGTTTGGCAATAGCCACGAGCTGTATTTAGTACATGTAGGCGATAGTCGCGCCTATTGGTTAACCCCCCATGCCTGTCAGCAGCTCACGGTGGACGATGATGTCACCACTCGTGAAGTCCGATCGGGGCGCAGCCTCTATGCCCAAGCCGGTCAACGCAGCGATGCGATCGCCCTGACTCAAGCCTTGGGAACCAGAGAAGGAACCCAGATCAAAATTACCGTGCAACGGTTCGTGCTGGATGAAGATGGACTGCTGTTGCTCTGTTCGGATGGGTTGAGTGACCATGGCCTCGTCGATCATCTGTGGGATTCTGTGACCCAAGCCGTATTGGACGATCGAATCGCCTTGAATGCTGCGGTCGAAGATTGGTTGCAACTCGCGAACCGCCATAATGGTCACGACAATGCTTCAGTTGTGCTCATGCATTGCCGCGTTCATGATCAGCTTCAGCTGATGGAGTTGAAGCCAGCCGCAGATCCAGGTACAGCCATCAAAAATCGAGTTGAAACAGAACTGACCGAGTCAGCGAAAGCGCTGCTCTATGATGAAGCGGATGAAGCAGACGAACCGCAACCCCACAGGGAAGCTGTGTTGCCCAAACAACCCGACCATCCTCCTGCTAAGGCGCTCGATCGATGGTTTGTGGGAATAGGAGCGATTGCTATCATGTTTATTCTAGGTGCGTTAAGTATTGCCATTTGGCGTGAACTGGCTCCAACGGGCTTTTCTCCCGATCGATCCACTCCAGTAGAGTCAGCCCCTGAAAAATCAGCGCCAGCAGAGTCAGCGCCAACTAATTCAGCGCCAGAGGCCAGCCCTACCAATGCAGCTCCTACCAATGCAGCACCAACTGATGCGACTTCAGCGGCTCCTGCGCCTGAACCATCAGGGTCCCCAGATTCAGTTTCGACAGATGCAGCGTCAACCAATGCAGTGCCAACTGATGCAGCTTTAATCCAAGCGGCTCCGACAGATGCGACTTCATCAGGTGCCGCTGCGGTTGAATCTCCTCTCACAGAACCCCTGCCATCAAACGCCACGCCTATGGACGCCACTCCAGCCGATGCCATGCCAACCGATGCAGCATCTCCTGAAAACCAGGAATAAGTCCATCTCCTGGCTGACTGCTGAATGATCATGATTTTACTGATCGCGATCTTCTGGATGGCGCAGATAGAGGTTGCTCAGCCAGGAAGGGAACAGGATATGCAAAGATAATTAGTGCTGTGTGGATTGACTGACTTTGCCCTTTAGTCTCTCCGCATAGACGCTTGTTGCGTTTGTTCAGTCTAGATCACGAAATAAACCTTATGAAAGTTGGCGATCGAGTTCGAGTTAAAGAATCCGTCGTGGTTTACCACAATCCCAATCATCGCAACCAGCCATTTGATCTGCACGGCATGATGGGCGAGATTGTCAGCATTATGCGCGAGTGGGAAGGTAAGCCCATTAGTGCTAATTTTCCGTTTGTCGTCAAATTTGATAACAGCAAGTTTCGGGCTCATTTGCGGGAAGCAGAACTAGAGCTTGCTGATTAATCGCCACCTCACGGCGCGAATGGTTCTCTTGAGACGAGCTTAAGTTCGCGGACCCGAAAACCATGCAAATAGGTTGATGTCATTTTGCATGCTGGCCAGTTCCTGCTGATGTTGAGCAGCCACTTGCTGATACCACTGGCAATGCTGCTCAAAAGCCTCGCGGAATCGCACTTCTTCGAAAAATTCGAACGTAATTTGATGCGCGATCAAAATTTCTTCCGCTTGAACCTGGGGTAGGGGAACAATGTGCTGGGGAAAAGGATCTGACATGGCGATCGCAAAAGCGCATATCCCTGATTATGGCATTACAACCCCTCTGGCATCATAGCCAGCCCCGCAGTCGATAAATACCCATCCCCACATACTCTTTTAAGGAGCGCGTCAGGCGATCGAGACTTTCTGCTTCTGGGATGAGGCCGAGTAATCGTGCTTGCAAGGTGTCAACTGGGCTGCGAATTTCTGATTCGGACACTAAAAAGTCGGTGGGAGCCGGAATAGCGTCAATTCCCAGTTTTTTAAAGATCTGGATCGATCGCGGCATGTGAATGGCAGAAGTGACCAGCAAGATCCGCTTCAGTCCTCGCTGATCAAGAATTTTCTTGACGTTGACCGCATTTTCATAAGTATTCAGCGATGTGGGATCTTGCAAGATGGCAGCAGCAGGGACACCCATTGCTTCGACCAGTTTTGCCATATCGCCTGATTCAGGTGGCCCACCGCCCAGCCACTCAATGCGTCCACCACTGAGAATCACCCAGGGAGCCTTGCCCTGTCGATAAAGCTGAGCACCATGTAGCGGTCGATCGCCTGCTTCGCTGACATCAACCCATGGACGGGGTGGCAACTGAGCCCGAACGCCTCCCCCTAAAACGACGATCGCATCTGCTTTGGGCAATTCGGTTTGGGGCACATATTGTTTTTCCAGAGAATAAACTACCTGAGTGGTTAACCAGGCATTGCCACCACAGACTAGCGCAACCAGGGCAAGGGCGATGAAAGTGGCACACCAGCGTGGACGTTTCCAAACGGTGATAAAAGCCCCGACCAACATCAGGCAGGCAAACCCAAGCGGGTAAATGAACAATGGCAACAGTTTGGACAGAAATAGAAACATGGCTTGCGCTGGAAATCACCTTGCCAGGATTTTACTGCATCCCTTTACAATAGGTTTTGCGTTAACGCTTGCATTGGTTTGATGAATATCCACCGTCAGTCAGCAGAACGAGGATCAGCATGAGAGGGGTTTTTAAAGAAGTGGCTACATCGATCGAGCGATTTTCTCCTAATCAAGGGACGCTCGGTCAAGTGGTGCAATATTTGGAAGGGTTAGTGCCGAAATATTCCAAAGTGGGCGATGCGGTCTTTTTCAGGAACGATCAATTTCCCTGGTCCTATGACCTAGAAGCCAACTGGCAAGTGATTCGCAAAGAGCTAGATCAGGTGTTGCCCTATGCTGATTCCCTGCCCAACTTTCAAGATATTTCGCCACGCCAAGGGAACATTGCTGACGACGATCGCTGGAAGACCTTTTTCTTTTGCGCGTTTGGCTATCAGTCTCAGAAAAACTGCGATCGCTGCCCTGAAACAACCAAATTATTGAAGAAAATTCCTGGCTTGAAGGTGGCCTTCTTTTCGATTCTGGCTCCAGGCAAGCACATCCCTCGCCACTCTGGCAAACACAAAGGCATTATTCGATACCACCTGGCGCTGAAAGTCCCAGAACCGCGCGAAAACTGTCGGATTCAGGTGGCTGACCAAATCGCCTATTGGGAGGAAGGCAAGAGCTTGATTTTTGACGATACTTTTCCTCATGAAGTCTGGAATGAGACCAACGATTATCGAGTGGTTCTATTCCTTGACATTGCTCGCCCCCTCCGCTTCCCGCTGTCGATCGTCAATTGGTTGATCAACACGGCGGTCGGGTTGTCTCCGATCGTCCAGGTTGCTAAAGGCAATCATGAAAGCTGGGAAAAGCAGTTTGAAGCCATGCTGAGATAGGTTAGCTATGGCAGTAGGTTAAATTTGGGGCACTAAAAGGCACTTTAAAGTTCAGTCGCTTTAGAGCCAGTGATGCAAATTTAATATGACAACCTTCGATAATTCTCAGTTCTCACCTAAGACTGTCCCCTCGGATCGATCAATAGAACGAATCGCCATTACCGATATTACTCCAACCGAATTTGCCCAACGCTATAAACAGCGGGGTGTTCCTGTTATCTTAACTGGCTTGCTGAAACCGGAATGGGATTGGCATCTGGATTACCTCTGTGAGATGCTGGGCGATCGAACTTTTCTGCTACGTCACTATGGCAAACAGCGCTATCAGCAAGATAAACGCGAATGGACCAGCATTGGCAGCGGCGTGAAAACCCAGAGCCAGCCGTTTCATGAATATGCCGTTCTGCTACAAAATGGTACAGCTCAGGCAGAAGACATCTACCTGGCTAAGTGCTCGCTGCAAGAAACGCCTTTAGCCGAGACAGAAGCGATCGCCACCATTAAGACTGAACTCGATCACCTAGGTTTTCAGAAAGCGGCCAGCGGCCTTAATCTTTGGGTCGGTCCAGGTGGCCATGTGGAATGTCTGCATTACGATGCCATGGATGGAACCCTGATGCAGCTGCATGGGTCAAAACGGATAGTCTTATTTCCGCCCCACCAAACCTTTAATCTCTACCCTTATCCTTTTTATGCTCACCTGCGCTATGGCTTGAAGTTGCGATCGTGGTTCAGCCGGGTTTATCCCGATCGGCCAGACTATCAGGCGTTTCCTAGGCTACAGCAGGCGATGCAGCACAAATATGACATAACGCTGAATCCAGGTGAGGTACTCTATATTCCAGCAGGTTGGTGGCATGAAGTGACTGCTTTAGGCAATGAAATGGTCTGTTCTGTCAACCGGTTCTGGCGCATTTATCCGACCTGGCGAGCCATATTTTTCTGGGGACGCTGGCGGGCCTATTTAGGTAGCGTTTGCGCCATGCCAAATGTGCTATTTCAACTGGGACAGGCTTTACTCAGCCGCGATCGGCAACAAAAAATCAAAGAGATCCTGCAAATGTTGTAGGGTAAGCTAACCCCTGATTAAAGAATTGAATGACACAAACGCAGGATCGATCGAAACTTTGGGTATTGCTGGCAGCCGGTTCCCTTTCTGTGATGCCGGGAGCGGTGATCATTCCGGTTCTCGGAGAAATTGAACAGCAATTTCAACTCAACAAAGACTTAGCGCAGGCGGGCTGGTTGGCAAGTGCCCACTACTCCATGGTGGCCCTGTTTAGTCCGCTGCTGGGAGTTTTAGCGAGTCGGATTGGCTGGGTCAGAGTTTTGGTCGGCTCCCTCTTGCTGTTTGCCCTGTTTGGCATTGCTGGAGCCTGGACAAGTAGCTTTATGCCGATGCTGGCCACCCGGCTGTTGTTGGGCTCAGCCACCGGAGGCATCGCAGCCGCCAGTTTGGGCATTTTGGCTCAAATGTATCAGCGAGAAGAGGACCGTTCTCAGGCGATCGCCCTGGCCTCTAGCACGATTTCGCTGGCTAACATTGCCTATCCGCTGATGGCGGGCTTAATTGGGGCCAACCATTGGCAATATGCCTTCTATCTTTATGGCATCAGTATCCCGATCGCAGTAGCGGCTGTGATGAAGCTGTCCGATCGTACCCGTTCAGGGAATGCCAACTCTGCTGCATCGATCGCGGCAGTTGAGCCAAAACAGATTGGGGCGATTCTCAGCAACAAACTGGTATTTAGCTTTTTGGTAACCTTGCTCCTCACCTCAGCGACTGCTTATGCAACCGTCACCAATCTATCTATTTACCTGAAAAACGACCCCATCCAGGCCAACACTCCTGTAATTGGGATGATTTTGGCTTCTCAAGCCGTTGGTTCAGCTGCAATCTCGGCCCTGGGCTTAAAATATGTCACCCGACGGCTCGGATCGGTGTTGTCGATCAGTATTGGATTTGGCTTCATGGCATTTTCGCTGATTACCATCCCCAATCTGACCCAGGTTTCCTTGCTGTTGCCGATCGCTATGCTATTTGGTGTGGGATTAGGCATCGTGATGCCCAGCCACTACGGGGCTTTGGCCAACATTACGCCGCCCAACTTACAGTCGATCGTGCTGGCTGTGGGAACGGGGATGACCTTTCTTGGCCAATTTCTTTCACCAGGATTATTCAATCTGGTTTTGCAAAATTTGCCGCATCCCCTGTCCGATCGGTATACAACAATTTTCTATATGGCGGCTGTCTTAGTCCTTGTCATGGGCGTTGTGCTGACCATCCTGTCGCGCCATTTAATTCAGGCTGAGCTGCAAAGTCGGGTTGAGCAGCGCTTGCGCAACAGAGAGTAAGGGGAACACTACCTCACGGCTGAACTCATGTCGGTTGGTAGGCGGAACTCTTGCAGTACCTCTAACCCATCGAGAAAAGTCCGATCTTCGCTCAAGTGCGGTATTTTCAGCTGGGAATCGGAAGTGCCGCGCTGGAGCTGCCGCTGCCGCACCTGGCCAAAACTGCCGGGAGCCAACAGCCTCAGTCGGGGAGGAGGCACTTGATCTTTGCGGACGATCCGGTACTGGTCATTAAACTCGCCCAGCCAATAATCAAATCGATCGAGAAAGACTGGTGGATCGCTTAAAGTTTGACCCTCTGCCAGTTCGATGTTGACGCGGTAATGGGCCGGAAATTCCTGCTCAGACAGCGTGACACAAAAGTCATCCAGCGAAATGCCAAACTCTTGCTGAAGCGCCTGCATGGTTTGAGTTAAGTGATATTCGCTAGTCTTTTCGGTGGTTGAAGAGATTAGACCACCCCGGCGGTGCCGAAACACGATGATTGGCGTATTTTCATAAAAGCCCAGCACTTCCACAACATCCCCAATATCGTAGCGATAGAAGCCACTGTAGCTGCTGAGCAAAATGCGATATTGTTCACCTGCTTTAACTTCGGTTGGCAACAAGGTTTGGGGCTGATCAACCTCCCACTGATCGCGGGGCACAAACTCATAGAAGCCACTTTCGATCGCCAAAATGCAGCCTTCCTGGTTGTAGTCATGATAGACTCCAAAATTGGCTTCGGCAGTGCCATACACCCCCCCAAACACGGGAGTATCACCTAAATATTCAGGAAAGCGTTTGAGATAAAAATCAGAAGTGCCGCCCATAGCAGTGCCAACCATTGACAGCTTGGGCCACGCCGCTTTGGGGGTTAGTTTACCCTGGGTTTCTAGAATTTGCCGGAGTTCTCTCGCTCGTTCGGGATAGGCTCGCCAACGTTGCTCCAGATCTATCCGCTGTTCTGGATCGATCGTCAACCAGTTTGCCAGCGTGCCTGTCGCAATGTCTTGAATCAAGTCCTCTGCATATTTCTCCAGATACTGGCACAGGCGCAACACCAGCATCGGGAAGTTGGAGGTCATGCCCCGCACGGCTGGATTGACTAAGCTGAATAGCAAGCAAACATAGTGGCGACTGGGCGTATCAGCAACTTCCATGGCCTCCAGGGGCTGGGCAAACGCCTGGCGGCAGAGAAACCGGTTCATCCGAAAACTGCCAGCGGTGACGGGTCCATATTCAATCCCTGCGGCAGTGCGTCCTTGCAGCCGGATCGAGTTTGCCGAGACAATTTGGCCAAATTCTAGCTTGCGGCCCAGGCGTTGCGAATGAACCGACAAAGCTTCTAGGGAAAAACCCAACGCAGCTGCATTTGCTTTGCCGAGCGTCTTTTTAAACCGCTGAGTCACGGGTACCATTTTCTGCTTACCAGTGGAACCGCTGGTCAAATTGATATAAACGACCGGCTCGGCATTCAAAACATTGGGTTCTCCTTGGGCAATCCGATCGGTGTAAGGCTCGTAGCTGGCGTAGGGCAAAATCGGCACCTGGCTACGAAATTGATCGATCGTTTTAATCTCACCTAACCCAAACGTTTTACCCAGCTCTGTCTCTTTTTGAAACTGGAGGAGCTGTAGCAAGAACTGTTCTTGGGTTTGCATGGGTTGACGAGTCTGACGGACAAAATTTGCCTTAACGTAAGCGGCGTAGGATCTTGCCATCGACAGAACGAGGTTTGCCATAGAAGTTTTAGAGTAATGAAAAAATGCGCTGCAATGAATCTTTTACCAAAGGGAATTGTCACGTGGGGGCTAGGATTCCTACTCTAGTAGGGATAGTTGCCTAAACACCAACAAAACGATGATAATTTCTTAGTCTAGGAACTCCATTAGTTGTTCCCATTCATCGTACAGTGGCCTCCTCAAACCAGTTTGGAAAGGCTTTCTGTCGAGTGAGAGGGTGGAACATCTATAAAATCATTTACAGTAGAGCTACTTAGTTACGATCGTTTACAATACATCGATCTCGCCTGAAATGATTGGCTCCTAGGAACAAAAATCGCCTAGAGACTTCAATTTTTTGGTAGTAAGGACGAAATTTTGTTACTCACTGTCAGCACCATACCTTCTGGGGCACATAACCCTCTGAGGCACATCGCAAACCCAAAGCCTTCTGCGCGCTTCAACGCTTAGAAGAATTCACGAGAACTCCTCTTTGAGAAACCTTCGAAAATTTATCGGTTTGTAGGAAACGAGTCCATGGAACTGGCAACAACACTGAAAGGGCAGACGATACAGAATCGGGTTCGTGAAATTGGTATCAATCCAAATTACTGGTATCCAGTGGCTTGGGCAGACAGTCTGAAAGTGGGACAAGTTACTCCCGTTACGCTTTGGCAGCAGTCGATCGCTCTCTACCGCGACGACCAAGGTCAGGTTCATGCCTTGGAAAATGCTTGCCCCCATAAAGGGATTGAGCTGCATCGGGGTGAAGTTTTGGGCGATCGGCTGGTTTGTCCTTATCATGGCTGGGAATTTAATTCTGCTGGAGAATGTGTCAACATCCCCTATTTCCCCCCCGAACAAAAATTACCTTGTGCCAGTGCTCGCAGCTATCCAACCGATGAGAAGTACGGCATTGTTTGGGTGTTCCCAGGCGATTCAACCTTGGCAACCCTGCGGCAAATTCCAGAGGTGCCAGAGTATTCAGACCCCAATAGTCTAGTAATTCCGATTACGGGAATGTTCAATTCCCATTTTTCGATCAGCAATGAGAACACGATGGATGTGTTTCACGGCTACCTGCATAAAAATCTGCAGGGTTGGTTTGATCCTTTCTTGCTGAGCTTAAAACAAACTGACTCAACGGTGGATGCTGAATACCGAGTATCCTATCGGGGATTTTTGAGCAAATTGCTGGGCCTTAGCACCGAGAGCAATGGCATCACAACCCGCATCGTTTCTATTCACTACAACTATCCCCACTATCACAGCACTATGGAGGGTGTCTCCTCGCTGTATCTGATGCGGATGCCAGTGGGACCCAATGAAACGCGATCGTTCAGTCTGCTGTTTTTGCCCAAGGTCAGGATCTCGAAGCGTCTACAAAACCTGGTTAAGCCAATCCTGGTGCCGCTTGTCCGTCGTTTCCTGTTTATGCGGTTCTTAGAGCAGGATGTGGAAATGATGGAGAGCGAACAGCGGATTTTCCAGCAGAATCCCCAGCGTCGCTATGTGGAAGTCAACCCAGCAATTTTGGCCCTCCAACGGGTACTTGTCCGGCAGTATGAACAATTTGTGCAACAATCTAGTCAACTGGAACATCGACAGGAAGAGTCTGAGTCGAATCAGACACAGGAAGCTCTCGTCACCGGGCAGATGCCTGAAAGTTCTGTGCGGTAAATGTGACTGTGGCGCAACTGTACCAGTCTATGTTTTACGGTTTATGAAGTCATGGCAAAGTGATAGATATTTTTTGTCTTTGCCATCTCTATGCCAAAGGTTGCTAGGAGACATGTCATCTTGATAAGGCAATCCATTGAAGCAATTCTGGACTTTTGCTCCAGACTGTCTGCTACTGAACCTACGGCAATCAGCGACCAAACCAAGGTGAGGGGAGTTTAAACTGTGCAAGTCGTTAAAGAGTATGTTCAATGTATTGATCAGCTAGGGCTGCTGCCTGACGAATATATTTGCCATCACAAGGAAGGCAATTTAGTTGAGATCGAAGAGGGAGCGACAGGACGGCGACGCACAGTTCTGACCTTTTGTACAAATGATGTTTTGGGATTGGTGCAGAATCCGGCAGTACAGCAGGCCGCACTTGATTCGATCCATCAATATGGCACGTCGAATAGCTCGACTTCGGCGCTGAGTGGCCGGATTGACCTACACCGTCAGCTCGAGCAGACCATCTCTGAGTTTAAGCATCTACCTCATACCCAGCTCTTTCTCAATGCTTGGATGGCAATGCAGGCTCTAGTCGATGCCTATTGTCATTTGGCCATTCCAGCGCCAGGTTTTCAAAATACCAGAGAAACGCTGATTCTGACCGATGTGCTCAACCACGGCTGTATTGTTTCAGCGCTAGCCCACTCAGATACTCGATCGGGCAAGCTCTTTGGCCACAGTCCCAGGGTGCGAGTGCGGGCCTATCGTCACTGCGACATGACAGATTTTGCTCGCAAGCTGCAAAGGTATGCTCGTCCTGGCGATCGGATTATGGTGGTGTCAGATGCCGTCTTCTCGATGGATGGCGACATTGCGCCTTTGCCAGAAATGATCGATATCCTGGCCAATTATGAAGACACCGTTTTGGTGATGGATGAGGCCCATGCCAGCGGAGCGATTGGTGCAACCGGACGTGGTATTTATGAGCACTTCGGTATTACACCCCAATATGCGATCGATCGAGGCGTCAATCCTTTGATCATGACCACCTTCT
Source organism: Elainella saxicola E1 (assembly GCA_002796835.1). Classification (GTDB taxonomy): domain Bacteria; phylum Cyanobacteriota; class Cyanobacteriia; order Elainellales; family Elainellaceae; genus Elainella; species Elainella saxicola. Next base: position 1,176 of record LUGL01000015.1, on the reverse strand, counting down.
CGAAATTTGCAGCCTCCGCAGGGGCAGCGATTAGCAGCCATATCAAAGAGCTGAAGCCATTGCTAGATGTGTCTCCGACTTCGATCGGCACGATCTCACTGGCTCCGCCGCTGGCCGCCGCTGCTATGGCTAGTATTCAACAAGTCATGCAACATCCCGAACTGGTGCAGCGTTTGCAGGAAAATACTCGCTATCTGCGGGCTCGCCTAGTGGAGCATGACTTCCTGGCAATTGGAGAAACCAACGTTGTGCCTGTCATTCTAGACAGCGACATCAATCCCAAACAATTTGCTCGTAAGCTGATGAGTGAGCATGGTATCTGGGTTTCGCCAATTTGGTTTATTGCCAAGCCCCGCCTACGCATTACGGCCAACTCCCTCCACACCAAAGAAGAAATCGATCAATTGGTTGTGGCACTGGCTTCAGTGCGGGATGCAATGTACAAGACCACGATCAGTGCTTAAGGGTTAACCAACCCGTGCTGCGATCGCTTGTGGTTGGCAAGAGATGGCTATTCAAAAAATAGTGTTGAAGGGAGAGGTCTTGAGTCACTTCTCCCTTTTTTGACGATTGTTTTGATAGGCGATGTTTTGACGAACAAAATCCTTAAGCAAACGTGAGTTCGACAGGTCAAAAGATCGCTTCAGGCAAGGCAGGTAAACCCTCTTAACAAGGACGTGAGTTCGATAGGTCAAAAGATCGCTTCAGGCAAGGCAGGTAAACCCTTGGGTTGAAGATCGAGGGAGGGTCTGGAGTCTTGGTAGGTGTATGCCACCAGTCCAGCAATCAAATTGACCATGAAATTCAGAGGACTGCGATGACGAGAATGTTCAATTTGAGCAATGTTCTTGAGTTGGTCATTGACCGACTCGATGATCGCTCGCTTCCGCAACAGGATCTTGTCAAGCAGAGGCACCAAGCGGTTTTTCATATTCTTCTTAATCTTGGTGACCAGCTGAAGCCCTTGTTGCCATAACTGCTCGAATAAGGCTTGGGAAATATAACCCCGGTCGCCAAAGAGCTTGCCGATAATGCCTTTCGTTAACTCTGGGACTGGAGTGCGGTCGTCCACATTGGCAGCAGTCAACTGAAACGACAACAACTCTCCATGTTCATTGATGAGCAGGTGTAGCTTGAAGCCGTAGTACCAGCCCATCGAACTCTTGCCCCAAGCTG
>LUGL01000135.1 GCA_002796835.1 Elainella saxicola E1 | reverse complement strand
TGCACTCCTGCCGCACTCTTGACACTTTGGCTATCGATAATGGCTTCAGAGGGACTCGGTTGACGATCAGCTTCAATGCGAATCCACTCCCGCAGAACATCGTGAATCTTGATCCAGGTTYCGTCTTTGCGCCAATTGCGAAAGTAAGTGTACACGGTTTGCCAAGCTGGAAAGTCAGCAGGCAAGGCATGCCATCGGATACCCTCTACTAACACATAGAAAATAGCATTGAGAATTTGCCACATATCGACTTCACGAGGACGACCACCAGGTTTTGCGGGTGGGATCAGGTCACTCAGGAATTCATATTGATCACGGGTGAGGTTACTAGGGTACGCTTTACTCATGGGTCTCACTCAGGGCTGTATGTTTTGCTATTCGCAGCTTACACTGAGTGAGCTTTTTTACTGAATGCCTGACTTTTCAAACACCCTCTTATTCGAGCAGTTATGGCAACAAGGGCTTCAGCTGGTCACCAAGATTAAGAAGAATATGAAAAACCGCTTGGTGCCTCTGCTTGACAAGATCCTGTTGCGGAAGCGAGCGATCATCGAGTCGGTCAATGACCAACTCAAGAACATTGCTCAAATTGAACATTCTCGTCATCGCAGTCCTCTGAATTTCATGATCAATCTGATTGCTGGACTGGTGGCATACACCTACCAAGACTCCAGACCCTCCCTCGATCTTCAACCCAAGGGTTTACCTGCCTTGCCTGAAGCGATCTTTTGACCTGTCGAACTCACGTCAGGTTAGGCTAACCAGACTCTGCTCCAGTCTACCTTCTAGCCTCAATGTCATTCCCTGAGCACGCCAATACTTCTCCTGTTGGTTGTCAATGGGGTGTGTCACAGCCAACGCTGTTGCTCTTTGGATTGAACAAAGCTCCACACTCGTCCACTTCTGCTGCAACCTCCTGCCACTGACAAAACTGAACGATCGTCTGGGCGAGTTCAATCTCGGCTAAACGAGCTTCATGGATCGCATGACGCCGTTCTTGATGAGGTCAAAACTCTGAAGTAATTCGTGTCTTCTAGGTCTGGTTGATAAGACCGATGAGGAGGAGGCTTATCACTCTACTCGGTCTATGAAGTGACATTCTGCTATCCCTTTACCGCGCTTGATGCTGCACTGCGCCCTAGCTCAGATTGGATGAAGTAGCAGCATTATTAGACTTAACTCTGATAATTTAGCCATTCTGCTCCATTTGACTGGGAACCGATTCTGTTTTGATATCTAATGTCACATCTTGGCCATTCCGTTTCAAACTCACTTGCAAATTGTTGCCTACTTGACTACCTTCAACAATTTTCTGAATTTGATCGGCACTAGTGACTTCCTGTCCATTCACCTGATGGATGACATCGCCCGATCGCAGACCCGCTTTTGCGGCAGGAGAATCTTGCATCACTTTAGCAACTAACACGCCCTGATCTTCATTAACATTGAATCCATTGTTGGGATCGCTGTTAATTTGCTGCTTTAGTTCTGGCGATAAGGCTACCATTTGGATTCCTACATAGGCATGTTCAACCTTGCCGCCTTTTGCAAGCTGATCAGCAATGCGAGTAATTGTGTTGCTAGGAATTGCAAATCCAATCCCCTGGGCGTCTGCCCGGATCGCCGTATTCATACCAATCACTTCACCATTTTGGTTCAACAGAGGACCACCCGAATTGCCAGGGTTAATTGCCGCGTCGGTTTGAAGAAAATCTACACGTTTATCGGGAATGCCTGCCTCGCCACTTGAACGGCTAGTTGCGCTAACAATGCCAGCAGTCACCGTATTGTCTAAACCAAGTGGATTACCGATCGCGATCGCCCATTCACCGGGTTGCACTTGATCAGAATTGCTCATTTTCACTGCGGGCAGATTGTTGGCATCAATTTTCACAACAGCGACATCTGTCACCGGATCGGTTCCTAAGACTCGACCTGTAAAGCTACGGCCATCTTTTAGCGACACTTGAACTGTATCAACACCGTCAACTACATGGGCATTCGTAATAATTTGCCCATCAGAACTGACGATAAATCCAGAACCAAGACCCCGTTCGACCCGGCGTGGAGAGGACTGTGTTTGATTGCCGAAGAATTGCTGGAAGAATGGGTTATTGAATTCCTCTGGCTGTTGTGCCTCTACTGTTTTGGTCGCATTAATGCGGACGACGCTGGGACCAACTTGTTGTACAACTTTGGTAATAAAATCAGGATTAGTTGCTGCCATACCAGCTAGCCCTGGGTTAATAACAGGTGTTTGCGCGATCGCCTGCTGAGGAGCCATCGAGCGGGTCCAGTAGCCTCCAGTGGTAGCAAGCCCTGCTCCTAGGACTACTAGAGCCAAAGAGCGACCGATCGAATTAGATTTGGGTTTGACTTGATAAAGTTTGCTTGAGCTTTCGTTGAGAGAATATTCTGAGGTACTTTTCTGGTTGGTATTTGGTTGTTCTGCTTTCATTCTAGAGTTCCGTTGACTTAGGTAAGATTTTTGTCGTAGCCCTTATGGAGGATGGGCTGATAATTATTAAATTAATTCACCTACTTGTCGAGCCTATGACGATCGAATGACGCTTTTATGGAAGTTTTGTGCTCAGCTTCAAGGTTCGATCGAGGCACTTCTCAATAAAAAACTCACTGCTTTAGAACAAATCTAAAACGGTGAGTTGGAGAAGTTTCTGATACTACAGTTGTATGAGGCGCACCTAAAAAAACGTTCTGCTCCTGATTCGTGCTCCACCTACTCGCTTTATATGCTTTCTAAGCCTATGTGCCCTCTAAAGATATGCTGTCCCAGTAGAAGTAGGAATCGAATGAACTCTAGATTAAGCAAGGCTTGTGTCATTTCTATGGCAAATCTGTAGAAATTTCATGTCATATTTTAGTGCAGCACGATTTAATTTTTATGTGCAACAGAGAGTGGGCTGCCTGTTGTCATTTTAAGCTGGCAAGTTTGATATTTTTGATGGCGTAACCTTCTTGTGGAAGCTGTTTTGATTAGCCGTGGTCAAATCATTACAATCACGTTCTTTTATGCTTTCTATCTTTAGCACTGTCCCAAACCCCTCGAATAGATTCTTCAGATAGAGCGATTATGGAATTAGCTTTGATATCAATTAAGTATCAATTCTCTAAATTTAATTCAAACGCTAACTGAATGATTTATAGAATTGTCTTATTGCATTGAGGATTTTCCTATGTCTGGACAAATGTGTTGGCTAGCTGGATTTGCCACTAATGGCGAAAAGATCTTGCATTTGCGGCTGAATTCCTATGATCCGTGGAGATCCTACAAGTCTTTTCCCGAATATGCTGTACCTGATTACAATATTCCTCGTGGATCTAAAGGCTGGGCGACGTTTCAGCAGTTGTTGAAGGCAGGCTGGATAGTCATTCCATCTGATCAAGCTCGCAATATTCCATCTCTAGCGGTAAGCCCTGTCGCTGTGGGTCAGTAAGCCGACCAAATCTGATTTGCTAAAATCATTCTGAAGTAGCATTGCTGATTTCGAGCGATCGTCAGAGGATGATTCGTACAGCCTGCTCCAATCAAATTGGGTAGCATTGAAGTTCTGTTAGGGCTTAGCATCGTTAAGCCCCGCTCCGAAAACTTGTGCAGCTTGAAATTGAACTGCCGTCAAGTTCATTTATCTTACTATCTTGTGGTTCCACTTAACGACAACAATCCAACCCAACTCCGCCCCTTTGTAACCTACTCGTTGATTGTACTCAACGTCGTCATTTTTTTGTATGAGTTGAGTTTATCTTCAGCGGCGCTCGAAGATTTTTTTCAACGTCATGGCATGGTCCCTAGTGAACTCACTGCCAGTTTAGGTACGGGTGATTTCAATCAAATCTGGCCGCAATTGATGACCTTAGTTACTTCCCAATTCTTGCACGGTGGCTTTTTACACTTAGCTGGTAATATGCTCTTTCTTTGGGTATTTGGTAACAACATTGAGGATCAGCTAGGGCATGGCAGATTTATTATTTTCTATTTATTATGTGGTTCCTTAGCTGGATTAACGCAGTGGTTTTTTGCGTCTGGTTCAGATCTGCCTTCGATCGGTGCGAGTGGGGCGATTGCGGGCGTTTTAGGAGCTTATATTTTACGATTTCCCAAAGCTAAAATCTTAACTCTTCTACCCTTAGGCTTCTTTTTCTTTGCTGTCAGAATTCCTGCTGTGTTCTTTCTAGGCTTTTGGTTTCTTCAGCAGGCGCTCTATGGGCTAGCTAGCCTTGATGCCCCTGCTAATGTTGGCATGGCGGGTGGAATTGCTTACTGGGCTCATGCAGGTGGTTTCGTATTTGGGATTATCTTAGGACCTGTACTGGGGTTATTTTCTAAAGCAAATAGGGCCTGAAATGAATTCTATAAAGAAGGACGGGCAAAGTGCCCATCCCACGAGAATTTATTGATTTATGTTGCCTAAGCGAGATAGTGAACACTAATTGAGATAAATTTGCCCATCTGGCTGAATCCGGATTGCCCGAGCGTTTTGGCTAAATGCCTCTGTTTCACCCAGACTAATTGCCACTGTTCCTGCTTGGCTGTTAGAGGTTGGTGTGACCTGAATAAAGCCGCCATCGGGGCGGTACATTGTCACCGTGACTGGAACAGGCAGACTGCTCAAAACGATCGACTCTCCTCCCTGAAGTACACGCTGTTGAGTTTGTCCGATCGCTTGATAAGCAATGTTAGTGTTAGTGTCATTTCGCAACTGAATATCTACTGTACCATTTACTGGGCTAACGCTAGCAACGGCTGTTTCCAAACGAGATGGCGACTGGGACGATTCAGAAGACCTTTGAGAGGACCCTGGATAAGAAGGGGTGGGTGAATTGATGGGTTGCTCAAACGCCTGTCCCTGACTTTGAAGCTGCTGAGTTGCAGTATTAGGAGGACAGCCCTGAGGTACAATTCGCGTACTGTTAAATGGCTCCTCGTAATAGATGCCGGGACAGGGGTTCAGTGGTGAGATTTGGGCCTGGACCTGGGTTGCAACAAAAGCGATCGGAGAACTGATCAGCAGAACGCCAATGGTTTGGCTCAAGCCGATCAAACTTCGTCGATCGAAAGGTAATGGTAAATTCATGGAAACCTCCTAAAAAAGATATGGGAGAGCTACTAAAAGATCTCAAGATGGATTCTCATCTCGGCCATGCACAACTGCTGGAGGACAGGTTGCTTCAACCGCAGTAAACGGCTCAAGAATTTTATAGGTATGCTGGCTGCCTTTAGGAATGACCCAAGAATCACCAGGTTCCAATAACACCGTTTGACCTGAAAGATGCAGCTCTGCCCGTCCTTGAATCACATACCCAACCGTTTCATAATCTCGTTGAGTTTCTGGTTTAGCTTCAGCAGGGGGTTCGTTGTCCCACAGACGCATAGAGACGTGAATTCCAGAGGCGAGATAGATTTGTCCCATCTGACCTTTTGGCGAAGCCTTGGAATCCACTTTAATGACGCTAGTATCTGTCACAATCTTGCTCCTTAATTTCAGATCAACTTCAATTTGAACAGGTTGCGATTGACCTACAGTCTTTCTGGTGTAGAAGCCGCAGGTAATCCTTTCATTGCTGCACCGTATAGGCTGACAAAACGGCCAAATAGCCACATCATCTCTGAGTTATTTTTTTCAGTCTTGGTCAGCCGCTGGAGGTTCTTCTGGGCGATGGCTTGCAGGTAGGGAATATCCTCAATCAGGGTCAGCAAAGAGGCAAAATGAAGAATTGGTTTTAACAGAGGACGATACCAGTTGAGATTGCTATAAATATCGATCGAGAATTGGTGTTCTGTTTCATCAATGGGGATTGCATTAAACAAAACCACGATCACTTTATCTCCGTAAACTGGAATGCCCAGCTCCACCATGTATGGATTGTGCAAGGTCAGTTTTGCCTCAACCTGTTTTTGCCGCCAAATTCTCAGAATATTCAAAGGAGAACTGAGCATGGTTTGAAACTTGACCACGCCACCGCGATCGGTTGCCTCCAAATAGCTGACTTCCACAACCTTGAGGTTATTGAGACTCACGCTGTGGATTGTCTCTAGATGCTTCAAATTCAACAGATGATAAATCTGGCAAAGGTAGGGAAACGGCAGACGGTAGGCTTGGCTAATCAGATGATAGTGCTGAAGCTCAGCCATCCGTGCGTGAGTCACTTCCAGGTCTAGAGAAGAAGGTTCTACGATGTCAGGCAATGGATAGTTTTGGGACTGATCATTCAACTCTCGATCGATCGACGATTCAGGTTTCAATGAGAGCCAGCTGACAAACAGAAACGAAATGGTCAGAAAGCTAGCAAACTCGTAGATCGAAAAGGTGCCATTTGCAAAAGTTGCGTAGCCGCGATCGATCATCCCGAATAGCCAAGCTGGAATGCCAAGCAGCCAGAGACCTTGCCTTAAGTGGACCAGGAAGGTTTTCGCTTCTGGTGACTGAGTTTGCAAATCAGGGTTTGGGTGGATAGGTAGCATGATAATTCTGGAAAATTTCGCATGAATTCGGGATGGAACGGAGCCAACGCTTTAATGCCCCCTAGACTGTCCTTCAGTTGTGGCGATCTCACCAGCTTCCATCAACATTTTGAAACGGCTTAGCTCATCTCCAATTTGTTGATTGGGTTCTTCTCCGAATAGTTTGGCGATTGTTGCACCCACGACACCTGCGGGTGGACGATATTCCATCACCACTTTCACTTCTGTTCCCCGCCCCGGAGCGGCAGGCTGGAATCGGACAAATCCTGAATGTTCGATCTCTGCTCCTTCTGCGGAAGCCCAGGCAATCAGATGATTTTCTTGCTCGCTAATAATGTCAGCATCCCATTCGACGGTTTTTCCCAGAGGCGCGTTAGCAACCCAGTGAGAGCGAGTGTGATTGATCACCGTTACAGACTTCAGGTGACGCATAAAAGTTGGTAGATTCTCAAAATTGCGCCAAAATCGGTAAAGTTCCTCAGGCGATCGATTCAGGATGGAAACGGTCTTTTCCACTCGAATACTTTGCTCAGCGCCAGTGGCTTGGCCTACTTTTTCTTCAATCGTATCTTTTAGGCTTTTTTGTCCAGCTAGACCATGATAGGCCAACCCTCCGCCCGTAACGGCCATCAACACGCCCCGTAGCGATCGTTGCCGCAGGCCCATCAGAACCATTGCACCACCTGCAATCAGGGAACTCCAGCGTTCTGTGTCTCCTAAAGAGTCCTCAGAAGACGGCTCGGATCCGTGAGCAGGATTATTGAATGTTTCTTCCATTGTGCTTCTCCCTATCGATTTGCTGCTACTTGAAATTGATCAGGCATTCATCTTGTGGAATACAAATCTCAGCCGCCCTTCGGAGGTTGGATGGTGAGGAGGGCTAAAATCCCAATGCCTGCCAGAGCACTCCATTTCACGACCGGATGAAAGTCCACCCAGTCCAGGAAGCTGGGAATCGTTTTGTCATTGAAGTCTCCCCTGGCTCGATCCTGTCCGGCCATTGGGGTATAGAGGTTGTTGGGACTATCGATCGATTTTGGAGACTGAGTCCGCTGTCCTTCAATGCCAACTGCTTGCAGCATCCAATCCACAAAGGTAGGAGATACCTTCTGCAAGAAGTCGAGCACCCGACCGACATCACCAACAATAATGTCGCGCGTTGGATGAGCCGCCACATGCAGAATCGCTTCAGCAACTAATTCCGGCTGATAATAAGGCGGAACACCCGTTGGTTTCACACCCAATTTCGTCAGCCCCTTGTCATAAAATGGCGTGTTGATCGTGGCAGGCATCACGTTGGTGACGCTGATCGGCACTCCCTCATGCTGCAATTCAACCCGCAGAGAGTCGAGAAAGCCTTCAATACCATGCTTTGATGCGGCATAAGAACTTTGAAGCGGAAGCGATCGCCTTGCCTCGACCGAAGAAACATGAATCAATGCTCCTTGTCCGGTTTGCCGCAGGTGAGGTAGGGCGGCCATGGCTCCATAAACCTGCCCCAGCAAGTTCACCTGAATCACCCGTTCAAACTCAGTAGGGGTCACCTGTTCAAAGGGCGCAAAAACAGCGGTTGCTGCTGCATGTACCCAAGTATCTAAACGGCCATACAGCTCGACCGCCTTTTCAGCCACGGCCTGGACTTGACTAAAAATTACCACATCGGCAGGCACTGCAACTGCTTTGCCCCCTGCATCTGAGATCTCTTTCACCAGAGAGTCTAAACCGTCTTGACTGCGAGCAGAAACCACAACGGAGGCTCCTTGTTTCGCAAATTCGAGGGCAGTTGCACGACCAATGCCACTAGAGGCACCCATAATGACAACGGCTTGCTGAGCGATCGGTTTGAGCTGAATGTCAACCATGATTGAAACAAGAATTTTGGGCAATATTCTTGCTATATAAATCTTTTACTTCTCTGAAAAGGTCGTTCCAAAGATAGAAATATAGCAATTGCCCTAGTTCCTGTTTCCTCTGGCCTACTTGGAATTAATCAAAATGTGTCAGGGATTACTAGTTAGTTCAAGACGAATAAATCGTTGCGAGTGATATTATCTGAAGGGCCTAATGAGACGAGTAAGATTGAGATGAGCATCATCACTATTCCGATCGTCCAGTAGAGTTATTCGATCGAGCCATGCTTGGATCAGGACAAATGTTTCCCATCTACATTGGGTTTGGAGCCTGGAAGATCCATCCTCATATTCTATTCGAGTCGCTTGGCTATGCAACGGCATTTCGCCTGTTGCTGCGAAATATTCGATCGGACAAAATTCATATTTCGCAACGCAGTTCGGTCATGATCGGGGGCATGATCGGCGCATTCCTGGGGGCTAAAGGACTAGTCTTGCTGCAACACATCGACCTGCTGTGGCTGGACTGGCGGCAATGGCTCTTGCTCATCCCGCAGGGCAAAACGGTCGTAGGTGCGTTGCTAGGCGGACTGGTGGGTGTTGAGCTGACAAAATCCTGGATCGGTCTGACGGAGTCTACAGGAGATGCCTTTGTCTATCCGCTGTTAGTCGGGACGGCGTTCGGACGAATTGGCTGCTTCTTAACGGGCTTGAGCGATCGGACTTACGGCATCGCTACTACCTTGCCCTGGGGAATAGACTTTGGAGATGGCATTCCGCGTCATCCCACTCAGCTTTACGAAATTGGATTTCTGATGCTGTTGGGTATTCTAATTCAGTGGCGTAGTCGATCGCCTTACCGTTCAGGGGAGTTGTTCCAGCTTTATCTGGCAGCCTATCTGAGCTTTCGGTTTTTGATCGACTTTTTGAAGCCGGACTTTCACCCGATTTTGGGCATCAGTGCGATTCAAATTGCCTGTTTGCTGGGGCTGCTCTACTATTTGCGTCAATTGACTCCACGGTTCTTCGTTCCTCGCTAAACCTATGCCAACCCGTCCCTATCTGTTCTATAGCCTTACCAACAGCCTCTGCTCCCAATGTCTTACCAAAGTGGAAGCAAAAATTACTTTTCAGGATGAAGGCGTGTATCTCGTCAAGCATTGCCCAAAGCATGGACGGGAAGAAGTATTGATTGCAGATGATATTGAATATTATCGACAGACTCAAGCGTTTATTAAACCGGGAGATATGCCGCTACGCTTCAATACACCGATCAAATATGGCTGTCCCTACGACTGTGGTCTATGTCCTGATCATGAACAACATAGCTGTTTAACTTTGGTTGAGCTAACCGATCGCTGCAACCTCACCTGTCCTATTTGCCATGCGGACTCTGGAGTTGAGGAAATCGATCGCCATGATCAACCGCGTCGCCATCGCAGTTTGGTCGAGATTGAGCGAATGCTGGATGCAATCGTTGCCAATGAAGGGGAACCCTAGGTCGTCCAGCTCAGCGGCGGAGAACCAACCTTGCACCCTGACTTTTTTGCCGTTCTGGATCTGGTCAAAGCTAGACCGATCAAGCATTTGATGATTAACACCAACGGTCTAAAAATTGCTCAGGATCTGGCCTTTTGCGATCGTCTCAGCCAATATAAACCGGGGATTGAGATTTATCTGCAATTCGATAGCTTTGAAGAAACCGCCCTGCGAGAACTGCGCGGATCCGATTTACGAAAAGTGCGACAACAGGCGATCGATCGCTTGAATGAGATGAATCTCTCGACCACGCTCGTTGTCACGCTGAAAAAAGGCTTGAACGATCATGAGATTGGCAAGATTATCGATTTTGCGCTCGATCAACGCTGTGTCCGGGGTGTGACTTTCCAGCCGATTCAAGCTGCTGGACGATTAGAGGGATTCAATCCTAAATGCGATCGCTATACCCTGACGGAAGTGCGTCGTGCCATTCTGGAGCAAAGTTCTCACTTTCAACCCCAAGATATCCTGCCTGTGCCCTGCCACCCTGATTCCCTAGCGATGGCCTATGCACTGAAACTCCAGGGTCAGGTGATTCCGTTGACGGGCCTGTTTGACACGCCTACTTTTGTCGATATGGTGCCTAACTCTGTGCTCTATGAGCAGCACCCTGCTTTGAGACAGCAGATCTTTGACCTGTTTTCTACAAGCCATTCTCCTGCTTCCGCCCCCACATCCCTCAAGCAACTTCTCTGCTGTTTGCCTTTGATTCCAGTCCCCGATAGCTTCACCTATGAAAATATATTCCGAATTATGATCGTCCAGTTCATGGATGCCTATAATTTTGATGTGCGATCGGTCAAGCGATCCTGCATCCACATTGCCCATCCTGATGGCCGTCTGATTCCCTTCGATACCTATAATCTGTTCTATCGATCGGGTAGTATTGGGCATGAAATGATTACAAAGCTGCACCAAAACTCTGAGTTGCAATAAGTTAATTTACTTAATCAAATTACATTCCTATCCTATGTCTAGACAAAATCAGCCTAGTGAATTGGGAGAAATCATCAAAGGATTCGTATTACTGATGTTTCTCCATCTTTTGGCAGGTATCATCATCATTCTGCTTGGTTTAGTGATAGGTGCAATCTTTGGCGGCTATAGCGTCTTAGGTGTTTGGCTGGTAGGTGGCGTGGGCTTTTTGTTTTGGCAGTTGCTCTACGTCATTCCGCTCGCCCTTCGGTTCCAACGCCAGGGTAAAACAGGCTTGATGAAAGGGGTGATTATCGGTGCCGTCTTTACTGCCTTGATTAATGGCGCTTGTTTTTTGGGGATGAGGTGAACGATCGCTACAAGTATACTCAGTGGGCCGATTTAGGTAGATCGGACCGTTGCCAAACTTTGATCTGGGGGTGATCAGCTTCCAAACTGTTTGATATTCCAACCAGAAGCTTGCCATCTGGACTTACCACCATGGGGTTCATCCAGCCTGTGTTTAAGACGGCTTCCAGTTCAGCGGTTTGCAGATTCCATATCTTCAATGGTCTGCCCGTACTGCCAAAAATGTGATTGCGACTTATCGCTAGAGGCATATCGTCGAACATCGTAGTAGAAAAAGTGCCATAGCCTTCAGCTCTCACTTCACCCGTGGCTAAATCCCATACTTTAAGGCTTGTTTCAAATTTTCTAAAATTGTTACCAAACTGCAAAACAGCAAGTTTGCCATCTGGACTGACGTGGGCAGATAAGAAGTGATCTGCAAAGAGGTTCTCTACCTGCTTGGTTGAGATTGATCTAGTCTCATTGCTGGTTAAATCTACAACTTGTAAATTGCTAATCAATGCTGTGTTGCTACTGGGATTAATATCCAAGGGATTGAACTGTTCGGCCTCATCGTGAATGATCGAGATTGGACCGATCGTTGTTTCAAACTTCCCAGCTTTTGGAAAGGTGGCTTTGAGTTGACCTGTTGCTAAATCCCACTGCTTAATTGCACCATAACTACCGCTAATTACGGTTTTGCCGTCTCGGCTAATGCTGACCAAGCTAACTTCTTCAGAATGTCCTTTTAACACACGGGGACGTTGGTCGCTGGTCAGATCCCAGATGCGCACCATGTGATCTGCACTACCACTGACTACAGTCTTCCCGTCTGGCGAAATTGCGACTGACCTCACTTTGCCTGAGTCACTCTGAAGGGTTTTCTCTAACTTTCCGGTTTTCAAATCCCAAATCTTAATCGCTTTATCCTCTCCGCCACTCACCAAGGTTTGTCCATCCTCACCAATTGCCAGAGCCGTTGCTTTTGGATGCCCGTTAATTGTCCGAACTAGGGAGAACTTGCAGAGCGGAGAATGTTGGGGATATTCGGAACAGGATGCTTCGCTCAAAGACTCTTCAGTCACTGAGGGAGAGGGGTGAAAGGTTCCGGTTATTTGCAGCACCATCAGCCCCAACCCCAGCATGAAGATTCCCCACTGGAGAGCATGGGGTAGCCAATGCTGGAGTTTGCGGCTATTAGACCGATGATTGGGATATCCCAAAACCATTTGTGTCAGATCCTGACGACTGCGGTATACCTCGGCCCAAAACGCAGCCCAAAACGCAAACAAAACGATAATTGGCAACCCTAAAAACTGCAAGGCAAACCCGATCGGCATTGCTCCTGTGAGTCCGATCGGCAAGAAAAATCCATACCAAATCAAATACCAGCACCCTAAAAAGGCAACCACGAAAGGATGCAGCCGCATCGTAATTCGAACGATCGTTCCTGAAGGTGAAGTCTCAAATCGGCCTCGGATAAGGGGTTGAAAGGAGTTGCGATGGTCGATGATGCGACGAATCTGAAAGCCTGATTCTGAATAGGTGCCTTCATAGGGCAAATGGTTGCGGGAGAAGCGCCATCGAATAGGTTGCTCAGGTTCAATTTGGGCTGCAAATCGGGCCAGTACGATCGGCAGAGGATCGGCAGTTTGCAGGGCGAAGGAATCGTAGGGTAAGAGTCTCACAGCAGCAGTGCTCTAAATGCATTAGATATTTATAGGGTTCCCTGAAGAATTTGATGCATGCAGGTGGATGAGTCACTTGAATTTATCCATTCAGTGAGAGCGTTATATGTAGCTGGTTCAGGAATAAAGGGGGGTACAGAGTTGACCAAATCTCCAAAAACTGAATTCACAACGAGCAGCTAAATCCTGCAACCATGACTGCCTTAATTTGTAACTCTTATACTAAGAGTTGGTAAACAACTTCTTTATTCAATGCTCTTGCGGGGGTAATAAGCTTGATGTCTTTTAGAGAAGATGTAGATGGGACGAAATCCCATAATTTAAAGTCATCCGGTGCTAACCTATCACAATTCCGATCGAACAGGCGGTGGTTTCTCAGGAGCATGCTATTAGGGACTGGTCTCCTGGCTGCGAATTGCTCATCCCGGGTAATCACGCCTGGTAAGCAAGCCTCTGCGACTGATACAGCAGCAAAGACGGCGATCCGATCTAGGAACCTAAAATTACCACACTTTAGCTGGGATCATGTACCCGTCGCTGCGCACATTGGTAAGCGATCAGGCGATTTTACACAAGAAGAAGTCCAGTTTTTATCTAAGCATTTCTCACTGGTTACGATTTCAAACGGTCAAGGGATGGAGAAATACGCTGCCATGGAAGATGGGATGTATCAAGCAGCGCGTCAACTCAAGGCAGTTGCACCAGACATTACTTTACTGTTCTACTGGAATTCTTTCCTTGCTTACCCACGCTATCGAGCATATCAAACATTTGCTGATCATCCAGAATGGAAACTTAAAACATTAGATGGCAAGGATTTGTTGATTCGCGATCGAATTGAGACATACGACTTATCACAAGCAGCAATGCGCGATTGGTGGATAGACGCAGCACAGCGTAATTTAGCACAAGCCCCTTTTGATGGAATATTCATTGACGCTTTGATCAGCGCAGTTTCGGAGCGCCCAGCATTATTGGGAGTAGAAAAAGCAACAGCATTAGTTGAAGGTGCTCATCAACTCATTTCAGAATTACGATCGGCGGTTGGCAGCAATGTTCTACTCGTCTATAACGGGCTACGTGGCGATCTAGAAGAATGGCCAGATGGGTGTGCATCTTTTCTGACTCAGACTTCTGGTGCGATGGTAGAACATTTTGACTTTATCTGGGCACATCCTAAAAATGGAATATCCAGTAAAGAGCAGATTGCCAATGAAATTGAATTGATTCAAAAGGCTGGAAAGCAGGGAAAAATTGTACTTGTTAAAGGATGGCCAAGTTTCAGCACAATCAGCGCTGATGCTCCCCCTCCTGAAAATCCAGAGCAGGCTGCGCGTGAAGCGATCACTTTTCCATTAGCTTGTTTTCTCGTTGCTGCTGGAGCCTATGCTTACTTCGTCTATTCTTGGGGATATACAGAAGATGATGGAACTTTCGAATGGTACCCTGAGTTTGATAAACTGCTTGGATCTCCTAGGGGAGATGCTGTAAGGGATGGTTGGGTATATACACGATCGTTCGATCATGCTGACGTTCGAGTCGATCTTGAGCAGCAGAGAGGCGTAATTGAGTGGTTGTAGAAATCAAAAATTGTATGAAATTTTGAAAAAACTAAAAGTGGAAGTAAGCTAGCCTTCTTCCACCTGTAGATTATATACAATGTCGGCAACGATACCAGAACTTATTTGTGCCTCATCTTAACTAGCTTGCAATTGTTTCGAGGTATTTCTTCGTTGGGCGAAGGAGTAATTGCTTGCGCTCAGGTAGATCCTGCATTTGCCCAGTTGATTCGTCGTACAATGACTTTGCTGGGATTGTTTTGGTCTTTAGTTTTGCGATTGAAGAGATAAAGTCTTCCCCCTTCAATCCATTGTCAACTAAAGTCATCAAAACCATGTCAACTGCCTTACGAGCTTTTCCTTTTGGGATACCCAGATCAGAAGCAATTTTTTCAACGAGTTCTTTCTTTTGCATCATCACTATCTCCTAGAGTGACTTATGTTGATACCAATATAAGTCAAAAAACTTTAAGTGGCAACATATAAATTAATAAATTTAAAGTGAATTTTTTGTCTCCGTTATAGTTGTGTTGATCTGATCTCTAAAAAGGTGCATGGGATTCTTAGGAGCTAGTGTCGGAATTTCCTTAGAATTTCTATTTTCCCGTTTTTCTTGCCAGAATCTGCTTCAAAAGATTGGAAGCAGCAGGGTGATTTGGCTTCAATTCCAGTGCTTGATTAAGCGCATTAACTGCATCGTTGAGTCGTCCTTGACGGAAATAAGTGCGCCCTAACCCAACATAGGCTTGAACAGAATTGGGTTGTAAATCAATTGCTTTTCGAAATGCCTTGTATGCATCCTCTAGCTGTTCAACTTTTAAATGAGCTTTACCTAGCGCTTCATAAGTAGTTGCTGCTTCAGGATTACTCTGAAGGGCTTGTTGAAAAAGTTCGATCGCTTCGTCAATCTGCTCTTTATGCAAATACACTTGACCTAATCCTTCAAGAGCTCCAAAGAAGTCGGGCTTCAATGTAAGAGCTTGCTTAAAAGCAGAAATGGCTTCGTCATGTCGATCGAGGTATCTATAGGCTTGCCCTAAGCCTTCATAGGCCTGGAAACTCTCAGGTTGGAGAGCGATCGCCTGTTGAAAATCAATCATTGCTTCGGCAAACCGTTGCTTGTTCAGATGAACACGACCAGCTTTCTGATGATCTATCTGGTGATCTACAGGAGATTCCGTCAGGTCTAAGCAACCAACTTGCAATCCTGCCTCTTGTTTAAATTCCTCCTGGGATATTCTCGTCAGTTGAGTATGTCCTGCTTTTTTGTAATCCGTAAAAGTGTTGGCTAAATCTAGACCAACTTGTAGTCCCGCATTTGGCTTAAATTCTTCCCGCGCTAGGGAACGCTCTTGAGTGAATTGTGAAGTCTGCTTAAAGGGAGCAGGCTTTCTAGTAGGTGTAGGATCTGGAGTTCCAAGGGCTAAGGAACGTCTGCTCAATAAAAATATCAGACCAACGACTGCAAGAATGATCAGAAACAAGATGATAAAAACCATTGCTATTGCCAATCCGAACTGCTTCGCGACGGCAAGTACAATAACTGCATAGAATGCAGTAGCGCCCAGGAAAATTAGAGAGGTTGTACGAAAATTAAAACCTGAATACTTATCTAGGTCTTTATTCTTTAGATCGTTTCTTTTTCTGAGGATGCCAGTTCGAGTATGCTTATGAAAAATCGGGTCTTGCATAGAATATTTTTCTAGATAATGATTAATTAGTATTTTACAAGTTTCTACTTTGCTTTACCAAATATCATGCTTCAACAAAGCATTCGACCAAGTATAGAAACACTGACCGAATGCCTTGTTTGCCTATGAAAAAATTAAAACATTGTATTAAGGCGAAGATGAACTTGGCTTTTTACATGTTCAACCTGCATCTCTGGGATTGCACAAACAGATTTGTATAAATCAATCATCCCTTTCGCTTCATCACGATA
>LUGL01000134.1 GCA_002796835.1 Elainella saxicola E1 | reverse complement strand
GATTGAGTTAGAAGATTGCACCTCTGAAGCTGCGGTCTGTTTTGGCAACTATCTGATCAAACATCGACATCGGATTCCAAATTATGATTACTATGCTGCGGAAGATTTCTGTTCGATTGGTTCAGGTGCAGTGGAGTCTTTAGTCAAACAAATTGATCAACGACTCCAGATAGTAGGAAGTCGGTGGAAAGCCGAACATGTGCCGAACGTGTTGGCGCAACGGTGTGCTTATCTCAATGAGGAACTTGAACCGACTTCTTCTTTTCTCTCAAGAAGGTGACACGCTCCCGTTGAAGACTCGCAGGGCAATCATAAGAACTCAACCGAGAGTGTTTACTTCTCATGGATGAGTCTTGATCACTCCTCAGAAAGTCTTTACAACTCGTTCGAGAGTCGTGATCACTTGTCAGAGAGTGTTTGCAACTCTTCCGTAAGTGTTAAAGCCTGGAGAGAGAGAGTTCAAGCCTCACCCATGAGAATTTAGAACTCCCCCACGAGTCTCAACAGCCGATCGACGCGATCGAACCTTGGGCAAATTAGGGATGGTGCATCAATACCCTTATGCCATCCCAATACAACCCCGACCAACACCACCGTCGATCGATCCGCTTACAAGGCTACGACTATGCTTCTGCGGGATCGTATTTCATCACGATTTGCGCTCATCAACGCGAATGTCTCTTTGGTGAAATTGTCGAAGGGCAGATGTTGTTGAATGAATTTGGGCAAATTGTCGCAGATGCCTATCTTTGGCTGGCTAATCAATATCCCTATGTCCATCTCGATTCGTGGGTTGTGATGCCTAATCATCTGCATGGGATCATCGTCATGACTGACTACTCTCGTAAGGGCGATTCGCGAATCGCCCCTACCGTTGGCGACGCAAAACGTAAAACACTGGGGCGTTTGATCGGTGCCTTCAAAACGGTATCTACGAAACAAATCAATTTAATTCGCAGCACACCTGGAACAACAATTTGGCAGCGCAACTATTACGAACACATCATCAGAGACGATCGTGCCTTGCAAACCATCCGACAATATATCCAAAATAATCCTTCAGCTTGGCAAGAAGATGAGCTGTATACCGATCGACCATCAAAACTGTAAGCGCGATCGTTCTTTTCCTCAATCAGGTTCATCTGAAATGCCAAACTGATCAGATTACTTCATCTCCACCTTGCTCCGCTCGACTGACAGAGTTGGACAAAAAGACTCCTGCGTAGCCTGATAAAACTCACTGCCGTACATGCCTCTAAAGATCAGCATGGGCACAATCCCAATCGCCAGTGCACCGATCGTCAGCAAAGAAACCTGCCATCCCAGAGTTGGAATTTGAGCCACGCCAAGGTAGAGCAGAAATACAGCAGATAGCAGAGGCCAAAGTCCGCGTAAAACTAACGTTTGCCAGTTTTGCTTCAGGCTTCTCCGGTAATACCAGAAGCAGGCTAACCCCGACAAACCATAGTAAAGAGAGACCATAACCCCGATCGATGTAATCAGACTGATCATCACCTGATTAATGCTGGGACTAAAGCTTGACAAAATCATCAGGAACAGTGAGAGGACCGTAATAATCAAACCAGCCAACCAGGGCGTTTGAAAGCGAGGATGAATGTCGGCAAAACGTTCGTGCATGACGCGATCGCGACCCATCGAAAACAGAAGGCGCGCACATTGAGTCAACTGGGTTTCGATCGTTCCCACCGTACTCAGCAGTACCGCCAGAATAGCGATATCACCCCAGGGATGGGGCAGCACCATATCGCCCAGGGAAGCCAGCAGGTTAGAACCATTTTGCTCCACCATCTCAACAGTCATGCCCATCTGCACTGAGATCTGTACCAGTAAAAACAAGAAGACAACACCAATCATGCCGAGGATGCCGCTTTTACCCCCTGTTGAGCCTGTACCCGATGTTTCTTCTGCTACGTTAGAACTAACATCCCAACCAAAGTAGTAAAACACAGCTATCAGCATTCCGGCCATAAAGGTTTCCAGGTTGCCAAACGCTGCTGGAGAAAACCAGGACAGCGAGAAAGCATTCTGAGGTTCAGCGGAAAATTTGAGCAGCGCCGCAATCACCAGGACAATTAGCGCGATCGCCTCAATTGCTGTCATCATCCGCTGCACGCTGGCTGCAACATGAACCCCCAAGATCGTTAGCGTTGCGATGCCAATAAACCACAGTCCACCGACGATCGTTGCTGCAACAACGCTATCTCTCAAGGCAGGCGCAATCAGCTCCAGCGTAATCACCCCCACAGGTAACACCCCTGCTACCATGAACGCCGTACTTAGCACCAGAAAGGCCCAGCCTGCCAGAAATCCGAGGAAAGGATTGAGCGATCGTCCCACCCAGGTATAGGCTGCTCCAGCGTCTGCTCGCCATTCGTTGAGATATTTAAAGGCAAATGAAATCCCAAACATCGGGATCGCCCCATAAATCAATGCCCCCGGAGAAGCCAATCCGACCGCCGCGATCAGCGCAGCAGTCGTTGCGTTCAGGGAATAGGAGGGTGCTGACCCCGCAACTGCCAGGGTAATCGTATCAATAATTGACAATGCGTTTTGCTTCAGGTTGTTTGGCATAGGGAAGATTTGTGGCTTGGGAGAAGGGGATAGAAGGAACAGGAAAAAGGAGGATACAAAGACAGAACAACATGTGGGAACAAAACATCTATCCTCTCTATACCCTAAGCAAGCGAAACACACTGTAGCCTGAGATAGGGATTGATCAACTTTGGTTAGGGTCAACAGCGGCAGTGGCAAGAGACAACTGGGCATACTGAATCCTGGAGTTCAACGGCTAGGGAGTAGGTTGGTGACGGCAAAAGTAGCGGAGAATGGAGCAAGATTGGCGATCGCGCAGGCCTTCTGGTTGGCATGGTCTCAAATTCCCAATGTTGGAGCGATTCTGATTCAGCGATTGCAAGCCCGGTTTGGTTCTCTAGA
Source organism: Elainella saxicola E1 (assembly GCA_002796835.1). GTDB lineage: Bacteria > Cyanobacteriota > Cyanobacteriia > Elainellales > Elainellaceae > Elainella > Elainella saxicola. The sequence goes on along the minus strand of LUGL01000134.1, from coordinate 15,879 downwards.
AGTAGCTTGGTATGCCAGTTCTCAGGATCTGATGACGGTAGAAGGGGTTGGACCACAAATCGCTGAGACGATTCAAAAATTTCGCTGCAATCTCGACCCGATCGTCTTTGCTGAGCAGCATATCCAGGCCAATCCCAATTTTTGGACCCCCGATCATCCCGACTACCCGCGCTGGCTGCTGGAAATTCCCGATCCGCCGCCCGTCCTCTACTATCGAGGCCGCGTTGACTTAGCAGAGAATCATGGCCTGACTCCTGCGATCGCGATTGTCGGAACCCGCCGCCCTTCTGATTACGGTAGACGCTGGACTCGCCGCCTCAGCAGCACTTTGGCCCAGGTTGGCTTTACGGTTGTCTCTGGGTTAGCAGACGGCATTGATACGGAAGCGCATCAGAGCTGTCTGGCTGAAGCAGGCCGCACGATCGCCGTATTGGGAACTGGGGTCGATGTTGTTTATCCAGCCTCGAATCGTCAGCTCAGCCAGCAAATCGCTGAACGGGGCTTGTTGGTGAGCGAATTTCCTGCTGGGACTCAACCCGATCGGCCTCATTTTCCAATGCGAAATCGGATTATTGCCGGGTTATGTCGCGCCACGCTGGTGATTGAGGCTCCTCAGAAATCCGGTTCGCTGATTACGGCTCGCTTAGCGAATGAATATGGCCGAGAAGTTTATGCCTTGCCTGGAACTCTGGATAATCCACGAGCGATCGGTTGTCTTTCCCTGCTGAATCAAGGCGCTCAGTTAATTCTGGGAGAAAAAGAACTGCTGGATATGTTGGGCACCTTGCCGCCGCTCAGCCCAACCTCGAATCAGCAACTCTCACTGTTGGACGGTCCACTGTTGGACAGTTCACGATTAGACAGTCCGCCACCGCAAGAGCTTCAAGAACCACAAGATCTAGAGCCTGAGCTGCACCGAGTTTTACAGGCTGTGACGCTGGAGCCGATCGCGATCGATCGAATTGTGCAGGAAACGGGACTGAGTGCTGCTGAAGTCTTGAGTGCGTTGTCACAACTGGAATTGATGGAACTAGTGTCTCTGTTACCCGGAATGCGGTATCAGCGAGGATAATAGAGAAGTTTTGCATCCTCATCCGATCATGTCTTCGCCTCCGATTCAGTGGTATCCCGGTCACATTGCCAAAGCCGAACGGCAGCTCACCGAGCAGCTCAAAAAAGTCGATGTGATTCTTGAAGTCCGCGATGCACGCATTCCGTTGGCGACACAGCATCCGCAAATTTCCCAATGGATTGGTAACAAGGATCGGGTGCTGGTGCTCAATCGGGTCGATATGATCCCCGAAGCGATGCAGCAGGCCTGGTTGAGCTGGTTTCGCGATCAGGGAGAAAAGCCTTGCTTCACGAATGCGACCCAGGGGCAGGGGATTTCTTTGGTGGCTCAGGCGGCAAAAGGGGTGGGCGATCAGATCAATCAACGCCGTAAGGATCGCGGTATGTTGCCCCGTCCAGTCCGAGCGGTGGTGATTGGCTTCCCGAACGTTGGCAAATCGGCCTTGATTAATCGATTGCTGAAGCGGCGAATTTTAGAAAGTGCGCGGCGTCCCGGCGTCACCCGAGCATTACGGTGGGTGCGGATCTCGGATCAGTTGGAGTTGCTGGATGCTCCCGGTATCTTGCCTTCAAAGCTGGTCGATCAGGCGGCGGCCTTTAAGCTGGCCATTTGTGATGACATTGGCGAGGCGGCTTATGATATGCAACGGGTTGCGGCTGCCTTTGTCGATCTGGTGAAACAGCTCCAGAACAGTGCCGGAGTCGATTATTTGCAGGGGTTGACCAATCGCTATCAGCTTGATCCAACCGAATTAACTGGGGAAAGCTATGTTGAAATGCTGGCGGAACAGAAATATCACAGTGATTCAGAACGATCTGCTCGCCAAATTCTTAACGATTTTCGCAAAGGCAATTTAGGACCGATCGCCCTTGAAGTTCCGCCAGATACTTGATGCAACACCCTTCTCCCAGCATTGGTTCGATCCTGAAACGGGGCGTTGGCACCGCTTTAGTGATTCAAACGCTCAATTTTGCCCTTCTCTATCTGATGCAGATTTGTTTGGCTCGCTGGATGGGGGTGAGCGAATATGGTGNTGTATGAATATGTGGGTACGATCGCCCTTACGCTGAGTTTTGTAGCCGGACTGGGAATTTCGACCGTAGCATTGCGATTCATCGCTGAATATCAGGCAAAACAGGATTGGGCACATTTGCGCGGCGTGATCTGGGGAAGCTGGTGGCAATCCTTATTGTCAGGGTTGAGTTTAGCGTTGCTGAGCACAGGTGGGCTGTGGCTGTGGCATCAACGATCGCCCATTGCATTTGTTATGCCTTTGCTGCTGAGCCTATGGACAGTGCCGCTGTTGGCTTTAATGAAGCTCCAGCTAGAAATGGCGCGCGCGGTGCGACAAATTGGATTAGCCTTTGGACCTTCACTGGTCATCTACCCAATTTTGCTGCTGATTGGTTCAGTGGCCTTGCACGATCGGGGAAAACTCACCAGTGCCTCAGCGATCGGTCTGGGCATCGGCATTTTGGGGTTGCTGCTGATGGGGCAGTTTTGGTGGTTTTTGCGAGGACTACCTGCGATCGTGCATCAAATTCCAGCAGCCTATGAACTGCGCAAGTGGCTATTGATGGCGCTGCCGCTGCTGTTTATTGACGGCTCTTTCCTGGTGCTGAATCAAACCGACTCGCTGATGATTGGCGGCCTGATGAATCCTGAGTCGGTGGGTATCTATAATGCAGCGCTTAAGACGGCAAATTGGGTGCATTTCATTTTACGAGCCGTGAACGCGATCGCCGCACCACTATTTGCCTCCCTCTATGCCCAAAATAAACAGGAAGAGTTGCAGAAATTGGTGTCCACGATCGCACGCTGGATGTTTTATCCGGCTCTATTTACGGCGATCGGGCTCATCCTATTTTCAGAGCCTATTTTGGGGCTATTTGGCTCCGAATTTGTCGGGGCAAAATGGACCATGATTGTGCTGGTCATTGGTGAGTTAGTGAATGTGGGAGCTGGATCGGTCGGCTATTTGCTGAATATGACAGGACATCACAACCAATGTGCCAAAGTAGTTGGCTGGAGTGGATTGCTGAATATCATTTTGAATGCGATCGGGATTCCTTTGTTTGGTATTTTAGGAGCTGCGATCGCCACAGCCGTTTCCATGTCGCTTTGGAATATCTGGATGAATCGATTGGTTGTGAAATACTTGCGGGTGAATCCTTCGATCGTAGCTGCATTGAATTAACTTTGGAACCAGGCTGCCAGCCCTAACGCCAGGGCATCGGCTGCATCATCCGGGCGGGGAATTCGATCGAGCTTCAACTCTCTGGCGACCGCCTGCTGCACATCATGCTTATCTGCATTGCCATGACCTGTAAGCGCCTGTTTCACCTGAGCTGGGGTGAATTCAACAAATGGAACCTTGTATTGAGCCAGCACTAACATGATTACCCCTCTGGCCTGCGCCACAGCAATGGTATTCCCCATGCGATAGAAAAACAGCTTTTCGATCGCCACCAAATCCGGCTGGATGTAGTTGAGCAGGCTGTGCAGGTCATCGTAAATCACACAGAGCCGATCGCCAATTTCTTGATTTGCGGTGGTTTGGATAATGCCAAAATCGACGATCGACACGGCATCGGCTGTATTGCCACCCGGATGACAGAGAATGGCTCCAAACCCCAGCGTGGCCAGACCCGGATCCAATCCCAAAATGCGTTTTTCCATGCGGCGATCGGTATAACCTTGCGAAAAGAAGTTGGGTGAAAAGAGATGCTTAAACCATAGCTTAGAAAAGGACGTATTAAATCACTTGACTATGAGACATTTTGACAAGCTTCGAGCATTTCGACAAAATTTTCAACAAATAAAGCTCATGCTCAACTTTTAGNTGTCCGAAATTGGCCATCTAGTTGCGCTAGAGAAGACGCTCTGCCCCTCTTTCAATGCCTTGTTGATGTTGTAGCCATGAACATAAACGCTCGACAGGATGTGGTCGGGGTAAAAATAGTAGAAAACACTTGTAGCACCCCCACCAGAGCCATTAAAACCTACCGCTGTCTGGGTTCCATCTTTGAAGTAAAACTCCAAACCGTTGACGTTCATATCCGATATGTCGTCACCAGTACGTCCTGCCGCGACTTTGATCGGGTTGCTGCTGGTGACATTGATTGAGGTCGGTTCACCATTAGGACTACCGCCCATGATAGGAGTCTGAGTTTCACCATTGGGACCAGCAGCAGCAGGATAGGTCACTTGAACTGCGTTGACCACATTGTCTTTTGTCCACACTGAGATCTCGTTGAGTGGCTGCGTCGGCGCATTAGGTAAGGTGATCGGGTTAGCAGGAGTGCTGCTGGTTGCTCCTTGCGGATCGCTATAAATTTCGCGATCGAGATAAACGCTGACCGGCTTCGGATCCTTTTGCGTGTCGAAATATTGCCATAGCGAGGCATAGTCCATCGCCGTCAGGGTCATCTGCCGAGTATAGGTGTTCGTTGCGAGAAAAGGCTGATTCTGGGAAGCGTTCGTCTCAATATTCTTGTTAATGTTTTACAAACCTTGCTGGTAAGTCCGGTTTGCATAGTTGGTATATGGGGTAATGCCTGAAGTGTTCTGAGCGTTGTTAGTCAGTTGGGTGTATGCATCTTGAACATCGTTATCATCGGTGTAACTGGCATTACTGAAGCTCAAAAAGCCTCACTCAAAGCGTTGGGAGCAGTTGAGTCAGCAATTTAGAGACGCTTCAGCGCTTCCCGAATCTCAGCGTGAGCTGCGCGACTAATCGAGCGCTCGCTAAGCTGGTGCGATCGGGATAGTCCTGTGCAATTTCGGGAGTCGGCGACAGATAGGGAATAGCGATTGAGGTAAAAGCCGTATCCTGGAGTAGCAGCGCGATCGTGTAGTAGGCGAACTGGCTCATTTGACTAGCGTTGAAATTCCTCTCGCTCGGAACAACCCAGAGCAGCACAAAGCAGATGGCAAACGGCAACGTCCCAAATCTCAGCCAAAGGCGGTGTAAAGGCAACAAATCCAGCACCATATGTCCATTTCGCCCTCAAACTAAGTTGCCTAGATTGAGAGCTTAGAGACATCACTACCACCGTTCAATGCTTAAGCCTTCTTTCAATAACCGGCTGGAACTGCTTGGGGTCAAAACTTGCCATATCCTTATTTCATAAGAGCTTACTTGGATGAAGCGATCGGTTGCTGGCCAATAGCACAGATGGGAACTATCGAAAGCGTTGACTGAAAGTACCTAGTTGTGACGAGTAGATGCACCCTGAATGTAAAGTAGACATGCGAGGGGAAGGGCTTTTACCGCTTATTGATCTTACTCAATCCACCATGCATAAACTGTTGGCCCACCAGATCGCGGATCGTTGTTGGCCGTACTGACTGACAAACGATGACCATAAGCATCTGCAAATTCAAACAAGCAAAGTCCTAAACCTGTCCCAGAGCAGTCCTCTACCTCGTAGTAACCCAAGTCATTTATCAGATAATTCACAACTCCCCCATCCTCTCTCCTTGGAGAATGATGGGTGGCCTGCCAACCTGCATCAAGGAGAATCTGGCGCGCCTCGGCATAGGGCATTTCTTGTCTCAATGTTGTAGGTATTTCCTGAGCTTGGACTTTCCCTACAAAAGTGAAGGCCAGTATTGATGCTGTCAGAGCATTAGGCCAATGAAGCGATCCCATCAAAAGGTCCCCTCTTACACATGGTTCTAATTTCTATAGAACTGAGATCAGATTGAAGTGTCCAGAATACTGCTACTCCACAACTAAATCTTCATCAGTCCACGAGTATTGGAAAACTTCAAAACTTCTGAATTTTGAGCGATCGGCGGAGACAGGCATGACTGTCATTATTCCTGGGAAGTGCGATCAACTGAGCTTGTCAGGACAGTGATGCTGGGTCTTACTGGTATTTTTTCAAGATGACTCTGTAATGAGCTGTTGCCACATTGCCAATGCCGAGCGAATCTACCAAGCAACAGAACCGGTGCGTGTAACCCACTCTATATAAGCATTTTAAAGAATCTAGAAAGCTTATTGTAGAGCGGGTTATACACATACAAAGACCAAATGTCCTCGACTTGTAGCTTTAAAAACTACTGGTGCAAATCGGGGACACGCTTCAAAAAGCATTTGGTTAGCGTCCCATCTACCTATTTTTAGGGAAGGTGGTAGGGAAGGCGATTCCTCATAAAGCTGAAAGTAGGGCGAACGAGGGGACTCGAACCCCCGGATGGCGGAACCACAATCCGCCTAAATCTACCAGATAGATCAAGCGTTCTATTTTTAAGTACCTCTTAAACCTTGATGAATAGTGCAATTGAATCTTCTATCGAGGTTCACAATGGTTCATGATGGGGAAATCTTTCGGCACCTGTTTCGGCACCTATGAGTAAGCTGGTAAAGAATCCTGAGGTGGACAAACTGAATCAACGGCTTAAAGCCGCTAATCTCCACATCGCTGTTGAGCAGAGAGACGATCGTCTATATCTGCGGGGCACCTTCCCGCCAAAACCTGGCAGCGGGAAGAGTAAACCTCATGACCAGCGAATCCCTTTAGGGATTTATGCCAACCCAGCAGGAATCAAGGCTGCATGGAAACGAGCAATTAAAGCCGCTTCAGATATAGCCGATCGCCAGTTTGACTGGTCTGAATGGATATCTCAAAAATCAGAAACTCCAAAGTCCGCAGCTGATTGGACAAGGGCATTTGAGCAGGATTATTTTACCCGTCGTGCTCGTACTCCAGCGTCACAAACAACATGGGACAAAGACTATCAGGATGTGTTCAAAAAGCTACCAGATGGTGTTTTGACAACCGAGATGATGCTTGAACTGATTGCCAGCAAGCCACCTGACACCCGCACTCGAAAAAGGTTCTGCACTGCTTTATCAGCACTTGCGAAATTTGCAGGAGTCCATCTAGATGCGGCTCCACTGCGAGGCAAATACAGCCCTAAATCGGTCCAACCACGCATCTTGCCAAGTGATGAAGTGTTGATGCACTGGCGCGATCAAATGATTAACGAAGAGTGGATGTGGGCTTATTCTGTGATTGTTGCCTATGGGTTAAGACCGCATGAGCTGTTCCATCTGGATTTAGACAGTATTCGCAAGTCAGAGCTTGCCCATGTTACAGGCAAAACTGGCGAACACTGGATTTTACCTGTAATGCATAACTGGTGGGAAGATTGGCGATTGTTCGATGTCAAAATGCCCCAAGTGCAAGCAGATAGCAATCGAAAGTATGGTGCTAGAGCACGGTACTACATCAAGCGGCGATCGGGGATGCCATACCCTTTGTATCATGTGCGCCATGCATGGGCAGCTAGGGCAGCCAGAGAAGGTCTGCCCGACACAATTGCTGCCCGGTTGCAGGGGCATAGCCCCCAAATTCACTATTCGGTCTATCAAAGGTTTCTAGATGAAACCCACTTGCTAGCAGCCTGGAGGCAGTCTAAGAAGCCCGACGCAAAGGACGACGACTAGGATCGGTTTCAAGGTATTGCCGGACTGCTGAAACCTTGATCAAGTAATTGCCCTTCTTGCCGTCGCTGGTGTTGATGAAATGCTTGCCGTGCTTGAACCTTCCATCAGTGCAGCGATCCTTCAACATTTCTGCACTGATGCCGGAGCCAAGACGATCAGCTGCTTCGTTAAGTGGTATCCATTTATTGTCCTGCTCTGCCTGCTGCAAAATTCTGATCAGGTCTAAACACGCTTCAGCCGATGCTTTGTTAGCTTCAGCCGTTAGGCGAAGTGACTCCAAAATCTCAGGATCAATCATTGTCGTCCCCCACCTCAAAGCTCCAGCCGTCGTCTGATTCCAAGAAATCCTCAACTAGTTGTGACTTGTCGAACTCGATCAAATCCTCGTAATCCTCGTCATCATCATCGTCCTCGATCGGTTTGTTGAGTTGTTTCTGCTTTTGTTTCTTAGCTTTAGCCTTTTGAATGACATCCCAATAGGACTTAGGGAACTCGGTGATAATTGCCGATTGATCACCCCCAATCCTTTCCGTTGCTGCCTGTAGCAGTTTGAGCCGAATCGGATCGCATAGCGTGGGGATTCCCCAGATTCTAATCTGTTCACCCCGACCACCTTCCCGGTGAATGCACTTCGCTTTCAGTGCGATCCGTCGCAAAAGTTTGTTTGCAATTTCGATTCCGGTCTGTGACTCGTTTATATTGATCAGGAAATATTTCCTGATCTCACCAGCAAAGTGCAGTGCCTGTGATTTGATATGAACGATACGATCGTCGTTCTCGTGATAAGGGTTGCCGTCCAGTAATAAGAGAATTCCTATCCTGTTGAGTAGTGCAGCCCTAAAAAATCCTTGGGGTAGTTTGTGGACTAGCTTGAGATTACGCTTCAAAACCTCTGCAACTCGCTCTGACTCCTCAGTCTTAGCCCGATCGAGGTTTTGAGCCTGGACTTGAAGCAACACTCCGCGACGCAACGATCCAAAATTCTCGGTTAACGCTGCATAGCAATCTTCTGGATCGTTGAAGTCAACACCGGGAAATTCTGCGCGCCAAAGTACCTTTCGGGCTGCAAACTCAACTTCTAAGCTTATCCCAGAAGAATTTAGCTTTTTGTTTGCCTCCTTAACACTCATATCCCCAGGATTAGACTTGGAGATAGCCAAAGCATCTTCCCGCCAGATTTCCTCCTGAATCGCTTTTAGCTCGTCTCCGATGTCTTTGTCCTTGTCAACTTGTGGTGATTCAACCGTATGGCCTTTTTGCTGAAGCAGCCTTCTTAGGCTTAGTAGTGGCAGCGTTTTTTGGATTCCGACTGCTGTCGCCTCGTCACAGTAAAATTCTCGAATTGCTTCCTCCATCTCGATTGCGGTTTCTGCCAATTCAAGATCAACCTCGGATTCTGGACAATCGAAAACCCGTCGATATCCCTCCAGATTGAGAGCAAGATCAGCAGCAACTTTGTTACGGTTGAGCATTTGCTGATGGTGCGAATCTGGCAGTATTCGATCGCCGACAACAACCTTTCTCGGCACTGGTAAGCGATATCGCCCGATCATTTGAGACCAGCTTGCAGAATCCCCACTGGTAAACAGCCCGTGTGCCTCGTCAAAACCAGGAAGCTCGATAGAAACCCCAGACTTCACCGAAGGAGTGTAAATCAGAACGTCTGGCAGCGATGGCAACGATTTAAGATAATCGTTTGGGGATTCAAAAAACTTCTCGAATGTCCCATTCCGATTGGTCTCTGAATCAATCCTGATAACCGTTTTACCCATAGGAAGCAGTAGCCGCTCAATCTTCCTACCCTGATTTTTGCTACTAAGGGCAAGAATAATTTTCTTGTTGCTCCTCATGGCTGGGTAAAGATACGCAGCAACGTACCCAGATGGAGACGATGCGGAAACGGCACAATCCCAAGGTTTGGGAACTCCTTTATGTTTGAAGAGCCTAACTCGCTCGCACTTGCTTAAGCGTTTGATTAAATCGATCGAACGCTTATAAACTCCGTCCTCAGCAATGACGATCGCACCATTGTTTACTGCCTGTTTCAAGTTTTTCGCCAGTAGTTCGACAATCTGGACTTGACGATCCTTGATTGTGTTGCCAAAGGCAAGCTCTTGACAGGTTTGGTTGACCTCGTCAAAAACGATTAGCAATGGCCTATCTGAATCGATAAACTCCTGAACTCGATGCAGCGAGTTAGGGCAGATCACAATCCCGCCAGCTTCATCGACTTGGTGACGCAATACAATCCACTGATCGCGATCTGCTGTGTCAATCTCGTCTAGATGCGGGTAACCCCAGCGCTTGGCAACACCTTTACCCAGTGAGAGCAAAGGGCTAATGACGAGAACAAACCCCCCGTCATCGGTAAACTTTCGAGCATAATCCGGTCCAATACGCTTAGTCTTACCCGTGGCTTGGTAAGCGTCTATCGCATGGATTGCTCCATATTCGAGTGATGGTAATTCGGGTAATTCGGGTCCTTCTGTAATCCGCTCTGGTTCAATACCTGGGGATTGAAGCCGATCCAGAAGTTCTAATAGGTACTGGTTGTAATTTTGGCGTGTCCACAGATCGAGTGTGGGCGCTCGGCTAATTAGTTGGTCAAGAAACCTTTGAGAGTTCGTCCCTTGCCCGACCAGGCAATCGTCAATCCCTTTCCCTAGCTCTGGATTCCAGATTAAAACTCGAACCTTGCAGCCCTTAGCCTCTAGCGCTTTGCCTAACTTGTGAATTTCGCGACTAACGTTTACGATCGTCTTCGGTTTCGTGTCTTGGTCGAAAACGATGATAAATTCCTGTCCCTTGGTTGCAAAGTGCTCTATGTGGGGATGAAGCTCTTTTGTCCCTGGTTTATTCCCGCATGTGACGCCTCGTAATGCAATCGTTTCATAACCATGAGCGAGTAAGCAGGCACCCTTCTTTACTCCCTCGCCTACAAGGATTGGCTTCCAGCAGGGTGCGGACCTCGGTGGCTCCAATAGGACTGGTGTTGCCGGATCACCGTATCGAGTTTCGTACTTAACGGTTTTAACCTTCCCAGAAGCGTTATCAAGTCTAGGCTTGCGAGGTTTAGCGTAAATCACGGTTCCGAGTTCACCGTCTGGAGTAAACCCGTAAGTAAACCAGATTCCACTGCTAATCGCTTGAGCCTTGGCCCGCACTTTGGGCGAATACGAAATCCCTGCTGATCGACTCAATTCCATCTCGGCGCAAGCGTGATCGCCTTCTAAAGTTTCGATAAGACGATCGAAAATCTCGCGCATCTCTTTTTCTTTGCCTTGCGGAGTGCTCGACAAAAAATCATTCCATGCCCAGTCGCGAACGCTTTCCGGCTCACTGGGAGAAACTGCAATCGATCCGCCTACCTCGTTCTGGAATCCTCTGATCGCCCTCATGCCACACCTCCGGACTTAGAGGTGATCTGGGTGCCGCAGGCCAAACAGCGACGTTTCGTGTTCAGTCCTAGAGTCCGAATCGACCGAGAACAAAAAACACACCACCCGATCGATCGTTGGGGGTGGGGTTCTAGAGCGGAATTATTCTGAGATCCTTGATTCTCTTGATGGGACCGATTACAATAGAGTTCAAGGTTGATCCCTGGAATAATTGCGTCACAAAGCAATTCTTGTGTATAATCCATATTGTCTGTAGAAAAGATATCCGGTTTTTGGATTGTCGGCCTCGACCGGGTTTACAAGAAAAGATTCAAACTGGCTCAGGAACTACTAATTCCTGGCCAGTTTTGTTTTAGGCGACACGATCGCCTTCCTCTAGCCGAGCGATAGCTAGATCTAAATTTTCAACAATAAAACGATTCCGAGTAATTCCTAACTGTGCTGCCAGTCGATCGATCCGATCGACTTTCGTCCGATCGATCCGAACTGTTAGCGGGTGGGGCTGCCTTGCCATAAAACCTCCTTAAATGCCACAGGTAGTGTTACTTTAGCCTAAGGAACGAGATCGTGCAACTATTTTGTATGAAAAAGTGAAATTGCTTGACTACGCAATTTTGTTTATTCAAACAATCAACAAGGTGAATTACCTGACTATTCGATCGCGATTGTTTGAGTAAACAATCAGCCTAGAATTAGCGCTGCTTCTAGGCTTCAGCCAACATTCGATCGGATTAGCGGAAATACTGGACGTTTCGATTGTGCGCGATCCTTGAACGATCTCCGATCCTCACCTCGATTTGGCTGAAGGCTGTCACAGCACACAAAAAGGTTCCCCATCGGAATAACGATTCGTCAGAATGGGGGTTCCCGTCTTTGAAAATGAACGTGAGCCGATCAAATTCCAGATCAAACTCGGTTCGCTCAAGCCATTCTTCCAACAGTTGGATCAATTCCCGTGGAATCTGACTCCAAAGGTAAATTTTTAGGAAAGTTGGTATCATTGAAGTCTCCTGAGTTTGATTCAAGCCTTGATCCCGTCCAAATGCAAGGTTTGGACGTGAATTTAATTTTGAACGTTGTTAACATTTCAGCGAATCAACGCGATAACGCTAACTCACAGTCGATCGAAGGTTGTGGATCGTCTTCGTAAACAACATTAGGATCGGGCTGATGAATGCTGGCAAGCTCTAGTAGCAAGCATTCGATCAAAAACTGATCGTCTGTTTCAAGCTTTAATGTGAGTTTGCCACTGCGAGATTTTTGGATATCAATATTGAGTGGCGTCAAAACATTTAAGGTTAGATTTGCGCTTCCCGATAAATTCGCGAGCTGGCGAAGTAAGGTTGAGGCGTTTGTGAGATCTTTGCGGGTTGATGAGGTTGATTGCATGAGTTTGTCTCCTGTTTGTAGATTTGGGTGTTGCCGCCAGTCGTGAAAAGTCGTTAGCCTGCCTTGAGTTGCTGTTGTTCATTCCAAAGCCGTTGCAGTTCCGATCGAGCGTTGATTTATCGGTCTTCCTAATCTGCCACCCACCCAAGGCTTCCGAGATGACAGCCGTGATGCTTCTTGGACAGGCGATCGGCTTCGTCGTCAGAGAAGATTCCAGCGTTGTGGCCTTCAATAATTGTGTTGGCTGAAACTGGCTGGGATGAGGCGATCGCTTTGTAGCGAATTGTTTCTTGGTGCTCGGTTAGTTTTGTCTTTCTAGGCATGATTGACTCTTTTGCGTGAATGTTGAATGAACCCGGTTAACCTCCACCGGAAGAATTTGTGATTACGAAGCCTTGATGATTGACGTAGCTAGCAGCCTGATTGCAGCCTCTCGCGCATCCGGGTTGCCGGTTTTCTGATAAACGAACCAATTTGCTTGAGAGTATTGCCGCAACTGTTCTGGTGTTTGCGATTGATTAATTTCGTCTCCAGCCATGATTTCCTCTCTACTTCTTAACTTCAGCCTTGCATCCCTGAAGGGCTGCAACTGCCTCAACTTGGGCGGCTTGAGTTTCGTTCTGAACTTGAAATTCAACCGATCCGCCGTTAGGTGCCGTGACAACTACTACTTGCATCACAACCCCTTGAAAGCTGATCCAAACAAACCCTCAAGTACGCCAGTGCTTTGCTCTTGGCTCCGTTCCCGATTTTGCTTCTTAGGCTTTGGCTTGTCAGATGCTAAAAATGCACCTAGTTCTGCTGCAAATTGGTTTGCTTCTTCTTGAGTTGCCATGATCTTGTTTTCCTTTGTGAATGTTGAGTGAATGCCTGGTTAAGGTGCCGATCAGAATGGTGTAATTTGCTCTAACAGTTCAGCCTGTTTTTCTTGAATCTCAGACATGAATTGCTGCAACTGCTGGTGTGCTGCATCGAGCTTCCCTTGGGAGAGCAGCGTCTCGATCGCTCGCAATTCCTGATGAACGATCGCCAAAGTCTGATACATCACCTCTTCTGGCGGTTGGGGAGCTGAGATGTAAATAACTTCGTTGTCTGTGGGTTGCTCTGTCATGGTTTGAAACTTTTGTGAATGTTGGTTGATCGCCCAGTTAGGCACTGGGCAAGCCGTTCAATCAATCTCAGGTCGTTGAATGTGTGACCTTGCCGTCACTCGATCGGATGGTGATCACGTTGTCTTTAGTCGTTACCGTGTGCGTTACGCCACTGCCACCCTTAACTGTTCCAACTTGCTTTTCTGTCAATCGATCGTTAACGCTCATGGTTCAAAATCTCCGATTTGTAAATGTGTCGAGGTTGGGCAGTTTAACCGCTGCCCTCGGTGGGTGATTAATTGATTGAGAGGGTTCGTCCCGATCGAGTTGTTACCGTTTCCCGTCCGGTGTGCCGTGGCTTTGTCGCTGCATTTGCCCAACGGGTGGATGGCTGATCAGGTTCAATGCTGGGGCGAGAAGCAACTACTTGCAGATGGCGTTGAATCCGTTGCCCTGTCGATTCAGAGCTGTAGACCAGTTCCCATGCCAGACGCTCAACGAAATCACCAGAGATTTTGACTTCGATCGGACTGTCCAACCGTTCAGAGGTGCGAACCTGGATCCGTGCTTTGGGGAAACGTCCGCGAATGTTGTTGGCAAAAACTTGAGCGGAATCATGATCAGGGAAGCCAAAGTATGCAGCCTTGACCCGTGCCTTGCGTCCACCCTTACCAGGCTTCAGCAGTGATTGTGTGATGACTGCGATCCGATTGCTCAGATTGATTTGAAAGTGACGATCGCCTAGTTGTTTTGCGGTAACTCGAATTCGTGGCATGAGTTAAAATCCTCAGTGGTTCTTAGTGGACCGGGCAGTGTTCTTACTTGGCGGTGGGACACTGCCCTTTTGATTTGGGAATCGTTTCGTAGGGGCCGATTCCCTTGAGGCTCTTGCCTCTCCCCTCGCTGGTTCTCTCGGTCAGCTCCCGATGGGTTGTTTCCCATGAATTAAATATAGCGCTAACAAGTTAACGCTGTCAAGTAGTTAGCGCTAAGAAGTTCATGCTAATATAGTGATATGAACTAAGACATGGGAGAAAAATACGTGACCAAACTCGCAAAACTTCGAGAGGCTAAGGGGCTGACCCAGCGACAGGTCGCTGATGCCCTGTCTGTTGACCCTTCCACTGTTCGGAACTGGGAACGCAATCGGGAGGGAACTTCGATGATCGTCAGAGTTGCTAAACTCTGTGATTTGTTTGAGTGCAGTCCTTGGGATTTGGTCGAACTGGATGAGGGGATAGAAGAATGACCGATCGCATAGACCAGATGGAAACTGACATCACCGAGATCAAACGCTCTATCTCAGAGTTGCGATCGACGGTTTCAACCCTGGCTGAGGTTGCAGGGATTCACGATCGCCAGATTGAACAGTTGGTTCAGACTCAGCGAGAATTTCAGCAGGGCTTAGAGGAATCGCGGCAACGCTTTGACCAGTTTGTTGAGCGATCGGAGCAGGACCGGGCATTGATGCTGCAATTAATCCAGCAGCTTGCCCAGGGTAGAAATGGCGATTAGAACAAATCCAACTGTTTCCACGTCACCCCATCTGGCAACGGCTCTGGCTCGCTGGATGGGGTTTCAGTTTGGAGCTGCAATACCGAAGGATGCACCGCCATGCGTCTCGCTTTTTTGTGCAGGCGGTTAGAACCCGTCCATTCAGCATCTTTAGGTTTGTTTTCGTTGACTTTTCAAGTGCATGGAGGATAATGAGGAGCAGAGGCGGGTGTAACCCTCCGTCGAACCTTGAAAACCGCATAACTTCGTTGACCGTTGCGGCACCCGCATCAGGCAAGGGTCTCAGCACTTTTGGCAATGACCTTATTGCAGCTAAACCCGGTCTAATTGACAATAGATTTGACCTATGCGGTTTTCGGTTCAGGAAGTCTTGCCCTGAGCCGCATGTAAAGGCATACTCTTTCAAACCTCTTCCCCGTAAGGGGACTGAAACCTTGAACCCGGGGGATGCCTTGCCAGTTACTCCTATCGTTATACTTTCAAACCTCTTCCCCGTAAGGGGACTGAAACTGNTGTTGTTGCGTCACGACCGATTGGTTTTACAGTTACAAACTTTCAAACCTCTTCCCCGTAAGGGGACTGAAACCGAATTTCTCCGCGCCGAAGTTGGAGGAGAAGGGGACACTTTCAAACCTCTTCCCCGTAAGGGGACTGAAACCACTACGCTCCAGTTACGACCGTCGCTGGCGCGAAGCTTTCAAACCTCTTCCCCGTAAGGGGACTGAAACCCATCGATGGCTTGGGAGACTCCGGTGATTTCCTTGACTTTCAAACCTCTTCCCCGTAAGGGGACTGAAACGCATCGCAAGTGGTGCATATCACTTGCTTGATGATTGTTGGCTTTCAAACCTCTTCCCCGTAAGGGGACTGAAACTCCGAGTAGCGAATCGTTCGCACTTGTACCCCGTTGAACCTTTCAAACCTCTTCCCCGTAAGGGGACTGAAACGGCAGTT
>LUGL01000133.1 GCA_002796835.1 Elainella saxicola E1 | reverse complement strand
CGACGGGCTCACGGATACCATCGATGTCCACGGGAGGAGCAGCGATGAAGGCAATGATGAAGCAGATGGTGGCAGTCAGCAGGGTAGGAATCATCAGGACGCCGAACCAGCCCACATAGAGGCGATTTTCGGTGCTGGTGACCCAGTTGCAGAACTGCGACCACAGGTTAGCGCTTTCGCGACGCTGTAGAGTCGTAGTCATGTTTCGATGAGTGCTTGATTAACAAGAGTTAAAGATGTTGGAAAGTTGCTTAACCTTCCGTAATCACAATATTAGTTGGTTTATTTCTTTTTGTAAACAAGGCTGAGAGCAAATACTCATAGAATTTCTAAGGAAAATGAATAATCCTCTGATCAGATTTTTATAGGTCAGGAAAAATCTGCGATCGAAGCTGTAAAACTCTGCGATCGGAATCGGACTGGTTGAATATTCCAAGCAACAACCAATCAGTCTGTAAATTCTTTTGCCGATTCGATCGCGCTATCCATGCCTTGCAGCAAAGCCTCCAAAGCTACCGCTTGGGCAGCAGGAAGTTGTCCGTAGCTGAAGGCGTAGGGAATTTCGGCGGGTAGATGAGCTGTCAACTGTTCAGCAGCATAGGGACTGCCATAAATCACAACAGCTTGAAGCTGTTTAGTGTTCAGCAAAAAATCCAGCCACTGCTCCGCTCGCTGGATCAGGGTAGCGCTACTACGGAAGGGATTACCTCGGATGAACAATTGTAACAATGTGGTCGATCGCTCCATGGCGTCCCAATCGATCGGGGGTGTCGTGCTATCAATGACCTGCAAGGTATAGCCTACCTTTGAGGGCATGACGATCGCTGGAGCCTGACGGTGCAAGAAGGTGCAGTTGAGCGCGTCATCCAGCAAGATCAAGTTGCGCAAAGGAGGCTGAGTGGGGCGATCGAGATTGCCTGTTTTCGGACAATGTAGACGCAAAGAAGCTGCCAGAATGTTGCGCACGGTTGCTAAAGTCTCTGGTTGAGCCATTTGCTCCAGTTGAATTGGTGGAGCCATTACTGCTTCCCAGGCGTGAGAACTATCCCCTGCTACAGGCAATCCGCAAACTTTTTGCTTGGCTCGTCCGATCCGCTCCAAGCTTGTGGTAATTTGCGCTTGAGAAATACGGCCACTTTCCACCGCTGCACAAATCGCCTGAATTGCGCCTATTGGATCAACGGGCATCATCAAAACATCTGCACCTGCCTCTACCGCCAACACCGCAGCTTCATTGGCTCCATAGCGGTCTGTGATCGCCCCCATCACCAAAGCATCGGTGACAATCAGTCCCTCAAACCCCATTTCTTGCCGCAACAATCCGGTCAAAATCGGTTTGGATAACGTAGCGGGTCGGTCTGGATCCAACACAGGTAGCCGCAAATGGGCCGTCATCACTGCATCAACCTGATTGGCGATCGCCTGCTGAAACGGCTGTAGCTCAACCTGGTTCAATCGCATCCGATCGTGCTCAATCACGGGTAAATCTAGATGCGAATCGGTTGCTGTATCGCCATGCCCCGGAAAATGCTTAGCCGCCGTCAAAACTGGATGCTGCTGAGCGCCGTGAATAAAAGCGGTCGTGAGTTGACTGACAATTTCCGGCTTGTCGCTCCAGGCTCGAATATTAATCACCGGGTTCTGGGGATTGTTATTCACATCCACGACGGGCGCTAACACCCAGTTGATCCCAATCGCCAACGCTTCCTGAGCCGTTGCGGCTCCCATGGCCTCGGCCTGCTGCAAAGCCAAATCCAAATCGCGCTGCGCCACCTCTCCGATCGCCATAGGAGGCGGAAACCAGGTTGCCCCTGCAAATCGCTGCCCAACGCCTTCTTCAATATCGGCGCAAATCAGCAGGGGGTATTTCGCCCAGCTTTGCAACTGCTGCGTTCGCAAGCCGATTTCTGCGGCAGTGCCTCCCAGCAAGATCACGCCACCTACAACCCAATCTTGCAGCCAATGCTGAATCACTGCGGCAGGGGGTTCCCAAACCGGATACTCAATTTGGTGATCGAACAGGTGACCGGAAGCCCGCACCACAATCATCTGAGCTACCTGCTCAGCCAGAGATAGATTCGACCAGTCTGGCAATCCGCTAGCCATACCGCTATTCGTCAAGCTCGCCCTCTGCCTCTGCTTCTTCTGGCTTGCGTTCTTGGCTCAACCGATTAATCAGGGACAGAACTTTGGTGCCACGCTCGATCGATCGATCTTCTAGAAACACAACCTCAGGAGTGCGGCGCAGACGAATCCTCCGGCCTAATTCACTCCGTACATAGCCTGTTGCAGATTTCAAGCCTGCCATGGTTTCGGCTCTTGCTTCGTCACTGCCATAAATGCTGACAAAAATTTTGGCATGCTGCAAATCACCCGAAACATCAACATCAGTGACGCTCACCATGCCAGTGCCGACCCGATCGTCCTTGATGCCAGAAAACAGAAGCTGACTGACTTCGCGTTTGATTAATTCGGCCACGCGGGCAACTCGGCGATCGGTAGCCATAAGACTCTGCTCCTTCGGACAATCAATAAAGGGTGGTGGTTAATCGGTGAGGAAGTTGATCTAAACGGTGTTCAACCCCAGCATGGCACGCAGGGTAAAGGAGAGAAAGATGAAGCCGGAAACTAGAAAGGCAACGGCTGCGATCGCTGTAGTTGGACGCTTAAACAAAGGCAGCAATGGACTTAAAGCCGTCAAGAAAACACCGAGCGAAAAAGTGATCAAATAGCGCGGATAACGCGAAACATTATTAAAAAATTCTTCCATCGGTCTTAATCACACTTTTTTGTAGCAGCAAAAAATAGTACGCTGATTAGTACTGCAAACTGCTGTTCGTCTCTCTAATTGTAAAGGACAAGAATTCCGATCGGGAGTGCGGGTATCAATGCTATCTCTAGATACTTCCATCCTGCCACCCCGTCCATTCCTGAAATGGGCAGGCGGCAAGGGTCAGTTGCTTTCTCAATACGAGCCTTTCTTTCCCCCGAATTTTACAACCTACTATGAACCTTTTTTAGGCGGAGGGGCAATTTTCTTTCGACTGTCACCTCATCACGCAGTTCTGACTGATATTAATCCAGAATTGGTGAATGTGTACTGCTGTGTGCGCGATCGAGTGGAAAATTTGATCAAGTTATTAGAGCAGCATCAGCGGTTCCATAGCCCGGAATACTATTACCAGGTGCGATCGCAGCCCGGACAGACGATGGTTGAAAGGGCGGCCCGCTTTATTTACCTTAACAAAACCTGCTTCAACGGGCTCTATCGCGAGAACTCCAAGGGTCAGTTCAATGTGCCGATCGGGCGCTATAAAGCCCCACGCATCTGCCATCCGGAACTGTTGCGATCGGTCTCCCAGGCATTACGGCATACCCAAATCGCAGAAGCAAAATTCGATGCCGTGTTACAGTCTGCCCACAACCGCCATGATTTTGTCTACTTCGATCCACCCTACTATCCAATCAGCCTGACCAGTCGCTTCACTGAATACAACCGCTATGCCTTCAATGAGGCCGATCAGATTCGTCTGCGCGACACCTTTGCAGAACTGGCTCAACGCGGTGTCAAAGTGATGCTTTCCAACTCAGACTGTGAGTTTATTCGGGAGCTATATCGAGACTTTCACATCTACACGATTACGGCCAGCCGATCGATCAACTCGAACGCCCAAAAGCGCGGCAAAATTACCGAAGTGCTGGTGACTTCCTATGCCATTTAGGATTACGGCTTAGGAGAAGCAGCAGGCGAGGGTTGAGCCGATCCAGCAGGCTGGATTTTGTAGTTGTTGACGATCGTTTCGGCGTCGTTGTTGTAGTTTTGGTAGGGCTTATTCACGCCAAACAGGTTTAGCACAAAGATATAGCTGCCGCGTTGCTCGACAATGCTGACTGCATCCAGATTGCTGCCGTTTTTATCCTTACCGGTCCAGTCTAATCGCAAGCTGCCATCGGCTTGAACCTGAGCGTTTTGCCAGGAGACGGATTGCAGCCGATTGGTGAATTCCGTTTTCAGGGCTGTCTCAAGTTGTTGAGTCGTGAGCTGCTTGCCTTCAGCAGAACTGAAATCGACTGCGCCTGCAAATCCCTGATCGGCAGAAACAAACGCCACGCCGCTCGGAGTCGTTTTATGACTATAGCCTTTGGGAAAGGAGATTTGAAACAGCCCTTTGCTTTTTTCCCGGTAGGTTTGCAGATTGGAGGTTGGATTGGCAGAAGGCGTTGCGCTGGGACTGAGAGAAGGCAGCACGATCGCAGGGGAGGGAGAAGGACTGGGCACTTCTGCGGCTGGCTGCGGTGGTTTGCTACAGCTCGCCAAGATGGAGCCTGATCCAATCAGCAATCCAGCCAATACGCCAACCGCTCTGAATTGTCCTATCCGATGCGCCGTGACGCGACTCCAATTCCTCAACGCTCTACTCTCCTGTTACCTCTGGCTTCAATAGGGGGAAGGCAATCACATCCCGAATACTGGCACAGTCACACAGCAGCATCACCAGACGATCGATCCCCATGCCCATGCCCACCGTAGGCGGCAAGCCATACTCTAGCGCAGTTACAAAGTCTTCATCAATGTCATGCGCTTCCAGATCTCCAGCCGCTTTGCGAGCAGCCTGAGCTTCAAACCGCTGGCGCTGATCGACCGAATCAGTCAACTCTGAGAAGCCGTTTGCCGTTTCGCGTCCGACGATGAACAGCTCGAACCGTTCCACCAGTCCCGGCTGGCTGCGGTGAGGCTTAGCCAGGGGCGAAATTTCGATCGGATAGTCGGTAATAAACGTCGGCTGAATTAAAGTTGCTTCAACGGTTTGCTCAAAGGCTTCATTCAGCAATCGCCCGATCGAATCACAGTCATCAATCGCTTTAATTCCCACAGCCTTAGCGGCGGACTTGGCTTCTTCCAGCGAGCTGAACTGACTGAAATCTACCCCAGTTTGCTCCTTCACAGCATCATTCATCGTGATACGTCGCCAAGGTGGCGTCAGATCGATCGCCTGTCCCTGATAGGAGATTTGCAAGGTGCCCAGAATTTCCTGAGCAGGCTGGGTAATCAACTCTTCCACCAGCGTCATCATATCGTTGTAATCGCCATAAGCTTGATACAGCTCGATCGACGTGAACTCCGGATTGTGGCGCGTCGAAATGCCCTCATTCCGGAAAATCCGACCAATTTCATAGACCCGCTCGAAGCCACCCACCACCAGCCGCTTCAGGTGCAGCTCGGTCGCAATCCGCAGATACAAATCCATGTCCAGCGTGTTGTGATAAGTCACAAATGGCCGCGCATCTGCTCCTCCTGCCTCCGTTTGCAGCACGGGCGTTTCGATCTCGACAAAATTGCGATCGTTCAAATAGCGCCGGATTGCTGCCGTAATCAAGGCTCGCTTGCGGAAGGTGTCTCGCACTTCGGGATTGACAATCAAATCCACATAGCGCTGGCGATAGCGCTTTTCCACATCCGTCAACCCATGCCACTTATCTGGCAGCGGCAGCAGCGACTTGGTGAGAATTTGGTAGTTCTGGACATAGACCGACAGTTCACCTTTTTCGGTACGCTTGACCGTTCCCTTGGCTCCCAGAAAATCGCCGACATCCGTGAGCTGCTTCAGGCGATCGAACGCAGTGGTATCTTCCGCCATCGTCACTTCAATTCGCTTTTTGTCAAGGTAAAGCTGGATCTGTCCGGTTTCGTCCTGCAATGTAAAGAAAGCGAGCTTACCAAATACCCGTCGCGCCATAATCCGACCGGCGATCGACACTTCCACTTCCACTTCTTCGCCCGCTGGCAGACCGGCATATTTTTCTTGCAGCATTGCCGCCTGATGGGTCACTTCCCAACGATAGGCATAGGGTTGAAGTCCTTGCTGGCGGAGCTGTTCCGCTTTTTCGAGTCGAGTGGCGCGCAGATCGTCGGAAGCCATAATAAATGAAAGGATGGAAGGGGTGAATATTGTCTGCAAGCGAGATGCAAGATCTCATATTTCCGCAAGCGAGATACTGGATCTTGTCCGCGAGCGAGACGCTCGCACTAGGTTTGGTCCACTTAATCTTGCTGATGGGCAAATTGATAGGCCCCAATGCCGCAAAGCACGATCGCAATAATCAGGAGAACCGGGATACTGTACCAAGGAAATTCGTTGATCGGCAAGTAGGCAGCGGCACGCAATCCGGTGCTGGTGTAAGTAAGGGGCAGCATGTAAACGATCGCTTTCATCACGATCGGCAAGGTTTTTGGATCGAAGAAGGTTGCGCCCAAGAAGGACATCGGCACGATCAGAAAGTTGTTGAGCAGCCCCACCCCTTCAAGGGATTTGACGTTGAGGCCAACAATCACGCCCAGTCCAGCAAACACGGCACAGTTGAGCAGCAGCAGCAGCAAAAACAGCGGGTGCAAGAAATGCCAGTTGCCGGTGAACAAAACCGCAATCAAAATTACGGAAACAGAAGTCATTAAGCCACGAACAACGCCCGCCATCATTTTGCCGAGGAAAAGGGCGATCGGATGAACGGGCAGCAGCAAAATTTCTTCGAAGGTTTTGGAGTAGAGCCGCTCGCCGCAAATTGAAAAAGTGGTGCCGCCAAAGCTAATGGTCATGGAAGAGAGAGCCACCATCCCCGGCAGAATGAATTGTAGATAGTTTTCACCCACCGGAGGCTTAGCAGCCAAGGCGCTGCCCAGTCCCAGGCCAAAGGCAATGATGTAGATCAGCGGCGAAACCAGTCCTGAAGCGATCACCTGGGTGATGCGGACCCTCAGATCGAGCCAATCTCCCCAGAACACAGTAAAGCTATCGGCCAGGATATTTCGCCAAAAGGAACCTTTCAGGATCTGACCCACGAAAAAAGAGGACTGAGCAACCACGGTTCTACACCATTAAGAAAAGTAGAAAATTTTATCTTTTTATTATTGTGTCACTTCTTGACTCTTTGAGTTGGAGAGTTCGTTTTGCCGCAGGTCAAACCGATGCTTGGCCGATGTCTTCCTTCGTCCTGGACCTGTCCAATGATCCTGCATCCCTGGATAACGTATATAGGGCTGTCAACAACACCCAGTTCATGGTGTTAATGCGGGCATCGTAGAACGTCACGTCAAACAAAGCAAAAGCAACGCAGCCCCAAAACGCCAGCAGATAAATCAGCAAAACGGCCTGATGTGGCGTGTTAAAGGGAGTGGTTATCAGCTGTCGCACTGACAAATAGCAGATTTTACCGACCCACAGCGTCAGCAAAATCATGACAGGAATGCCTGCCTCTACGGCGAGCAGCAGCCAAAAATTATGGGGATGGGCAATGTACTGATACTCCGGAATTAAACCGGGCGGATATTGCAGCTTAAAGTTACCCAAACCCCAGCCTAGCCACGGGCGTTGACTCAATAACTCCAGGCCAAACTTCCAAACTCCAATGCGTGGATCGCTCGACCAGTCGATTGCCAACAACGATCGCCCCCCAATCCCCAGCCGAATGACAGCTGCGATTAATCCGACGATTCCGATCGCCCCCAGCCCCAACACGACTCGACTGGCCTTGGTAAACAGACCAAACACCAGAAGTTGCGAGATGGCTACCAGCAAACCATTCCGCGATCCAGACGCGAAAATGCCGAGCAGGCAAGCAAAAGTTCCCAAATAAACCAAAATTTGCTGCCATTTGCCACTGGTCTGCTTTGCAGCTTCCGGAGATTCCGATTGGCGCTGACGCAAGGAATAGTACAAGATCAGTCCCAAGCCCAAACCCAACACCAGCACCAGATAAGCCGCCAAGGCATTCGGATGGCCAAACATCACCATCGCTCGCTCAGCATGAGGTCTGGCCCGAAACCAGCGCGATAGAGCAGTCCGCCNTCAGCCATTTGGGAATACCGGGCGATCGCAACACATATTCGACGATCGCAATCAGATTGATCGGCAGGGTCGCAATCACCACATCAGTTGCCAATCGCACTAAGGGGTCAATGCCGCGCAGCAGATAGGGCAACACCGAAAACAGCAGCAGATAGGGCAAAAAATTGGCAAGCTGCAGAAATGCCTCACCCCGATCGGCGGCAAACAAACTGCTCACCCACAGCAAACCCGTCAGAATCAGCAGCAAACTGCGCGTGGTGAGATCGAGGGCCGATCGCCGAAACTTGGCCCACAGGAGACCGATCACCGCAATGATTCCCGGAAAAACCGCGAAAAAGAAATAGGGCAAACTGACAAAACTGAAGCGGAACAGCTGCCAGATAAAATTAAGCGATGGGAGCGGCATTGCGTTTAGGCCAGAATGCAAGAGGAACAAGGCGACTCAGTTCTATGGGCTTCATCAAAACCAACACAGCAGGTATAACCGTCTAAAATCGCCAATCCAAAATCCAGAATCTAGTAGGCTCCTTCCCCCGTCAGCACCACCCACACCGTGCGCATCAGAATATAAACATCCAGCCAAACCGACCAGTTGCGCACATAGTAAGCATCCAGGCTGACCCGTTCCTCATAGGTGATGTTGTTGCGGCCAGACACCTGCCAGAGGCCCGTCAGACCCGGAATCACCTTAGTGTAGAGCGGAAATTTGTCGCCATAGCGGGGAATTTCTTCATCGACGATCGGACGAGGCCCAACCAGACTCATTTCTCCCCGCAGAATATTCCAGAGTTGCGGCAGCTCATCCAGACTGGTGCGCCGCAGAAATCGACCGATCCGGGTAACACGCGGGTCATAGCGCAATTTCTGGTCGCGCTGCCAAGCCTCCTGCAATTCGGGATGTTTTTCCAGATACTCCTTCAAAGCATAGTCTGCATTGCGAACCATCGTGCGGAACTTCCAGGCTCTGAAATGTTCGCCACCCTGTCCAATCCGAGTTTGAGTATAGAAAATGGGTCCAGGCGAATCCAGCTTGATCAGCAGGGCAATCAGGCCAATCAACGGCAGCAAGAATAGGCCCCCAATCAACGTAGCTGCCAGATCGATCGAAAACTTGGCAAAGCGAGGACCGGGCAGCAGCAGCCGTTGCCGAATCTCTAGCCCCAGCACACCGCCCATATCTTTAGCTTCTACCCAGAGGCTGGAAAACTCAAACAGGTCAGGAATCACCAGCAAATGAGCAAAACTGCTGCCATAGCGTTCTAGCAAATTGAGTAACCGATCGCGCGGAACTCCTGGCATCGCCACGATCGCATAGGGAATTTTGCGAGTGCGGGCCAGATTAGGAGCCAACTCCACCCCACCGACGACTGGCACACCATGTAAGGTGCCATGCTTAGCCGGATCATCATCCAGAATCAGAACGGGCTTCAAACCAATGCTGGGCCGTCGCTTCAAGGTACGAATCACCATGCTGCCCGTCTGACCTGCCCCCAAAATCATCGTTGGGTAGCCCCACCAGCGTTTGCGGGCAAAGATGAGTCGCGTAATCGCTCGACAGATAATCACCAGTGCCACCGATAGCACCCAGGCCAGGATAAACACACTGCGGGCATAAATCTCGCCTTCCCGCTGCATGAAGACCATGGCCGCAAACGCCAGATACATCAGCGTCGTGGTCAATGAAATTCGCCGCATCTCGTTGGCCGGACTGACTGCTACAGCAGGATAAAGCCCCACCATGGCATAAGCTGCCAAAAACAGCCCTAACATAGGCCACCATTGCCAATAAAGCGCCGGATGAAACTGTGCTTGCAGCGCAAGTTGCGTATGGACTGCAATCGCTCCTGCCAAAACCAACGCCAGCAGGTCTGACCCAACCATCATCAAATAGGTGGGCCACGATCGCGTCGAAATGCTTAACGCCACGAGCGACGGGGGTAACGTACGATTAAGTTGCATTGCGGCACTTGCTCACTCCTCACGCTACTACTGTAGGGCATCCTTCCGCTGAAATTCTGTCCATTTGCGATCGATATAGGTAGAAAGTTCTTGACGGAACCGTTCTGGCGAAAATCGATCGGCATGGTGACGCATTTTTTCTACATCAAATAAAAATTGTTTTTGCTCAAATGTCCGAATGGCCTCCATCAAACTGGTGACGGTTTGTTCTGGAAAAAGTAGCCCTGTGACGCCGGGAATGACCGTTTCAACTGCACCACCTTTGCCATAAGCAATCACGGGTGCCCCAGCCGCCTGAGCCTCCACCAGGGCAATGCCAAAATCTTCAGCCGCCGCAAACACAAACGCCTTGCAGCGCTGCATCAAATCCACGATCGTCGATTCAGGTTGATGACCCAGAATTGTAATATTAGATCCTGCCATCGCCTTGAGACGTTCCCGATCGGCCCCATCACCAACTACCATCAGCGGCAGCCCCAACCGATTAAAGGCTGCAACAATCAGGTCAACCCGCTTGTAAGGCACAAACCGCGACAGCACAAAATAAAAGTCTTCTCGCTGTTGATTCGGAGTGAAGCGATCGACCTCGACGGGTGGATAAATCACTTTGGCAGGACGGCGATAAGTTTTTTGAATGCGACGAGCCACATAGCGTGAGTTAGCCACAAAATGATCGACTCGGTTGGCGCTGGCCACATCCCATAGCCGTAGATAATGCAGCACAAGCTGAGTCAAACCCGACTTGATGCCACGATTCAGCTTTGCGCCCTGTAGATATTGCTGCTGCAAGTCCCAGGCATAGCGGATTGGGGTATGAACATAGCAGATGTGCAATTGATCGGCGCGGGTAGTGACACCTTTGGCGACGGCATGGTTGCTAGACAAAACCAAATCATAGCTTGATAGGTCGAATTGCTCGATCGCCAGGGGCATTAGCGGCAGATAGTTGCGGAAATGAGGATTCGCAAAGGGCAGCTTTTGCAAAAATGAAGTAGTGACAGGTTTGTTTTGAATAAAGTCTTTGCGATCGGCAGCCAGAAATTCAACCAAACTGAATAGATCGGCCTCCGGGTGGAGGTTTAACATCTGCTCAACAACTCGCTCTGATCCGGCATAGGTGACTAGCCATTCGTGAACTATAGCGGTATGCATTCCTTTTCCCTCTCACATCCATCTAGCGTTCCATCATCGGCTAAGCATCCGGTTCATACACCATTAAATCACCCGGTTGACAATTCAAAGCTTTACAGAGGGCATTGAGTGTCTCTTCATCAATGCGAGTTAAGCGACGCCGAGTTTTCAGTCTAGAAACCGAAGTTGTATGTAGCCCAATTAATTGAGCTAATTCTTTGTTACTGATATTTCGCTCAGCCATAACAACTGCTAGCTTCCAACGAATCACTGCCTCAAAAACTCGCTGCATGAGATTAGCAAGCAGATGCTAACACTCTGAGTCCATAGCCGTCGCAAATATAACCGCTAACGCTATTTTTTTGGCTTTATCAGTTGTCTGATTTGAGCTGTCAGCCTAAACTGACAAAAGAATCAACAAAAAACGATCGCCCCCTGTTTTTTCAGGACGATCGTCGATCATTTATTTGGATGAAATATTTGGATGAAACTGATGATACCAACTTCAACGACCGTTGCGGATCTACTCCGAGCGCCAATTCCCGATGCGCCTGTCGGTAAACATCCCGTCCGAATTCTCGTTTGTGGCATTCGGTAGTGGACTAGACCTGTGGAAATGAAGGAAACTAAGAGAGCCGTTTGCCTGAGATTTGTGACATGATCCTTGAACCCGTTCTTTGCCCCAGTTGTGCAAGTGATGATGTAGTCAAACACGGACAATCGGGTGAGGGGAAGCAACGGTATAAATGTCGAAACACCGACTGCTCTCGTTGCACCTTCATTTGAGCCTATGCCTATCGTGGTTCTTTGCCCGAAGTTAAGCAGCAAATTGTCGATATGGCCATCAACGGCAGTGGGACTCGTGACACAGCACGGGTCCTCAAAATTAGTCGAACCACTGTGACTGAAACATTTAAAAAAATCGTCACCTCAAAGCAGTCAATGAAAAACGTTTGGCAGAACTGGAACCGACTCAAACGATCGTTCATCTGTGTCAATGGCAGGAGTTAGAGGCAGAGGCAGACGAGATGTGGAGTTTTGTGGGTTCCAAACACCAGCAACGGCGGTTATGGCGCGCGATCGACTATTGCACTGGTGACGTGTTAGCCGATGTGCTCTCAAATCACCAAGATAGTGCGTTTCTGGCACTCAAATCCTTGTGAGAATCCTTTGGCATCATGCAGTTCTACACCGATGATTGGGGGGCTTACGAACGGTATATTGATCTAGCTTTTCATACTGTTGGTAAACACTATACTCAGAAGATTAAGCGCAAACATTTAACATTACGCACCAGGATTAAATGCTTAGCTCACAAAACGATTTGTTTTTCTAAGTCAATCTGGTTACACGATGTCGTCATTGGTTTATTCATCAATCGCTATGAGTTTGGTGTAGATGTCTGACCCGATCCACAGGTCTAGTCCATTACCGCCCTGCTCCGGGTCAACTGTCGTTTGAAAACTTTTACCTGCCATTCGGAGGGAAACTATCTGGCGAGAACCGATGGGTAAAACTGGCCGAATGGATCGAGTGGGAAGCCCTAGAAACAGAATATGCTCAACAGTTCAGTCAAAGCATGGGAGCCCCTGCCAAATCATTTCGCATGGCATTAGGAGCGCTCATCATCAAAGAGCGATTGGGAACCAGTGATGAGGAAACGGTACAACAGATTCGGGAGAATCCCTATTTGCAGTATTTTCTGGGATTATCAGAGTATCAGGATGAAGCACCATTTGAAGCATCAATGCTGGTGCATTTTCGGAAACGATTGAGCTTGGAAATCATCCAACAGATCAATGAACGAATTGTCCTCAAAGCAATGGAAGCGAATTCAGGAACAAAGAGTGAATTCAAGCAGGAAAGCAACCAGACAAAGGACGAAGATGGAGATGACTCAGATGAACTACCGAATCAGGGACAATTAATCTTAGATGCTAGTTGTGCCCCTGCAGATATTCGATATCCCACTGATTTGAGTTTGCTGAATGAAGCACGAGAACGAACAGAACAAATCGTGGATGAACTTTATCAACAAGTAAAGGACCAGTTAGCGCGAAAACCTCGCACTTATCGTTGTCAGGTAAGACAAGCGTATTTACAAGTTGCAAAGAAACGGAAAGTGAGTCAAACCGTCATTCGAAAAGCAATTCGTCGGCAGTTAGGATATGTGCAACGCAATCTAGCTCACATTGACCAGTTGGTCGAATTGGGAGCCTCGTTATCCCAGTTGAGTCGGCGCAGTTATCGCGATCTGCTGGTGATTCATGAACTGTTTCGTCAGCAGCAGCAGATGTACCAAACTCGGCAACATCGGATTGAAGACCGCATTGTGAGTCTGTCTCAACCGCATGTCCGTCCGATTGTGCGAAGCAAAGCAGGAACACCCGTTGAATTTGGAGCCAAGATTTCCCTCAGTTTTGTCAATGGTCAGGTATTTCTAGAGCATCTCAGTTGGGATAACTTCTAAGTAAAGAGGAATTTCCGCAAAACCACTTAAGGATTTTCACCGTGGAATCAGGCAGGTATTTAAGTTTTAATTAATACAGTCATTCATTAGAGCCTGAAAGTAAATATTAGATTCACTTGAGTTTTTGAAAATTTGTACGGAGCTTATTGATTACAAAAATCACAGCTCTGGCATTTTGCTGAGTGGTTTTCGTAAATAGATTCAAATCCCAGCAATATTCTGACCTAGATTGTTTTGGAGAGACCTATGCCGGAAATAGAAATACAAGATAACGTTGGTTCCTTCCCTGAGAATCCAGAGCCCAACCCGCCAGGGGATGATGCACTCCACCCTGATCAGCCGGAAAGGCCTCACAAAGGTGGCAGGCCAAGGCCGGGAGATGGTATAGGTTCTTTGCCTGGGGATTCCGGATCTGATGCTCCAGGGGATGATGCTCCAGGGAATGACGGATCTGGATCTGATACTCCAGATAGACCTCACAAAGGTGGAAGGCCAAGACCGGGAGATGGTATAGGTTCTTTACCTGGGGATTCCGGATCTGATGCTCCAGGGGATGATGGACCTGGCGACGATCCCAATCAGCCGCATCAAGGCGATCATAATCGGCCACCGAGACTCGATGGTTCCCACAAAAACGATAAGCTGATTGGGGATACCGATAACAACAATATATTGGGTGCTAATGGTCACGATCACCTTGAAGGAAATGATGGCGACGATGTCCTGAATGGTGGCAATGGTCGCGACATATTGTTGGGTGGTAATGGCAACGATACGTTGAATGGTGGTAACGGCAAAGATATTTTGATTGGACAATTGGGTAGTGATACCTTAACTGGGGGAACTGGTCCCGATTTGTTTGTCTTTGACACCCTGGAAGATGGCTTGCAAGGAAATGTGGATACAATCACGGATTTTGCAGCAAATGATAGGATTGGCCTCAGAAAAATCTTTGCGGCCCCAGAGTTTGCGGGTACCGATCCACTATCTCGCTTCCAGCAGTTCGTGCAGGTAGTGCAGGTGGGGGCAAACACAGAAGTGCGCGTGGATGCTGATGGCATCAATGCGGGTACAGACTTTGTGACCGTTGCCACTCTGCAAAATATGTTGGCAACCAATGTCACGCCACGGAACATTGCTATCTAGCTGATTCAGTCTCTTTCTATCATTCCTCAGGATGCGATTAGACCTCAGAGTTTTGCACTTTGAGGTCTTTGTTTTATGCAGTTCTCCAGTGTGGGGAGTTAATCAGAATTCATTGCTAAACGCTGATAGGCTGCCGCAAGCGCAAATTGATCGCCCACATTGCCAGGAAACAGCACCACAGGCAGGTTAGGAAATTGGGGATGGGCTTCAGGGGTGCGCACGACAGACACTCCCGGCAGGATTTGGCCGAGTAGCCGAGCTGCTGTTAAGGCAAGGCCCGTGCTGAGAGTATCGTTTGAGGTGATGCCACCTTTGCTGATCAGGAAGCCGATTTGATCGGGTAAGCCCTGCAAAATATCCATCAGTAAGGTAGAGACCGCAACCCCGAAGTCGAGGCGAGTTTGTGTATCCTCAAAAGTCAGCTCCTGGCGGCTGGTGAAAATGACGGGTGTTTGGCCTTGCTGATGGGCCTGGTGTGCCCGATCGAGCGTTTGTTTGAGCAATGCTTCTCGCTGGTCAGATGATTCTTCAAGCAAGTGAGCCACATCGACTTCGATCGCCACGGTACCGGGAGCCTTCAATAATTCCTCAAGTTGCTCGGTTGTTTTCTTGACATGGGAGCCGACAATCACAGCACCTGGTTTGCCCTGCCGCACATAGCGAGCCATCTCTTCGGCAGCGATCGGCTGAGGGGGCAAAGCAGCTAATGCGGTGAGTAAACTGGCGGCACTGCGAAACAAAAAGCGTTTTCCCTGGGCCGAAGCCTGAAGCACTGCTGCGGCAAATTGATTCATATCGGTCTGGGTTTCCGCGTCCACTACCACACATTGGTTGTCATGGAGTTGCAGGAGGCGATCGAGCACTCCGGCCCGAATATCGGCCAGAACAAACCGCTCGACTTGATCAGCTGTAATCCGCCCTTGTGTTTTCTCGGCTACATAATCAGGCAGGTAACTATGCTGATAGCCGAATACCGAATCTTTGGCAAATTCAGTTTCATGCACGGGCGTAGGCACGCCATTCACTACCAAATAATGAATGCTGTCGCGCGTGAATCGGCCCCCTTCAAAAAAAGCAGGCGTGAGGAAGTGGGCATCAAAGGAGCCTAGTACCTCAGCAATTGCATCGGTTTCGATCGGATAATGGCCGCGCAATGTTGAGTCCGATCGGCTCACCACCAAAAATTCTTGAACTTGCTCAGCAGCGATCGCCTGTTTAAGATTCTGGCAAACCTCTTGGGTCGTCGTCAGGGCTTTTTCGGGCGTCATGGCTCTTGTGTTGGTCAACACGAAGAAAATCGGCGATGCATCTGCCAAGCCCAACCGCAAAGTATCCACATCCCATTTCATCAGCAGCAAACAGCTATGGACTGTCTGTGAGCCGGTGGGGTCATCATCAAGCACAATGATCTTGGGTTGAGCGGTCATGAGTCAGAGATGGGTTCACAGCAAACAGCATGAACATTATAGTAGGGGTGAAGCCTTCCGATAGAGCAGGGTCGAAATACAGTTGACAATCTCGCCTGCATACCTTGCGCCTACACAATACTGGCGATTGCTAGCTTTTAGGGATGAACGGATGCGATCGTCCAACTTTGGTTTTCTGAATGGTAATCATAGAGACAACGATTTTGGGGATCGCCTCGCAACTCTAAATGATCAACCTGGATCGGATCAAGGAGCAGCAGACAGAAGTTGGGTAACGGTTCCAATGGATTAGGGGCAGGCAGCACAAAATGACTGGCATCTGTGCGAGGTTGTTTGGGATGAGGCCAGGTGAATTGGAGACGGGCTGCATCTGAGAGATCTTGCCACTGCCGCTGACGGGCCTGGACAAATTGGGCATCGGAGTGCTGAGCCTGCACGATCGTCAAAGCACCGAGCAGCCGAAACTGTTCCCGACTGTTTGGGAAGTACCAACAGAGTTCGCCCCAAGGTTGAGCCTGGATTTGTGCAATTTTTTCACTGCGATCGTCTGTGATGAATTTGAGTTGATTGGTATCGTCTAGAAAACCGCGAAATACGACTGTACGGTTAGCAGGTTGACCATTGCTGCGGACCGTGGCCAATTGCGCATAACGGGCATAGACTAACGATCGGTTATGGTGCAGTGCACGGGCCAGACGGGGTCGCCAGGGAGCAAGGGACATAAGGGGTGAATCGGTAAGTTGATGGTCAGTCTCAGTGAAGGCTGCGCTCGGTCTTTAATCCCGCCTGTAATGCTTGCAAAAGATCTTTGGTGGTAAACGGTTTCGATAAAAAACTCTGAAATCCCATTCTCTCAGCTTGTGCCATAATTTCTGGAGAGTGAAGGCCGCTCATGGCGACAATATAGGCATCCGGATTGAAACGCTGGAGCAGTGGAATAGTCGCCAACCCATCCATCGATGGCATCATGATATCCATTAAAACCACCTGTAGCTCTTCTCGGTGACCTGCGAAAAGGGCGATCGCCTCTATTCCATCACTTGCAGTAATCACACGATAATTATAGGCTTCTAGCGTTGTTTTAGTAATCTCACAAATTGCTACTTCATCATCGACAACTAAAATCAACTCCTGATTCCCTGAAAACATCTCCAGATCATTTTCTTGGGGAATTGCAGGAGATTCACAAGCTGGAAAAAAGACTTTAAATTGGCTCCCCTTCCCCACTTCACTTTGGACATCCACAAAGCCGTTGTGCCGCTTGACAATGCCGATGACGGCTGATAATCCTAGCCCGGTTCCCTTCCCCACTTCCTTGGTGGTAAAAAATGGGTCAAAGATGCGATGTAAAATATCTGAAGAAATTCCTAGGCCTGTATCTGAAACTGTAACGACCGCATAAGGTCCAGGATGGGCTTCAAGATACAGACGAGCCTGTTGCTCATCTAACAGCACATTTTCAGCCACAATTTTGAGCGTTCCCCCATTTGGCATCGCATCTCTAGCATTAACGCAGAGATTCATAAACACCTGATGCAGCTGGGTGGCATCTCCTGAAATTGTCCAGAGATCAGGGGCCAGATTGGTTTGCAAATGAATAGATTTTGGTAAGGTTTCTCGAAAAATTTGCTTGATTTCTTTCAGCAGATGAGCCATCTGTAAACAGGACTGATTACCCTCCGAGCCACGTGCAAAAGAGAGAATTTGTTTAACCAAATTAGCGCCCCGCTCAGCACTATTTTCCAAAGTCTTGAGCATGTTGCGGGTCTGCTCATTCAAGTTAGGATTCTTGAGCGGCAGAATTTCGACGATCGATAGAATTGGCGTCAGTAAATTATTCAAATCATGGGCAATGCCGCTAGCAAGTGACCCCAAACTTTCGAGTCGCTGTGCCCGCAGAAATTGCACCTCTAGCTGCTTCTTCTCGGTGATATCCATATGCAGTCCAATCATGCGCAGAGGCTGATCGGCCTGATCATAGAAGAGGCTGCTTTTCACCATCATCCAGCGGATTTCTCCGTTTGGTAAGAGGATGCGGAATTCAGTTTCGAGGCTATTCCCCGTTTGCACCGCCCGCCAAAGTTCCTGCTCCGTCTTGAGCCGATCGTCCGGATGCAGCGCACTAATCCAGGCGTCATAACAGCCGTCGAAACTCCCCGGCATCAACCCATATAGGGCTTCCAGTTCCGCAGTCCAAGTGACTTGATTCGATTGAATATTCCATTCAAACGTGCCGCTTTTCCCGGCTTGCTGAGCCAACTCCAGTCGCTCTTGCACTTTCTGCCGCCGTTCCACTTCTTGCCGCAGGCGTTCATTAGTAGATTCCAATTCAGCCGTGCGTTCTTTGACCCGCAGTTCCAGAATCTCATTGGCTTCACGTAATGCCTCTGCTGCCTGTTTTCGCTCAATTGCGTAGCGTAGCGATCGCACCAGAAGTTCCTGGTGGATGTGGCGTTTCACTAAATAGTCTTGGGCACCCCGCCGCACGGCTTCGATCGCCAGCTCATCATCATTGGTGTTGGTCAACACGACGATTGGCAAGCCAGGAGACTGCTGGATCAAGGCATCCAGGGAAGCCAGCCCATGGCTATCCGGCAACGTTAAATCGAGCAGTACTATATCAAATCGATCGGCCTGGAGGCGAGCAATGGCTTCTGCTAATCGGTTGACATGCAGCAATTGAAATCGACTGACAATCGTGCCTTTAAGTAATTCTTGCAGCAACCGAGCTTCTGCCAGATTGTCCTCAACCAATAGGATACTTACTTGGGATCTTCCTACCGCAGACTCGGCGGCGGCAGGGTTGCAGTTTCCAACCAAAATTCCTCTATCCCCCGAACAATTTTAAAAAGCTGGGTGAGATTGCGTGATTTCGAGATGTAGCAATTCACATGTAGGTCATAACTATTAAAGATATCTTCTTCGTTACGAGAAGTCGTCAGCACAACGACGGGAATGTGCATTAGCGTCGGATCAGCTTTGATCTCGGCCAGCACTTCCCGTCCGTCTTTTTTAGGCAAATTCAGATCCAGCAGGATCAGATCGGGACGGATGGAATTGGCGAACTCTCCTTCCTGCCGAAGGTAAGCCATAGCTTCCATACCATCCCGGGCAACAACGACTTCACATTGAGCCGTTGAGTTTTTCAATGCCTCCTGGATCAATCGAATATCGCCTCGATTATCTTCGATCAAGAAGATAGTTTTGTGGTTTTCGTCCGCTAGCATAGCCGCGATCGCGTCCTCCTACAGGAATTGTGAAATAGAAGGTTGCCCCTTTGCCCAATTCGGATTCTACCCAAATCTTGCCTCGGTGACATTCCACAATCTTCTTGCAAATTGCCAGCCCCATACCTGAACCTGGGTACTCGTCCCGAGTGTGTAAGCGTTGGAAAATGACAAAAATGCGATCGGCAAATTGGGGATCAATACCAATGCCATTATCTTGGACTGAGAACAACCAAGCTTCTTCTTGACGCTGGACGCCAATATGAATCCGAGGTGACTCTGTTTTTTGCCTGAACTTAATCGCATTGCCAATCAAGTTCTGGAAGAGCTGCATGAGTTGGGTGCCATCGGCAACGATCGTCGGCATTGTCTCATAGGTCACTTCAGCATTCGTTTCAGTGATGCGCCCCCGTAGATTACCTAGAGCCTGATTGAGAGCCGCTTCCACCTCAGTTAGTTCTCGTTCACTTCCCTTCAAATCCACTTTGGAATACACCAAAACATCATCGATCAGGGTTTGCATCAAGCTGACGCCTTCCACGGCAAAATCAATAAACTCCTTCGCATCTTGATCGAGTTTAGCGTTATACCGCATTTCCAAAAGCTGAACATAATTGGCAACTTGGTTGAGTGGCTCTTGCAGGTCATGGGAGGCCACATAGGCAAACTTCTTCAGTTCTGCGTTCGATCGTTCCAAATCCTGCGCTAACAGGGCCAACTCTTCTGCCTGCCGCAATACGATATTGACGATCGCCTTTCTCAGTTCCAGACAGGCCTTAATTTCTACAAGTTTCCAGGGCAAAGACTTGAGCCGGACCGTTTCTTTCCAGAGTTGGAACGATTTGCGAGGACAAAGCCGCAGATCGGTTTCGGTTTGCTTTAACTCATAGGCATGGTTGGGATCCCCGCCCCAATTGACGGTTTGGATCACTTCAGGCCGGAACCAAAGGACGTAGCTGCGGCGCGAAATCGGAATTGCCAACAGACCACTCGCCACATCTTTAAACCGTTCTGCATCCGAATAAACAAGGGGCAGGGAATCTGTATAGAACACTTCCTCATCTACTGTTCTGGCCAACCATTGAGCCAGGTAATTCAGTTCTTCTTCCGATGGCGTGTGGCCGACCAAGGTCCAGTGGCCATTCAAACAGATTGCAGCTCCCTTGGCATTCACCAGGTCCAACAAATTTGGCTCATACTGCACCAGTGCATCGATAAAATTATCCGCCTGAGACATGCGCTCAACCAGCGTTGACTGAATATTAGCCAAATTGAGGCGGTATTGATGGTCTACCGTTTCTTCATAGGTGGAAATTTCAGCGAAAATGACTCGCCCCAGAAATTCACAGGCTTTGCGCAATTCGTAGGGCACATATTTAGGCGTGCGATGATGGCAAGCAATCAAGCCCCAAAGTTCCTGGTCTTTCATCAGGGAAATGGTCAGCGAAGCACCGACGCCCATATTGTGGAGATATTCCAAGTGGCAAGAATAGGGGCTGCGCAGAATCGAAAGAATCAGGTCAGTAGGTTGATTGGTGACTGGATTGCGTTCGGGATAGAGTTTGACTGGTTCTGCTGTGGCATCTGGGATCACCCGAATCCAGTTAGACAGAAACATCTTGCGAGCAGGCTGCGGAATATCAGATTCTGGATAGTGCAAGCCCAGATAAGACTCCATCTCATCCACTTTATCCTCAGCCACCACTTCACCATGGCCATCATGGTCAAATCGGTACAGCATGACGCGATCGAAGCCCGTCACATTGCGAACTTCTCGCACAATAATCTGGCAAAAATCTTGCAGATTTGAGGTTGCTTCTAATTGATTGATTGAGGCTCTGGCAAGGTGATAGAAGCTCAGGAAGGGAATACTCTCTTGTGTCA
This sequence comes from Elainella saxicola E1, assembly GCA_002796835.1. GTDB lineage: Bacteria > Cyanobacteriota > Cyanobacteriia > Elainellales > Elainellaceae > Elainella > Elainella saxicola. The sequence continues at coordinate 17,596 of LUGL01000133.1, read as the reverse complement.
GAGCAGGCTCCAATTCCAGGACCAGAAACCCGTCTGCATTGCGGTGAAAAATCGCATCGAAGATTTGATAATCATCGCCTTTGCGGCGTACCCAAATTTTGGTGGGGTTAATCAAGTCGAGATTGTCATAGGCTAACCCTGCCCGCAGACGATCGGCCTGGAAAGTATCCAAAATGTCATCTAAAGTCTGGCCTAAAACAGCGTCAGGAGCGATGCCAAAAGCATGGCTCGTATTCTGGCTCACCTGTAAAATCGTCAGCTCAGGTTCTTGCAAGACCAGTAGAACACCATGGGGCTGAATCTCAGTCAAAGCATGGATTGGAGGCTGTTTCAAACTGGTTAAATTGATTTCTTGGATATCTAAGCTCATTCCTACCATGGTTTTCCTCCAACCTAAAATAAAAGATATTTCAACGACGATCGACTTCAAATCCTGACAAGCAGCCGATCAATTCGTCCATCCATTCAACTTCAACGGGGGCTTAAGTGTTCTAAGTACAAATTGCACATTACCCAAATTGCTGACGTAATTTTACGTAGGTTTGCGATGACAAGCTGGAATGAAAATCAACGGTTTGTTATCTTGTCAACCTCTTCCAAACCTTTGCTCATCGCCCTTACAGCCAAAACTTTAATCGATCGCGATCGATCGGAGCTTATTAATCTCGATCGCAGCACACCATATATTTTTATCCCTCCAGCCAGCAGTCTATCTCAGAAAACCCTGCGAATTGGAAGGGAATTCTTAAATAAAATAGAAGGTTTTTTGAATAGGAAATAACCTGCGTTTTAGGCGTTTCAATTATTGAAATGATGAGGTTTTTTGTTGAAAAAAAANGTTGTTTTTTAATAAAAGAACTTGATTGCGCAAGCTACTACTCTACTGGAAGCGTAACAATTCCCAACCAAAATTCCTCGATCCGTCTCACAATTTGAAAGAGTTGGTCTAAGTCAGCGGATTTCATCACGTAGCTGTTGCCCTGTAGGGAGTAGCTGGTCAACACATCTTCTTGTCGATCGGAGAGGGTGAGAATTACGGTTGGAATCCGTTTCAGCTGGGAGCTCGATTTAATTTCGATGAGAATTTCACGCCCCCCTTTGCCCGGCAGATCGAGATCTAATAGAATCAGGTCGGGACGAACCGCCTCGCGATAGATTCCCCGCTGATGCAGAAATTCCAACGCTTCACTGCCGTCTGCAAGGGCAACAATCTGATGGCGAACTTCACTGCGATCGAGTGCGGCCTGAATCTGCTGAAGGTGATCAGGATTGTTTTCGATGACTAAAATCAACCGTTCTACCAAGGCTTCTTCCATATCTGTTCCTAGCCGCCCGTTAATGAAACTGATCTGTTATGGTCAGGAATTTGCCCGAATTTTTCGATATTCCGTTCGTAGAGCAATAATGACCTGCTCTAATTCTGCTTCAAGTTGGAGCAATTGTTTTGCCGGGATATCTGGATCTCCAGAATTGGAGACTGATTCGATCGCTTGACAGAGTTCGCTGAATCGCCTTGCTTGAAACGTCATTCCCATTCCCTTTAAAGAATGGGCAGCCAGCGACAGTTCAATCGCATTTTGTTGGGCGACTGCCGTTTTCAGGGTTTGCATGAGCTGGGGCATTGTTTCTAAATGGGAAGCAAGATAGCTCTCTAGAAAGGCTTGATCGCCATCTACCATATCCCATAATAGCTTTGAGATTTCGTTGTTGATTGAAAACGGGAGCGCGTCTGCTTCTGATTCACGGTTGCTTTGATGCGGTGAATCTGATCCTTCCTCTCGATAGAAGTACTGTATCCCAAGATGTTCTGCAATCTTTTCAAATAGAATCTCTTCCTGAATTGGTTTACGAATAAAATCATCGTATCCTGCCGCCAGAGCCGCCAGCCGCTCCTCTTCAAATGCATTGGCAGTTAAGGCAATAATTTTCGGTGAAACAGGAGTCTCTGAAGGATGACTGAGACGATCGGCAATGCGTTCCCGTTCTGCTTGCAATTGCTTAATATGTCGAGTTGCTTCATACCCATCCATCACAGGCATGCGAACATCCATCCAAATTAAATGCGGCTGCCAATTTTGATAAAGCTCGATCGCAATTTCTCCATTTTCAGCTTCTCGAACATCAAACCCAACCGAATTCAGCAATTTCACAAAAAGTTGACGATTGGTCACCTGATCATCAACAACCAAAATTCGATAGTTGGGTTGCCCTGGTGCGATGCCAATCACCTGGCGTCGAGGCTGAAAAACGGGAACGTCTGCTCTATCTACAACAGTGGCTTGAATTTCAAACGTAAAAACGGAACCGCTACCTACCGTGCTACACACCTTGATGTCACCACCCATTAACTGGACAAAGCGCTGGCTAATCGGCAACCCTAATCCAGTACCTTCCTGCGATCGCCGTCCTGTCTCCGTTTGAATAAATGGATCAAACAAAACTTGAATTTCATCCGATGCGATGCCCGGTCCAGTGTCAGTAATTTCAAACACTAAAATTTGAGTTGATTCTCCTGGATGCCGATCGGTAGAGGTCTCTTGTCCCAAGATTTGGTTATCCGAGTCACCTAAACTAACTCGTAGCGTAACACCTCCTTGCTCAGTAAACTTAATGCCGTTTCCAATGATGTTAATTAGAACCTGTCGTAGCTTCGTTGCATCCGTAGAAATCAATTGAGGAACATTCGCATCCAGTTGAAATGTGAACTGTAGAGCTTTTTCCTGCGCTTTTGGCTTGAGCATCTCATAAATGTCTGCCAATAAAGTACACAAGTCAAACTTTGTACGATTAAGCGACATTTGGCCCGACTCAATCTTTGTCATCTCCAGGACATCATTGATTAGAGTGAGCAAATGCGCACCGCTGCGATTAATGATGTTTAGATGCTCTTGTTGTTCAGGCTTCAACGTTGTATCCCGATTCATAAGTTGGGTATAACCTAGAATCGTACTTAATGGAGTTCTCAGCTCATGGCTAATATTGGCAAGAAACCGGCTTTTGGCTTGATTGGCAAATTCTGCCATCGCTTTGGCTTTTTGCATTTCAAGGGTCGCCCGTTTGCATTCTGTAATATCTAGCGTCATCGCTAAAATACAAGGAATTTGCTTAACGTGAATCACTTCTGCCGAAACGGTCAAGATGCGAACATCACCAGACCTTGTATAAAGCTGCAATTCCTGATGCTGGACCGCTCCCGTATCTCGCAATTCAGCAAAGAAGCGATCGCCCTCCTCTGGATTCACGCAAAACTTGAGTTCACTAAAAGTTTTCCCAAGAATCATCTCTGGCAGGTAACCCAGAATTTTACAGAAATTTTGATTGATTTCAATGAACCGTCCTTCCTGTAGGGTCAGGATCATCATTGGACCGGGATTTGATCGGAACGCTTTGGCAAATTTTTCCTCTGACATGCGCAGTGCCAGTTCAGCGAGTTGGCGCGATCGAGCCTCTTCTTGCAGTTGGGCATTCTGTTCTTCGAGTTGTTTCGTCAAATGCCGTAGCTTCAAATGAGTGTTGACCCGAGCCAGCACTTCCTCCTGTTGAAAGGGCTTAGTAATGTAATCAACAGCCCCCAAAGTTAAGCCCTTAATCTTATCAACCGGATCAGAGAGGGCGGTCATAAAAATGATCGGAATTTGTCGAGTTGACTCTTGTTCTTTCAAGCGGGCACAAGTTTCAAACCCGTCAATCCCAGGCATCAAGACATCCAGCAAAATAATATCAGGGCAAATTCGCTGAAGCTTTTGTAAAGCATTCTCGCCGTCTCTTGCAATCAAAACCTCAAAGCCATACTCAATTAAGAGATCGGACAGGACTTTGATGTTTGTGGGATAGTCATCCACGATTAAGATCTGAGACTTTTTAAGGGTTGCCATAAAATTCTGTTACTGAACTGGAAAACAAGGTTGGATTAATCGGATGATTTCAATATCGTCAAACTGATCGGCAAGGGATAAAATTTTGTTGGCAAAAGCGACATAACGTGGCTCTAAAGATCTTAGTCGAATTGCTTCTTGCTTAATGCGTTCAATGTGTCCAATCTGGGCGGCATTGTAGAGATCGGACAGCTCTTGACTAGGCGGAAAAATGATCTCTGCATCGTCGGTTGAGTCTGCCATCTCTGGTTTTGCTTCTGTAGTTTCACAAATCCATTGCAGACCAAGATAGGTTTCAAGCTTATTCAGCAGTTCATCAGCCTGAACTGGTTTGGACAAGAAGTCATCATATCCAGCTTCGTGGCTCTTTTGGCGATCGAACTCAAATACACTCGCTGAAGAGGCAATAATTGGCAGGGATTGAAACGCCTCTAGCTGGCGGAGTTTGCGCGTCATCTCAAAACCATCCATGTCTGGCATAATCAGGTCGGCAATAATTAAATCGGGCTGGCATTCGATCGCTTTTTCGATGCCCTCAAAACCATTCCGAGCCTCAGTCAATTGGAAACCAAGTGGTTCTAACAAACCGAGCACCACCGCCCGATTATCGGGTCGATCGTCAACCACTAAAATTTTGCGGCGTTTTCCTTCATACCCAACGATGTTGTGGCTGGAATTGATAGGCTGTGGCGCAATTCCGCCCATATGACCTGGCAACTCAATCTCAAACCCAAATTGACTGCCTTGACCCAGTTTACTCATAACCTTTAGGTCACCGCCCATCAGGGTGACCAATCTCTGAGTAATGGTCAATCCCAGCCCTGTTCCTTCAGTTTGACGGGCATGTTGTCCCACTTGCTCAAAGGGTTGAAAAATCTGCTCTAACTGATCGGGGGCAATCCCAACGCCTGTATCCCTCACTTCAAATCGCAACCGATAGCGAACGGGATAGGCAGAACTGGCGAGGGACGATGTCAAAGTACCCGTTAAATTAGTTTCCAGAGCCGTAGTCTCACTGAAGGGCTCAATCTCATGACACCGCTCTCCCGTGACTGTAAAGGTGACGCTGCCCCGATCGGTAAACTTGATCGCATTGCTCAACAGGTTCAGCAAAATCTGCCTGAGGCGTTTTTCATCGGTTTGGATCGCATCGGGTAAGGTTCCTGAAAACTCATGCACAAAAGCAATCCGTTTTTGTTCGGTGCGAACCAGACAAATGTGAATCACATCGTCAAGAAACGTTTTCAAGTGAAACTCTTGAGCACTCAGTTCAATCTTTTGCGCTTCGATCTTAGACAAATCCAGAATGTCGTTAATCAGCGTTAACAAATGGGACGCACATTGATGAATGGTCAGAATTCCAGACTGCTGTTTCGGGGTACAACTTCTATCTCGCATTAAGATTTGCGTATAACCCAAAATGCCATTCAAAGGCGTTCGCAGTTCATGACTCATGTTGGCAAGAAAGGCGCTTTTGGCTTGATTAGCCACTTCGGCTGCTTTCTTGGCTCGCTGCAACTGTTCCAGGGTTTCCACTAATTCGCGATTCTTTTGCAGCAGGGATTGTTCGGCTTGTTTGCGATCGCTAATATCCCGGATGATGAATAGCGCTTCATCAGCTCCACTCGGCACAATGCGAACCTCTTCAGAGTACTGCTTCCCATTCCATTGAAACTGATGCTCATAGCGCTGATTTTGCCCAGTCTTGATCGCTTTTTTTAAGTAGCTAAGTTGGCGTTGAGCTACTTCAGGTGGAAGATAGTCTGTAAAACGCTGGCCGATCGGTTGAAAGCCATCTGGCATGAGATTGATAACCTGATCCGTCTCAATGTAGTCGGTATAAACACCATCAGCGTTTACCTGAAACATNCAAATCCGGTATTGCTAACAAAATGGCTCGATGGCGAGTTTCACTGTGTTGAAAGGCCAGTTCAGTTTCTTTCTGCTCAATTTCAGCCCGTAGTCGTTCTGCCTCGATTCGCTTACGATCGCTGATATCTCTGACAAACCCTTCGTAATAGAGTAAAGTGCCTGCTGCATCTTTCACCGCTCGACAGGTTTCAGAAATCCAGATAATGCTGCCATCCTGCCGATAGATCTGAGATTCGAACTCCTTGATCACGCCATATTGATCCATCAGCGCCACAAACTCAGTTCGTCGTTGCGGATGGACATAGAGTTGCCCAGAAAAGTTGGGTTGCACCGACATCAATACTTCTGGAGAAGAATATCCGTAAATTTTGGCGAGTGCTGGGTTGACCCGGAGATACCGTCCATCGATCGCGGTTTGAAAAATCCCGTCAGGTGCATTTTCAAAAATACTGCGATATTGCTGTTCAATTTGGGCAGCCCCTGAATCGGTTGACAGGGATTGGGCAGAGGATGATTGGGGCACTTGGGAAGACATTGCGATAGCTGACTGAAACAATCACTCAACAACTACTCAACCATAACCTAGCATTGCAAGTCTTAAGAATTAATTGAGAATATTAGATTTCATTTCAGAATATGAAGGAACTTGGCTCAAAATGAATATCCTTTTCAGGTTTAAAAAGTTTGTGGATAAGCGTGAATTAAATTGATCATGATTCGCTTCCGTATTCCTGAATACGGACTCGTTCGACAAATTCTTTCCTAATAGAAGCAGATGGTTGTTGAAAGGCTGGGTCGATCGCTGCAACTTTCATAGTCGAACTTAAAAACAGTCGAACTTAAAAAGTCAAGCTTATAGGTTTAAGCCAACGGTTGATCATGATTTCTCCTCAATCAGTAAATAGCGCGATCGATTCACGATACAGAGGAAAGTGGCAATGCAGGAACAACGGATTTCGAATGAGGTCGCTCTCAGGATTGCCTTGGCCTCCAGGCTTTTCCCTGAAATGTCGCTGGTTGATTTTATTGAAGCCCTCCAATCCAATTTAGGGGATGTCATTGACGAAGTTGCCTTGAGCAAAATCACCGTCACCCAGTTAAAAACAGCCCTTGGGCAAACCTATGATCTGGATGGGGAAGAGGAAGGGGAAGATGCAGATGCAGCCGATATTGCTGCATTAAAACAGGCCGTGAGAATTTTGTGGGGAGAAACAGGCGAGGTCGATAAATTACCCCTGATTGAGCCTTATCAGGATGGAGAGTGGCCAGGTTCGGTGCGGGTTGCGGTTGCCTCAAATAATCGGGAGCAGCTAGATGGCCATTTTGGTTCCTGCTTGCGTTATTTAATCTATCAATTGTCGGAGCAAGAGATGCGGCTGATCGACATCCGATCGGCACTTGAAGCAGATTTATCAGACGATAAGAATGCCTTTCGGGTGGGTTTAATCCGGGATTGCCATATTGTCTATGTGGTGGCGGTCGGTGGACCCGCAGCGGCAAAAGTAGTGCAGGCAGGCATTTACCCCATTAAAAAAGAGGAAGGCGGTTTAGCCAGAACCCGCTTAAGTGAACTACAACAGGCCATTGTCACCTCTCCCCCTCCTTGGCTGGCTAAGATTCTGGGAGTGGCAGCGGGCGATCGCGTCAAAAACTATAAAGCGCTGGTATAGGGTTGCCATCATGAGAATTTTAGGAACGACTCAGTTTGATCAATGTGTGCTGAACATGGCCTTGATCAACATTTGCAATCAAGATAGCTATGTTGGGCAGGAGATGCGCAAGTGCTATTCAACCTGGCTGGAAGAGACGGATGAGCCGACGCAAAGCCTTTGGTCCCGACCGTACCAGTTCATGATTTATGTTCCCCACCCAGACCAGCAGTATGAGGAAATGACGCTGGAAGCAGGACTGACAAGAGGCTATAACATTGAGGTGAAGCCAGTTCAGGACAGAAGCTCACTTCCTTATCGCATTCCTCCGGGTGGCCACTTCGTGGTGGTGCTGAAACAAACGGGCCTAGATGCGGGATTTCAACTGGCTGCAACGGGCATTTTTATTCGATCGCTCGCTGCCCTCAGCCTAGACATCATTGTGGATATGCAACAGTCTGAATATCAGCCAATCGTCGTTCAACATCCGATCATCCGAGATTATCCTTCTGACTGGCAACAAAAGCTGAAATCCTTCATGCAGCAAGAGATCCGCAGTGAAGATCTGCCAGATCTGGTGGGTTATGTCGATCGGGCAATGAATCCAGATTATCGATCGCCGTCCTGGCAGGAAGTCAGTCTAGCGGCGCGTGGGTTTGCGGGTGTTTAGCACACTTGAATAACCTGCATCAGCTTAAATTGACTTGAGTTTTGCTCTCATCTTTCACCGATTTCGCCCTAGCAACAGGAGAGGCACCATGCTTAAACTACTTTCGACAGACGCAGAAAACCTGGCACTCCATTTTTTGATGGAGGATTTGGAGATCCCGAAAGAGGATCGCGAATATTTTTCTGTACTCTCTGCCAGAGCAAGCGGCAGTGAGTGGTATGTGGTCGAAATTGGGATTGAAGGATTACCCGATAAATGGGCCGTTCAGGTGTTTGATACCCGCGAATGCGATCCTTGTTACACGTTCATTTCGCCCATGCCTGCCTACGAAGATACTGATCTGGAAGAATTTCCGTTAAGCATTGCGGATGCTGTTGCAAGCGAGCGAGGCGGCGGCAGAATCTAGCCACTTTTAGAGCCAGTTTTTGGCAATATTCCCAGTCTGTTTGGGCCTGCGATCGCAATTTGCCGCAGGCTTTTTTTTGATGTGATTTCTGGAATTCATGTATTACGATTGTAGTATCGAGTAATGCAATCGATGTGATTTGTCATGAAACTCAATCGTTACCAGCAAGCTGAGGCATTCTACGACCGAGTCAACCACTATCTGCTTTCCCATGAAGCCGAAAACAATTTGCTGTTGCGCATCGCTCGGTCCCTGGTGCGAACCCCGGACCAAATGAACGATCGGGTTTATTTGGCGACCGTAGAAAGAGAGCAGCCAGAAGCAAAACAGCCAGAAGCAGAACAGCCGATCGTTGCCGTTGCCATTCACACGCCGCCCTATCCCCTTTGCCTGTCGAAAGTCAGCGATTTTCGGGCGATCGAACTCATTGCTCAGGATGTGGTGCAAATTGCTCCGACTCGCGTTGGTGGTCTACCCGAAGAAACCATTGTTTTTACACAATGCTGGCAGGATCTGACCGGGCAATCCTATCGTCTGAATCGGCAATCATTGATCTATCAGTTGCAACAAGTGCAGCGATCTCCGGCTGCACCAGGAAATTTGCGGCTTGCCACTGCTGCTGATCAGTCCTTGCTGTTGCAGTGGATGACCGCCTTCGAAGCGGAAGCCTTAGGCATCAACGAGAGTTCAGTCGCGGCAAGAGTCGATCAGCGCTTAAGCCAACAAGCCTTATATCTCTGGGAGAACGGCGAGCCTGTTTGTTTAGTGGGCGGCAATGGCCTACCGGATGAAGCCGCAACGATCGCCCCGGTTTATACCCCACCGGAGCAGCGCAAACGCGGTTATGCCACCACGGCTGTTGCCAGCTTGAGTCAGGCTTTACTCGATCGCGGCTGTCCCTGTTGCCTCCTGTTTGCCGATTCAAAAAATCCAACGGCCAATCATGTCTATCAATCGATCGGCTATCAACAAATTTGTGAATGGCATGAGTATGGATTAGGGAATTCTAATTGAAATAATCAAAACAAAACCCATGACGATCTACTTTTACGTGGAGCGCGAGAAACCCTACGGTTGTTTTTCCAATTTTTCAGCCCACGGCTTTCTCCTCGATGATTTGTACTGGACCACTAGCGAGCACTACTTTCAGGCTCAAAAGTTTNGTTGGCACGCTCTATCTGGAACAAGTGCAACGGGCTAAAACACCGAAAGATGCAGCCCATTTGGGGCGCGATCGATCCTTGCCTTTGCGATCGGATTGGGAAGCGGTCAAAGATAGCGTGATGCATCGGGCAGTACTGTGTAAATTTCAAACCCATGCTGATATTCGTGCCATCCTGCTCGAAACCGGTAACGAAACGATCGTGGAAAATTCACCGATCGACTATTACTGGGGTTGCGGTCGGGATGGCAGTGGTCAGAATCGGTTAGGCACCATTCTGATGGAGGTACGAGAGATTTTAAGCCATGGATATTCATGAACTGCTGAACCAATTTGTCGATCGAGAGCAGCAGCTTCAAACGACCCAGTTTCTGACTCCCTGCGTACAGCGAGGTAAAATTCGCACGCGGGTTGCTGGACTGGTTTATACCTTCACAACCCAGGATCCGCAGTTCGAGGGGTGGGGTATCTTTCACAAGCGCGATCGACAAACAGGATCTGACGGTCGTGAGTTCAGGCATTTGCTTGAGTGGCCGCGATCGAGATTTTGATTTGCAGTCGTTATCGGGGTGATTGAACAACGGGAATGGTGAAGGATATGACAATTTTCTTTCATGAACAGTGCTATCGTTCTGCTGTGCTGATGCAGCAATTGCAGCAATGCCCAGTTGTCGTATGTGGTGCAGGTGCATTGGGTGCAAATATAACTGAGAACTTAGCCCGATCGGGATTTGGCAAAATAAAGGTAATTGATTTCGATCGCATTGAGGAACGCAATCTCTCGGCGCAACCCTATTATCGATCGGATGTGGGAGCCTTCAAAGCCAAGATTTTAGCCAACCAGCTTTATCGAGCGATCGGTTTGAAGCTAGACATCGAAACCAAAATGCTGACATCTGCTAATGTGGAACAAATCTTACAGGGTTCTGCGTTGGTGATCGAAACCTTTGACAACAGCGTAGCTCGTCAGGCGGTTAAGGACTATTGCGATTGAAGCCAGCTTCCCTGCCTGCATGCGGGCCTTACCGCTGATTATGCTGAGGTGATCTGAAATGATTTGTATCGTGTTCCATCCAATGCTCAGGATGATATCTGTGATTATTCCTTAGCTCGTAACTTAGTCATGCTAACCATGGCTGTGACTTGTGAAGCGGCGATCGACTGGATTGGAACTGGGGCACAGCGCAACTTTACCATCACACTCAAGGATTTATCTGTGCAGGAATTGGCTTGAATACCTCTTGGTGCCAGAATGATTATCACTTTACGAACGGGTATATATCCGGTGGAATAGCAAAGTAATATCGCTCTATTTGGGCTGGCGGTGGGTATGACAGCTACTCTCGTTTTATTGGAGCGATTTACGCTATGGTTATTAGAAGGTGATCGTATCTGAATACAATAATAAGAAAACATGGAGTACCTAGCAGCATAAAATAATTTATCTGGCTTGTTACTGCGATTTACTGATGGAGACTCCTCAAGAGAGGTATGTCAGGGGATAGTGATTAGATAAACAGCGATCGTTTACGTTGCATATCTCTCAGGAGGGGTGTCTTTGGTTGATTAGAGATGGATGGTAGACGGTAACTGTAATTGAGTGATCGTCATGAGTTTCCCCAAAAATGAAGCGAACAGAAACCAATTTTCTTTAGAGTTCAATCGACGCCAGTTTCTGAAAGGGGTTGGCTTCATTGGTGCGGGGGCAGGCGCAGTTTTAGCAGAGCATGTTCTAAATTCTGGCACTTCTGCTCAGGCTGCTGAAACCCTGACAAATCCTACTATTGCTCAAACAGTAACTCCAAGTCTCGAGAATCAATCCGGTGGAATTCCCCGTCGCCCATTGGGTAGTACAGGAGTAGAAGTCTCGGCGATCGGTTTGGGGGGTGCTTCTTTGGGACAGGCCAGCAGCCTGCAAGAAGCGATGCAAATTGCCCATGAGGCGATCGACAATGGCATTACATTTATGGATAACGCCTGGGAATATAACAACCATCGCAGTGAAGAATGGATGGGGCAGGCTTTACAGGGACGCCGAGATCAGGTGTTTTTGATGACCAAAGTTTGTACACATGGGCGCGATCGTAACGTCGCAATGCAGCAATTAGAGGAATCCCTGCGTCGCCTCAGAACGGATTATGTAGATCTGTGGCAGATCCATGAAGTGATCTACTACAACGATCCAGAGCAAATCTTCCGCGCCAATGGTGTGATCGAAGCGTTAGATCAGGCAAAACAGCAGGGGAAAGTTCGGTTTGTTGGATTTACTGGGCACAAAGATCCAGCCATGCATCTGGAGATGCTATCCCATGACTATCCATTTGATACGGTGCAAATGCCGATTAACTGTTTTGATGCCAACTTTCAAAGTTTTCAACAGCAGGTGCTTCCTGAAGTGAATCGGCGGGGAATGGCAGCGATCGGGATGAAAAGCCTGAGTGGTGGTGGAGAAGCGGTGAAACAGGGCATCATTACACCCCAAGAAGCCATTCGCTATTCCATGAGCTTACCGATCGCCACATTAGTGAGTGGAATTGACTCGCCGAACGTGTTGCGTCAAAATCTGGCGATTGCTCGTAGCTTTCAACCTATGGAACCCCAGGAGATGCAGGCATTGGCCGATCGGGTTGTTCAATATGCCACAGATGGTCGATTCGAGCTGTTCAAGTCATCTAAAAAGTACGATGCGGATGAAGGCAGAATGCAGCACGGTTTTCCACCTCAAACACAAATGCCCAGTTGAAGCATCTGCTGAGTTGACTAGATATAAAATCGGCAGGGCAATAGGGCAAAAATTGCTGTTCTGGCTTTAGGGAGAGGGCGATCGCTGCTCTGCTCATTACACTGATAACACTGTTCATAGTACAGTAACCTGTCGTAGCACAGTAACAGGCTGCCAATGCATCAGTCAGAGCTCTGTCCTGAATCTAATTCAGAATTATTGATCGATGCTTTCCCAGCAATCGCAGAGTACGGCATGATTGGGAACTGTCATACCGCAGCTTTAGTTAGTCGAGCTGGATCGATCGATTGGCTTTGTTTACCACGCTTTGATTCACCCTCTTTATTTGCTCGCATTCTGGATTTAAACCGGGGCGGATTTTGGCAGATTCAGCCGATCGTTCCCTTTAGCAGCACCCATCAATATCTTGACTCGACCAATGTGCTGAAAACGACCTTTGTCTGCGATCAAGGCAAGGTAGAACTTTTAGACTTTATGGAAGTCACAGACAGTCATCAGATGCGTCATCCCCAGGCACCGGGTAGACTGATTCGCATTGTTGCCGGATTGGAAGGCTCTGTTGAAATTCTCTGTAACTGTGTTCCTCGGCCCAATTATGCCCAGCACCCACCTCAGTTTCAAGCTTCTGGCCATAACGTCAGGTTCGACAACTTTCAACTCAACGCACCGATCGCATGGCAGGTTGATTCCCAAATTCATACGCTGGATTGTCGAATCACGGTTTCTGCGGGCGAGCAATTTGCCTTTACCTTAGCGATGCAGGATAGTCCGGCTCCCCATTCTAATCCGCATAATGCTTTAGAATCTGCGATCGCCTTCTGGCAGCACTGGGCAGCGCAATGTACCTATCAGGGGCGCTATCGAGATCAGGTGATTCGCAGTGCTTTAGCGCTCAAATTAATGACCTATGCGCCATCGGGAGCAATTGTTGCTGCGCCCACCACATCCTTACCTGAAGAAATTGGCGGTGAACGAAACTGGGATTACCGCTATACCTGGATTCGAGATGCCTCCTTTACGCTCTATGCTTTGCTGCTGGCAGGCTACTTTGATAACGAGCATCCATTTTTCGATTGGTTAGAAAAAACCGTTCAGGTCGAAAAAACAGGGATTCAAATTCTCTATCCCATCACTTCAGAAGGTCAAATCGTTGAGCGAATATTAGAAAACTGGCAGGGCTATCGCAACTCTCGCCCGGTCCGGATTGGCAATCAGGCGGTTGAACAGGTGCAGCTCGACGTGTATGGAGAAGTGCTGAACGCGATCCATTTTGCCTGGAAAGCAGGAAAGTACAATCCGATCGGCCTATGGGATGACATTCGCCCTATGTTGGACTGGATTACGGCAAATTGGCAGGAGCCGGACAGTGGCATTTGGGAAGTGCGGGGTGGACAGCGGCATTTTGTCTATGGCAAAGCGATGTTATCGATCGCGTTGGACTGTGGGATCGATATGGCAGAAGCGCTGCACCTGCCGGGAGATATCGATCGCTGGCGGCAAGCGCGGGACCAGATTCGAGCTGAAGTATTGGACAAAGGCTGGAGCGAAAAACTACAGGCTTTCAAGCAATCCTATGAAGATGAAACCCTAGATGCGGCCAATTTGCTTTTGCCGGTGATGGGCTTCATTGAAGGCACTGATCCCCGCATGCTGTCTACGATCGATGCCACCATTCAACAGCTTGTTTCCAATGGCTTATGTTACCGCTATCGCAATGCCCCTGAAGGCGTCAAGGGTCAAGAAGCTGCCTTTGTCCTCTGTACATTTTGGTTAATTAATGCGCTGATTTTGGCCGAGCGGGTTGATGAAGCAGCAGCCTGGTTTGAGCAAATGTTGGCTCGCAGTACGCCATTGGGATTATTTGCCGAAGAAATCGATCCAACCACCGGTGAGCACCTCGGCAACTTCCCCCAAGCATTTTCCCACATTGGCGTGATCAACGTTGCGGTTTCACTGGCCCATATTGGTCATACTGGCAATGTTCAACCGCAACATAAAGCTGCCGCAGATGCAGCCGGTCGGGGAGGCAGTGGAGCTGCGAAACAAGCGCAATCCTGAGGCAACTCGATCGCTCACCTCAACCTTACATCAGAAAACAATGCCATCTGAACCGCACCAAAATCCTTACTTTTTTGCCCCTTTTCCATCTGATTCAGATCGTCCATTGTTTGTGTTTTTGCCAGGAATGGATGAAACGGGCAGGGATTTGATGACGCTGCAAACAACCGGACTCGAAGCGGTATTTGAGATTCGTTGTTTTGTCATTCCCGCCGATGTTCTCGATAGCTGGGATTCCCTTGCAAGCCAATTGATCGCGTTGACCCAGGCTGAAGTTGCAAAAACACCGCGACAGGTTTACCTCTGTGGAGAATCGTTTGGAACCTGTGTGGCGCTCACAGCCCTGACTCAGTTGCCCACTTTGTTCGATCGGATTATTCTGATTAACTCTGCATCTTCCTTCCATCGCGTTCCATTATTAAATCTCGGCACGTTTCTTCTACCTTTGACGCCCCAATTTCTCTACGATTTTTCCTCGATGCTGGCATTGCCCTTTCTGTCTCAAGTCTTTCGCGTCTCTCCAACTGCGCGCAAAGCTTTGATGAAAGCCACTCAAGAGGCTCCTAAACCGACTGCAGAGCAACGATTGAAATTGTTGAGGCAGTTCAGGACCGATGAAGCGAAACTACAAAAGATTACTCAACCCGTCCTGTTAATTGCTAGTCAGCAAGATCATCTTCTCCCTTCAGTCGAGGAGGCCGATCGTTTAGCTAATGTGTTCCCAAAGACACAAATTTTCACTTTACCCTATAGCGGTCACGCCTGTTTAGTTGAATCCGATATCTGTTTGCTGAAAATTTTGCAAAATGCTGGCTTTTTATGATTCTAACATTGTCATTTCTAGATCGCAGCAATCATCAAAATCGTCATCATTCAATCAGGTGATCTTTTATCTTAATTTTCCAATAAGAATAGAAATATTGCTTGCGGTCTCAATCCACCGGATTGATGCTGTGGCATTGATGATATTCTCCTATCGGCAGTATGAATGAACTGATACAGACGATCCAACATAGTTTACTGGGTTGGGTCAGTCAGGCGATCGAACTTTTACCAGCGTTAGTCTTTGTACTGATTGTTCTACTGATTACGCGATATAGTGTCAAATTAGTCAAACGTTTGATCAAGCTTAGTTCAGAGCGATTGGTTCATAGCATTTCTCTGCAACTGCTTCTGGTTCAAATTAGCTCTGTCACGGTTTGGGTGATCGGCATTCTGATCGCCTGCACTGTCGTATTTCCCAGCTTGAGGCTGGGCGATATCATTGGTTTGTTAGGCTTGAGTTCGGTTGCGGTTGGTTTTGCCTTTCAAGATATCTTTAAAAACTTTCTCGCTGGCATTCTGCTGTTGATGAATGAACCTTTTCGGGTTGGCGATCAGGTAATTATCAATGACTATGAAGGAACCGTCGAATCCATTACAATTCGCTCAACTCAGCTTCACACCTATCAAGATGAGCAGATTGTGATTCCAAATGCCATCGTCTTCACGAATCCAGTCCATGTTTTGACGCGCTATCCCTCACGTCGCACTGATCTTGGGATCGGGCTGGGCTATGACACGCCGCTCTTGAAAGCCCGAGAGGTCTTATTCGATGCGTTGACCCAAGTGGAAGGAGTTTTGCCTAGTCCACCGGCTGAAATTGACATTACTGATTTTGGAGAAAGCGCGATCAATTTCAATATCCATTACTGGACCTTGCCCAAGAAAGCCCAGGTACGCCGTACTCAAACCCAGGTAATCATCGCGTTAAAGCAAGCATGCGATCAGGCCGGTTTCAATATTCCTTTTCCGATTCGCATGCTGTATCTTTCAGATCAATCTTTGACTGAAACCCGATCGATCAAGCATGGCTCAAACGATCGTGCCCTATAGCGATCACCTCATTCCAACTTTGCTTCTTCTGTCCCCAAGATTACTTGAGGGTTTTATCGATTGGTGGTGTTTTAGTATAGTAACTGAAAGAAGGTGTTGGAATTCATAGAGGGAGGCGATCGAACCTTCAACTAACGGTTGCATTGAGCGGCTGTAAGTGTCCTTCTTAATACATGAGATGCTTCCATCAACTCGCTCCAATGCGATAGTTTAGCCCGCGCTCATCCTAAATACTGATGCTGTTAAGCACTAAAGAAGGTTTTAGATAAGGATAAGGAACTATTCTCTTTTGATTATTTATATCAATTCTATGCTCTACCATATTCAAGTTTTGCTTGAACTGTCTTAATATGTCAATAATTATCTGATTGCTAATTCCCTGATCTTCATCATCAAAAAAAACATCCTCGATTTTCTCTTTATAGAGTTCATGAAAGGATTTATCGTAATAACCAATTTGGTCATACCGATATGCTGACAAAATGAAGAGGGTTTGCAGTTGGTCAGCAGTTTTCTTGTAAGGAGGCAATAGCTCAAGAATTTCTTTTTCCGTTATTGATTCCTCATCAGAAATAGCCCGGTAAGCGGATAAAGGCATATTAGCGGCAAATGCCATATATTCATACTGAGCAAAATTGACTGCTGAATGCTGTGGACCACAAATAAAGATAATTGTAGTAACAATCTCAATCGTAAGTGTCTATTTTCAAAACGAAACGTAGCTTCACCGATAGCGAAGCCAATATTCAGGATTTGGAGTAGCTTGATTGGAGTTTAGGCACTCGACAACGCATTGGTTTGAGTCATACCTGCCAGTTCTATTTGAAATCGGGAGAGTCCGAGTTGCGTCCACTGCGCTAATTCCTCAAGGAGATGCTCCAACGTAAACCCCTCAAAGCGAGTGTTGAGGGTGGCGAGGACACTCATGATAATGCTGCGACGCTCAGCACCAGCTTGTGTTTTACTGGTACGCCCCCCTTTACGAACTTCAGCTTCGTGGCGCAAATTGCGCTCAGAGCGATTATTGGTGGGTTCAACTTGGGGGTTGGCGACAAACACGAACAGTGCATCAATGCCATTGATTAGCTCATGCTGGAGACGAATGAAGATCTGTTCATGGATAGGCATCGCTTCGGGGTCAATGCTCTCTTGCCAACGGCTACAAAGTTTGCGTAGACGCGCTTTTAGTAATTCAACTTTTAGTGCTCGTCCTACACTCAGGCGTTGATCCCTCTGCCAGCGCACGGCTTGTTGATACACCGCATAGAGGTCATCAAAAAACTGAC
>LUGL01000132.1 GCA_002796835.1 Elainella saxicola E1 | reverse complement strand
TGGACTCGCTTGATCATCATTGACTCTCAAGCCGTAAAGAATACTTGTAACGCGAGTATAGAGTCGAAAGGATTTTGTTTCTACAAAGCGACCAACGGGATTAAACGGCATCTTGCCGTTGATACACTTGGTTTTCCCTTCTTTACCCATTGCACTAAGGCGAACCTGAGTGATGATGAAGGATTACTGGAAATGTTGAAGCTGAACATTGATTATTTCAAAGCCAAGCCTGTCAATATTCCTAAAACGACAATCTTGTTGGATCATGGCTATCATCCCGATTATCTGACTGAGGAGTTGGAGAAAATTTATCCACAAATCATGACGAAAATCCGATTTGAGCGATCAACGAAACCGTCTAAGCAAGAAAAAGCGGAGCAAGGGAAAACAGGATTTGTTCCTGCTGTAGCGCGTTGGGTGATTGAGCGGTCGAATGCGTGGATGGAACGATGCAAAAGTTTAGTGAAGAACTTTGAGCGCACCTTACCCCATTCCAAGGTCCAAATCGATCTTTGCTTCGTCCGGCTAATGCTGAAGAGGCTTTCAGCCTCTGCTTGAGATCTCAAATGGGTTCTATAGAATTGGTAGGAGATTTTGGTGCTGAGAAACGGCCTGATCAAATAGACTGAGCAATTTCTCTGTTTGAATCTTCCAGGTCAGTTTGTCTTGAATCAAACGATAAGCATTCCTACCAAATCTGATGCGCTCAGCATCATTAGTCAGCATTCGATCGATCGCTTGAGCAGTTGCAGTAACGTTTTTAGGTGGAACAGTATACCCATGGATGTTGTTGCAAAGAAAATCTGTGATCCCACCATCGTCGCAGCAAATGATGGCTTTCCCTGCCGACATGGCTTCTAGATATACCGTTGCAAAAGGCTCATCCCATCCCACCAGAGCGAAACAGTCTGCCCAAATCATTTCCTGTAAGACCTGAGTATGAGGTTGTTTCCCTAGAAGTTGGACTTGGTGGTTCATGTCAAAACGCTCGATCGCCGCTTTAATTTCTGCCTCCTGAGACCCTCCTCCAATAATGCGAAGAATTGCGTCACGGTGTTGAGATGAAACTTGACAAAATGCTTCAATCAGCAGGGGAATTCCTTTACGTTCAGCAAAAAGTGCGCAAGTGAGAATAATTTTTTTGCTCCAGAGAGCAGCAGGCCGAGGTATCGTGAATCGTTCTGTGGGTGGTGGGTCAATGCCATTGTGATGGGTCAAAATTCTGGTTTGAGGAAATAATTTTTTCAGGCTATCTGCCATACGATTTGAAACAGCTAACATTGCCCATACCCGTTGTGAGACAGTTTGCATCGCCAAGCGACGATGAGCGTACTGATGACAGTCTTCGATTTCATCAAAGTCATGGTCAAGCACGAACAATGGGCATTGTAGTTGGGATGGCAGTTGGGCTGCAATCCAACCATTGGGTAGGCTATGGTGACAAAATAAAACGTCAGGCTTAAATTCGTTGATTAAACAGTACAGCTCCTGTTTTGCTGATAACCATGCTATGTGGAGATAGGGTTGAGGATTTGAGTATGCCCAGACTTTAGGAAGAGAGACGGGGTAGTAGAGCCAACGTGGATATTGTACCTGTACTCCTCCTGGCCAAATATACTCTCTAGGACAATTAGCATAAGCTTTGGCTCCCGCAGTCACTGCTAAAAAAGGAGGTAACCAGGACGTGTAGGATGCGACCAGCAAATCTACATCTTGACGAGCAATTGCCTGAGCTTGAGACAAAGCCCATGTCCCCATGAGAGGATTTTGTGGTTTCGGAAAATAGGATGCTAGAAATAGGATGCGCAGACGGCGAGAAACCATGAAATTGGGAATCCTAAATTTAAAATTATAAGGGGCAGAATTTAACTGGATTTTAGGTTTCAATATATAGGGTGGTTATGAGCTTAGTGATGATTTAATTGCTTCGTAGATACTATAAGGTGGACTAAAGCAGGTGTTAAAGACCTTGTTATAGTAACGAAATTTTTCAATGTTTTCTGCTTGGTCTAAATTATATTTCTCTAACTTTTCTAAAAAGGATTTCTTGGCTAGTTGATAAAGCTGAACGTCCAGCCAATTCTGTTTAGCGATCTCCGCCTTTAAATCAGCGGAAACAACAGGTTTGCTGTCTCGCTTACTCACATTCTGGTATAGGTAGAAGCAATGGTTCCATCCCAGCATTTGCTGCAATAGTAGAAGGGAGTGATCAAAATATTCAGTTAGCCCAACCAGTAGAAAGTGTTTTTCGATGTTATCTTGAGCGACTTGAAGCAATTCAGTTGTGCATTCTCCGATCGGAGTACGGTTGATAAATAGATCGTGAGAATCGCCAGCCAAAAAGCGCACCTGACCATTATCTAGCTCCATCAAAGGAGTGTCTAAAGCAAACTCCTCCAGGGTCTTTCCAATTGCTTGTTTATGATAGTATGCATTTGGATTCGCATGGGAATAAGTATAGAGGGATACGATTCTTGATACTGGTTCTCGTAGTAGGGCAATGTAGGTGTAAGGGTGAGGGAGAAAGCGGTGAGCTCCAAAGCATACATGTCCGGCAAAATAGCGATCGCCCATTTGCTTTGACTTCACTGCTGCTTCTAACGTAGTAAGCTGGGGTGTTTTAGAAAACAAACGAATTGCTCGCTGAGGTAAGGAAGCACCCATTTTGCGGCGCAGAATTCTTTGTAATGTAATACCCCCAGTTTTCTGGATATGCAAGAAGATCAAAAACGGCTGATATGATTTCGTTGTCATAAAGTAAGGTGCAATTCTACGAGTGCTTTGTGAAATCTGCTCTATGAGTTAGAGATAGATGCTGCTGTAATTTCCGTAGATTGAATTCAGAAAGTTGAGAGGATTGAGCAGTAAACCCAGTTAAACTTTCTATTTGATAACAACAAAACTGTAGAGCTTGAGCGATCGCTTCTCCCGAAACGTCAGGCAATACAATCCCATTTACTTGATCTTTCACTACTTCTCCGCAAAATCGGGACACAATCAACGGCAATTTCCAAGCTTGTGCTTCTAACTGGGTCAACCCGAAACCATCTGACAAGGTGGGGAACAAAAATACATCGGCTTGTTGATAGTATTGTACGACCTGACTACGGGGAACCGTTCCTATCCACTGAATGTTTGAGAGTGCAATCTGCGATCGATCAATACCGATTGGTCCCACCATCCAAAATTCGATCGGTTCGTTTTGCAGCAGTTTTGCAGCTTCTAGAATTGCTGCGAGCCCTTTACGAAGAATAATCTGACCGAGGAACAGCACCCGTAAGGGACGTTGGGTTGAAAATTTTTCTGGATAGGTCCGATGAAAGGTTTGAGCTGCTGCCGGGAGTTGATAGGCAAGTGGCATCACCTCGATTTTGTCAACGGCAATCCCAGCTTGCTGAAGAGCTTGCTTAGACCAGTGTGAATTGACCAGAATTCGATCGGCCACTGTACATTCTGCTCGCCAGTTTTTCCAATAGTCAGGGGGGACAGGTTGCCAATGAGGAGCTAAAGCCGGATTTTTTTGATGTTCTCGAATCACAATTTCCTCTTCGATAGGTCCTGGATCAATTTGTCCCAGGACAGTTTGCCATCCTTGAGATTTGGCATATTTCAAGATGTCGAGTGCTGCATAGCTGTAGACAAATAAAATAGGAGATGAAAATGCCCAATCGGATTTTCTATGAGCAAATTGTTGAATAACGTGCTGCTGAAACCAGTGATTCCGTGCAATGATTCGTTCCCAGTCGCTGCTTTTATAGAGTCGCTGCGTTAGCTCAAACTGCAGGAGAGAACCGGTAAAAGATGCAACGGTAGCATCTGCAAGTTCTGAGTGGTAGCGATCCCGAAGCCCTTGAAAAATGGAAATTGGCATCTGATGCCAGAACGACTGTGGGGATACCCAGGCATCGGTTATCAATGTTGTAAGCTGCCCAGACTGATGAAGTGCACGAGGAATCGCATAGTGTTCACGAGCACCGAGTTGACAGCAAATCCAACTGGAATAGTTCATGGATCCCTTGACGACGCAAATTGAAGTAGGACTTGAGCGTTGCAGAATGTACAATTTGCCGATAATGCTGATGGTGATAAAGAACACCCGGGATACTGGTTAAACCGTCGATGATCCCAGCTAATCGCTGATGCCGCATCAACCAGGCAATGCGGCTGCAACACTGTGCCAACCCTAACCACCAGAATGCTGCAGGGTATCTTAAATAGGTGAGTAATGCTCGATTGGTAATACTGGCAGCAGTAATTTGGGGGGTTTGATGATGCTGCAACGCAGTGTTGTGGAATACCCGTAGCCAGGGACTGTGAAGGATGCGCCAGCCCATATCATGGAGACGTAATGATAAATCTGTTTCTTCCATATCATAGGCAACGGCAAGGGGCACATATCCGGTTGTTTGTAAAAAAGCCGATTTGCGATAGGCACAGCCACAACCGATAAAATCAGCAACCCATGCTGCTACAGGTCGATCATCTGGAATAGGCTCATTCTGGTGATAAATTGCTGATCCGATCACTGCTGCTGTTGGAAAGGCATCAAAAAGCTGCATCAGTCGGGCAAAGTAATCTGAATCGATCGGATAAGAGTCATCATCAAAGCTAGCGACGATCGCATTTTTGGCTGCAGCAATGGCTCGATTGCGACCACCACCAGGTCCTACATGGTTTGTGCTCATCATCATCCGAATTTCCGATCGGCTACCTAATGGGCTGTTTTCTAGGGCCTGCTTTGTGATTTGGTCGTTGTTATCAATATGAACAATGATTTCATCGGGAGAAGGAGAGCAGGCTAGGATCTGTTCTAATGTATCTAGTAGCTTGTCTGTACGATGATAGGTAGGAATGGTAGCCGTAATCTGACAGGAGTTCATACGAGAAATAACTTGGAAGCGTAAATGGGTCAATTCTGCACTACAAAAAATAGAGCCGAGATATGATTCCACTCCTACTCTGAAGGATTAACCTTTTACTACTAATGACGAATGAATCATGGCCGATCGAAATTACCATCAATTTAGCACTATATGACTTTTACAGAAATCACAGATCTGTAATGCTGTTTGTATCGAATGATTTTGGCTGGAGTGCCCACTGCGATCGCTCCTGCGGGCACATCTTTTGTCACCACACTTCCGGCACCAATCACTGCATCATCCCCAATGGTAACCCCTTTGAGGATCTTGGCTTGAGCACCAATCCAGACTCGATCGCCAATTCGAGTGGGTTGAGCAATCAAGGGTTGCTCTAAAGGAGGCAAATTTGCTTCACAGCCGTGGTCATGGTCCGTAATATAGCAGCCTGGGCCGATCGCGCAATGTTGACCAACGCTGAGAGAGATAGAGGCATCTAAAAATGTGCCACGATTGATGTAAGTTCCTGCACCAATGTGGATTTTGGGTTGATTCTGAGATTCGCCACTACATAACAGCACAACATCTCGATCGAGTGAACAGCCTGCCTCAATTTCGATTTGCTGAAAGTTTCGAGGAATTTCAATTCGGCGCATCCAAACATAGCCGTTTAGCTTGACACCAAGAGAGCGATAGTAGAAATTTCGCCAACGGCTTTTGAAACCTTCAATGATTTGGATTAAGACCATAAACCCCTAAGATTTTGTTGCCTTCAGATCGCTTGCATTTGAATAAGCCTGCACAATCTCGATCAAACCTGAAACCTTACCTTGCAGCACAACAAGCAAAGAACGCCATCCTTGCCGAGTTTGAAGTAGTGCCGCAACTTCAAATAATTGCAAAACTGTCAATTTCCAATAGTCATGAAGTTGCTGCCGTTCTAAAATTTGGGTCATCACAAAGTGGCGATTGATGAGCTCCATTTTTGCTAGGATGCCTGCATTGTTTTTGTGGTCACCGGGCTGACTATCGTGAAAGATGCGGGCAGTGCGAGCATTGACCAATCTCCAGGACTTGCCAACTGTAAGAGAAAGGGTGACATCTTCCATCAAAGAATAGCCGACGAAGTTAGCAGGAAACAGAGGATTGGGTAGAGCCTGACGACGATAGAGCGTGCAGGTTGTATTGAGCCATTCAACCGCTACAATTTCAGGTAAATCTTCTCGATCCTCTGGCAGCAGGTTTAAGGCAGGGCCAATACATTTACCGGCATAGCTACTCTCAACCCTGCCATGCAGAAATTGGAATAGGCGACGGCTAATACGACCAGGTGGCAGATATCGTTGATTGGTAATCATGGCGTTGACTCCCCCGATCGAGCGATCGCTGTTGATGGCTGTCCAGAGTCTCATCAAGCATTCGGGCTCTAGCAGAATATCATCATCTATCAGCCAAATGAAATCTTGTGTGGCGTGAACCATTGCTTGATTCCGTTGGGTGGCTGCTCCAATTTCAGTTGCTCGATAATAAACGATCGTTGTTTGCAAATGGGGGATCTTCTGTCGGCAAAGCAGCTCGGTCTCATTATTGGCTGAACCATCGACTACGATCATCTCACTGGGTTGGCTAGATTGTTGAGCTAAACTATGCAACGTGTGGCTGAAAGCCACTGCTCGATTGCGTGTCGGCACAAGCGTTGAGATAGGAAGCAGTAAGGTCATGGTTTTAGGACTTGAGCATCAGCGATCGAGCGAAATTATAGGAACGGCCAATGGGTTGGTACAGCATGTTCACGAACCTTTGGCGGTTCAAAAGCTGTTCAAGGTCATCGATTGCGGCAAGTTGCTCTTCAAACCTTTGGACTGCATAATCATAAAGTTCCACATCCATTGCATTGTACTGTTTGATTTTTTCAACTGTTGCCTTAGAGATCTCAGCGTGTTTTTTCTCGGCCTCAGATGTAACATTTTGTTTGATGTACAACGGTGGTTGCCAAGAGAATGCCTTTTGTAAAAGTATGAGAGTTTCATCAAACCGTTCAACTAATCCTACAACGCTGAAATAGCGATCGAGGTTACTTTTTGCGGTTGCCACAATTTCTGTAGGTACTGTATCTGAAGTATCACTCAGACCAAATAACAGGCGTGTTTGTAAGTTACCTGCCTCAACCCCTTTTTTTCTATATACTCATCTAAACTTATTGATTTCAGTTGTTCGTGTGCTTTCAAGCCAGGGCTGCGACGAATGTAGTGATATTGAGAAACAAAACGGGCAACTGGCTCACGCAGGAGGGTAAAATAGACTGAGTTGCAAGGTAAAAATTGATGTAATCCAAAAGCAAAGTGTCCTCGAATTAAACGCAATGCTTCACGCTGCCTCAATGGCAAATCATTGACTGTTGTCCAGCTACTAATACTATTAAATCTAAAGATTGTGTTTTTGGAATACTGTTGATTGATAATCCCATTCAGCGTGGTTCCACCGGCCTTGGGAATATGCAAAAATATTATGATTTTGTCTTGTGATTTACGACGGCCTAAGTCAATCATTATCTATAAACTCCATTGAGAAAATGAATCTCCAGTTAGTGCTTGTAGACGCTCGACATCACATTTTAATACTTCTATTAAACGTTCTCTCAAAGATTGATTAAGTTTTGGAGGTGGGACAGGTTGCGCCATGAGGTGTGGGAGCACTTTAAGCAATCGCCCCCCAGTGGGTACATGAAACAGCATTGCTCCCAAATTCGTCAGACGCTGTTTATCACTAGATTGGTGAAATACCTGTGAAAAAGCAGGATGCTCAAAGGTTGGATCTACTTCTAAAAAGCGAAAGACTCGTTGCAATGTATTCAGTGGACTGTGTGAAAGCTCCTCTAAACTTACGAGTAGAATTTGCTTGAGCGGATAATAGGGCAAAAACTGTTCTAACTGCATGGCGTAGCAGCTAGAAGTAATGTAATTATTATTGCTTAAATCTGCTAATGCTTCATTTAGATCCCGATGTTCAGCTCGATTAATGTATTGGTGTAAATAATGAGACACAACTCGGCTCACCGGATCTCGAACCAAGTAAATTAGTTTAGCTTTAGGAATGATTTGATGCATTCGCTCAGGAATGCCTGTAAATAGCGGATGTTTCGTATAATTGGGCGATGATTCACCAACAACATCAGCAATTTTAGTAAAGTGTGATTGATACCAATTGATGCCACGTCGCCAGTTCTTCTCTCTTACAAAAAAATCTAATTCTTTCAATCCTGACATGTGAATTTGTGGGTGCAAGTCAAGGTATTGATGTAGACTCGTAGTTCCGCACTTCATTGCACCAATAATCACCAAATTAGGGAGACACTGAATGCTTAGGGAAGTAGATCTAGATCGATTAGTCAGCATAAAGATGTGATTAGAAATGAGCGGAAATCACAGCAGGAGAAGGTCTATGCAGGCAGTTAAGAACTGCTCGTTTGGCAGCAGCAATCTGTTCGGCCCTTGTGAATCCAAGCCAACGGTAAGCCAGACGATAAAACTCTGGTGCTGCGGTGCCCAATGGTATAAATTGTGGATTGCTGGTTTTAATTTGACTAATAACCTGACAAGCCCACGGGCGATCGAATTGCCAAATAAGGCGTGCGCACTCAAATCGAGCTTGACTGATGGCTGCTAATCGATCGATCGTCATTTGGTGACTCTGGTACAGAAATTGCTCGATTTTAGTTTCAATAGCCAACCGTTGTCGAAATACTTCTGGCTTATTGTGCTTGCAAACAGTTGTTTCGCTCCACTGGCGGTAAATTGAACCTGCTTCAGCAAAATACACCAATTGTTTTCCTGCCATCAATAGTCGAGCATATAGCTCATGTTCTTGACAGCAAGGTTGATTCCGCTTCCACCTCCCTACCTCAAGAATCGCCTGTTTGCGCCAGAGAGGACTACCTGTTTGCGGCAAGTACCATCGCGCTAGAAGAATCCAGGGATCATGGGGCTCAGGGATGGGTAAAATCTCTTGTTTGGTCTTATCAGGTTGCCAATATTCAAAAATACTAGGACTATAAATTAGATCTGCTTGAGGAATGGCTAGTAAATGCTGAACCTGCCGTTCAATCTTATGGGGCTGCAAGTAATCATCGGCATCCAGGTACTGAAGCCATTCTCCTGTACTTAATTCGAGCAATCGATTACGAGTTGCATTACCTCCTTGATTCAATTGTGTTTCCCAATAAATTCGATCACCAAAACTCTTGATTATATCTAGGCTCTGATCGGTAGAGCCATCATCTATCACGATCACTTCTTTATTGGAATAAGTCTGATCGAGCGCACTTTGAATGGCTTGAGCAATCCAGCGATCGGCGTTATAGCAGGGGAGCAGAATACTAACCTTTGGAAGCATCAGCAAAGATCGGTTGACAGTAGTGCGTACTTAATCCGGTACAAACTTTAGATTAGCCGTTGGATATTGACTGAGATTTGAGGGCGGTAATAAAACAAAGCAAAGTTACTCTCCTGGATCCACGTTTATAAAGCTCAACGATCGACAGCTGCCAACTGATACACCTGCTGTGTTTTATGTCCAACTGTTTGCCAGTTTGAGCGACTACAGGCCTGCTTGACTTGTTCACTGAGCACTGCTAAATCAGATCTGGTCCCTTTCTGGATTGCCTGAAGCAATCCTAATTTATCTTTTGAGTCGTAAACTAAGTCTGTTGCGCTGCCCAAGGTTTCAACAGTGCCGGGTGATTGAGGGACAATAATTGGTTTTGCATAGGACATAGCTAGGAGCAGACTGCCAGAAGTCAAGATGTTTTCAAACGGTAGAACTACAATATCTGCTGCACTGAAATAACCTGAAATTAAATGATTTTCAACAAAGCCTAGGTGTAGAATGGCTCCTTTAGTCCTTTTAGCCTGTTCAATTAATTGCTGTCCGTAATCTTCATTTAAGGGCTTTCCTACAATTAGTAAGATGTGATCTGCTGTGACTTCTGGGTAGTCTCGCCATATTTTCAAGAGATGCTCAATCCCTTTATAAGGGCGAAGCATACCGAAGTTTAGATAGAGTTTGCCAGATTCAGGTAATCCTAGAATTGCTCTGGCTTCCGCAGGTTCGATCGCCTCTCCATAAACTCCACAATAATGCCCGTGGGGAACGACTGCTGCTTTGTCTAAATTGAATTGATACAGCTTAGCTAGTTCTGGAAGCGTTGATTGATGATGAACAATGATGCGATCGACTAGCTTAACAAACTGCCGAATTGTCCAAAGTTCTAGAGTGGGAAACGGAGCTTCATGAGAGAGGCGATTGTGAATCGTCCAAACAATTTTATACCCTTGTTGTTTGCATAACCAAATATCAACTAGAAATTTGATCGAGTAGGTGAATCGAACTAACCAGGTTCTTCCCTTTAGGTAAGGATTAAGCCAATGCAAATGTAGAATTTCAATTGGGGTATGATCTTTGAGTGCACGACGAATTGGTAGAATTCTGCGATACCCCTGGGGAAAGTAAACTTCAACTCCTTGCATCTGAAGGGCATTAGCAAGCAGAGCTTGATACGGATTATCGGCCCGATAGTCGGGCATCATGAGAGTTCGCATCGATGGCTTTTACCAATTTTCGATCATGAATTAAAGGATTAGCTTAGATTTTGAAGTAGCTTAAAGCATCCGAAGTGTTTTTTGTTTTTGCCTGAGTTAACTCTATGAATAACTCAATTGCGGGTCTAGAAATCCTTGTTTCACCAGGTGACGCATTCCTTCTGCATACATCAGATGACGAATTTTACCAACATAGTGACGACTTGGAGAGGTGCCAATGCTTCCTTCAAGATGGACATCATATTCAGGTGGAAGGAGTTCTACGCCATAACGAGAACTGAATAGTGCGTAGAGAGTTTGTTCAATCCGCCAGAAGTGCCCAATAATATCTGGCAGTTCTAGAAATTCTTCGATCCAATCCAATCGCATTGATTCTTTATGAATCAGTCCTAAGCCAGAGTTAAATCGATCAATGACTCTAAACCCAAACTTCTCCCATACGATCGCAGGTTCAATCGTATAAGCACTGGCAACATCCCCATTCACGGTATTGAGTAGGTAGCTTGGGTCTTCGATGCGCTGGAGCAGGGTCGTTGGTTCGGCAAAAAATAGCACGTCGCTATCGAGCAGTAACATGCGATCACTTTCGAGATAGGCTGCAAAATCGAAGACCTTGGGGGCGAGGTGATTGGCTTTACGAAATTCCAGACAGCGAGGATAGGCTGCTAATCCTTGGAGTACTTTCTGGTCGGCAGTAGGGCGATCGATAATGCGAGCATCAGGGAAATGATGTTGTAATGTAGCGCAATTATCCGGCGAGAGGGTGCCATCGTCATGGATACAGAGGGCATAGCGACGACTGGAATAATGGTAGAACGTTTTGAGTGCCCAGATCAGGTTTAACCAATCTTTTTCATAGGTCAAGACATGAATTTCGCAGGTGCGATCAATTGTGTTTGCGATGGGTGGGGTCTCTAGAATGCGGGAGCGAACGGAATCTCGAAAGTAAGCAGTTTGCAAGCCATGCTCATATTTTTGACGAACTTGCAGAACGAGAGAACCAAGTGACATGGTTAATTTTCCCTTAGAAAGGATGATTTTCTCAGAAATGGAGTCTCAAGTAACCTGGGCAGCTAATTGATTGGTGGGATTCGAATGACGCTTGCTGCCTCTGTTTGAGTAATACTGAAGACAGTGCTAAAAATATCCATTAGTATACTTTGTGCTAGCCCCTCATATAAGATTTAAGAGCTGATTTAAGAGAGAATGTAGAAGCATCAGGCATGTGAGGTAGAGGATTACTAAGATAGGAGTGTACAGATTCTCGAAGCTTGATTGCTTGTTCTTTCTGTGAATTTGCAAAGAATGCAATTCTTTCTTTTAGCTTCGCCTCATGAGTAAAGACAAAATCAAGCTTTTCTCGAATTAAGTGGTGTTCTGTAGTTTCAAGACAACATTCTGATAAATTACTTTCCTGAAGTAATCTTTCTACTTTTTTATCATAGTTGATCGCAATAAATGGTTTTCCCATCTGCATTGAGAAAACGATCGAATGATATCGGCATCCTATCAAGATCTTGCTTTTGATCAATGGAGCCAGGGAAAATTCCGATGGTGTGGTTTCCTTGAAATAGTGCTTTAACAACGCATAGTCCCGGTTCTTATTAAAGTGAAATGGGAAAGGATGAATTGAAATATCTGACAAGTTTTCTACCCAAGCATCATAGTTGAAATCCTTCCAGTGGCATGGCAGCAAATTTAAAGCAACGCCTTCTTCTTTTTCGTGATCTACCTCTATATCAATTGGAAAACACCAAGTCAAATCAGGATAAACGGTTGCTTTAGGATGACGAAGTAATTCTTTGCTCTGAATATCCCTTACATAGAAAAACTCTGATGCCTCGATTAGTCGCGTCAATTCAATTTCTAATTCAGTAGAGATATGGTTAACGCCTAAACCAAAAACACCGATTTTCGCTCTACAATACCTCAACCACTTGTGCACATTAACCCATATACCAACCCTCTCAAAAACCAGTCCACCTCCACCAATCAAGATCCAATCAAAAGTTTCTAGATATTCACGAGGTGGTGGTAAGTAATGAGGTAAGAAA
>LUGL01000131.1 GCA_002796835.1 Elainella saxicola E1 | reverse complement strand
AAACGTGTTTCCAACTAATCCGATCGCAAGCAATCGGTAAGACAACATCTGGCTCCAGTTTCGGCGTCCCAGGCAACTCGTTTCCAACTAATCCGATCGCAAGCAATCGGTAAGCCACAAAGTAGCGGAGATTGTCCGCGGAAACCCCAACCTGTTTCCAACTAATCCGATCGCAAGCAATCGGTAAGGTTTTTGTATGCGCCCCGGCTGAATATGAATATTATTTTCTGTTTCCAACTAATCCGATCGCAAGCAATCGGTAAGGATCAACGATGACGGACTGCTGGACTACCAGGCTATGCGGTTTCCAACTAATCCGATCGCAAGCAATCGGTAAGTACTCAAGAATATGTTGCCTCAGACATTGCAACAGGTAAATCTGTTTCCAACTAATCCGATCGCAAGCAATCGGTAAGAATTTCAAGAGTTGTTGTAGGCATTCCTACGATAATGTTTCCAACTAATCCGATCGCAAGCAATCGGTAAGTTGATCGATTAAGACTGGGAGGGATCAAACCGATGAAAGTTTCCAACTAATCCGATCGCAAGCAATCGGTAAGAGTAGCCCTGTGCAACCCAGAGGTAGAGCGGACTCCAGACCCCCAAATCGACGCAGGTCTAAATTTAGCCTTCATTGTAGCGTCAAAATCGCCAAATGAACCCAAATTAAAAGTCGCAAAGCCTTGCCAGACGGGCGATCGACGCAGGTCAACGAAAGAATGCGGGTTTCAGCCGATCCCAGAGATGGGACGATGGAGAGCAAAGGAGAAGTGAAGAAGTAAAGATGTGAAGCAGCAGATCCGAAAACCCTCACTCCTTCCCCCACTCACTCCTTCCCCCACTCCCCCACTCACTCCTTCCCCACCCCTTCACCTCCTCCGATCGATCACCAAAATACTCATCACCTCCTCCGAATTCGGCACCGGCAACAAGCGACTCCAATTTCCGGCATCAGCAACCCGGCAAACATGCAGTTTGTGAATCATTTCGCGCACTCCGGATGCAGAACCGATCAAGATCAGGCGTATCCTTTCACGATCGTCTCTTGAATCACTGAGTAAACGTTGCGAAGAATCCGTAAAGATCGGCAAATCGGACAGAAATTCTGTCATAACAACACTCCTGTGAATTTGGGCCTTGAGAAAAGCCCAAAAACCTAGCCACCCCGCAAAAACAGACGCAAAACAGAGTGACTAGACGGAGTGTTAAAATACTCCGTTAGCCGCCTCGCTGGTTCGATCAGCTTGGAGGTTAGTCGCTTATGGCTGCTGAGCACAGTCATGAGCGACGCTAGATTTTTGGGTGATCGGGCTGCATGGATGCAACCTTAATCTGACACAATACCGAGATTAGACGATAAATGCAACCGCAATGCGTCGCCAAATTTCGCTCACTTTCCACTCACCAGTTGATGCAATCGATCGCGATCGAGGAGTTTCACCTGACTGCCTTCAGTTTCAATCAAACCTTCCCGGTTCAGTTTAGCAAACACCCGCGACAGCGTTTCCGGAATCGTCCCTAATTTGGCAGCAAGTTGTCCTTTCGGCAAATCGAGTTCCACCGTTTCTGCATTCCGCTGTTGTTCACTCAAACTCAGCAAATAGTTGGCCAATCGCCCAGGCACTTCTCGCAATACCAGGTTGTCAACCAGATGGGCAAACAGCCGCAGATGCCGCGCAAAACTTTTCAGTAAATTAATCGCCAAAGCGGGCTGCTGTTCCAGCAATTGCAAAAACGCCTGACGCGGAAAAAACAGCACTTTCGATTTTTCTAGCGCTGCTGCTGCCGCCGGATAACATTCCCCATCCAGGGCAGGCACTTCCGCAAAATGATCGCTCGCCCCAAAAATATGCAGAATTTGCTCCTTGCCATCTGCCGACAGCTTGAACACCTTGATGCGGCCCGATCGCACGACAAAAAAGCCCGTCCCCTCATCGCCTTGATGAAACAAAATCTCGCCCTTGTCATAGGATTGGTCGATCGCCAGCTTTGCTAATTCAGCCAACTGTTCGACAGGAAGCCCTTGAAACATCATTGTTTGACTGAGGAACTCGATGCAAGAAGGCAGGTGATCGGAAGTCATGCAACGCATACCCATTTTGGATTTTAGATTTGCGATTTTGGATTGAGGCAGTTGGACAGGCCCGATTTTTGTGATCCCGAATCTGTAGCAACTGAAAGTTAAAATGGCATCAATTGCGATCGCTTCTATCTAGCCTAAAGCTTTGGCTGGTCAATCTGCCGCGACAAGACCCAAATTAGCTGACCTTTCCCAAACCCGTGAGTCCGTGAGTAAACGGTGGCCTAATCGCTAAAGTTCGTTAGAGCAGTCTAGATCAGCCTTTCAGACGGAACTTGCAAAGTCTTCCCTAGTGCACTTTAGTGCAGTTGCTTCTATAGCCCGCGATTTATCTGCGGGCAGATCGGCAACTGCGGACAGATCGGCAACCCACCTCCGCCCGATCGGCAACCCAGCTCGATCGAAAGTGGAAGAAAATCTAAAGCTTGTCACCTGATTGCGATCTTTTGACTTAAGTCAAAGTCTCCAACCTTGCCTTTTCGTAGAGTCAATGAAGAGTAAACAAAGATTCTATGCAAGAGGGACCGACGATGTTTTGCGAACAATGCGAACAAACAGCCAGCGGACAAGGATGCCATCAATGGGGAGCCTGTGGCAAAAGTCCTGAAGTGAATGCTATTCAGGATTTGTTGATTTACATTCTGCGCGGATTGGCTCCGATCGCCCTTAGAGCTGGCGAATTAGGAATTTCCGCCCGTGAGATCGATCGGTTTACCTGCGAAGCCATCTTTGCCACCATGACGAATGTCAACTTTGACCAAACCCGCTTCACCGACTATATTCATCGCGCCATTAACTACCGGGAACAGCTTAAAGCTCAAGTTCAGGTCACGACAGGTTCCGCTCAAGCTTGGCCAGCTATCTCGTTCTATCAGCCCGATTTTGAAGATGATCTTGCCAGCCAGGGGCAGGATCTAGCGCTACAATTCATCAGCCAATCGGGTAGCGATGTGGATATTTTCTCGCTCAAGCTAACGGTGCTGTATGGCATTAAAGGCGTAGCTTCCTATGCGTTCCATGCGCAAGAATTGGGTCAGGAGGACGATCGGGTCTATCAATTTATCTACGAAGCGTTGGCCGCATTGGATCGTCAGGATTTAAATTTGGGCGATTGGGTAAATCTGGCTCTGAAAGTTGGCGAGATTAACCTGCGAACGATGGAATTACTCGATGCCGGACATACAGGTCACTATGGGCATCCGGTGCCAACTGCCGTGCCGCTCAATCCCAGAATTGGCAAGGCCATCCTCGTTTCAGGCCATGACATTCCCCATCTCGAAGCAATTTTGCAACAGACGCTGAATACCGGCATCACCGTCTATACGCATGGTGAATTGTTGCCCGCCCATGGCTACCCCAAGCTGAAACAAACCTATCCTCATTTGTATGGCCACTATGGCACCGCATGGCAAAACCAGACCAAAGAATTTCCGAAATTCCCTGGCGCGATCGTCATGACGACCAATTGCCTGATGCCACCCCATGGCAATTATCAAGGCAAGCTGTTTAGCCTCGGACCCGTGGGTTATCCCGGGTTAAACACTATCCCGATCGACGAAAATGGCCATCCCGACTTCACGCCCGCTATTCAAACAGCATTAGAACTGCCAGGATTCACCGAAGCAGCACCAGCGCGTCAGGTCACCACTGGATTCGCCCGCAATGCGGTGTTAGGAGTGGCCGATCAGGTGATCGCAGCCGTCAAGGCTGGTAAGATTCGTCACTTCTTCCTGGTGGGTGGGTGTGATGGTGCCAAGCCCGATCGCAACTATTACACTGAGCTCGTGGAAAAAGTGCCCGAAGATTGTGTAGTACTGACGCTGGCCTGCGGGAAGTTCCGTTTCTTTGACAAAGAGCTGGGCGACATTGGCGGCATTCCTCGCTTGCTAGATATTGGTCAATGCAACGATGCTTATTCCGCGATTCAAATTGCAATCGCTCTGGCAAATGCATTTGAGGTCGATGTGAATCAGTTGCCGCTGTCAATGATTTTGTCCTGGTATGAACAGAAGGCCGTCGCGGTGTTGCTCACCTTGCTGCATCTGGGCATTCAAGATATTCGCCTCGGTCCAACGCTGCCTGCATTCATTTCTCAGAATGTTCTGAAGTTGTTATCGGATACGTATCACCTCAAACCGATCACCACACCAGATGCAGATTTAGCGGCCTGCCTTGCCAAAGGTTAAT
The DNA here is from genome assembly GCA_002796835.1 of Elainella saxicola E1. Classification (GTDB taxonomy): domain Bacteria; phylum Cyanobacteriota; class Cyanobacteriia; order Elainellales; family Elainellaceae; genus Elainella; species Elainella saxicola. The sequence continues at coordinate 18,211 of LUGL01000131.1, read as the reverse complement.
CTCTGAAGCAGATCAATCGCATATCAATCTCGTAGGGGCGGATCACGGTTCGCCTCTACATTTTGCCTCTACAGAGCGCTGGTGTAGCAAACAGTCTGTTCTCAGCTATCCCGGCGAAATAGGTTGGAGCTGCCAGGTTTTGTCCTGTGACAGTTGCAGCAAAGATTGGTGATAATTCGTGAGTGTACTGCGATGACCCACACTCAGGAACGTCGTGCCGATCGCCTTCAAATGTCCGTAGAGTCGGGATTCGTTGTCCAGATCAAGCGCGCTAGTTGCTTCATCCAAAATGGCGTAGTCGGGCTTATTCAGCAGTAAACGGGCAAAGGTCAGCCGCTGTTGTTCTCCCAAAGACAAAACATCTGCCCAATCTTGCTCAGCCGCAAAGCCACCAAAGCGATCGTCCAGTCCTGCTAAGTTGACCTGCTCCAGCACCCGTTTCAACTGTTCATCCTCAATTTCCAGATGCGTGTTGGGATAAAGCAACTGGTCGCGTAAGGTTCCCAGCACCATATAGGGACGCTGCGGCAAAAATAAAATTTGATCGGGTTCCGGTCGGGAAATGCTGCCTTGACCTGAATTCCATAATCCGGCGATCGCTCGTAGCAGAGAACTCTTGCCGCAGCCGCTTGGTCCCATCACCAATAATCCCTGGCCGCTGGGCAGATCAACGGATAGATCTTCAACTAAGGTGCGCTGGTAGTTGGGGGTTTGCAGACTGAGATGGTCGATGGCCAGACGATCGGCAGCGACCGTTTGAATTTTGGGTTTCTGCTCATCATCATCAGTTTCCGTTGCAGCCTGTTCCAAAAACTGCGCGAATGTATAAAGACGATTAATGCCAGCACCAAAGGTCGTCAAGGCCTGGAAGCGGGCCACCACGATATTCAGCGAGAAAAAGACACGAACAAAGGCACCCTGGGCTTCCGAGACTTTGCCGACTTCCATTTCTCCAGCAAAAATTGCAGGCGCAACTACTAAAGCAGGTAAAATAAACGGAATGAACTCATAAGTATTGGTAAGAATATTCAAATTTAATTCCCAGATCAACAAGTGTTTGACGTTTTCAAAGACATCCAGAAAGCGCTGCTTCACCTGATTCGATTCCCGTTCTTCTCCGCGATAAAAGGCGATCGCCTCTGCATTTTCCCGAATCCGCACCAGACTAAATCGTAGATTCGCTTCTCGTTTGAGTTGCTCAAAGTTGAGTCGCACCAGAGGCTTACCAAATACAAAGGTGGTGACAAAGGTGCCAATCAGGGCATAGAGGACGAGAAACAGCACTAACGGTCGAGAGATGCCCCAGAGCACACTGCTAAACGCGATCACCGACAGCACTGATTCAACCAGCACCAGCAAAAACGTGAGGGATTCCTGGGTGAAACTGCGCACATCTTCAGCGATCCGCTGGTCAGGATTATCGATCTCGGTGGCGGAAATCTGCAAATCGTAATAAGCCCGATCGCCAAAGTAGCTGTCTACGAATCGATGGGTCAACCAACGTCGCCACTGCAAACTGAGCCGATCGCGCAGATAGGTATAGCCTGCTAACAACGGCGCATAGAGCACCAACACGACCAGGAAAATGGTCACGGTTTGCCAGAAACGCGATTCATTCTGAGCAGAAAGGGCAGAAATCAACGCACCTCGCTGATTGTTAAGCACCACGCTGAGTCCGGTATAAGCCAGCAGACACAGCACCACGCTCAACAGTAATCCTCTGGCTTGCCACTTCTCATCGCCGGACCAATAGGATTTGGCGATCGTCCAAAACTGCTGAACTACGCTGAAGTTGAGTCGATCCATGGGCTAATTTTCCTTGCAATCGGGTTCGGCCAGGAGAAAGGTCACCCATCCCCTGACAATGGTTAAATGATGTGTTGAATTATGGGGCAATTTTCCAGCAGCGTGAATCACCTAGAGCATGAGATTGAGGCACAACGCTGTTTTATCATGGGGATTGGCTTTAGGAGATTCTTGCATGACTACAATCCGTCTCGAAACCGACAGCATGGGGCCGATCGAAGTACCTGCCGATCGTTATTGGGGCGCTCAAACCCAGCGATCGCTCAAGTATTTTGCCATTGGTCAGGATGTCATGCCGCGCGAGTTGATTCGGGCGATCGGCATCCTCAAACAGGCGGCGGCAGTGGTGAATCGAGATTTAGGCAAGCTCCCTGAGGCCCAAGCAACGTTGATGATTCAGGCGGCTCAGGAAGTGATTGAGGGTCAATTGGACGATCACTTTCCGCTGCGAATCTGGCAGACGGGCAGCGGCACCCAAACCAATATGAATGCGAATGAGGTGATTTCGAATCGGGCGATCGAGCTAGCAGGTGGGGCGTTGGGCAGCAAGGATCCGGTTCATCCCAATGACCATGTCAATATGTCCCAGTCGTCGAATGATACATTCCCAACGGCAATGCATATTGCAGCAGTGGAAGAAGTGACGCATCGCCTGTTGCCGATGGTGCTGAAGTTGCGGGATGCGCTGGAAGCCAAAGCAGAAGAGTTTGACAGCATTATTAAAATTGGCCGCACTCACTTGATGGACGCTGTCCCCCTGACGCTGGGGCAGGAATTTTCGGCCTATGTGTCGCAGCTCGACAAAGATCTGGCCCGCATTCAGTTCGCCCTGGTGGATTTATATGAGTTGGCGATCGGTGGCACTGCCGTTGGCACGGGACTGAATACGCATCCGGAATTTGCCGATCGGGTTGCTGCTGAAATTGCCCAGAAGACAGAACTGCCGTTTGTGTCAGCTCCGAATAAATTTGCGGCGCTTGCTGCCCATGATGCCGTTTGCATGATGAGCGGAGCGCTGAAAACCCTGGCGGCTTCTTTGATGAAAATTGCCAACGATATTCGCTGGATGGGGTCAGGGCCGCGCTGTGGTTTGGGCGAATTATGGCTGCCCGAAAATGAACCCGGTTCCTCGATCATGCCAGGAAAAGTTAATCCGACCCAGTGCGAAGCCATGACGATGGTTTGTGTACAGGTGATGGGAAATGATGCGGCGATCGGCATTGCGGCCAGTCAGGGCAATTTTGAACTAAATGTCTTCAAGCCGATCATGATTTTTAATCTGCTCAATTCGATTCGGCTGCTGGCCGATGCTTGCAACTCATTCACTGATTATCTGGTGGTAGATATTCAACCGAACCTGGAGCAAATTCAGCAATTTTTAAACAATTCCCTCATGCTGGTGACCGCGCTCAACCCACATATTGGCTATGATGCTGCAGCGAAAGTGGCGAAACACGCCTTTGTCAACAACACCACTCTGAAAGCAGCCTGCGTGGAATTGGAATTATTGACCGAAGAAGTGTTCGATCGGATTGTCAGACCCGAAAAAATGTTGGGCAATGGGTAGAGCAAGGCATCCACTATCCTAAGCCAGCAAACTAAACCGCTGGAGCTGAGCTTCGATCGCCTGCGGCAGCACCTTATGCAGCTCTGTTTTGTTGCGGAAAACCAGCCGATTGTTTTGCGGCAAATCGAAGGGAAACTGGCCATTAATGGTCGATCGCTCCATTTGGGTCAGCAGAATTTGTTCAGCCCGTTTGCATTGCAGCGCATAACCAATCTCCACACAAACTTTTGGACTGGGAATCGGATGCGGTGGACTGCCGTCAAGCTGCAAGATGGGCGTTCCATCTGCAATGAACAGCAAACTTTTGCGGATTTTCTTCATCAGCGTGCTGTTGAGCCGAGTTGCGCCTTCTGTCAGCCGATGGGATTCTTCCAGGGTTAAGGGTAAGCGCGATCGTTTATTCAGTTTTTCCAGAATGCTTTGTAATTCTTCGCGCAGCAAATCGCTCGATTCAGAATATTCAGTCTGATAGCAAAGAAAAATAGTGGGCTCTAAATGGGCCATGACTTCTTGCTTCGTGAAGTAGATTTCATGGCTAATCAAATCAATATTTGAAATGGCATAACCACCACTTCCTTCAATATAAAATTCAACGGTTTCACCTTCTAAATATCGCTGAAACCAGAGGGATTGTTTCACCTCTTCACTATCTTCTAAAAAGTCAGCTCTCAATGCTGATTTTAGGAGGCTATTTTTGCTAAGGCGCAGGTCATGCGGGCGTTTTTCCAACTGACGAATCGGTTCATATTCCTGGAGGTACCAGGCTTTTAGAGCAATAATTGCCATGATGCACTTTTTATCTGTCTCTTGGGCTTCGTTTAGGCTTCGCTTAGGCTTTTAAAGCAGTAACAGCACCCGTCTGGTGAAACTCTGAGTGATTTCCTCTCATTAATGATTCTATCTAGAGTTCGGCTGGTTGAACCATGAAGTTATCTCATGAAATCCAGCGGTTGAACTCCCTTTTAGCCACTACGAGGAAATATCAACGTTTCTTTGGGGTGCTGCTACGGTTAGACGAGACAGATGCAAATTAAACAGCGGCTTACCTCTTAGTTTATGAACGTGGATTTGGCTGTTGAATCTGCCACTGAAGCTTTGTAGCTTCAATCATCACTATACTGTTTCTTACCCAGGAAATAATTAGGTGATATCAAAGTTTACTTTACGATCCATTTAGCAATCTTTTAGAAAATTCGAATCAAATGATGGGGCAATCATGCGGCAGCAAAATTGTAATTGCTGAAACTGTTTGGGTTTGGAATGACGCCAATTGCAGGTCAGTTTTCGCTGTTGCTAGCGTGATGCCATCAGCCTTGCCGCTCTCCATAGTGGGCTGAAACAGAAGTAAAGAAATGCTGCAATGACTAACAGCTTCACTCCTGCAAATGTGAATGATTCAGCAGAATTAGCAATAGAAATTCATGTTGCATTCATCCGATTCCAGCCCCTAATATGCAACGAGCTGGCTAACTTGGACAGTGTAAATTTTTAACTTTCAGCAACTTTTGAGAGGGGTCGATTTACCGATCGTCTGGCATATAGCCGAGACTGAGCCGATTGGACTGCGCCATTGGCATCGACCACTTCGACATTGAATCGATAGCCGACATTGCGCACGGTTTGGATGAGATTGGGCTGACGTGGATCGATTTCGATCTTTTTACGAAGCGAGAGGACATGGGTGTCCACAGTGCGATGATTGTCAATTTCATCTGGCCAAGCCCGCCTCAACAGTTCCGATCGCGTCAGAGGAACACCGCCCGCCTGGGCCAAGACATAGAGCAAGCTGAACTCTTGAGGCGTCAGGTCAATCAATTCATCCTTTAACCGAACGCGCCGCTGGGCTAAATCAATTTTCAAATCGCCATAGTCCAGCAGAACAGGAGCTGCCATCGTGCGACTGCGACGAGTCAGTGCTTCTACTCTGGCTAAAAACTCTTGCATCCCGAAGGGCTTGGTCAAATAGTCATCGGCTCCGGCTCGCAGACCTGCCACAATGTCAGTTTCGCTGTTGCGAGCTGACACCATGAGAATTAGAGCGTGATGCTGTTGTTGCAGCCAATGGCAAAACTCCAGCCCATCTCCATCAGGAAGCTCAGAATCAAGAATGACCAGATTCGGCTGCCGGGTTAAGAAAACTTCTCTGGCCTGCTGCAGATCGGCGGATTGGAACACCCAATAGCCTCCCTGCTGCAAGTGCCAGCCTAGTAGCGATCGCAAATGAGGATTTCCCTCAACAATTTGGATACCAACAGCTCCCACAGGTCAAGTCTCGTCCGAGATTTGCAATAATAAGGCTAACAAAGCGTTTGTCAAGGTTTTGTAACCACTGCTACCTGAGTTTTTCCAAATGTTGTTCCTGGGCAAGGCAAGGTAAAAAAACGATTAACGCCTGGAAAAATTGAAGCTAGAATAAAGGTAGTTCATTATCGACTTTTGTACCTTTTGTCGGCCCTCGACGGTCTTAGTGAATTTGGCTCAGAATCCTCTGGCTGGTTCTCTTGGACAGGTTCAACGTAGACATTGAACTAATCAAGTACTTCGCTGAGAGGAGGCTCGTCCTATCGATCGATTGCTACTTTTATTTTTACCCTAACTACGGAGCTCCCACCCGGGAAATTCCAGGGAACTTTACTAAGCAATTGCTGTCGTTTAGGAAACATTAATTTTAGACATACCTATGCTTCAGGATGCTCTCGCTATTCGCTATTATCAGCGACTCTCCGATGCACTTGTTGAGCAATGGAATCGCGGCTACCGCTTTGATGAGCTTCGCCTCTACATGGATGGTTATCTCGCGGCTTTGCGCCAGAGTGATGTACTCGAACCCTATCTGATTAATCGTTTAGAAGAAGAAACCATTCGTTTTCTGTACGATCCATCTAATTTCGAAATGGTTCAATCTGAACCAGACTACCGTTAACAGCCGTTCAACTCACTGTCTCAACTGCATACTTGCCTAAGCACCGCATCTGCCAATTCGCGGCATGCTATTCATCTAATTTGGCCAATCTTGGCAACCTAAATCAGTCTATCTACCGATGGCGATCGCCTCAGCGGACAAAATTTAACCCGCTGAAAACCCTCAGAAGAGCTCTGCTCCTGAGGGTTTATTGACGTAACCATGGCGAGCAGGATTTAGGACGCAAGCGCCACTTCAACCTTCTGTTGCAGTTCACCTTTCTGATACAGCTCGATCATAATATCTGAGCCACCCACAAACTCACCATCGATGTAGACCTGGGGGATCGTTGGCCAAGAGGAATACTCTTTAATGCCTTCACGCACCTGGGGATCAGACAAAACATCGTAAGTTTCAAACGGAACACCCAGTACGTTAAGGATTTGGACCACATTGTTAGAGAAACCGCACTGGGGCATCAGCTTATTTCCCTTCATGAAGACCATGATCTTGTTGTTCTGAATCAAATCATCGATGCGCTGCTTAGCTTCTGGAGTCATATCGCTTACACAAATTTGTCTATGGTTCTATACTATCTGCTCTGGCTAAAGGAAATGTGGATAGAGATACAGAGATTCTTCTATCCACCGCCGCAGAGTCATTCAATGCCTCGCCTCACGAAGCTGCTTGCTGGGTTGTCCAATCTTGAGGCGTATAGGTTTTCATGGTCAGTGCATGGATCGCCTCAGAAGACATAGCTTGCTGCAGCGATCGATAAACCATCTGATGACGCTGCACCAGCCCTTTGCCTTCAAACTGGGAAGAAACCACGACCACTTGATAATGATCGCCACCGCCGGTCAAATCCTGCACCTCAACTTGGGCATCGGGAAGGCCCGTTTTGATCATTGCTTCTACCTGATCTGGGCTAACCATGAATCTCCTCTAACAAACTGAACTCTCTTTTGTGATCATACTTCTGCCGCTTGCCAAAACAGTATCAAGCAGGACGCTATCCTAATGATTGAGAAGATTATTGAGGCGCAGGGGCTGCATCGCCTGATCGGGGAAAAGGAGTGGTGACAAACCCCAATTCAAGCAGCTGCTGATAGGCTTTCTTACCCAGATCTCGCGTTGGATTTTGGCTGCGGACAATTTGCACGAGGAGCGGAACCGCCAATTCGGGCTTATTTTGGGCGCGATGCACTAGGGCCAGCTGATAAGTTGCTTCATCTCGCATTTGAGCTGTATCAAAAGCGGCTGTACGCTGCTCTTCAGCGATACGAGAATCAATCCCAGCAAAGCTGCCTGCTAATTCTTGATAGAAATTGGACAGTTGATTGAAGACTTGCCTTGCCTGTTGCAACTTATCAACGGCCAAATCATAGTTTTGAGCTGAAACAGCGCTGTTTGCCTCGCTCATCAGCTGTTGTCCGCCTGGAACACTCAAAATCCCCTGGGCCAAAGGGCGCAAATCTTGGTTGTCAGTCACGGTTGGGTCTTGGCTAATCTCAATAGAGTTTTCGGAAGGGAAAACCGATTGTGCCTGAGCGATTTTAGGAACCAATGCAGTCAGAATAANTTGTGGCGAAAAGCAACAAGAAGCGAGTTTTTGGAAAGACTTGAACCGCAACAGACGATAGCATGAAACTCTTCCAAGAAGGGATGTAGTCACAAACGGATTTGATCTTAGGGAATCTTACCATTGCAATTCCGCTTAATTTTAAATTATTTTCACAATTGCCTTTTCACCCGATCGATGCGATCGAAAGAAACCAAGAGTTGGTAGACTGCAACCGATCCAGCAAAGTTCCAGCTCGATCGAATGACCCAACAAACCCACTCGATCTTGTGGTAACAAACGACCCGATTTAAGCAGGACGAAATAGAATACAACTTCAGTTGCCCTGAGGTGATGGATGACAGACGCGATGCAGAGACCGCTCTCCAATACAAATAGTGGGGATGTCGCTAATACAAATAGTGGGGATGTCGCTTTCAACCAAACTACCCTGCTGCGAGGTGGCGAAGCTTTGGCGCTTGAGCCAGTTGTCGATCGCTTTGCGCTGTCCTTCGCACCTGGAAAAACTGGATCAGAGATACAGTCAGCATTAGGCAGCGCCACATTGACGCCAATTCTGGGTCAAGCCCTCTTCGAGCTTCAGGCTGAACCCGATCGGCTCAGGGATTTAGTCCAGGCTCTCTGGCAATCTGGTCAAATGACTTGCGGCAGCCCGGTTTATGAGTTGCGGTGCAGTCCTGGCACGCTCGTTTATCCGACCGATCAGCTCACCATCCAGTTTCGGGAATCGCTCACCTCAGAACGAATGCAGCAAATTGCCGCAAGCGCAGGGCTGCGTATCCTCAAGCTGATTTCGGGGGTGCCCAAGGCTTTTGTGTTTCAAATACGCACGACCAGCATTGTGAATCCGTTGCAATTAGCAGCTGCTCTGATGCAAAACTCAGAAATAGTGCTGGTTGAGCCGAATGTTGCGGTGATGATCCAACCTTGCTACCGACCGCGTGAATCGGATTATGGCAAACAGTGGTATTTGCATCACGAGGGGGGAGAAGGATTGGCTGCGGGATCGCATATTTTTGCTGAAGCAGCTTGGAACATGACGCGCGGCAAGCGATCGATCACGGTTGCAGTGGTTGATACCCAGATTGACCTGACCCATCCGGACTTTCAGAGTGAAGGCAAAATTGTTGCACCTGCTGATTTACAGGCCAGAAATGCTCCAGCTCAAAATGACAAACATGGGACTGCGATCGCTCAAATTGCGGTAGCCGACGAAACCGGCAAAGGCATGGTGGGAGTGGCTCCGGGCTGCGCGTTAATGCCGATTCGGATTGGCCCATTTATTGATGATCAGACGATCGAACAAATTAGCCAATGGGCGATCGACAAAGGGGCAGATGTGCTTTGCTGTGGCTGGAATGCAGCGGCAATTTACTTTCCGCTTTCTTTGCGGCAGCGGGTTGCCCTGACTCAAGCAGCAACTCAAGGACGGGATGGTCGGGGCTGTGTAATTGTATTTGCGGCTGGCAATGCCAATCGTCCAATTGACGGCGTCGTGAATGAGCAAGGCTGGACTGATCAAGTTTTGCAAGGTAATACTCGGTGGCTGAATGGTTTTGCAGTGCATCCAGATGTGCTCACCGTGGCGGCCTGCAATAGTCTTAATCAAAAGTCAATGGCTAGCAATTGGGGGAACGGCATTTCAGTGGTGGCTCCGAGCGGTTCTGGCTTACCCATGATTTATAGCCAACGAATCGGACAACTTCCGACTACACCACAAGTCACCGACCCGCAAACTGGGCGATCGCTCGACTGGAATTCTCTGGCAACTGCTGCAACATCTGTACTGCTAGGAGGAACCTCGGCAGCTAGCGCGATCGTGGCTGGGGTCGCTGCTTTGGTGCTTTCTATCAATCCTGATTTGACGGCAGAGACGGTACGGCAAATTTTGGAGCAAACGGCTGACCGAATGATCGATCGGCTCCCAGATCCGCAATTGGGCCTGTCGTTAGGAGGTTATGACGAAAATCGCTATTCTGCCTGGTTTGGCTATGGGAAAGTGAATGCGATTAAAGCGGTGCAAATGGCACAGCGTCTGTCGATGCCATTACCCCTGCCTTACCGTTGGGTAACATATGCCCAATCCAAGCGGCTAGAGATCCCCGATGGTAACGCACAGGGCATCACCAGCACAATTCAAGTTGCAGCAGCAGAGCTAGTTTGCGATATTGAGGTCGTGGTTGACATCGAACATGACTTTTTAGGCGATCTGGAATTATCGCTAATTCCACCTTGGGGAAAGGCCATTCCCCTGCAAAGCCGATCGCTCGGTCGCTTAACCAGTCTTAAAACCACCTATTCTTTAGAAAATACGCTGTGGTTGAAAACGGTCTTGAATCGATCGGCCCAGGGAAATTGGCAGCTTAAATTGGTAGATGCAATTCCGTCAAACCAGGGCTATTTGCGCCGATGGCAATTGAATTTAGGGGTGTAGTTTTACGATTTGTTCACTAGACCAAGCAAACGATCGACTGAGATTAGGGGCGATCGCTGCTCAGTTCTACCTAAAATTCCTTAACCAAACAGGTTAATCTGCGCGACAAAGGTGCCAAATTGCCCTGTTCCAGCAGGTGCCGGAGTTCCCGAAACCTTAATGAAGAAAGTGCCTTCCGGCAGCGATCTCTGTTTTTGACCGTTGATGTTGTCGAGCCGAGCCAATAATTTTTTAGGTTTTCCATTAGAGGCTTGGAAAACTCGCATCTGGGTGACAAACTCGTCTCCGGCAAAACCCAGGACAGGTTTTACAAAAGGAGAGGATGATCTGCCCCGAATCCGAAACCGATACCACTCGACTGTCTCTCCAGCATTCAGCGTATCTGCGGCTTGAATTGTGGGTGAATTTCCTTTCCCAAGCACAGCAGTTCCTAAAAACCGTGCCTTTTGAAATGTATTTCCACCGTCCATTATGTGTCCTCAAAAATATGTGTATGGGTATTGAGTTGGAAGCGTCAGTCTACAGCGCAGCGCGATTTAAGCAGCCACGTCTGTCCTGGCACGCCTCTCGCTTCCCAAATCTAACTCAAGCTAAAAACAGCTTTGTGCTAGCCTTTTAACCTCAAGTGACTGTCTGTTCTGGATTTGCGAGATTTTTTATATTCTTTTTGGAGACTATAGACGGGGTAATTGCAGCGGGAAGTCAACACCTGAAATTTGGTGTTGCTCGTCAAATATCACCAGCAAATTATCAGTCGCTTTTTCAAACTCCAAATTCACCAAAACTAGCTTTTCATCGACCACTTCCGTATTCAGCCGTCGCTGGTAGGAGCCAATCACTTCCTGTAACCTCGACCAGTTCTCCTGCATCTGGGCAACAGTCCAGCCCTCTTGCAAGGTTGGGTTCATGAGTTGGCGAGCTGCATCAAATTGACCTTGAGCAACCAGATCGATAAATTCCTCGGCAATTTGAGTTTGGGTTTGAGCAGGCGCAGATCGATCGATTTGAGCCAGTCTCACAGCCTCACCCTGAGGTTGATCGGTACCAATTTGTTGGAGTTCTACAGCAGGTAGAGCGGATGCAGCCCCCAGAAACAAACTGTTTAGCAACCCAGCCATCAAAACAATACGCATAAACAACCTAGCGCAACGAAAAACCTGCCTAAACGATAGAGGAGAATCGATCGCCCGTCACCCTTTAATGGGACTATAGATCATTGTGGCTTTAAGTTATAAACTATAAAAGCGGGTAATAGGTATAGTTACTTACTGTTTAAATGAGTAAGTTATTGTACGAGGCCCAAATCACTTTGTTTGTCTATTGATACCTGTTCGTCCATTCGTAATCTGTCCATCCATCGCGTTAGCCGTTGTTGAGTAGAAGAAGTCATGGCTGTTGCAACAACCCAATCCCTCGAAGAACTCTGTATTAACTCGATTCGATTCCTGGCGATCGATGCCGTTGAAAAAGCCAAGTCTGGACATCCAGGGCTACCCATGGGTGCTGCTCCGATGGCGTTTGTGCTGTGGGATCAGTTCATGCGGTTTAATCCGAAAAGTCCAACCTGGTACAATCGCGATCGCTTCGTTTTGTCCGCAGGCCATGGCTGCATGTTGCAGTATGCGCTGATGTATCTGACTGGCTACGATAGCGTCACCCTGGATGAAATCAAGAGCTTCCGCCAATGGGGTTCTAAAACACCAGGTCACCCAGAAAACTTTGAAACCCCTGGCGTCGAAGTCACGACTGGACCGCTCGGCCAAGGAATTGCCAACGGCGTGGGTTTAGCGATTGCAGAAGCCCACATGGCGGCCAAATTCAATAAGCCAGACCTGACCCTGGTCGATCACTACACCTATGTGATTCTGGGCGATGGCTGCAACATGGAAGGGGTTTCTGGCGAAGCTTGCTCCCTGGCCGGACATTTGGGATTGGGCAAACTGATCGCCCTGTATGACGACAACCATATTTCGATCGACGGCTCTACCGACATTGCTTTCACCGAAGATGTGTCGAAGCGATTCGAAGCGTATGGCTGGCATGTGCTGCATGTGGAAAATGGCAACACGGATTTAGCCGCCATTGCTAAGGCGATCGAAACGGCCAAGTCTGTCACCGACAAGCCGACCATGATTAAGGTCACGACGACGATCGGCTATGGTTCACCCAACAAGCAAAATACGGCAGGGGTTCACGGGGCTGCGCTTGGTGATGCTGAAATCAAGCTGACTCGCGAAAACCTGGGCTGGCACTACGATCCGTTTGTAATTCCCGACGATGCTCTCAGCCACATGCGTAAGGCGATCGAGCGCGGCAGCAGCCTGGAAGCAGAATGGAACGAAACCTGGGCGCAATACAAAACCAAGTTTCCCGAAGATGCAGCTTTGTTTGAGCGCATGGTCAGCGGCAAACTGCCCGAAGGTTGGGAAAAAGTATTACCTATTTACAAGCCCGAAGATAAAGCGCTAGCCAGCCGCAAACATTCGGAGATTTGCCTCAACAAGATTGCGGAAGAGTTGCCGGAACTGATTGGTGGATCGGCTGACCTGACCCACTCCAACCTGACTGAACTGGAATGCTCTGGCAACTTCCAAAAAGGGCAGTATGAAAATCGCAACATCCACTTTGGGGTGCGCGAACATGGCATGGGTGCGATCTGTAATGGCATTGCCCTGCATGGTTCGGGCCTCATCCCCTATGGCGCAACCTTCCTGATCTTTACCGACTACATGCGCAACCCGATCCGGTTATCTGCTCTGTCACAAGCAGGCGTCGTTTGGGTAATGACCCATGATTCTGTAGCGTTAGGTGAAGATGGTCCAACTCACCAGCCCGTAGAAATCATCGCTTCTCTGCGTGCCATTCCTCAGCTCACAGTTCTGCGTCCAGCAGATGGTACTGAAACTTCTGGTGCGTACAAAGTGGCGATCGAACATGCCAAGCAACATCGCCCAACTTTGCTGGCGCTTTCTCGCCAAAACCTGCCCAACCTGGCCGGTAGCTCGATCGAAGGGGTCGAAAAGGGCGCATATAGCGTGATTGACTGCGATGGCACGCCAGATGTCATCCTGATTGGTACAGGTTCTGAGGTGGGGCTCTGTGTGCAAGCTGCCGAAAAGCTGACTGCCGAAGGTCACAAAGTTCGTGTAGTTTCCATGCCTTCCTGGGAGCTGTTTGATGCTCAAGATGCGGCTTACAAAGAATCTGTGCTGCCCAAAGCAGTGACGAAGCGGTTGGCCGTAGAAGCTGGAATTAGCATGGGCTGGTGCAAGTACACCACTTCTGATGGCGATGTGGTGGCGATCGATCGATTTGGTGCGTCGGCTCCTGGCGGCACCTGTATGGAGAAATTTGGCTTCACCGTCGATAACGTGGTTGCGAAAGCGAAAGCCCTGCTGGGTTAAGGCGCGATCGGTTGGTTCGAACTAATTTGAATGAAATGGCCCTCCGGATCGGGGGGCTTTTTCGATCGTTCTGACACTTCGTAAATGGCGATCGTTGTTTGCCTGATCGCGGGTGAATTGTGGGCGTTGCTACTTTTGCTTCCCCTTAATCGCCTGAAATGTGGACAAATAATTCGCGATGGTAACTGTGATCGCGGTGTTCCCAAATGTAAATACCCTGCCAGGTTCCTAACACTAAACGACCGTTGGCGATCGGAATTTGTTCAGAGGTATGGGTGAGCACGGTGCGAATGTGGGCCGACATGTCATCGGGACCTTCGGTGTTGTGAATGTATTGATAGCCGTCGGGAACCAGCTTGGCTAAAAAATTGGACAGATCGGCCAGCACGGAAGGATCGGCATTTTCTTGAATAACCAGACTCGCTGAAGTGTGGCGCAGAAAGATAGTGCAAAGGCCGGTCTGAATTCCAGACTCTTCTACGACAGATGCGACTTGGGATGTAACTTTATGTAGCTTCTTTCCCTGGGTTTTAATTTTGAGCAGCTGTTGATGATACGGCATGGCAATTTAAAGGGTGAACGGTTCGATCACTTGGCATCCTGGTGCAGATACTCCACCACGGCACGTGCGATCGTCTCATTTCCATCTTTACCGACTTTTTGATTCGTGCGGGGGGGCTGCGGCGATTCATGCAAAAATTGCCAATCTCCCTGGAAAAACTGATCGGGCACGAGAATCTGGTGCGGATTGTGATCCTGCATGGCGCTCAGTAAGATCGGTGCTTCGGCAAATCCCTGCCGAGTAATTGAGACGATCGGCAAATCGAGCTGACAGGCTTCAGCAAAAGTGCTAAATCCAGGTTTTGACATCACCCGACCGCAAAGCGGCATGAAATCGACCGGTCGATAGCGTTGATCATTGATTCGCACTAGGTTGGGCAAATCTGGGGCATTACGATCGAACGTAATGAACTGCCAGTCGGGAAATCGCCGTAAATTATCATAGGGAATTTGCTCCAATCCCAAGCCACCAAAGGTCATCATGACGGTGCGTTCGATCGGTTGAATCAAGCCAAACTGATCGCGTACTTCATCCAGTGGAAAATGGGGAAAGCCACCCGTCAGCCCAACATCGGTGATATTAGGAAAGGCGCTCATCGGCTCATGAAACGGCAGCCGAAACAATCGATCGCACTGACTAAACCGATCGGCAATCCAATCCGCGATTTCCACAAATTCGCCACCCCAATCACGATAGATAAAGTCCCAGCCAAAATTGCTGATCATCCAGCAAGGAATGTTGGCGGCATGGGCGATCGAAGTGGCCATGGGTGGAATATCGGCCAGCACCAGACTCATGCGATTTTGCCGAATAAAATTGACTTCTCCAGCAACCAGACGATTTTCTTGCGATCGTAATTGCCTTAACTTTTCTAAAGTTGCCTCTCGATCCATGGCTAAGCTGTCACCTTGAATCACCCCAACATCCATCACCACATTCCGGTATAGAAAATTATCTGTACGTAGATAAGACTCCAACAACCAGCGAGGTGAAGTCGTGGCAAAAGCAATCAATACTTCTGGACAGATTCGCTGAACTTCTGCCACCACAGAGGCCATACGAGTTGCATGACCAAACCCATGATTGGTGATAGCAACATAAAGAAAAGGCTGGGGCATAAGCAATGACAATTAAAAAATTACAATGAAAAAACCCCAGGTGTAACCCGGGGCACAATAATCAGGGTGCATCTACCCATCCTTTATAGCAAGTTTGTGGCGCTACCGCCGAAGGTTCTCATCCTCTTTATTAAAAAAAGATAATTAAATTAACCAAAGATAGAGTCTTACTCATTCTCTTCATAACTGCGGTCTGAGTGATCCATGGTTGGGAAAGACCAAGTTACTCCTTCTTTATCCGGGCAAGAATCTGCTCCATCCAATACCCCATAGGGGTGCATGCCGCAAACCAGCATTGTTCCCCCATATTCCTGACCATGATAGTGTCGGCAGCCCACACAAACAGGGTGTTCATTCAGCCAGGGTTCAACTGTATGAGTGACAGGTTCAACTGCTTGATCGATCGCAGTTCCCAGCCCAAACACGGCTTGCAAAACCGGATCGAGCCATTCTGACATTTGCTCATCTAATTGATCTAACTTGGGCGCAAGCACTTCATCAATTTGGGTCAGCGCATTGCCAACATCCTCTGCCACTTCCTCTGAAAAGTTCAGCAAAACATCTGTGGCTTCAGCAATATCACGCCCAATATCTTCAAACAAATGGCTAATATCATCGGCGATCGTCTCAAAGGTTTTAAACCAATCCTGCTGCCAGTCGTCCATGATCAGTTCTAAATGTTAAGGGTTGAGTTCTGAGGCAAGTCTGTGGAGAAGTTTTGAGTTGCTCTAATCTCGTTTGAGCCGACGCAATTCTTCTTGCAGTTTGGTAACTTGCTGACGCAAATCATCGACTGCCTGCTGTTCAGCAGGGGGCTCATCTTCAACTAAAATTTCAATGCGGCGCGGCTCAGTGGGTTGCGATTCTTCAGGGGAGACAGTGGGTTGCTGGGCACGGCTGACCATTTCATCCACCATGCGTTTGGCTTCTTCGGTTGTGATCTCCCCTTTTGCAACCATCTCATCCGCTAATTTTTGGGCCTGCACTCTCAGGTCAGATAGGGTAGTACCAGCCTTTTCTGCTGCGAGGGAGGCAGCTCCTACCCCCAAATAAAATGCCTTCTGAACTAAATCTCCAAAACCAGGCATTGCTTTTTTCACTCCTTGATGCCATGAGGCTATGCTTCTAGGATAGGTGGAAAACCAACAACTGCCCACCGGAAGAGTGCTGAAGCGAAAGATTTTAAGAGAGGTGGATCTTTAAAATAAAAGTGACCCGGAGATCACGCCTGTCACAAGCATCCCGTATTGCTGCTACCTTCCGGTCCTGACAAGATTTGGGCGTTGTCACCGCATGAGTCCGAGTCGTCTTTAGCATAACACGATCGGCAACCTTACGTTTTGAATTTCCTTCGCTGCAAGCTGGCTTGATCTTGGGTAGCCTATGAGAGGATTGTCATTTTTAACGACTTATGGCTCTACCTTCCCCCGAACTTCTGGATATCTTCATGCCCTGGGCATTTGCGATCGGCATTAATTCTGTTCTGCTGGCGATCGCCTGGTTCACTCCTAAAAAACTGTTGACCCCTGCGGGTCTGGTTCATGCCTGGATTCTAGGAATTATTCTCTGGGGAACATTGGGTTGGCGGGGCTATCTGGTCATGATGTTTTATTTCCTGGTGGGTTCTGCTGCCACCCGGATTGGCATGGCTCAGAAAGAAGCTGCCGGAATTGCTGAGAAGCGATCGGGTGCAAGAGGGCCGGAAAATGTTTGGGGTTCTGCATTGATTGCAACGGTATGTGCACTCGTTACCTATTCTCTGACAACGGTGGGAACGCCCTGGTTTTATGCCCTTGCCTCCCTCTTTTTGTTAGGTTATGTGGCCAGCATGAGCACCAAACTCGCAGATACTTGCGCCAGCGAAGTCGGAAAAGCCTATGGCAAACATACTTTTTTAATTACAAATCTTCAGCCGGTTGCTCGGGGAACTGAAGGAGCAGTCAGCCTGGAAGGAACCTTAGCAGGACTGGTGGCAGGTGCTTTGATTGCAACGTTGGCCTGGGCCTTGGGATTGATTACTGCGATCGATGTGGTAATCTGTGTGGTCGCTGCTTTTGTAGCAACTAATCTTGAGAGCGTGATTGGAGCAACTCTGCAAACCAAAATTAGCTGGATGACCAACGAAGTCGTGAACGTGATCAACACGCTGATTGGAGCTGCTGTAGCGATCGGTTTAGCGATTGGATTTCAAATTGCTTTGCAGGCTGGAGTGGTTTAGGCAGATGTAGTGAGTACTGGGCCAACCATTCGGCCATTGCATGCTTCGCAATGCACATTGAGGTTCTGGTTTAGACACTACCCCTGTTAAGGTGAGCGTTTGTACTGTTATGGTTGATTGAGTATTTTAGGATTTTCGATAGGATCAAGGCACTGAAGTGAGCACCCAATCAGGGAGAGGGAGCTATGATTAGTGCCATCTTTGAGCGATTTGTGGAAAATACACCAATGACTGTCATGGTGCGAGCCATCATGGAGCGGATATTTGCCCCCAAGTTGTTGGATCAGTTGTTTGAGGAAACCGCAGAACAGCAATATCAGCGAGAACTCCTTTTTTCCAGTGTCGTGGGATTGATGAGTCTAGTGGTGTGTGGCATGTATCCCTCACTGAATGCAGCCTACAAAGGGTTTGAAAAGGTGGTAGGGGTATCGAAAGTAGCGCTGTATGCTAAGGTGAATGGTCTAGAACCGAAATTATCTCAAGCGTTAGTGCGCTACAGCAGTGAGCAACTGCTAGCGGTTCAACAGGAGTTTCCAGCAGCAGCAGTCCCTCTGTTAGCAGGCTATGAAGTGCGGATTATTGATGGCAATCATATTGCTGGCACAGAGCATCGGCTGA
>LUGL01000130.1 GCA_002796835.1 Elainella saxicola E1 | reverse complement strand
AGACTGTGACATTTCTGCTTGCCGGAATAAAACTGTCGTTGATGCCGTTTGGGACGCTCGATCCGGGTTTCAGTCACATCCAAAACCACCACTGCTGGTTTACCAAATCCTTTGAACAATTGTTTCTTGCCGGGTAAGTGAAATCGACTCGAACGGATCAAGTGGTCCTCAACCCAATGCACAATGCGGCAGACTGTGGCTTCACTCACGCCCCAACTGCTAGCGATGTGAAAGTAGGTGCGATACTCTCGCCAATATTCCAGGGCGACCAGAACCCGGTCTTCAAGGGCCAACTTGGGTTTTGCTCCCGGCTTAGGTTCTGTCCTCCACTGAGATTGGAGGGTATTGAGCATGAGTTTGAACGTCGTTTTTTGTACGCCAAAGCGACGCTTAAACTGGTGATCAGAGAGAGTTTGAGCTATGGTGTAATTCATCATCAGGACACTTGAATAAATGGTTATGTCCTGATTTTTCTATTTTTTCTGTTTTAGTAGTTGGTACAGAAGAACTAATTTGCAAGAGGTCTAATGATTGCCCTGCCAGTGCAGAATTGCAGGAAGCGGCAGTTCATCGAGCCAATCCAGAATTTTGGCATCGGCTTTCACGCCTCTAGAATTAAATTTAATGCCTGAATCAATGAAAATGATGCCATCCATCGAGCCGCCCAACCAGTCGATCCAGTAGATATGGGTTAACGAACTATAAATTGGGAATGATTTTGCGTTTAAGACTCATTTTAATGATTGGCTTGTTTCTTAAATTTACATACTAGGTATGACTAAACGGCATGTTATGACGATTCCTTCAAGGCTGCTTTTGACTTTGAATAAAAGTTAATTCGTCAACCAAGATAAATTCTATGCACATTTCTAGAACAAGTTTTAAAAAACCATTAGATTGATGCGCAGTCAAAGATTATAAAATACTTAAAATTACTATTGTTGGCGTAGCTTTGACTGGGATAAACCTACCACCGATGGGCAACCACTTCGGCATGACAGGTGTTTCAAAGCTATCCTTATTCAAGGTTTAAGAATTTTACGGTTTCAGCAGCTTATATTCCAGTTGAGGGGAATAATAGGGGGATAAATGCCGTCCCGCATAAACTGCATCTTTCCAATGCTAAGCCGTACAGTTGCTCTCACTCCGTCCGAATTGAAGTCTGCGATCGTTCGTGATCCGCTGATAGTCTCCCCTTATGTGACAGTGATGGACGCCATTGCCCAGATGAGCGGTGTGCGAGCTAACTGTAACGCAACTCAGCCGGGGCAGGGTCAACGAGATGAACTCCATCTAGAGACGCGGTCAAGCTGTGTCTTGGTTATTGAAAATCGGCAGGTGCTTGGTATTTTGACGGAGCGGGATGTCGTTCGGCTTTGTGCTCAGCAGCGTTCCCTAGAGAATTTACTGATCCAAGAGGTCATGGCTCATCCGGTGATTAGCCTGCGAGAGACGGCTTTCACGGATTTATTTTTTGCAATTAATTTACTTCAGCAATATCACATTCGCCATCTACCCATTCTGGATGAACAGGATCACCTGATTGGTCTAGTCACTTATGAGAGTCTGCGACAAATCTCGCGCCCGATCGATCTCTTACGACTGCGGCTGGTGGCTGAAGTGATGACGAGCCAGGTTATTTGTGCCACTCCTGAGAGTCCGATGCTGACGATCGCTCAACAAATGGCAGAGCATCGGGTCAGTTCTGTGATGATCGTGCAGCCGGGGGATGATCCAGCACTGCAAATTCCTGTGGGGCTTCTGACGGAACGAGATGTTGTTCAATTCCAAGCTTTAGGCTTGAGCCTGGAAAATTGCCCAGCACAGGCCGTCATGAGCACGCCGATTTTTTCAGTCAAACCGGATGATCCCCTGTACCTTGTGCAGCAGATTATGGAGCAGCGCTTGATTCGGCGACTGGCGGTTACGGGGCAGCAGGGGGAGCTGTTGGGGATCGTCACTCAAACGAGTTTGTTACAAGCTCTTAACCCACTCGAACTGTTTAAACTTGCAGAAATCTTGGAAGTGAAAGTAGCTCGACTGGAGGCGGAAAAAATCACCTTACTAGAAAACCGAACGGTTGAGCTAGAACAAGAGGTCGAGGCTCGCACGATCGCTCTAAGAACCAGGGCTGAACGAGAGCAATTAGTGGCCCAAATCGCTAACCACATTCACAATTCCCTTGACTTGCAGGAAATCTTGCGTGCTTGCGTTGCAGAGGTCCGAGCATTTCTGAACTGCGATCGGGTTTTGGTATACCAATTTCAACCAGATTGCAGCGGCATCGTAATTGCCGAATCGGTTGAGCCGGGATGGTTGTCTGTGCTTGGCAATCAAATCAATGAGATTGAATGTTATCAACGGATTGCGAAACTTTACAACACTGAGCAGCCAATCATTGTCAACAACATTTACACCGCTGGTTATAGCGACTGTCATCTTCAATTGTTGGAGGAATATCAGGTCAAAGCGAATCTGGTTGTCTCGATTTGGGTGAAGGAAGAGTTGTGGGGACTTCTGACGGGGCACCAATGTGCAGAATATCGCGATTGGCAGATGGAGGATGCCTCTCTATTGCAGGATATTGCGGTGCAACTGGCGATCGCCCTTCAACAAGCGACCCTATACCAAAAATTGCAGGATCAGCTGATTGAGCGTCAGCAAGCAGAAATGCGGCTGCGTGCAAGTGAACAGCGTTATGCCAGCCTGACTGCCGCAGCCCCTGTCGGCATTTTTCGAACCGACGCGGAAGGCAACAGCGTTTACATTAATCAGCGTTGTTCCGAGATGTTGGGCCTATCCCCTGAAATTACGATTGGCAATGGTTGGCATCAAGCATTACACCCAGACGATCGGGCCCAGGTGATTGCTGAAGCGCAGCGGACTCGTCAGGAAAACCGTCCATTTCAAATGGAATATCGGATTGTGCGACCGGATGGGTCCGTGCGGTGGGTATTGGGACATGCAGTGGCAGAACAGGATGCAGATGGACAGCTGATTGGTTATGTGGGAACGATTCTTGATATTAGCGATCGCAAACAAGCTGAACTGGCATTAGCCGCCAGCGAAGCCCAAAGTCGGGCCATCTTATCTGCCATTCCCGATCTGATGTTCCGCGTTGGAGCTGATGGAATGTATCGCGGCTATGTGACTCAGCGGCGAGATTTTGCAGTCATCCCCCAGGATGTTAATCTTTTGGGTTTGTCGATGGCAGATGTGTTGCCTGCAAAACATGCTCAGCTACAGTTTGAGTATTTACAGCGGGCCTTACAAACGGGAGACCTGCAAATCTATGAGCAGACCATTCAAGTAGGTGATTGCCTCAGGCATGAAGAAGTCAGAATTGTGAAGAGCGGCGATGATGAAGTTCTGTTTATGTTGCGCGATATTAGCGATCGCAAGCAGGTTGAGTGGGAGCTTTATCAACTGAATCAAAAGTTGGAAGCCAGAATTGAAGAACGCACTGCTCAACTGCGCGAACAGGAAGCTAAACTCCATGATTTCTTTGAGAATGCCAACGATCTCATCCAGAGTGTTTCGCTAGAGGATGGTCGGTTTGAATATGTGAACCGGACTTGGCGGGAAACTCTGGGCTATTCGGAAACGGAAGTCCAAACCCTGACTATTTTTGAGGTATTGCACCCTAATTGTCAGCAGCATTGCCGCGAGACCATTGTCCAGATGCAAGTAGGAGCAATAGACCTGATAGAACGGGTAGAGCTCGTTTTTCTGACCAAGACTCAGCAAGAAATCATTGTAGAAGGCAGCATCAACTGTCGTAAGGAAAACAATCGCCCTGTTGCCACGCGCGCCATCTTTCGAGATATTACTGAGCGCAAAGCGGCTGAAAAACTGTTGCAAGATCGAGAAGCTCGCTATCGAGCACTGATGGATGGAGCAAGCGATGCGATTTTGTTGACGAATCAGCAGGGCTATCTCTTAGAGGTTAATCGCAAGGCAGAAGAGTTTTTAGGCTATACCCGTGCCGAACTCACCTCGATGCACTTTTCCCAGCTTCATCTACCGGAAGAGTTGTCAGACATCAGAAGAGCATTTGAAGGATTGTTCCGTCAGGAATTTTCCCAGATATTAGATGTAAGTTTTCTACGTAAAGACGGACGGAACGTCTCTGTTGATGTCTCAGCCTCAGTGATTGAAATTTGCGGTGAAAGAATTATTCAAAAAATTCTGCGCGATATTAGCGATCGCAAACGCGCTGAGCAAATTATTCAACAGCAGGTTGAGCGAGAAACTTTGTTGAGGGAAATTACGCAGCGCATCCGGCAATCTCTCGATATCCAAACAATTTTTGACACGGCTTGTCAGGAAATTCGCTCTGTGATTCAGGCCGATCGAGTGGGCATCTTTAAGTTCTATCCAGATTCTGGTTTTAATGAAGGTGAATTTGTGGCGGAATCCGTTGCAGAAGGGCTATCCTCAGTCATTGCCATGCAGGTTCATGACCATTGCTTTGGGGAAGAATATTCTTTGCTATACACCAACGGTCGATTTCAGGCGGTTGATGATGTCAACAATGCTGGGATGACGGCCTGCCACGTAGATATCTTGGTTCAGTTTCAGGTGCGTGCCAATCTAGTCATGCCGTTGCTGCGTGGAGATGAGTTATGGGGTTTACTCTGCATCCACCAGTGCACCTCAATCCGCCATTGGCAACAGCATGAGATTGTCTTTACTCAACAAATTGCGAATCAGTTGGCGATCGCTGTTCAACAGGCGAGTTTATTCGAGCAATTGCAGCAAGAATTAATAGAGCGGCAGCAAGCAGAAGCAAAACTGACCGAAAGTAATCATCAACTGGGGATTTCCAACGAAGAACTTGCCCGTGCGACTCGGCTCAAAGACGAATTCCTTGCCAATATGAGCCACGAACTGCGGACTCCGCTCAATGCCATTCTCGGCATGACAGAGGGCTTACAAGATGGTGTTTTTGGCAAAATCAACGAGGCTCAACTGCGGGCACTGCAAACTATCGATCATAGCGGCAATCATTTATTAGAACTCATTAATGATATTCTCGATGTTGCCAAAATTGAATCGGGGCAGCTAGAGCTAGAGTATGTTCCGATTTCTGTCTCAGTTCTGTGTCATTCCAGTTTAGCTTTTATCAAACATCAGGCGCTCAAAAAATCGATTCAGTTAGAGCTGAAACTACCATCCCGCCTGCCCGATCTGCTGGTCGATGAACGACGAGTTCGTCAAGTGTTGATCAATTTGCTCAATAACGCGGTTAAATTCACACCCGAAAGTGGACATATCACCCTGGAAATTACGAGACTGTCTCCTCATTTATCTCCCAATCCTGTCTCTGAGCAGCATTTTCTCCGGCTTGCAGTCACCGATACAGGGATTGGAATTGCTCCTGAGCATCTCCCTAAATTGTTTCAACCCTTTGTCCAAATCGATAGCGCCCTGAACCGACAATATACTGGCACAGGATTGGGATTAGCTTTAGTGAAGCGCATTGTGGAATTGCATGAGGGTAGCGTTAGTGTCATCAGCGAACTGGGAGTGGGTAGCTGTTTCGCGATCGATCTTCCCTGTGCTCCGGATATCGCTCTATCGCCTGAGAAAAAAATCAGTAACCAGGAAGTGACGCAAACGCTGGATGCAGCTTTGGGGACTAAACAACCTTTAATCTTGTTAGCCGAAGACAACGAAGCGAACATCAGCACCATTTCTGGTTATCTGGAAGCGAAGGGATATCGCATTCTGTTGGCCAGACATGGAGAAGCGGCGATCGAGTTAGCGAGAACACAGCAGCCAGACTTGATGTTGATGGATATTCAAATGCCAGGAATGGATGGTCTAGAGGCAATTGAGCGCATCCGCAGCGATCCGAATCTGGTTAATATTCCAATCATTGCTTTGACGGCACTGGCCATGACGGGCGATCGAGAACACTGTTTAGCCGCCGGAGCCAATGATTATTTGGCTAAACCCGTGAAATTGAAACAACTCGCTGCCACAATTCAACTGTTTTTAACGATGCAATAAAGTATTTTTTCAAGATTGGACCTCGTAGTGTATGAAATGCAAACCTTTTCGCTTCTTATTTCTCGTTTGTTTGTTTATTTGGGTAGCAATTGGCATTAAAGGATGTAGTTTCTATCCTTCTAGTCGCTTAAAACCTTTCAAGGTAGGGATGAATACCTGGCCTGGTTATCAAATCGCTTTATATGCCCAGGAGACAGGACTATTTCGCCAGCAGGGTCTAGATGTGGAATTCGTCCGGTTTAACAATCAGCAAGATAATATCCGAGCAACGATGCGAGGTTCACAGGATGCCAGTTTTGTTCCTTTAGCGGAAGTGATGCAGGTTGATCCAACAGAAGAAAAGCCTGTATTTGTTCTGGTTGTGAATATTTCTTATGGTTCTGATGGCATTGCTGCTCGGCCTGGCATCAATTCTGTAAAAGATCTAAAAGGTAAAAAAGTCAGTACCAAATTGAGTACGGTTTCTCATTTGATTTTGCTGGAAGCGCTTAAGGCTAACCAAATGAAACCCCAAGATGTAGAAATTGTTGATGTTGAAAATGAGCGTGCCATAGAGATGTTGAAGCAGAATCAAATTAGTGCTGCGGTTCTATGGGAGCCAACGTTAGCAGACACAGCAAAATCTGTGGGAGGGAGGGTGATTTATACCACTGCAGATGTCGATAGCCTCGTGATCGACGGCTTGACGACTCGCTCCAGCATTATGACAACCAAGCAAGATGAGTTGGTTCGTTTCATCAAAGTTTGGTTTGAAGTGATGGAGGCAGTTGAAACTAAGCCGCAGGAAGTCTTTTCGGTTGTTGCTAAGCGAACTGGCACAACCCCAGAGCAATTTGCAGAAGATTACAAGGGCCTTAAGAAAGGTGACCTGGTGATGAATCATTGGATGTTTGATGACGGTCGGTTAAACAGAACCTATCAAGAAACTTACCAATTGTTATCAGCAGACTTGCGCCATGGGCGAATTCTTCGCAAAGACCTGGAACTTAATGCTGAACCGATCATCAAGGCAACTCAAAACTGGCAGTCATGAAAAAGCGCACCTCATCTTCTCATCGCAAGCTCTCTCAGCAATTGTTGAGTAGTTTTGGTGCATCTTTAATGCTGATTGGACTTGGAACATCCTTTATTGCCTACACCTCTTTACGACGTAACTTAGAACAACATGTTCAACAGCGGGCAGCAGCAATTACTCAAGGGCTCGAATTTGCTTCTGAAGGATTGATCGAGACGCAAGAAACATATCTCGTGGAACGTCTAGTGCAAAACTATGCAACGCTACCGACGGTGATTGAGGTCTCAATTGTCGGTCCTGATGGAATTTTGCTAGCACATAGTAATGCATTTGAAACGGATGGGATCAAAGATCGTCGCTATGCTACACTGCACCCTCCCCTTGCCTCAGTCTTACAAAAAGTCTCGGAGGAGGGAGTAGAGGCGAATGTTCGTATCGTTTTGCATGACAAACCGGTCATTGTCCATCTTTTGCCGTTTAGCAGCACCCTCTTCAATCAATCAAAACGTGAGGGCAAATATAATTCTCATGTGCTGTCGAACCATCGAGGGGTGGCGATCGCAGTCATGGATCTGCAACAAATGGAACAAGAAGCATTGCAAAGTGTTCTATTTTCCATTGCAGTCATGACAGGCAGTGCCGTTTTTATTTTAGTGTTTATGGGCTGGCTGATTCAGCGATTAATTTTATTTCCACTCGCTCAAATCAATCTAGCGATTGCTCAAAGTGAAGATCAGGGTCAATTTTCTCTGCCTGCTTTACCAAACAACGAAATTGGCTTTCTAGGATCAACGTTTGCTGCAGTNCTTTGAGCAATTGAAAGCTTATAAGCAGATGGAGTTGGAGATTGCTGAGCGTAGATATGCTGAGGTTGCTCAACGCTATGAGCTGGCAACTCGCTCTACTAAAGTATGGGTATGGGATTGGGATATTCAATCGGATACGTTTTTACTCGATCAGGGTCTTCAGGATTGGTTAGGATATACCGATCTTGAGCTGCCTCACCAGTTTGATGCCTGGGTAAACGGACTTTACTTGGACGATCGGGATGCTTTTTTGCATGCACTGCAGGCCCATTTAGCCGGAAATACACCAGAGTTCTCCTGTGAACACCGTCTTCTCAATGGAACTGGTATTCCCCGCTGGTTCTTGTCAAGAGGACAAGCTGTGCGAGATAACAAGGGGAAAGCTATCAGAGCGATCGGTACGATCACAGATATCACAGAACGCAAACAAGCAGAAGTGCAACTACATCTGACGAACGAAGAACTGATCCGTGCTACTCGTCTTAAAGATGAGTTTCTCGCAACCATGAGCCATGAACTGCGTACGCCCCTCAACGCAATTTTGGGAATGACTGAGAGTTTGCAAGAACAAATCTTGGGTGAAGTGAACGATCGACAAGGCAAAGCACTCCAGACGATCGAACGGAGTGGCAATCACCTGCTTGAATTAATCAACGATGTGCTGGATGTCGCTAAGATTGAGGCCGGACAGATGGAATTGGACTGTGCCCAAACTTCCATTGAACATCTTTGTCAGTCTAGTCTCATGTTCATCAAACAGCAGGCCCTCCGAAAACAAATTCAGTTGCATCTTAAACTGCCTGCCAACTTATCTGAACTCCTGATTGACGAACGCCGGATTCGTCAGGTGCTAATCAACCTGCTCAATAATGCCGTGAAATTCACCCCTGAAGGCGGACGAGTGACTCTGGAAGTGCAACTCTGGGAAACAGAAACGGAAAATCAAGAGCTTCCGGAAATATCCACTATGGGGTACTGGATTCGCTTCTTGGTGACTGACACGGGGATTGGCATAGCTCCTGAGCACATTTCCAAACTGTTCCAACCCTTCGTCCAAATTGACAGTGCCTTGAATCGACAGTATACGGGCACAGGATTGGGATTAGCCCTAGTCAAGCGGATTGTGGAACTGCATGGGGGCAAGGTTGGTTTGACGAGTGAGCTGGGAGTCGGCAGTTGTTTTACAATCGATCTTCCCACTGCATCCAATGGTTCCCTATGCTCGAACAAGGCAGCCCAGAACGGACATCGGGCAATTCCTATCCTAAGTCCCGCTCCGGTTAGTGAAACAATGGTTGAAGCTGTTGACCAGGCTCCTTTAATTTTGTTGACCGAAGATAACGAAGCCAACATTTATACGGTTGCGAACTACCTGGAAGCAAAAGGTTACCGCATTTTATTAGCTAAACATGGTCAAGCAGCGATCGAGTTGGCCAGAGAGCACCAACCCGACTTGATTTTAATGGATATCCAGATGCCAGGAATGGATGGGCTAGAAGCCATTCGCCAAATCCGCACAGATGCTCAATTAGATACAGTCCCCATCATTGCTCTGACAGCACTCGCCATGACGGACGATCGCCAAAAATGTCTGGATGCTGGTGCAAATGCATATCTAGCTAAACCGGTACGCATGAAAGAGCTCTCTCAAACCATTCAAACCCTGCTTGTTCCCTAGAAAGGTGCTTATGATCACTGAGCTGCTGCCCCACGATGTCCAATCTGCAATTCTCCAGGCTGCGATCGTCCGTACCCTGCCCATGATTGCGCCGGATACAACGATGCTAGAAGCGATCGCGCTGATGGCTGAAACAGGTTCAAGCTATGTGCTCGTGGCTGAACATGAAGCATCTCATCCGGGGCAAAGCAACTTAATGGGTCTCTTGACGGAACCAGATATTGTCCAAATTACGGCTCAATCCACAGCTTTAGGCCAGTTGTCCCTTCGCTCGATGATCGGTCATCCAGTGATTACCCTGCATGAGTCTGCGATGACTGACATTCGCCATACGCTGCTTTTATTCCAACGTTACCAAATTCGCTATTTGATCATTTTAGATGATCACGATCGCCCGGTTGGACTGTTGGCCCAAAGTAACTTAACTCAAGGATTAGCACAACATATTCTACAGTTAGAGGCTTCCGCATCTCCGATCGAAGAATCTCAGACTGAGGCAGGACTTGAAGCATTAAACCTGACTGAACAGCAATCGGGATCCCAGAACACTCAACAATATGTAGACCCAAAATACCAAGATCTATTTGACTTTGCGCCGGATGGCTACTTGGTCACGAATCCTTCAGGTGTGATTCAAATGGCTAACTGCACGATCGCCAACCAGCTAGCAGTTTCACAGTCTGACTTGATCGATCAAGCTTTCGTGCGGTTTATGCATGAACAAGATTATTCCCTCTTTTATACTCGGCTGCATCGACTCGTGCTTCGAGGTCAAAAACAGATTTGGGAAGTGATTCTATATTCCCAACAGGGAAATCCATTTCCTGCTGAGATAACGGTTGTGCCGATTTACGATGACTCCAACGCTGTGACCTGTTTACGTTGGCTAGTCCGAGATATCAGTGAGCGGAAACGTGATGAAGCTGAGCGGGATCAAGCAGAGTTATTGCTAGAAATTCAGAGAGCGATTTTAGAACAAATTGCCAAAGGAGAGCCGCTTCCTAAAGTATTAGATATGCTGATCCGATCGATGGAAGAGCAATTAGATGGTGCACCCTGTTCAATTTTGCTGTGTAACGAGGGGAGGTTACACCATGGTGCTGCACCTCATTTACCGTTGGCCTATACACAAGCGATCAACGGCGTTGCGATCGGGGAAGGTATCGGTTCTTGTGGAACAGCAGCTTTTCGAGGTCAATCAGTCATCGTCAGTGATATTGCGAACGATGTACTTTGGCAGGACTTTAAGGAGTTGGCATTAGCCCATAATCTGCGAGCTTGTTGGTCGGTTCCTATCATGACCAGCGAACATCGGGTATTAGGCACCTTCGCGGTTTACCACCATGAGACTTATACACCGACTGAAAAAAATCTCTTCATTGTTGCCGTGGCTGCAAACATTGCTGGCATTGCGATTGAACGAGACCAAGCAAACCGGGATCTAGAAAAGTTAACTCAAGAATTAGAGCAACGTGTTGTAGAACGAACTGCCGCTCTCCATGAAAGTGAAGAACGTTGGCAGTTAGCTTTGAGGGGAACCAATGATGGAATTTGGGATTGGGATTTAAGAAATAGCAAAGTTTTCTTCTCTAGCCGATGGAAACGAATGCGTGGCTTTCAGGATCATGAAATTGGTGATTCACCCGATGAATGCTTGAGTCGAATTCATTCGGATGACTACGATCGCGTGATGGCGGCTGTTGATGAGCATTTTGCCGGTCGAACCGAGTTTTTTGAAATCGAGTATCGGGTGAAGCGCAAAGATGGCAGCTATATGTGGGTTCTCGATCGGGCACAGGCTCTGCGAGATGGATCCGGGCAAATTATTCGTATGAGCGGTTCAGATACTGATATTACCGATCGCAAGCAGGCTGAGAATGCGCTTTATGAGTCTCAGCAATTTCTGCAAACGGTGCTTGATTCGTTCCCTCTAGCTGTATTCTGGAAGGATCGAAATTCAGTTTATTTAGGAGCTAACCGCAATTTTCTAACTGCTGCAGGTTTAACCTCAGTCTCAGACATCATTGGCAAAACTGACTATGACATGCCTTGGGGACAAGCTGAAGCTGAAGCTTACCGAATTGATGATCAGCAAGTGATGAATACGGGCGAAGCGAAGCTAGGCATCATCGAAACCCAGATTCAAGCGAATGGCAATCAGCTCTGGTTAGAGACCAATAAAATTCCCCTGCATAACTTGATGGGTGAAGTGATTGGGGTTTTGGGAACTTACCAAAATATCACTGCTCGCAGACAGGCAGAACTAGATTTACAAGCCAGTGAACTTCGCTTCCGCCGCATGTTTGATTCTAATGTAGTCGGCATGATATTTGCTGATTTTCAGGGACAAATCACCAACGCCAACGATCGCTTTTTACAGATGATTGGCTACACCAGAGCAGAACTAGAGGCTGGAGAAATTCGGTGGGATAGGATGACACCACCAGAACATGTCTCTGCTGATGTGGTTGCAATAGATTGCCTGACGCGCAATGGCAGGATGGAGCCTTGGGAGAAGGAATATTACTGCAAAGATGGGAGTCGGCTCCCCGTCATAGTTGGAGCAGCCGTGCTTCCAGGCTCAGAGGAGCAAACGATTTGTGTGGTTGTAGATATTAGCGATCGGAAACAAATGGAATGCCAATTGACGGAAAGTGAAGCTAAATTCCGTCGATTGGTAGAAGGAATGAATGATCTGATCTGGTCATGCAGTAAAGATGGAAAATTTACTTATCTTTCACCCCAATTTCAGACATTCTTTGAATTTAAACCAAGCGACTGGATTGGTAAATCTTTCCTCGATCTCATTCATCCGGATGATGTGCCCACGATGATTGAGCATCAGAATGCTGTCCTGGCAGGGCAGATGGTAGGCCATGCTGAATTTCGGCATCGCCACCACAATAATTACTATCTCTGGGTAAGCATCAATGCAACACCCATTATGAATTCTGAAGGGGAAGTGATTGCGATGCAAGGGGCTTTAACCAATATCGACGATCGCAAACAAGCAGAACTGGCGCTGCAAGAAAGTCAGCGTTTTATTCAACAGATTGCTGAAGCCTCACCTAATCTGCTTTACCTATATGACTTGCAAGAACAGCGTAACATCTATGTCAATCGAGAGATCCGCTTCCTCTTGGGCTATAGTCCTGAGGAGATTCAGCAGATGGGAAGCGCATTTCCCCAAACTTTGATGCACTCTGATGATCTCAGGGTTATTTTGCCAGCTTTTCAGCATCAGCTCGCAGCCGCTCAGGATGGCGAAATTGTCGAGAATGAATTTCGTTTAAGAGATGTGAATGGAGAATGGCACTGGCTCTGTAGCCGAGATTCTGTTTTCAGCCGTGATGCTGAGGGACAAGTGAAGTTGGTGGTTGGGACAGCTCAAGATATTACCGATCGCAAGCGTTTGCAACAAGAACAGAGCCGTTTGATTACGCTTTTAGAAGCTTCAACAGACTATATTATGATTGCAGATTTAGTTGGAACTGCGATTTGGAATAATACGGCTTTGAAACGGTTGCGAGGTTTGAGTAGTGATATAGAGGTCAAGCGGCAAGGACCTTCAAACTACCATCCTGAATGGGCAGTTGAGATGATGGAACAGATGGCTGTTCCGACGGCGCTCGCTCAAGGAAGCTGGCTGGGGGAAAATGTATTGTTAGATGCAGAAGGCCAAGAAATTCCAGTTTCTCAATTGATTCTAGCTCACCGATCGCCCCAGGGAGAAATTGAATTCTTCTCAACCATTATGCGAGATATGCGAGTTCACAAAGAATATGAACAGCGTTTGGAAAAAACGAATGCTGAATTGCTGCGGGCGACTCGTCTTAAAGATGAGTTTTTGGCCAACATGAGCCACGAACTGCGTACACCGCTTAATGCCATTTTAGGCATGACTGAAGGTTTACAAGAGCAAGTATTTGGAGCAATGAACGATCGGCAACTCAAAGCCTTGCAAACGATCGATCGGAGTGGCTCTCATCTGCTGGAATTGATCAATGATATTCTTGATGTTGCCAAAATTGAAGCGGGGCAGATTGACTTAAACTATACCTCGACCTCTATTCATTCTCTTTGCCAATCCAGTCTGGTATTTATCAGGCAGCAATCATACCAAAAAAATATTCAGCTTGAGGTCAAATTGCCTAACCAATTGCCTGCTTTAGTCGTAGATGAACGACGAATCCGCCAGGTGTTAATCAATTTGCTCAATAACGCTATGAAATTCACGCCAGCAGGAGGGAAAATCACCCTAGAAGTCAACAGTCAAGACCGTAAAGCAGGTACAAAGGTTGACTCCTGGATTTGCTTTTCTATCACTGATACAGGGATTGGGATTGCGCCTGAGCATATTCACAAACTATTTCAACCTTTTGTTCAAATTGATAGCGCTCTGAACCGACAATATACTGGCACGGGGTTGGGATTGGCATTGGTCAAACGCATTGTTGAGCTGCATGGGGGAAACGTTAAGATCACCAGCAAATTAGGAGAGGGAAGCTGTTTTACAATTGAACTCCCTTGCACTCCCGATCGGTCTTGGGAGACTGAGGCCCTTGGAGAAGAATCGTTAATCACACCAACGCTGAAGGATGCTCCTGCGGAGGAAGAAGCGCAAGAAGCTCCCTTAATTTTGCTAGCCGAAGATAATGAAGCGAACATCAGCACTGTTTCTGGTTATCTGGAAGCGAAGGGATATCGCATTCTGTTGGCCAAGCATGGAGAAGCAGCGATCGAGTTGGCAAGAACACAGCAGCCAGACTTGATTTTAATGGATATTCAAATGCCAGGAATGGATGGTCTAGAAGCCATTCGCCAAATCCGTACTCATGCTCAATTAGATGCAGTCCCAATTATTGCGCTGACGGCGTTAGCGATGACAGGCGATCGGGAAAAATGTTTGGAAGGAGGAGCAAATGATTATCTGACCAAACCAGTCAGACTCAAGCAGTTGGTAACTACGATCCAGCAGCATTTAGCTGCAACAAAAGTTGATACACAAATCCCATGATTTAATTTCCCTATTTTAGGCACTCTCTCACCCAACCCCTGAAAATCCTGAAGCGGGCTAGATGCAGCTTAAATAACTAGATACAACTTAAATAATTTGATCACTTCTGTTAAAACTATGTTCCGACAATTTTTGCTAAGCGTCACTTAACAATTCCACAATAAACATGAAAGCCCATTCAGCCAGCGACAAACCAGTAAAATCAGTAAAATTTGGGTTGTCTTCGATCGGCACTCGGCTGTTTTTAGCAGTGATGGCTGCTGCTACGGTGGGACTTGGAGGATTGGGGACTTTATTCTACCGTGAACTGAAATCTGTTAGGCTACTTCAACTCACGGCAGAAACAGATGTGAAAGTCAGAGAACTAGATGCTGAACTGCGCAGTAGCGAAAGTTTTTTGAAGAGCCTGGTTGCAGCAACAGCCTTTTTACAAGAAAGTGGTGTACGGTCACCCAAAGCATATGAACAATTAGTTCTGTCCTTTTTGCCTGCCCGCCCCAACCTCATTACCGGTTTTGGGGTGATGCAACTGCCTCAAGGTTTGGTCGATCGGCAGTGGTTCGGTCCTTACGTTGAAGAATCACAGCCCAACCGGGGTAGAAAAGTTGCAGGGGATGCCAAATTTAGTCTGGTTGATTTATGGCAGGCTGATCAATATCCTGAATTGCAGTACTACACAGAGGCCGTTAGAGCAGACCATTTCTTCTGGTCAGAGCCTTATCTGAATGAGGTTTATCCCATTCCTTTAATGACCTTTGCTGGTCCGATTCGGGATCGACGGGGCAACATGATTGCCATCATGAATGGTGACATCAACATCAAAGATCTGAGCCAAACCAAACCGCTCTCTTCTGATTCAACCTATTATGCATTGGTGACACAAACAGGAACGCTTTTGAGTTATTCTCCTGAGCCGATCAAAGCCTCTAAATTAGAGAATATCGCTTCAATCCCAGCATTAAAATCAACTTGGCAAGAGATTCAGCATGAACTAGACCAGGGAAAATTCCAGGGGTATTTAGAATCAAATTCAACCAAGAGTTACTGGGTTTACCAAAAGGTGCCAAGCAGCCAATGGGTGATGTTGCAGGCTGTTCCCTATGCGGCAGTAGTCAAACCAGCTTTGTCTGGCGCTATTCTTGCAACATTTGTAGCCGGAATTATCTTGGCTGTGGTAGTTTCACTATTTGTCCGCTTTCTCAATCAACGGTTGCAACCCATTTTAGAGGTCTGTGATGCCACACTGGTTCAGGAAGAAAATTTGATTCAATCCAAAGATGAAATTAGTCGGTTATCGGATGCTTTCTTCTGCATGATGGAGCGGCAGAATGCTCTTTTACAGCAGCTTCAGGAAGCGAATATCGGCCTAGTTCAATCCAACCGACTCAAAGACAATTTTTTAGCAAATATGAGCCATGAGCTTCGCACTCCCCTGAATGCGATTTTAGGATTGACAGAAGGCTTACAGGAAGAAGTATTCGGCCAGATTAATCCCCAGCAACAAGAAATTTTGCGAACGATCGAAGGAAGTGGTGCTCATTTGCTGATACTGATTAGCGACATCCTAGATTTGGCAAAAATTGAGTCTGGACAGATCGAACTTAACTGCATTCCCACCGCAATTGAGCCATTGTGCCAATCAAGTTTAGGCTTTATCAAACAGCAAGCCCTGAAAAAGCACATTCAGCTACAAGTGCAACTGTCTGCCGATTTGCCCAACTTGGTGATTGATGAACTGCGGATTCGCCAAGTGTTAATCAATTTGCTCAGCAATGCTATCAAATTTACGCCAGAAGGGGGGAAAGTAACTCTCGAAGTTACCGTAGAAACTTTAACTCATCTCCATCAAAAAAAAGCTCGCTTTGTCCGCTTTACGGTAGTGGATACTGGCATTGGCATTGCGGCCAAACATCACTCCAAGCTATTTTCGCCCTTTATTCAAATTGATGGTGGTTTAAACCGCAACTATGAAGGAACGGGTTTAGGTTTAGCCCTTGTTAAGCAAATTGTGGAACTGCATGGCGGTAAGGTCGAGATGACCAGTGAAGTGGGGGTGGGAAGCTGCTTTTGGGTGGATTTGCCTTGCCCAGACTTACCAGTTGAAGGAATACTTCCTCTATCTAAGCCAGGTTCTGGAACGACGAATCTATCGTCAGATGAGTTTTTAGGTAAATCCGAACGTGAATTAACAGGTGTAGCTGTGAAAGCTGCTAGTTCTAGACCTTTAACTCACTTGGAAGACTCTGTCCCTTTGATTATGTTAGTGGAAGATGATGAAGCAAATATTCAGACTATCTCTAGCTACCTGAATGCAAAAGGCTATCGTCTTGTTGTGGCACGCCACGGACAAGAAGCAATTAATTTAGTCCGGTTGCAGCAACCCGATCTCATCTTGATGGATATTCAAATGCCAGGAATGAACGGATTGCAAACGATTCAGCAGATTCGCTGTAAGCTTTTCTTCAAGGATGTGCCGATCATTGCTCTTACTGCGCTAGCGATGACAGGCGATCGAGAACGCTGTTTAGATGCTGGTGCAAATGAATATCTCACTAAACCAGTTAAACTCAAGCAACTGACAACTATCATTCAGCAGGTATTAGCTGACAATCAGGCATAACGTAAAGTCTAAATAATCTTAACAGAAACGGGAGCATTTCCTCGAACTGAGCAATGTTTGCTGAGCGATCGACCAATGCTCCTATTTCAAGTCTTTAACACGAGTGACGATTGGAATTATTAATCTAAATTTTTAGGAACTCACAGCCCAAGTTCTTTTTTTTCTTGCTCTAGCTGCTCAATCAGGGTTTCATTCCGACTTGCCTTTGCTGCTTCCAAACGTTGGAGTAGGGTACGCAGCATATTTTCACGGTGCATACGCCTTGCTTCTTGTTGTGCCAACTGCCGATTCATGTTCATTCGAGGCTTTTCCTAACCAGATGTGAAGTGAATTGTGCTTTGCTGATAGTTTCACTATAGAATTCCCAGAACTATGATTCCTCCTGCCAAATGATGATCCAGTTGGGGGATTGCTCATGCCCTGCGATCGGGCATTTGCGTATCGTCCGATCGATTGAGTCAGGAGCCTGCGCATAGCGGGAAATAACAGCAATACTGCGATCGGACATTCGTCAGGTCAAAATTGTGCCACCCATCAGTTTTTGGTAGCGATAGGCCAATTCGGTTTGCATCAGCGGCCAGCGTTCCAGCAGCGGATCCAGTTCGATCACCCTTTCTGCGGCTTCCCGTGCGATCGACAAAACTTCCTGATCTTCGACGAGGCTGGCCAGCGCAAAATCCGGTAAGCCTGACTGGCGTGTGCCTAATACTTCACCCGGTCCCCGGAAACGCAAATCCATTTCAGAAATGAAAAACCCATCCTGCGACTGTTCTAATACATTGAGCCGCTGCCGAGCCATTTCTGCTTTGGAGCTATTCATCAACAAACAAAACGATTGCGCGGCACCGCGTCCGACTCGACCCCGCAACTGGTGCAATTGGGATAGGCCAAACCGTTCTGCATGTTCAATTAACATCACCGTCGCGTTTGGCACATCCACGCCCACTTCAACCACTGTTGTAGACACCAGAATTTGCGTCACATTATCGCGGAATTGGGTGATTGCTTCATCTTTCTCAGCCGAAGTCATGCGGCCATGCAGCAACCCAACTTTGAATTCTGGAAAAACCCCTTCCTGGAGATGCTGATATTCATCGATCGCCGATTTCAGATCCAGCTTTTCCGATTCTTCAACCAGCGGCAGCACCACATAGACTTGCCGACCCTGAGCCACCTCTCGCCGGATCAGATCGTAAGCATGGGAGCGATCGCGTCCGGTTAGCATAGTGGTTTGAATGGGCTGGCGTCCCGGCGGCAACTCATCAATTTGGCTCACATCCAGATCGCCATGCAGCGTCAGGGCTAAGGTGCGCGGAATTGGAGTGGCTGTCATGGTCAACACATGGGGAAAGTCACCCTTTTGCTGTAACTTGGCTCGCTGCTGCACGCCAAACCGATGCTGCTCGTCGATCACCACCAAACCCAATTTGTGAAACTGCACTGGATTTTCGATCAGAGCATGGGTACCGACTAGCAAGGGCAATTCTCCGGTGGCAAGCTGGCTCAGAAGCTGTTTACGTTTGGCGGTACGAGTTGAGCCGGTCAACAATTCCACGGGTAAATGCAGCAAATTAAACCAGCTCACCAACTTGCGGTAATGCTGCTCGGCTAACACTTCGGTTGGAGCCATCAGGGCCGCCTGATAACCTGCCTGAATCGCCGCTAAAGTCGCAATTACTGCCACAACTGTTTTTCCAGAACCAACATCGCCCTGTACCAGTCGATTCATCGGCGCAGTTTGCTGCAAGTCATTCAATATGTCATTGACAACCCGCTGCTGGGCATTCGTGAGCTGAAAAGGCAGCACCTGATAGAACTCGTCGATTAGCTGTCCAGTCGGAGCAAGCGGCGCACTAATCTGGTTTTGGCGCTGGGCCATGCGGCGCTTCAGCAGACCAAGCTGCAGATAGAAAAATTCGTCAAACACCAACCGTTTACGCGCGGCTTCTAATGCGGCAGAATCGGGTGGAAAGTGAATGTGGCCGATCGCCTGCTGTAAACCCACCAGATCCTGTTTTTGACGCAATCCTTCCGGTAACGGATCCTGAAGCTGAGTTACAGCCGGAAGCGCTGCCACAACTGCTTTGCGTACTACGTCCGCTCCGACGCCCTCAGTCAATGGATAAATCGGCACCACCCGTCCCACTTTCAAAGAGTCGATCGAGGCATCGGAATGATCGATCACCTCAAGCTGCGGATCTTCCAGCGTCAGGCCCATTTTCGATTCTTTTACCAATCCCGAAGCGGCAACCACAGCTCCGACGGGATAGAGCTTTTTCTGCTGCTCTTGCCAACCCCGATTGTGATAGCGACTGCCTGCATAAAAGCGGCTTAATTTGAGCTGGCCGGTGTGATCGCGCACCACCAATTCAAAAATCGTCAGTTTGCTGTTGCGGGGACTGGTGAAACAATTGCAGCGCTTGACCGTTGCGACGATCGTCACCGTTGCGCCAGCCACTAAATCGCGAATTCTTACCTGACGGGCATAGTCAATGTGATCGCGGGGGTAGTAGAACAACAAATCCTTAACGGTAAATAGCCCCAATTTGGCCAATCGCTCACTATTTTTGGCTCCAATGCCAGGTAAATAGGTAACAGCCTGATCGAGCTTGACCGCAACTTTAGCTTTGGTTTCAACCAGGGGTGTAGTTTTAGGCTGAGTAGCCCGAATTTTAGTAGCTGCGGCAGTTCTACCAGAGACTGCTTCTGCAACCGTTGGCTGATCGGCTGGTGTTGCCTGGTCTTCTAAAACTCGTCGGACCTGATGAAGAATCCGGCGTGCTTCTGCAATCAAGTGCTGCCGCTGGGCAAATCCCAAATCCGCATAGCCTGCGAAATCATCGGCGAGCGTTTTGAGGCGCTGCTGTTCTGCGATCGGCAAATCAGAAGGCGGTTGATTCAGGCTGAGGCTGAGAAACTCGCTAAAGCGGTATTGGCTTCCCATCAAATCATTGAAACCCCGCTCTGCTTCTACCGAAAGTGCCTTTTGCAATCGAACCCAGTCCAGCATTGAGCCTTCACCCAAATCAAATCACCTTTTCAGGGTAGCGAAGATTCCAAGGGGCGAAGATTCAAGATGGCAAAGATTAATCGCCCTCAAACCAGCTCGATCGCCATGCGGTTTCGGCCTGAGCGATCGCATATTCTTTCTGCTTGCGTTGATATTCACGGCCCCATTTGCTCAATTGCGCCATCAACTGCCGCAACTGCGATCGGTGGGCTGCTGTGGTGGCATCACCAAATTCCAGCTCTGAGAGCCGTAGCCGGATAGCCATCACCTGAGTCATGGCGGGCTTGTCTTGATCAGAGTCAGATTCAATCAGCAAGTTGAGTAGATTAGGAGGACTGGCAGTGGTTTCCGAAGAGAGGTCTGCTTTTGTGGCTACTTCCAGCACAGGTTCGGGGAGGCGATGGGGCAAGATGTTGGCCTGTTGCAGAACGCGATTGGTTGTATGAGAAAGTTCCTGCAAAGTTTCAGTAATTTTGCCCTCCAGTCGGGCTTGCCAGCGCGCAATATCTTTGGGTTGCAGGGGACGAGGCAATTCGTCTGTAGGATTGGCATCACTTGAAGCATCCTCCTCCGAACTGGCAGTCGCCTCATGAGACGGGATCGGATCTACAGCATCGTCCTGACTGTCCATCTGAGGGTTTTCTTCCTCAGCCATCGATTGTTCTGCTGTCATTGCCGAATTTTCTGAGTCCTGACTGTCTGGGTGATCGGATAAACGCATTTCTAGGACGAGATCAGAAGGCAGCAAAAGGGCCTCTGCACCTGCTTCTAAAGAAGCACTCAATTCAAAGAAAGCAGAGTCCGATAATTCCATCGATTCCTCGCCCGCTTTGGCAAGACTCATTTTTAGTTCAGCCAGCGCCTCTGACTCTGACTCTGACAGTGCTTCAGCAGTATTGGAGGATTCTGGTTCGATCGGTTTTAAACAAGCCATCAAATCAGCTTCAGCCTGTTTGCCGAGGCGTCGCAGCGACTGTTGCAAATCCTGGCGTTGCGCCAATGAGAGCTTTAAAAACTGCTCTGGGTAACCTCTGGTGCAAACATGATAGGCCGCAATCACTAACTGCTGCCGCATCGCTGAACCGAGAGCAGCTAAATACTTCTGATAGGCCCCATAAAAGGCTTGACTTAATGTCGCGACCGTTTGATCTAAAGCAGCAATTTCCTGGGCAATCTGCTCGACGGATCTGACCATAAATTCAACCTTTTTTGACTTCCAGCTCTATTTTACGGGTATATAAAAATGGGTAACAGGCGATCGGTCTTTCCTACCATAGCCCATTACCCATCTTCGAACTTCAGATTCGCTGGTCTACAAAACCACGATCGGTTCTATTTCTTTTTCTTCTTGCCAGACTTCTTGTCGGCTTTTGCTTCAGCTTTGGCAAACCCTTTGGCCTCTGGTTCACTCGCAGGTGCAGCCTCACTTGCCACAGGTTCGGGTTCTACAGGTTCAGGTTCTGCAGCAGATTCAGGCTCACTTGCCACAGGTTCAGGTTCTGCCACAGGTTCGGGCTCACTTGCCGCAGGGGCAGGCTCCGCAGCAGGGGCAGCAGATCCCGTTTGGGCCGCCACTTCAGCCGCAAAATCGCTTTCTTCCTTCTCGATGCCTTCGCCCATAACAAAGCGAACGAAACGACGGATCTGGATGTTTTCACCCAAATTGGCGATCGTTTGCTTCACAAGGTCCGCTACAGTAATACTTTGGTCTTTAATGTAGGGCTGTTCGAGCAAAGAAAGTTCTTTCAGACGCTTCTCGATCCGACCGGCAACGATTTTTTCCCTCACATTATCGGGTTTGTTGCCCAGGTCATCCCGACCCATTTCGATCTCTTTTTCCTTGGCAACCACATCTGCTGGAATGTCGTCTGCCTTGACATATTCCACGTTGGGGCAAGCCGCAATCTGCATCGCCACATCCTTCACCAGGGCCTGGAAGGCTTCGTTACGGGCCACAAAGTCAGTTTGGCAGTTGACTTCTACCAACACACCAACGCGCCCGCCCGTGTGAATGTAGCTGCCAACCAATCCTTCTGCAGTGATCTTGCCTGCTTTCTTTTCCGCAGAAGTAATCCCTTTCTGCCGCAGCCACTCAATGGCCTTTTCGATATCGCCATCGGTTGCTTCAAGCGCTTTTTTACAGTCTCCAAATCCTGCGTTTGTCTTATCCCGCAGTTCCTTAACGAGTTTTGCTGGTATATCCGCCATTGTTGCTTCAATCCTGTCTAAATAAGTTTACCAAGACGTATTCAAACTACGCCCCTATAGGTTCTTGGGTGAAAGATTTAGCAGAAAAGACGGCTGCTGGGAGGAGAGCTAATCGCAGCTCAACCGCTCAATTGTCCCTCCCATGGGCTATCTCTTATTCTTCTGTCTCTTCGTCGTCTTCAGCGAATTCGCTGTCGTCATATTCAATGTCATCATCTGCAATTTCTTCGTAATCTTCATAGTCATCTTCAGCTTCGAGTTGACCATGACGACCTTCATAGATTGCATCAGCCAAACGACCAACGATCAGCTTAATCGAACGGATCGCATCATCATTTGCGGGAATTGGAATATCCACGGTGTCGGGATCGCAGTTGGTATCCAACAACGAAACGATCGGTACACTTAGCTTCTGACATTCCTGGACGGCGTTATACTCTCGACGCTGATCGACAATAATCACAATATCCGGCACTTTACGCATACCGCGAATGCCGCCCAAATACTTTTGCAGCTTTTCCAACTCGCGCCGCAGCATCGCTGCTTCTTTCTTAGGCAGCAGATCGAGCGCGCCCGTTTCTTGCCGACGTTCCAACTCTTTCAGCCGCTCAACCCGGGTTTTAATGGTTGCCCAGTTGGTCAGCATTCCGCCCAACCAGCGCTGGTTCACATAAAAAGAGCCGCAGCGGAGCGCTTCTTGAGCAATAATGCCTGCCGCCTGCCGCTTGGTTCCCACAAACAGAACCCGCTTCCCTTGTTCTGAAGCATTCCGCAGATAGGTATAGGCTGATTCCATTAACTGAGCGGTTTGCACCAAGTCAATGATGTGAACCCCATTGCGGGCAGTGTAGATGTAGGGAGACATCTTCGGGTTCCAGCGACGGGTCTGGTGACCAAAGTGAACCCCAGACTCCAACAATTGAGCCAACGAAACAACTGGCATATTTTTTTAAGCTCCTTTCGGGTTAATCCTCCACTCAGGCGTATCTTGATTGCAAAACACCCGAAATCCTGAATGTGCGGAAGTTTAGACAACTTTTCTAGGATAGCACAGGACGATCGCAAGTTAGGGAGAAATCTCGCTTTTCCAGATTTTGTCGGCATTCTAGGGCGCTATCCAGCACAATAGAAATTGTTGATCTAATGTCCGGATGCCTGTGCTGAACTGGCTCTCATTCATTCCTCCGATCGCCCATGCAGCAACCTGCTGATGCCCAAAAGCCATCTGAAACACCGCCTGCATCTGTACCATTTCTGAGTCAGGTGTTGAGCCGCTTGCAGCCATCCCCGGAAACGGTGGTTTTGCTGCTGGCTGTTTTGGTTGGTCTTGGGGCAGGCGTTGGCGTCGTGCTATTTCGCTCCCTGATCCATACTGTGCATCGGCTGATGTTTGGCGATGTTTCCAGCTTTTTTTNCAATTTGGGGGCATTGGACGATCGGCCTGATTCCGTTGCTGGGTGGTTTGGCGATCGGTCTGCTGCGCTGGTGGATTAAAGATTTTGGACCGGGACTGGCAACCCTGGTGGAAGTGGTGCAGGGCAGCCGCGAGGTGATGCTGCTGAATCCGGTGACCAAAATGGTGACGGCGTCTGTATCGCTGGGCAGTGGCGCTTCACTTGGACCGGAGGGACCCAGTGTTGAAATTGGGGCTTACTTCAGTTTGCTGCTGGGTCAGGTGTTGAATGTTTCCCAGGAGCGTCGCAAACTCTTGTTGAGTGCAGGAGCTGCGGCAGGACTGGCAGCCGGTTTTAATGCACCGATCGCAGGTGTGTTCTTCGCATTGGAAGTGATTTTGGGCACTACCTTTGTCGCTTCAACCGCTAGCGTCGTGTTATTAGCCGCTGTGGTTGCTGCCTGGATCGCCCAAATTGGCTTAGGATCCCAACCTGCGTTTGCGCTACCTGCTTATGAAGTTCGCAGTTTGATGGAGCTGCCGCTTTATGTTGGCTTGGGGCTATTGGCCAGCTTAGTGTCGCTGCTCTATGTTCAAGCACTACGGCTGTCTCAACGCTGTTTTCAGGGCAAGGTGGCAGGGCTGCAATGGCTGGCTGAAATTCCAAAACCGCTGCATCCGGTGATTGGTGGAGTTTGCTTAGGTTTGGTGGCGCTGAGACTACCGCAGATTCTGGGCGTCGGCTACGAAACTGTCGAATCGATGCTGCAGGATGTGCAATTTCCGCTGCAACTCGTCCTGTCGCTACTGGTCGTTAAGCTGATCATGACGGCGATCAGTTTTGGTACGGGCTTTGTGGGTGGTGTCTTTGCACCAGCACTGTTTTTAGGGGCTTCACTCGGCTCAGTCTATGGCAAAGTGTTGGCGATCGCCCTACCGATGCTGCATAACTATATGGCTTCTCCACCGGCCTATGCCATGGTTGGGATGGCGGCAGTTTTAGCAGGCAGTGTTCGGGCTCCGCTAACCGCCATTTTGCTCCTGTTTGAGCTGACCCATGATTACCGGATCGTGTTGCCGCTGATGGCTGCCGTCGGATTAAGTATTTGGTTGGTGGAATATTTGCATCCGCAGGTAGTGATCGACAATTCCACGAAGCCCGAACCGGCTGAGGCAGAAGAACAGGAAACCCTCGTTCCTTCCCTGACTGTTGCAGATGCCATGCAGCATTCTCCGCTGCAATTCCCAGCTGACTTGCCGCTCTTGAGTGCAGCCCAGCAGTTGATTGCTTATCGATCGCACGGGGCTTTGGTGCTGGATGAGGCCGATCAGCTCCTTGGCATTTTCACACTGCAAGATATCAACCGCCTGATTTTACGCACCAAATCGGAAGAAGACATCCAGGCCTTGCTCTTGCAGCCGATTAAAACGCTTTGCACAACTAAGTTAGTTCACACCTTTCCCGATGAGTTGCTCACGGAAGCAGCCAGCCGCATGACGACGAGAGGGCTGCAACAGGTGCCTGTGGTTTTACGGGATCAGCCACAGCAGGTCGTCGGACTGTTGACTCAGGCGGATATTACAATCGCCGACAGCATTGCCAGAACGCGAGAGGTGCTCCAGCGTCATTTCAGTCCATCCATCGAAGCAGCGCTTCAAGATCACGAGATATCCTATCCTCTTACCACCGAGTTACTGCCATTAGACATTCAGCCCGATCAGCTGTCACCCGACTCGCTGGAATTACAATCGGCTAAGGCAGAAATGGCAGAATAGTGCGCAACACCTTGCGAATTCTCAACAGGGTAATCAAGCGGCGAATTTGTGGCGGCACTGTTCCAGTCTCACGGGCTTCTGTTTCCATCTGGGCCTGCAACTCAGCATATTCAGCCGCCGTCATGGGCTGACCATTAATCGGCGATCGGGCTTCCAGAATAATTTCGGTTCGTAAAACTTCCTCTGGCTGATCTTCAGGTGGGGGCAAAGCCAAGGCTGGCGAGAGCAAAACACTCAGATTAACGCTTATGAGTAAGGCGATCGAGAAACTAAGACCCAGATATCGACGCTGCACCATCATGAAACCTGCTCATCTAGTTTTGGTGGGTCAGTGGAATAGTTGGATAGATGAGTAACGGGTGAAGGGGGCGAAGCATGACAAGCAACTGATGCTAACTCTGCTTTCCCCAAAGCAACCCTGGTTATTGTAAGCGGAGTCTGTCCATTTTCTTGTAAGGTACGCGTCTCACCTGCCCAATCCGGACAAGCAAGCCCATCCCACAGGAGGTTAAGCTTTACTCGCAAAAGTGACTTAGATAAAGCCGCACAACATTTTGGACAGACTCTCTCTTACCCACTCACCTATCCCACCGCTACGGTCAAATGAC
Organism: Elainella saxicola E1; assembly: GCA_002796835.1. Classification (GTDB taxonomy): domain Bacteria; phylum Cyanobacteriota; class Cyanobacteriia; order Elainellales; family Elainellaceae; genus Elainella; species Elainella saxicola. Next base: position 13,212 of record LUGL01000130.1, on the reverse strand, counting down.
TTTCGATTGTCTGACGATATTGGCTCTTAGGCTTCACGCCTTTGAGTTCTCCAACAAGTGCTTTGTCTTTAAAGAACTGAATCGTCGGCGTACCAACTACTCCAGCTGATTCAGCGATTTCTGGATCTTGCTGAATATCGATCTCGACATAGTGAATGCGTCCGTCAAACTCGTCCACGATCTTGCTCAAAATCGGTTTGAGGGTGTGGCAAGGTCCGCAGGTGGGTGAGGCATATTTCACCATAATTAGGCGATCGCTCTCGTGGTAAAGCTTGCGTAAGGCATAGCCTCCTTCATGGCGAGTTCGAGCCACATCAAACTCAGCAGCCTGCTCATCTTCTGTTTTGTGGGGCGTGGGTGCAGCTTCGGGTTTCTCGGAGGCTTCGGTTTGATGGAACTCTTGCACCAGATTGTTGGAGGAAAGCCACCGTTCTGCCAACATCGCAGCCATACAGCCCGTGCCTGCTGCGGTGATTGCCTGCCGATATTCGTGATCCTGCACATCGCCTGCTGCATAAACGCCTTCCACGTTGGTCGCCACGCCTTCATGGGTGACAACGTAGCCAATTTCATCTAGCTCAATTTGGCCCTGGAATAAATGAGTGTTGGGTGTGTGACCGATCGCGTAAAACAGCCCTTTGACATGTAGCTCACTTTCAAACAGCGACTTGCGGTCCTGGATTTTCACCCCTTTCATGTGGTCTTCCTCACCGAACACATCAATCACTTCTGTGTTCCAGTGCACCGTGATTTTGGGGTTCTTGAGCACCCGATCCTGCATGGCTTTGCTAGCCCGCATTTTGTCACCTCGCACCAGCAGATGCACATGAGAGCCGTATTTCGTTAAATAAACTGCCTCTTCTGCGGCTGAATCTCCGCCACCAATCACTGCCAGCTCAGCATTGCGGAAGATCGGGGTTGCGCCGTCACAAATTGCGCAAGCAGAAATGCCTCGGCTCCAGAATTGGTGTTCACAAGGTAATCCCAGCCGTTTGGCAGTTGCACCTGTGGCAATGATCACGCTGTGTGCCTGCACTTCTCGCTCTTCAGAACGAATCACAAACGGGCGTTGGCTGAAATCAACAAAGGTGACATCTTCGGTAACAAGCTCAGCTCCCCAGCGAATCGCCTGTGCTTTCATGCGATCCATCAATTCTGGACCTGTAATACCTTCTGGGAAGCCAGGGAAATTTTCAACTTCGGTTGTGGTCATTAGCTGCCCGCCCGGTAGTCCGCCTGCTTGAAAGCCTTCAAAGACAAAGGGCTTGAGGTTTGCTCTGGCTGCATAGATTGCCGCAGTATAGCCGGCAGGCCCCGATCCAATAATGACGACATTTTCTACCGTTGGGTTTGTCATGGCTTTATATAAACTCATAACGACTACGTCTATTGTAGACAATTTTAGCCAAACTGCATGTGGATTGCAAGCTGCAAACCCATAAACAAAAACTCCCTCGTCTGACCTAGACAAGGGAATTGAACACTCGCAATGACATGATGAGGGTTCCCCGCGACGCCGTCTTACCTCAGTTTTTGACCTGGAATAAATCCAGGTGGGTACCTTAATTGCTGGTTTAAAGTTTCCGGGTACAAGCCCGGTCTACTGCCACCAGAATGGTTTAGGTTCCCTTATTCATGAAGCATAGATCATAAAACTCTATTGGCAGTCACCAACGTCTCAGCAGAACCTCCTCTATTGTAGCTAGTCAAAGTGAGCCTCTGGTAAAAGCAACCAAAATGTTTTGCTGATTTGCCAAATTTGCTGGCAGGTTTCGTTGCGATCAAAAAAAANTTAATTCTCCGGAGACTCTGACTCTCGCCGAAGGGAACCACCTCACGCCATACTGGTATGAAATTCATCCGGCTTCTAGTTTCAGCAGCAAACAACCGGATCAGACTGTATTCCAGGTGTATGGTGAAACAGCATTCTTTCAATCGGAAGCAGCAAGTGGGATTCATGAATTCCGTAGCGCAGCAGGACTGGGCAAATCTTGGCGCAGATTTACAGCAAGAGTTACGCCAACAGTGGATCCCCACGCAACCGTTACAGCTCCGATGTGCGATCAGAGAAGGAGCCTTGCTTGTCTTAGCAGAGCATTTGCTGCATGTTGAGCCGAATCCTGGTGAAACTTTCGCTAGTCTGGAACAAGAAATTCGGCGGCTTGTGCCAGAGTTACTGCCACTTCAAAAAAATTTTGCGCCATCCCAGGTTCCTTCCCTCTTGCCAGTTCAGCTTTTTTTGCGGATCGCTGGCTATCAGCAGCCCTATGCCTCGTCAAAGTTCCAGCTCGACTTGAGACGATCGCTCGTTGCTGAACCTGTTGCTGAACCGATCGTCGAACCTTCCATTGAGTCTACTGATCAGGTAATTACTTCAGCAGAGCCGATCGTCGAGCCTCCGGTTGAAATCCCAGAAGCAGCTTTATCGGAAACACCGCCTGCATCTAAGACAGAACCTGCTACACCTGAGGTCGAAACACCGTCAGCATCAATGGCGATCGATCCGCTGGTTGTCCACAGGCTGACAGATAGTCCAACAGATGATCCAGGATTTGAAGCCGCTGAAATTGAATCTCCTGACGAAGATGCAGAGCTTCAAGAGGCCGCAAGTGAGCAAGCTGCAGAAGCTGTTCCAGAGGAAACAACCCTTGAAGCGGCTACTCTAGAAACCGCACCAGAAATTACATCAGATTTACCCCCAACCAAAGCAGCCGATCAGGTCGAGATCGAAACTGCAACTGAGCCAATTGAGGTTGAGCGCCAGCCAGAGGTCGATGCAGCACTGCTCGAAGATACAGCAGTCGCAGCCGATGAGGCAGGCATAGCGATCGAACCATTGCCAACGCCAGAAGCTGAACCTGTTCTTGAAACTTCACCTGGAACAGAACCTGAGATTTTAACAAGTACAGCAGAAGCACAGGCAACAGAGCCACTCACTTTTGAAGATCTCTTTTCTGAAGATCCTGCTGCTGAGGTTGAATCTGCTGCCTTTGATGATTCTCCTGAGCTGCTCGATCCCTCTACAGCAGACCCCACACCGCAAACTGAAAACCGCCAACCAACTGAGATTTCGGATGAACCGACTCAAGCAACCTCTGCGATCGTTCTAGAGCCGTCAATTGATCCGACCGTAGAAGCGAAGCAATCTGTATCAACGGATCTGACTGATCTTGCAGCAAAGGAAACTGTTCCAGAATTAGCTGATCTAACAGATAGAGAATTTTCCGAACCAGAAGTCAGCATTGCCGGAGAAGAAATTGTCCCAGAAGATGTCGAACCAGAAGCGGTTGTCCCAGAAGAAGCGGTTGAGCTGACTGAACCGATCGAACAAGCTGAAGCCATTGAAAGGCTTGAAAGTGCTGAACCAATCACCACTGTTGAACCAATTGAACTTGAGCTGATCGAACAGGCTAAGGCTATTGAGATTGCTGAACCGATCGAGATTGCTGAACCCGTAGAACCCGAACCGATTGAACCTGAGCCAATCGCTACTGTTGAATCAATCGAACTTGAACCGATTGAACAGGTTGAGCTAGTAGAACCTGAACCGATCGAACTTGAACCGATCGAGCTAGCCGAACCCATCCCACTCGAACCGATCGAACTTGTTGCAGCAACAGGGTTGATTGAGTCCACGGAACCCGTTGAACCAGTAGAACCGATTGAGCCGATCGAGCAGAGCGAAACAATTGAAGCGACTGGAACCCTTGAATCAATTGGAAACATCGAAGAGGTTCCAGAACCGGAGACAGAACGATCGATCGAATCACCGGAGCCAATTGAATCTGTACAACTACCACCCGATCAGGTTGAACCGCTCGCGTTCGCTGATCTTGTAGAACCAGAAACAACAGAGCTAGAAACAACAGAGCCGGAAACAACTTGGATTTCAGATAGTGACATTTCTTCGTCTACAGAGACTACAGATCCTTTAGATGCAGGCAATTTAACAGGAACAATCTGGCATGAAGATTTAGCCAATGCGGTTGATCAAGAGTTACAGGTTGAGGCTGATTGGACAGCAAGTGAAATCAGTCCCGATGTGACTGGAGATGACAATGGAGATAGCAATGATGGGGCAACAGTTGCGGAAACTTCAGAAGTTACAGAGATTCCAGAAGTTTTAGAACTCCAGGATGATGACGATCGCCTGCCTGAGCCAGTGATTGAACCTACGTTCTCGCCTGTGCTGTCAGATCAATGGAGTGCGGAATCAGCAGCGTTTATTCCCGTCTTTTCTGAAGAGACCTCCGAGCTGGATTTATCCGATCGACTAGATGACGATGACACTCAGCTCGACTCTGAAGAACTGATCTCGGAAGATTTGCTGCCAGAGGACAGTATCGAAATAGATAGCCTGGAAACGATCGGCGATGTCCCTGAAGAACAAACCATCTGGGCTGAGTCTGACGGCTTACCTGAAGATGAAGTTGAACTGGATAGCCTGGAAACAACTGAATCTCTCACGGAAGAACAAACCGTTTGGGCCGAGTCCGATCGGTTACCCGATGACAGTGTCGAACTGGATAGCCTGGAAACGATTGATTCCTTAACAGAAGAACAAACCGTTTGGGCTGAATCTGACGGGCTGCCGGATGATAGCGTTGAGCTTGATAGCCTGGAGACAACTGGATCTTTAGCCGAAGAACAAACCGTTTGGGCTGAATCTGACGGGTTGCCGGACGATAGTGTTGAGCTTGATAGTCTGGAAACCATTGATTCCCTGACAGAAGAACAAACCGTTTGGGCTGAATCTGATGGGCTGCCGGACAACAGTATAGAACTCGATAGCGTCGATACATTACCACTGAATCAAGTTTTAAGTTCTCCCACGCTAGCTGAAGAACAAGCTCAGCAGGTCGCAGAGGTCGCAGACTCTAGTCCTGTCGCGATCGATAGTTCCCAACAGGAAAAGATTGCATCTGAAGAAACAATTGATGCTCCAGAAACGATCGCCGCTCCAGAAACAATTGTCACTGAAACAAAGACTCAACCTCGTCGTGCATTTCAGTGGTCAGCTTCCAGTTTGACTTTATTGGGAGCGATCGGTGCTTTCATTGCCGTTAGTGCAGGCTATTTGTTGACCCGTCCCTGTGTGGTGGGAGGCTGTGAACCGCTGCGAAAAGCCCAACAATTGAGTCAGGAAGCAATTCAGACCGCACGCACAACTGATTCTGCATTAGAGGTGGTGGATGCCTACAAAAAATTGAATGAAGCGAACTACTTACTCAGCACGATTCCAAGCTGGTCTCGCTATCAGGGAGAGGCCCAAGCATTGCTGAAAAGCTATGAAAACCAGACAGTTGTGCTGGATCAGGTCGTTGAAGCACTAGAAAAAGCGAATCAAGCTGCGCAGAAAAGTCAGAATCCACCCCATCCACTACAAGAATGGCGAGAAATTCAGTGGCTTTGGCGAGAAGCGATCGGACGATTGGAAAAAATTCCACCCGACGATCCGCTTTACGGGCTAGTCCAGCGCAAACTTCAGGAATATCAAACCAACTTAACCGGGATTAACCAACGAGTCGCGATCGAACAACAGGCCCAGGATCGCATTACTGCCGCAAGGCAAATTGAACAATTGGGCACTGCAAGAGCTGCTGCCGCTAAATCACCTGCCAATTGGCAAGAGACCGCTTCGACCTGGTCAACTGCGATCGACCAACTGAAACAAGTCCGCCCAGGCACAATGGTCTATGATGAAGCCCAACAACTCCTGGCCATCTATCAACCCAAATTGACTGAAGCGAATTTGAAGCGAGTTCAAGAACAAACTGCGGTGGATGGTTACACTCAAGCGCTCAATGCAGCCAAACAGGCCCAAATCATGGAGCAACAAAGCCAGTGGATTCAGGCAGCGGCCTACTGGCAAGATGCACTCACCTATGCACAACAGGTTCCATCGGGCTCAACCTACTACAACCAAGTCCAAACTTTGATTGGATCCTATCGCCAGTCTTTACAGCAAGCCCAACAAAATTCGCAGCGTTCAATTGCGATTCAAGCCGTTAAACCCAGTCTTGAAAAAGCTTGTGGGGGAACTCCGCGTCTTTGCACCTATACCCTTTCGCCTCAGTCTATTCGCGTGCAATTCACGCCACTCTATGACAAGACGGTTGAAACATTGATCAATAAAACGCAACCTGAAAATGGGGCAAGTATTCCGACTGCGATCGTCAATCAGGTTAATGGATTGCTGCGAGCCTTGGCTGATGTGGGTGATGGAACTCAAGTGCCGATCGAACTTTACGATTCACGCGGAGTTAAATTAGGCATCTACACCCCTTCGCTAGCCGGTTACTTACCACAGCAGTAAGCAACACCGCGCAGTGATTAAAGTTAGGATTTGAGTAGAATTCGATATCATGCTGGGAATGACTGATTCCATAGGGCAGGATGAATTCTTTGAGCAAAGTGTATCTGGTTGGCGCTGGATTAGGGAGTGTTGCCCATCTCACCGTACGGGCCTATGAATTGCTGAAGCAGGCAGATGTGTTGATTTATGATGCGCTGGTTGGGGAAGAACTGTTGACGCTTGCGCCTCCAAACTGCTTGAAATTGGAAGTTGGCAAACGGGGCGGGGCAGAGAGTACGCCGCAGGTCGAGATCAACCAGTTACTGGTGGAATATGGTCAGCAGTATCCCTGTGTTGTGCGGCTCAAAAGTGGTGATCCGTTTATTTTTGGCCGATCGACCGCCGAAATTCAGGCTTTAACCGAAGCAGGCTGTGCTTTTGAAGTGATTCCAGGCTTGTCTTCGGCCTTAGCGGCTCCTTTGCTCGCAGGCATTCCCCTCACCGATCCGGTGCAGAGTCGCTGCTTTGCGGTAGCCAGTGCCCATGAACCCGATGCCCTGGAATGGGAAGCTTTGTGCCAGTTGGAAACGCTGGTGCTGTTGATGGGAGCCCGACAGTTGCCTGAGATTGTGGAACAGTTGTTTCGTCATGGCCGATCGCTCGACACGCCGATCGCACTTATTCGTTGGGCCGGACAACCCCAGCAGCAAATTTGGACGGGCACTTTGGGAACGATTGTGCGCCAAACGGCCCATGAAAGCCTTTCTCCTGCGGTGATTGTAATTGGCGATGTGGTAGCCCTGCGGCCCTATCTCAGTCAAAAAATGCAGTGGATGACAGATGAATAGATGAGAGAGACATCAGGAATTTGGCAAGCCAAATTTGCGATCGTTCCATGCGCTATCCTCACAGAGGAACCTGTTTGAGAGCGACTTCCCCATGTCATCCAATCTGTCATCTGCTCAGCCCTCTACCCAATTTTATTCCTGGCGAACTTACCGCTGCGCCTATGAAGTGTGGCCCTCCTCGGCAACAACGAATCAAACGCCAATTTTGCTGATTCATCCGATCGGTGTAGGACTATCACGGCGGTTCTGGGATCGATTCATTCAAAGCTGGCGATCGACTGGTAATTCTCAAGCGATCTATAATCCCGATTTGTTGGGTTGCGGTGAAAGCGACATGCCACGAGCTGCCTACCAACCAGAAGACTGGGCTGAGCAGCTGTTGTACTTTATCCAAACCGTAGTGCAGCAGCCCGTAGTTTTGCTGGTGCAAGGAGCATTGTTTCCGGTTGCGATCGCCCTGACTCAAAAAGCAGGTTCCGAATGGATTCGAGGTCTGGTGCTTTCTGGTCCACCGGCCTGGGCTGTGATGACAAAACCAACGCCGACCTGGCAACAAAAGCTGAGCTGGAGTCTGTTCGATTCCCCACTGGGACAAGGGTTTTATCAATACGCCAAACGTCGCCAGTTCATTCGCAATTTTTCGATTCGACAACTGTTCGATCGTCCAGAAACCGTGGATGCAGAATGGCTCGATCGCCTCTCCACCGATGGTCAAAACAACGCCAGCCGTTATTCTGTGTTCTCCTTCCTCGCAGGTTTCTGGCGGCAAGACTATACGCAGGCGATCGAAAATTTGCAGCCGCCCACCCTGGTTGTCCTGGGCAAAACGGCCTCTAGCATTAGCCGATCGGGCAAGTCTGAATTACCAGCCGAACGCATGACCGACTATCTGAAGCACCTGCCGCAGGGACAGGGGACAGAAATTTCAGGCCGCAATGTCCTTCCCTATGAATCGACGCAGGCTTTTGTAACCGCAATTCAACCGTTCATTCAGCAAGTCACGATCAATTCATAGGTTTTATTTGCGAACCAACGGTCAATCTTCCTCGAGCGCTTCTCCACCCACCACCACATCGCGAATGCGCAAGCTGGGACCCCCACAGCCCACAGGTAAACCGCTTTGGCCTCCTTTACCGCAGCCCCCTGACTCATCCCAATAGAAGTCATCGCCGATCGCTTCAATATCAGCCAGCGTGGTGAAGACATTGCCGGACAGGTTGACATCACGCACAGGTTCCGCCAGCTTGCCATCGCGAATCATCCAGGCTTCCCCAGCGGCAAAAGTGAACATCTCGCCATTGGTCATGCCACCCAGCCAGTTGCGCGCATAGACGCCTTCTTTAATGCCGTGGAACAGATCGGCTGCGGGAGTGCTACCGCGTTCAATCCAGGTGTTGGTCATACGGACGATCGGCGGATAGTGATAGTTGAGGCAGCGAGCGTTGCCAGTTGCCTGTTCGCCCAATTTGCCCGCCGTTTCACGAGAATGGAGGCGGCCCACTAAAATCCCATCTTTGATCAATTGCGTCGTCGTGGCTGGCACCCCTTCATCGTCATAGTAATAGCTGCCGCGATGCCCTTCTGGAGCCGCTCCATCGAAAATTTGCAGTTCCGGACAGCCAAACCGTCGCCCCAAGGTCATGACTTCCATTAAATCTGGATTTTCGTAGGACATGTCGGCTTCTGAAAGGTGGCCAAAGGCTTCATGCACAAACAAACCTGACAGAATTGGATCGATTACTACCGTATAGGTGTTGCCTTTAACGGGAGGGAGCACTAAGGCATCGACGGCGCGCTGAGCCGCACTACATACCTGTTCATCCAATTGGCCCAAATCTTCATAGGCTTTGCGGGAACCCGTTGTTTCTCGGCCTGTTTGCACGGTTTCCCCATTGCGAGCCGTTGCCGCAAACCGCATTTCCAAATCCACCCAGGACTGTTCAATCAGCGTTCCTTCTGAAGTCGCCAACACAATCCGCTGCGCACTGTCGCCATACCGCACTGAAGTCGTAGCAATCCGATCGTCCACACTTCTCAAAATCTCGGCATAATGCTGACACAGCGCCTTTTTCTGGGCCAGCGGAATTTGGCGGGGATCGGTGCCTGTCAGCGGCAGTTGACAAATGGCCTGCACCGGATCGACCGCAGCCAGCAGCGTCTCTTCATCGCCTACCAATTGAGCTGCCGCGATCGCTTCTTCAATGCGGTCCGTTAAACTGCTGAGGCGATTGAAGCTGGCAAATCCCCAGCCCCCCTTATAGCAGGCCCGCACTTGACCCCCAATCGAGATACCCTCACTCAGGGTTTCGACCCGATCGCCCCGCAGCAAAATATCGGTTCCTTCTGCTTCTTCCAGCCGAATCGCCAGATAATCCACCTGCGATCGATAGCGGGCAACCAGGTCAGCTAACAGATTTTGAGTATCAGCAAATGACGTAGACATAGTGCGGGATGGGAGAGTTGGATAGACTGGATTCTAGGAAACAGCAGATTTGCATTGCACTTAGTCTAGTCTAAAGGAGGGCTAGTCTAAAGGGGGTCTGGTTTAGAGGGGACAATAGGCTAAAACAAAAAGTATCGCTGGGCCATCGGCAGCACGGTTGCAGGTTCACAGGTCAACAATTCGCCATCGGCTCGCACTTCATAGGTTTCCGGATCAACCTCCATGTGAGGCATTGCGTCATTCAGCTTCATGTCGCGTTTGCTGAGTTGTCGAATGTCCGATACGGCCACCGCTGTTTTTTTTAAATCAAGCTGTTCTGGAATGCCCTGCTTCAACGCCGCCTTCGAGACAAAGGTAAGCGAAGTGGCATAGCGTGCGCCTGCAAAACTGGCAAACATAGGACGCATATGCACGGGTTGGGGTGTTGGAATACTGGCATTAGCATCGCCCATTTGAGCCCAGGCGATCATGCCACCCTTCAACACCAGTTCCGGCTTGACTCCAAAGAAAGCAGGCCGCCAGAGGCAGAGATCGGCCAATTTACCAACTTCTACCGATCCAACATAGTTGGCAATGCCGTGGGTAATCGCAGGATTAATCGTGTACTTCGCAACGTAGCGTTTGGCGCGTGTGTTATCATTCCGATCGCTATCTCCGCTCAATACACCACGCTGATCTTTCATTTTATGGGCAGTTTGCCAGGTGCGCAAAATTACTTCGCCAATCCGGCCCATCGCCTGCGAATCAGAAGACAGCATACTGAACGCACCCAGATCATGCAAGATATCTTCCGCCGCGATCGTTTCTCGCCGAATTCGCGATTCTGCAAAGGCCACATCTTCTGGAATGCTGCGATCGAGATGGTGACAGACCATCAGCATATCCAAATGTTCTTCTAAGGTATTCACCGTATAGGGGCGAGTTGGATTCGTAGAAGAAGGCAAGACATTTGCTTCACCGCAGACTTTAATGATGTCGGGTGCATGTCCGCCACCAGCTCCCTCAGTATGGTAAGTATGAATCACGCGATTCTTGAATGCTGCAATCGTATCTTCGACAAATCCCGCTTCGTTCAACGTATCGGTATGGATTGCCACCTGTACATCGTATTCATCTGCGACTGAAAGACAAGTATCGATCGCTGCCGGAGTCGTGCCCCAGTCTTCATGCAGCTTCAGGCCCATTGCGCCTGCTTCCACCTGTTCAGCTAGCCCTTGCGACTGTGACGCATTCCCTTTGCCCATGAACCCCAAATTCATCGGAAAGGCATCGGCAGCCTGTAGCATCCGGTAAATATTCCAGGGACCGGGCGTACAGGTGGTCGCATTTGTGCCTGCTGCCGGACCCGTACCACCCCCGATCATCGTTGTCACACCAGCGGCGATCGCCACCTCAATTTGCTGCGGACAGATGAAGTGAATATGCGTATCAATTCCGCCTGCGGTCAGGATCATGCCTTCTCCGGCAATGGCTTCCGTCCCAGGACCAATCACAATGTCAATGTTGTCTTGAATATAGGGATTTCCCGCTTTGCCGATCGCCTGAATTTTACCGTCTTTAATCCCAATATCTGCTTTGACAATGCCCCACCAGTCCAGAATTAGCGCGTTCGTAATCACCGCATCAACAGCCCCATCCGCATTGGCAATGGGCGACTGTCCCATGCCGTCCCGAATCACCTTACCGCCGCCGAACTTCACCTCATCCCCATAGGTTGTGTAGTCCCGCTCGACTTCAATGATCAGATTCGTATCGGCAAGACGGACCCGATCGCCCACCGTGGGACCAAATGTCTCAGCATAGGCACGGCGGTTCATCCGGTAACTCATGGGTGGCTCCTTACTCTTTAGAGGCTAGAAAATAAGACTAGAGCAAGATTGCTGCAAATGCACCTAGTTCTAAGGAACACTTCAGGAATTGATAACTTTAGGGAGTGGGAGAGGGAGGGAAATGGGGAATGGGGGAGAGAGGGAGTGGGAGATGAAAGGGGAGCAGTTGGGGCTTTGGGATGAGGGAGAAGCAGGTCAGGGCGGACTGGAATTCCCGTTCCAATTGGAAATGCGAGATGCGGAGGTCTGGTTCTATCCTGATTTTTTCGATCCTCCAACCTGCCAGCAACTTTTCCAGGAACTCGCGCGATCGATCGACTGGCGGCAAGACCACATCCGACTTTATGACAAACAGATCCCATTGCCGCGCTTGACGGCATGGTATGGCGACACAGGCATGGATTACTCCTACTCTGGCATCATCATGCAGCCTCAACCCTGGATCCCGCCTCTGCTGCACATGAAACAGGCGATCGAGCCAGTCTGCGGAGTTTGCTTCAACAGCGTTTTGCTCAATCTCTATCGCAATGGCCAGGATAGCGTGGCATGGCATAGCGACGATGAACCTGAACTGGGCCAAAATCCGGTAATTGCTTCGATCAGTTTGGGGGCAGCTCGCCGGTTTCAGTTTCGCCATCGCCAGGATCGATCGCTCAAACAAGAAGTGCTGCTTACCTCTGGCAGTCTGTTACTGATGCAGGGAGTCACCCAGCATTTTTGGCATCACCAAATTCCTAAGACTGCTAAGCCGATCGGACCCCGCATCAATTTAACGTTTCGGCTGATCGCGGCCTGATCCCCAACATTACAACGGTTTCTCAGCTTTCTCAGCAAACGATTAAGTTCGCCTCAGTTTTCTGTCAGAACAGATTCAGCAACCAGGTGGATTCTAGTAATCAAGCAAGTGAAACCCACTTCACTGAAACTCAAAGATTAAACAGATTCATCATAATCTTAATTCGCTGAATCCTCGTTTTGAGAAGGAACATCAAGAGACCCTAAATGCTCTCAACCCTCGCTTTGAGCATTCCTATCAAAATAATCTCAACAGCTAATCTTGCCGATTCTTGCTGTAGGTCAACCATGATTTAATCAGCGATTTGATCAACCTCCCCATGCTCCAACGTGAATCAAGCTTCCCCCCCACTTCCACTTGCCTGGTGGGGGGAGCGTGTCACCTTCTTGAGAGAAAAATGAGAATAGAAATAGTCAGTTTTTAATGGTGAAGTCTGATGACACCTGAAGATCAACAAACCCTTAACGAGCATGTCCAAGCCATTGCCCAAATCTTATACAAGGATGCGGACAAGAGCAAAATGACCAATTTAGCCGAGATCGAAGCAATGGTACGCTCACAAGTCCAGAAACATGTGACCCCGGAGTTGGGAATTTTTTTATCACAAGCATTAGCGAAACAACTGAAGGATACGAGCGCACCCTAAAAAGCATCTTGGGAACGTTAAAAGTGACCAGTGAGCAAGCTGCTCGATTAGGTGTGGCAGCAGGGACGCAAATCAGCCCATATCTGGAAGCCTGTTGTCTGAGAGCCAGTGCCACAGTGTCGTATGCACGAGCAGCAAAAGATATTGAAGTGTATACAGGTGTGCGAGTCAGTGCAAAAACTCAACAACGATTAGTGCAACGCCAACCTTGGGATGATTTGGAACCGGAAAAGCCAGAACCGATTTTTGAGTTAAGCATTGATGGGGGCAATGTGAAGTTGAACAGTGGTGCTAAAGATGAACCGGAATGGCGACAATACAAAGCAGTGCGGATGAATGCTCAAGGTGAAGGTCG
>LUGL01000129.1 GCA_002796835.1 Elainella saxicola E1 | reverse complement strand
AAACATCAAAAAAACTGGATGGATGAGCATTGTCATCTGCTGAAGCACGAGGTTGGTGCAGCCCAACGACTGTTGGCAGAAATGGAAACTATCGTGCCGAAGCGGGTGAGTCAATCAGTGCAAAAGGGATTACAAGATGCTATCACTTACTTTCGCAATCACCACCATCAGATGCACTATGCCGAGGCGATTGCCGCTCATTTACCCATTGGCTCAGGAGTTACCGAAGCGGGATGTAAAATCATTGTCAAAGCACGTCTGTGTGGTTCTGGTATGAAATGGAAAGAACATGGAGCAGGGATTGTTTTGAGTTTGCGAACCTTGAGTTACAGTCAAGGACGATGGCAACAATTTTGGTCAAAGATTAATCGCTACGGCTTCGCTTTTGCAGAATAGCTACATCAAATTTTAGTCATACCCACCTGTGTTGAAGCCTTAAAGAAGTACATAGAGCAATTGCAAGAAGAAGCTCGATTGGAGAGCTCAAGAAGATATAAGCTTAGTGATTTCAACGTTGCACTTGCAAACTTGGATCTCAACGGCTTCACTTTTCATTTCGACGGGAAAGAACATGGTATTAATGCCGTAGCACATTCTTTCCCAACAAGTCAAATTGAAGGATGGCATGATCTTAGAGGCATCCCTTTGGACGAAGTTCGCTTAGTAAACTCTATACTGACCGATCTTAACTTTAGCAACGCATCATTTACTGGTGCCAGGTTTCAACAAATACAGCTAGCTCATTGCAATTTTATATTTGCAAACTTTGATAATTCAAGATTTGTAGCAGTGAGGCATGACCAAGAAACTGCGTTCGGTGGAATTTCAGTTAGGGGTGCGTTCATAAATGCAGTAGAGTTCAGTGATCAAATTATCAGTTCTCCGATGCAAATTAGAGAAATGGGCTATTTTGATGTTGTTAAATATCTTCTGAGAGCGCTAGTGTTGAAGAAACCCTCCATAAAAAATCGTGGTAAGTGGACGAGGTTTCAACTGGTAGATGTTCGTGGAGTAAACGATCCTTTATTGAGATACCAAGCTGAGTATATTAACTGGTCTCAATCTCTACTTGGAAAAATCGATGGATTCTATGAATTACCCATAATTGAAAGAGTATCTCTTCTTATATCTATTGTTTTAACTAAGTATTGGAGGTCAGCGACAGTACTCGCTTTTTTTGCTATTGTCGCCAGCTTAGTATTTACAGTTCTATACATGACTTTTCCTTGTCACTTTCAAGACTTTTCAGGCTCTTTTTTAGAGAGCCTTTACTTCAGTATTATGATGTTTACGGGTTACGGCAACATAATGCCGAGTGATGATTTAGGAAGGGTTATAGTAATATTTGAAGCAATCATAGGTTATTTAACGCTTGGTAGCTTTTTGTACATATTAGGGCAGAAAGTATCGCAAAGATACTAAGTTGCCAATTGAGTTAGCCAAAGAAGTATGCTGTACATCGTTCAAACCCTAGCTAACAATTCTGTTGGAGTGACGAGCGAAGCTTTCACATCTTGTTTCGGCGTTATCTATTGCCGCTCAACAACACCGTTAGAAGTCTGCGCAAAGAGCCATTTCTCTCATTACTAAGATCGTCCATGAGGTTGCAAATTACCTATAGTTCAATTTCCTCAAGGAGAGACTAAGCTATCCGTTAAGACGGTAACCTGAGCTTGATTTGTGATCGATCGAGCCTAATTCAGTAAGGACAATCGGCATGAAAAACAAATCATTCATGAATGCGATCGGATTAGCAATGCCTATATTGAAGTGAAAATAGAGAAATCACCCTTATCAATTTGCTTCTAGCCAGTTGCTCAAATCCTCGATCGAATTAAACTGAAGTAGAGCAATTGCCAAAGCGGATAGCTGCTCAAGCGAAAGGACAGAAATATGATCACGAATTGCATTGGGTAGGTGTCCGACTTTTTGTTCTAACTGAAGCAAAACGAGCGATCGATGACCTTGCTCAATCCCTTGTTCGATTCCTTTTTCTTCCCAACTGGTCGTGACTTGCATAATCGCCCCCCGTTCAGCTATGCCTATTTTATCAATCTCTGCTTGAAAAGTCTGTTCCTCCTGATCGCTCAACCGCAAGTAAGTATCTACAAACTTTGAGATCAACCGCGTCTTGGCTGGATCCAGCTTCAACGTCACCAATAGCCGTAAACATTCTGCTTTGACCTTCGGGCGATCGCGTTTTGCAATCCTCATTTTGCTCATCAATGCGGCTGCAACAGGATTGGGACGGTTAATATAATCTCGCCAGTTCAGTCGATTGAGTTGGATCGCATGAAACTGAAACTCCAGTACTTTGAGGGTGGGAAACTCAATCTTAAAGCTGTTTGGCTCAGCTCGATAAGGCTGGTCGAATGAGAAAATGACGATCGGATAAATATCTTTCACATAGTTTTGATGCAGTCTGGCTAAGTAGTAGAACATTCTGCGACTCAGCTTTGCTTCACTGTAGGACTGGGCTTCGATGTGAAACAGAAACGTGCGTTATTGACTAATGTTGCCCTGCAAATTGCCACACCATAATTCCATTTTGGGTTCCACTCATAAGTATTTTCCCATCCGGACTGAACACCATCGCCCCTGACCAGTTGCTTTCTGTGTCTATCGTCGCTTCTATGTCTCCCGTTGCCAGATTCCAAACCCGGTAAGGTTTGTAACCGCCACCCACCAATAAAGACTTCTGATCAGGACTGAAGACAAGTGTTATTTGTGGAAAATAGAAGGAACCAAAACTCTGCACAGCTTTGCCTGTTGCCAAATTCCAAACCTTGACCTGTTTGGCACTACCACTGGCAAGCAACCTGCCATCACGGCTAATCGTAAGAGCAGAAACAGGACCATAATGTCCATTTAAGGTCTGGCGTTTTTGTCCTTTTGCAAAATCCCATATAGTAACGTCGTTGCTCCAATCACTACTCACCAAGGTTTGACCATCTGGACTTAGTGCCAAGGCAATCACAGCATCTGAAGTTTGGGCAAACGTGCGAATCAATTGCCCGGTCATCAAATTCCACAGCTTGATCGTCTTGTCAGAACTGGCACTAACGAGCGTTTGCTGATCAGGTGTAATCACAACCCCATTCACTACCTCAGAATGCCCTTTGAGCGTGAATTTAAGCTTTCTAGTCGCCAAGTTCCAGACCTTAATCGTTTTGTCCAAGTTGCCACTGACCAGGGTTTGACCATCGGCACTGAGAGCAATACTATAAATATTCTTGGACTGTCCTTGGAGGGTAAACTGCGGCTGAGGATGGGGTAAATGCCAGACGGTAAGCATCTTTTCACCTGCACCCACCAGGGTTTGACCATCAGCACTGATCGCGATCGCTTCCGAGCCTCCCGGTAACAACTGTGAAGCTTTCAAATCACAATAGGGAGAATGGGGGTTTGACAACTGACAAATATTCGTGGTGCGGTAATTGCTCAACACCAACAATCCAAGCCCGCCTAAAAAGCTCAAAACGGCTAGAATTTGCAGCAATTGGCGCTGTCTCTTACCCAACAACTTGTCTAACATTCGCATCTATCAGACAGAAACAGGCATACCTCAGGCCGCTCCTGATTCTAAGTATTGAATATTTTTTGTGAAGCGTCTTCTGTGTTTAGCAATCTTTACCTATTGGAGTTGCCAGATAATACCGCATCTACAGCGTTCTATGTCGTGCATGGCAAAGAGTAGCAGCACGATCGTTCTAAAACCTACGATTGCACTCACAAGCAACAACAAAGTTGAATCGAGACCAGCCATTTCCGATCCCGATCCAACCCTTCACATCCGATCGCCCCTTACGGTAAATCTGTGTTACCCATCAGATAGCGATCGCATTCTCTTGCAGCTTCACGACCTTCATTAATCGCCCAAACCACAAGACTTTGACCCCGACGACAGTCCCCAGCGGCAAACACACCCGGCAGACTTGTCGCATATTTGCCATAGTCCGCTTTGATATTGCTGCGTGGATCGCGATCGAGACCCAGTGCGTCAATTAACGGCTGTTCCGGTCCCAGGAAACCCATCGCCAACAGAACAAGCTGAGCAGGCAACACTTTTTCCGTTCCAGCGATCGGTTGCGGAATAAATTGGCCCTTCTCATTGCGTTGCCATTGTACCTCGACCGTATGCACCGCCTTCACCTGGCCGTTCTCATCGCCTTCAAACTTGGTAGCCGTAGTGAGATACACACGCGGATCATCGCCAAATTTCGCAGCAGCTTCTTCCTGACCGTAATCCATCCGGTAAACCTTCGGCCATTCGGGCCAGGGGTTATCCACCGCGCGGCTTGCAGGTGGCTTAGGCATAATTTCAACTTGCACCAGACCATTACAGCCATGCCGAATTGAAGTGCCAACGCAGTCCGTCCCCGTGTCACCACCACCAATAATCACGACATCCTTGCCTGCTGCCGAAATATAGCCAGGTCCAGGTTGGCGATCGAGCACTGCCTTTGTATTCCCTGTCAGAAACTCCATGGCAAAATGGATGCCTTTCAGCTCCCGACCTTCGATCGGCAGATCGCGCGGTTTGGTTGCGCCTGTGCAGAGTACGACCGCATCATATTCATTCAGCAGCGTTTCAGCAGGAATATCCTTGCCGATTTCCGTGTTGCAGACAAACTTGACGCCTTCCTGTTCCAGTAAACTTAAGCGACGCAGCACAATCTGCTCTTTGTCCAGCTTCATATTGGGAATGCCATACATCAGCAGTCCGCCTGGACGATCGGCCCGCTCATACACCGTCACCCAATGGCCCGCCCGATTCAACTGGGCTGCTGCCGCCAAGCCTGCTGGTCCAGAACCGACGATCGCCACTCGCTTTCCGGTTCGTTTTTCGGGTACTTCAGGCGTGACCCAACCCGATTCCCATCCTTTTTCGACGATCGAATACTCAATATTCTTGATCGTAACTGGCGGATTATTGATTCCCAGTACACAGGAGCCTTCACAGGGAGCTGGACAAACCCGTCCCGTAAACTCCGGAAAATTATTCGTTTTATGCAGACGATTCAGCGCTTCTTCCCATAAGCCCCGATAGACCAGATCGTTCCATTCCGGAATCAAATTGTTGATCGGGCAACCGCTCGCCATGCCACTAATCAGCGTTCCCGTATGGCAAAAGGGCGTACCGCAATCCATACAGCGAGCACCCTGATTGCGCAGCCGCTCTTCCGGCATGGGCAGATGAAACTCATCCCAATTGTGAATCCGATCGAGCGGGGCTAATTCAGAGGGTAATTCACGCAGAAATTCAATAAAGCCAGTGGGTTTTCCCATGATGATTGCTGCCTTAATTCCTATTCAGAACTCAAAATTCATTCCAGACTTAAACTTGAGGACTCCGATCAACCACCGCCAATCCGAGCCAGATCGCGAGCATTTTGTTCAAATGCAGCCGTGAGCGCTTCGTCACCGCTCAAACCTGCTTCTTCAGCCTGTTTCAGCGCCTGCAAAACTCGCTTATAGTCACGCGGAATTACCTTCACAAACTTCGGCAATATCTCTGCCCAATTCGCTAAGACATTCTGCGCCTTTTGGCTTTGCGTATAGTTGGCATGGTTTTGAATCAGACTGCGAACGATCGCAATTTCTTCTGGATCTTCGAGAGTTTCCAGACTGACCATTTGCTGGTTGCAATGCGTTGCGAAATTCCCTTGCTCATCCAGAATGTAGGCAATGCCGCCGCTCATGCCAGCCGCGAAGTTACGCCCGGTTGAACCCAGCACGATCACTCTGCCACCCGTCATATATTCGCAGCCATGATCGCCCACCGCTTCTACAACAGTATCCACACCGGAATTGCGAACACAGAAGCGTTCTCCAGCGATACCAGAAATATACACTTCTCCGCTCGTTGCACCATACAGAGCCACATTCCCGATGATGATATTTTCCTCAGCTTTAAAAGTGGCCTGCTTGGACGGATAGACGATAATCTTACCGCCGCTCAGACCCTTACCGACATAGTCGTTGGCATCCCCTTCTAGCTCCAGCGTCACGCCCTGTGGCACAAATGCACCGAAGCTTTGACCGGCGCTGCCCTGGAAATGGAGATGCACCGTATCTTCCGGCAAGCCTTGCCAATGGCGCTTGGTGATCTCATTGCCGAGAATGGTGCCAACCACACGATTGGTATTGCGAATCGGCAGCGTTGCCTTCACGGGTTCCCCGTTTTCGATCGCCCCTTTGCACAGATCCAGCAGCACGGTGATATCTAGAGAAGTTTCCAGACCATGCTCTTGTGAAATTTGGCAATAGCGACCGATCGATTCATCTACCTCTGGCTGATAGAGAATCTTGGACAGATCGATGCCTTTGGCTTTCCAGTGAGCAACAGCCTGTTTCGCTTCCAGAATATCGGTGCGACCCACCATTTCGTTCAGCGTCCGGAAGCCCAACTGAGCCATGATTTCGCGGACTTCCTGGGCAATAAACGTCATGAAATTGACCGTATGGGCCGGATCGCCCGTGAAGTTCTTGCGCAGTTCTGGATTCTGGGTGGCTACGCCAACAGGACAGGTATTCAGATGACAAACGCGCATCATAATGCAGCCCAAGGTTACCAGCGGCGCAGTTGCAAAGCCAAACTCTTCTGCACCCAATAACGCGGCAATCACCACATCGCGCCCAGTCTTCATCTGACCATCCGTTTCCACGACAATGCGCGATCGCAGATTGTTCAGCACCAGCGTTTGATGCGTTTCGGCCAGTCCCAGTTCCCAGGGCAATCCGGCATGTTTGATCGAAGTTTGGGGCGAGGCTCCCGTGCCGCCGTCATAGCCAGAAATCAGCACCACATCCGCATGGGCTTTGGCGACACCCGCCGCGATCGTGCCAACGCCCACTTCTGACACCAGTTTGACGCTAATCCGCGCTTCCCGATTGGCGTTCTTCAGGTCATGAATCAGCTCGGCCAAATCTTCGATCGAATAAATGTCATGGTGCGGCGGTGGCGAAATTAGACCAACTCCCGGCGTCGAGTGCCGCACTTTCGCGATCCAAGGATAGACCTTCGCGCCCGGCAACTGGCCACCTTCACCCGGTTTCGCACCTTGCGCCATTTTGATTTGCAGCTCTCTGGCCTGCGACAAGTAGAGGCTGGTGACGCCAAATCGACCAGATGCCACCTGCTTGATCGCGCTATTTTTGGAGTCGCCTTGCTCGTTCGTCCAGGTATAGCGTTCCGGATCTTCGCCGCCTTCACCCGTGTTCGATTTGCCGCCGATCCGGTTCATCGCGATCGCCAGAGCTTCATGGGCCTCTTTGGAAATCGAGCCGTAGCTCATTGCGCCTGTTTTGAATCGAGCCATAATCGATTCGATCGGCTCCACTTCCTCGATCGGGATAGGCTGACGCGGCTGGAATTGCAGCAGACCCCGCAGCGTGAAGTATTTTTGATTCTGTTCATTCACCAGCAGGGCGTACTTTTTGTACAGCTCGTAGTTGCCTTCCCGCACCGCCTTTTGCAGCGTGTGGATGGTTTCCGGACTGAACAGGTGCGCTTCCCCATCTTTCCGCCACTGATATTCGCCGCCCACATCCAGGTTGTGACCATTCACTTCCCGATCGGGGAAGGCATGATGATGCCGCAGAATTGCCTCTTTCGCCAGCACTTCCAGATCTGCCCCTTCAATCCGAGAGGCAGTCCAGGTGAAGTAGCGATCGATCACGGATTGGTTCAAACCAATGGCTTCAAAGATTTGGGCACCGCGATAGCTTTGCAGCGTTGAAATACCAATCTTCGAGGCCACCTTGATCACGCCTTTAGTCGCCGCCTTGATGTAGTTCTTGCAGGCGGTTTTGTAGTCCACATTCAGCAGCAATCCTTGCTGAATTAGCGAATCGATCGACTCAAAAGCCAGATAGGGATTGATCGCACCGCAGCCATAGCCCAACAGCACCGCAAAATGATGCACTTCTCGCGGCTCACCCGATTCCAGAACTAACCCAACTCTGGTGCGCGTTCCTTCTCGGATCAGGTGGTGATGCAGTCCCGCAACCGCCAGCAAGGCCGGGATTGGCGCATGGTTCACGTCAATATCGCGATCGCTCAAGATCAAAATACTGATACCTTCTTCGATCGCTCGATCGGCCTGATCGCACAAAGACTGCATGGCCGCCTCTAATCCAGCCGTTCCAGCCTTAGCTTCAAACACGATCGGCAATGTGATCGATCGGAATCCCGGCTCGGAAATATATTTCAGCTTGGCCAGCTCTTCGTTGCTGAGAATTGGTGATTTCAGCTTGATCAGATGGCAGCTTTCCGGCTCCGGATTCAACAAATTGCGTTCTGCCCCGATCGTCGTTTCTGGAGAAGTGATGATTTCTTCCCGAATTGAGTCGATCGGCGGATTCGTTACCTGGGCAAAGAGCTGCTGGAAGTAGTCGTAGAGTAATTTGGGTCGATCGGACAGCACGGCCAGCGGCGTATCGGCTCCCATCGAACCCACAGCTTCTACACCATCCCGCGCCATCGGCGTCAGCAGAATTCGCAGCGCTTCAAAGGTGTAGCCAAAGGCCATCTGACGTTGCAGTAAGGGAGCATCCAGCTTGGCCGTTGCATCGATCATGACAGATGGTTCCGGCAGCTTCGTCAAATCCACCAAATACTGATCCAGCCATTCGCGATAGGGATGAGCCGAGGCGATTTGCTGCTTAATTTCCTCATCAGCCACAATCCGGCCTTCTTCCATATTCACCAGGAACATGCGTCCGGGCTGCAAACGTCCTTTCAGGGCCACGCGCTCTGGCTCGATCGGCAACACGCCTGCTTCCGAAGCCATAATCACCAGATCATCCTTGGTGACGTAATAGCGGGAGGGCCGCAAACCATTCCGATCGAGCACTGCACCCATCATTGTGCCATCCGTGAAGGCGATCGACGCCGGACCATCCCAGGGTTCCATTAAACAGGCGTGATACTCATAAAACGCCTTCTTCTCAGCACTCATCGACTCATGCGCCGTCCAGGGTTCCGGGATCATCATCATCACGGCATGGGGCAGCGATCGGCCTGCTAGGGTCAGCAGTTCCAGGGCATTGTCGAAAATCAGTGAGTCGCTCCCGTCAATGTTGATGACCGGCTGAATCTTCTGGATATCATCGCCAAACAGCTCCGATTGGAACAGAGACTGCCGCGCATGCATCCAGTTGATGTTGCCGCGCAGGGTGTTGATTTCGCCATTATGCGCAATGTAGCGATAGGGGTGAGAACGCTCCCAACTCGGAAATGTATTGGTGCTGAAGCGGGAATGCACCAAGGCCAAAGCACTTTCCAGATCGGGATCATGCAGCTCAGGATAATAGTCACCCACCTGAACCGGCATCAACATGCCCTTATAGACGATCGTGCGACTCGACAAACTGGCCGGATACCAGCGGGGATCAACCTCTGGTGTACGAATAGCAGTATGGGATCGCTTACGAATCACATAGAGTTTGCGTTCAAAGGCTAAATCATCGGTCAAATCGGGTGAACGCTGGATGAACACCTGCTGCATGGTCGGCTCGCTGGCTTTGGCCGTTTCTCCCAAGCTGGAATGATCGGTGGGCACAATCCGCCAGCCCAGCACTTGCTGACCTTCCTCGGCCACAATTTGCTCAAAAATGCGGCGCCCCTGTTCACGACGATCGACTTCTGGAGCAGCGTAGATCATGCCCACCCCATACTGACCTGCTTCTGGCAGCGCGATCCCCTCAACTGCAGCCACCTTTTGCAAAAACTTATGCGGCAATTGCATTAAAATTCCGGCGCCGTCGCCCGTATTCTTTTCAGCACCGCAGGCTCCCCGGTGATCCAGGTTTAGCAGAATGGTTAGAGCCTGTTCTACAATGTCGTGCGACTGCTTTCCCTTCATGTGGACGATAAAACCCACACCACAGGCATCATGTTCAAATTGTGGATCGTATAAACCTTGTTTAGCTGGTAAGGAATAACTGTTCATTGTGTTGCTCAAAGGTGACAAGGTAGGGAAGTGAAACGTCGAGACAGAAAATTGGCAGCAGATAAATTGAGCCGAGCTTAAAGGGTGATCTGGATTGTGTAATGAAGATTGTGTAATGAAGCAGGCCAGAATCAGCAGATCTTAAGGAAATTGTCAGATCCAATCTTCTATATTTCGATTCATTACGGAATTCGCAGTTGAACTAAAAATTGCGCATTGGAGTGGGGACTGGGTTGTCATCGAAAAACTGGTCAAGCAAGGCTTCGGCTGTATTTTCTAGAGCTTCAACCGCAAATATAAGTTCATCTCAATTGGAGCAAAAAAGATGAGTGTCTAACCTATCGAAAACTTCAATTAATGTAAAGAATTCGATCGATATATTCGTAGCTGTGACGCTTCGTTGCTGAACAGGTGCGATCGCGATTTAGCCAATCACAATGAGAATCAAAGATTGCTGCAACTAGGGTCTAACAAGCAAAGAAACTTTTCGACATCCGATCGCTATCTGATCGCTACAAATGTCAGCTTTTCTTGTCAAATCCTCGATCGATACGAGCCGCAATCCCCAACCCGCTTACTGGCCCACTTACTGGTTAGATGAAAGGAAGGATAAGCTTATGACGCCGCTTTCACCCCAAAATGTCTATGAAAATCTAGATCTGTTAGAACAGGTTGATGTTTCTCAAAGTGCAGACTACCGGGAACAGGCCCAGGAAATTCTAGCGGATCCAGATGTAAGCATGACTTGGCGGCAGGCCATTGCCGATCGGTTGCGGCAGGCGAATTTGCTGCTAGCCAATCGAACTGTCACCAGTGGCGATAGCTACTAAAGAGATTTCTGTCCATTTGAAGAAATTACCAGTTGTAGTGCGGACATCTTGCCCGCTTAATTGCATATTCTATTTCTCAAAAATCTACTCAATTTCACGATGCCCATATTTAGCGGCCCCAGCTGCGGCGATCGTCACTAGCATAATGGCGATCATGGCTCGTAGTGACAGGGTTTCGTGCAAAATCACAAATCCCACAACAGCTGCGGCAACCGGTTCCAGGCTGAGCAAAACGCCAAAAGTTTGGACCGGGAGCCAGCGTAGGGCTTCGAGTTCGAAGGAATAAGGCAGGGCCGAAGAGAGTAACGCTACCCCAAACCCGATGAGCAGTAAATTGGGGGTGAGTAGCGACAGGTTCCCTGCGGCTAACCCGATCGGGATGAGCACGATCGCGCCAATTGTCATGGCAAACGCTAACCCCGAACCGCCCGATAACGCTTGCCCTACTTTAACCGAGAGCAAAATGTAGGCAGCCCAAAATCCGCCTGCAATCAGGGCCATCGCAATCCCAAGCGGATCTAGCTCCGTGTTGCCGATTGGAGCCAACAGGACGATGCCTAATCCAGCTAAAACGACCCAGACGACATCCAACCAACGCCGCGAATTAAACACCGCTACGCCTAACGGGCCAATGAACTCCAGCGTCACGGCAATCCCGATCGGCACTCGTTCGATCGCCCAATAAAACGTAAGATTCATCAGCGCTAACGCCAGCCCAAAACCAATCAAAGCGGGATAAGTGGACCGATCGACCTGTCGCCAATGGGGCCGCCACAGCAGCATCAAAACCAGTGCCGCAAACCCAACCCGCAAGCATACAACGGCTACCGGATTGAGCTGCTCAAACAAACTTTTGGCAATGGCCGATCCTAATTGGGTGGAGACGATCGACAGGAAAACCAGACCAACAGGTGGAAAAGATGGCTTCATGGGGCAGGAACGGCAGAAAGCAGAGGAGACATGACCGATCGAAAACACAATTTCGCATTTTCGGGGGTTTATTCAAGATACCGGGTTGCTAAGAAAAATGGGCCGATCGACCCTGAGCACCTCAGAAGTGACCGCCCCATTCTCATCTCTGATAACTTGCTGCCGTAAGTTGAGCTTTATTGAACCGCTTTGGCTTTGTCTCCAACTTGGAACCCGGTGCCATTGACGATGCGACCCACGCCGGATTGGGCATCTACTTCAGTTAGTTCAATCCGCCCAACAGGAGTGGTAATTGTGCGTAATACTGCGCCTGTTTGAGGATCAAGAACTTCTCGATCGACCCGTTCGATCGACAGGTTCATGCCTGCGCGGAAGCCATCTTGCGAGCCTCGATTGATGATCACGGTGTTGCCTGAAACATCCGCCACGGTTGCGTCGATCGTGGGTAAAGTTTCGGGTAGCGCAGATAGTTTGGGAGCTGCATTCACGAGTTGATCGGCCAACTGAGTCACGGCTTCTTCAGATGCGCCACTCAGCAACTCATCATCGTTGTTAGCACTGGAGCCACCGCTGCCAAAGATGGAAATCGAGACGTTCGCAGTTCCCTGAGATTCAGAACCGGAGCCCTGTACAGCCGCCACAATTTCCGCCGTAGTGGTGTTCACAATCCGAGCGGTTAGTTCTACTTCAGCCGTGCGACGATTACCGCTACCGCCAATTCCCAAAATAGAGCCGCCACCGCCCCGTTCATCCAAATTGAAGCGAGTCACAGAACCAATGACAACAGCATCTGCCCCTAAGACTCGACCGACTTGAGCCGCCGTGTTGGGATCGATGCGTCCAGCAACAGCCAAATTTTGTTCTGCTAAAACATCAGCGATGCGGCTCCGCTCAATCACGGTGTATCTGCCGCTATTGACCAGTTTGTTGGTTAACAAGTCGCTTACCCCTTGGGCTGCGTTGGGGTTGGCATACCACCAATAATCTGCCCCGGTGCTGGCATAGTCAAAATCGAGCACAGCAATCCGCAGACGTCCT
Source organism: Elainella saxicola E1 (assembly GCA_002796835.1). GTDB lineage: Bacteria > Cyanobacteriota > Cyanobacteriia > Elainellales > Elainellaceae > Elainella > Elainella saxicola. The sequence continues at coordinate 9,696 of LUGL01000129.1, read as the reverse complement.
TGGGGTTGAGATTGAGCAATGCGCACCTCATTTGCTGTAGCGATCGACAACATGGGCATCGCGCTGACAAATCCCGTCAACAGCAGTGCACTGCAAGAAATTTGAGCTGCATTCTTGAGTCGTAAAAATTTCATAGTCACAGGGGATTGGCAATTCGCTAATAATTTTCAGTTGAGTCAGTTGAGAGTGTTATAGGGAGGAAAAGTTCCGTTTATGCAAGACTCTTCATAGATTTCCCAAAAATAAAGTCGAAATTTTGAATTGACTGTTTAACTCTTCACAACGATCGCCCTCAGTTCCGGACTATTGGTTGATCTTTGCCATGCTGGGGCTCAAAGTTTGGGATGAACCAAAGTTTGGGATGATCTGTAGATGAATAATGGATCAAATAAATTGTGGAGGGTTGCCCTCTGCCAGGACGGACAAGATTCTCATCCCCTAAAAATTACACCTTATCCAATTCCTACGCCTTGCATAAGGAGTATTCGACCAATCAATTTAATATTTTTTTGATACTATCTTTAACTTCATCCAAACCTTCAAAAATAAGTCCTTAAACAGGAGAAAGGTATATTTTCTTGGCTATCAACCTACTCTGAATAAATTTTCTCAGCCAGCAAAATGAACAGTCGATCGAATGATCAAGGCTGGCAAGATGCCATTAAAACTTTTAAGCCCCTATTGCTGAAAATTTAGGGGCCAGAACATTCTAAAAAGAGTTCGCGTTATTGGTTATACCACTGTTTACGCCATTGTTCCATTTCGGTAATTTCTTGCTGCTGACTGGTAATGATATTTTGAGCCAACTGTTGAATTTCTGAACGATCGCTATTTTGCTGCGCTTGCTCTGCCATATCCACTGCACCCTGGTGATGGGGAATCATGGCGATGATGAAGCGTAAATCAAACTGATCGTCTGCTGCACCCAGATCGCCCGACATCATCATGCTATTGCGCATTTCAGGAGTCATTGGCATCATGTGTCCCATACTGGCGTCATACATCATGGGCGTTGCAGGTTGATTGGGATACCAGGCCGATCGCCATTGCTGCATCTGCGCAATTTCCTGATTTTGGGCATCAATAATGGCTTGGGCTAACTGTTTAATTTCTGAACGCTGGGACTTTTCGAGCGCTTCTTGAGCCATCTCCACAGCACCTTCATGGTGAGGAATCATGGCATCGATAAACCGCAGATCAAAAGCTTCATCCTTAGGACCTAAGGCCATATTCATCGAACCGTGATCCATTCCAGGCATCGAATTGCTTGGGCTGGAGCCACTTTGATCCATCTGCATACCGCCATGATTTCCAGACATGGAAGGTTGGGCCGTTGCTTGTCCAGTGGTCTGGTTGCTGTCAATGCTGCTGCCCGAATTTGTGCAAGCTGCAAAACTGACTGAAAGAAGTGCTGCAATACTACCCATGACCAGGAAAATGGAAGGCTTTTTGACGGTAGTTGTAGACTTGTTCATGATACTTATGTTGAAACAACCATTGTGATCCTGCTGCCGGTATTTTAAAGGCTCCGGTTAAGTGGAGAGTCAAGATTGATAGCTCTTTAGGTGAGTTCGATTGAGCAATGAAGCCAGCTGAGGTCTGCTTAGGCCATATTCTCAAAGCAACTTGTTAATTCTCATTATGTCTCTTGAGTAACTATGCAACTTTTCCCGCAGAGTTTCAGACGTTTCTTTCCGATCGCCTTCCCCAATCGAATGCTGCCAAGGAAGCCAGTCGTTCCTCTTCAGCAGCGAAGCGTTTGGTTAACTTATACTGATAGTCAAGTCTTAACGTCTTTAAGTAATATTCAATCTGCTGTTTCTCAGCTTGCCGACTTAGGGTTTAACACGCTATATCCGGTTGTATGGCAGCGAGGACATACTTTGTATCCTAGCGCTATTGCAGAAAAAGCGATCGGTTCATCGAGCCTACCCAATTCACCCTTTGCAGGTCGGGATATGTTGGCTGACCTAATGGGGGCAGCAAAAAAACACAAGTTGCGCATCATCCCCTGGTTAGAATATGGCTTGATGGCTCCGCCCCAATCTCAGCTAGCCCAGCAGCATCCAGACTGGCTGACACAAAAGATTGATCAATCAAAGCTCCATAACGGTATGGTTTGGTTGAATCCAGTTCATCCTGGCGTCTGCAAATTTATGATTGAGCTCATCTGTGAACTCGTCAGTCAGTACGACATTGATGGAATTCAATTAGACGATCACTTTGCCCTGCCAGTTAGCCTGGGCTATGATGATTTTGTGACTACACAATATCGTCAGCAAACTGGTTTAGATGCTCCCCAAAACTCAACCGATCGTCACTGGATGGCTTGGAGAGCCGATCGCCTCACCGATTTGATGCGTCAAGTTACTCAAACTGTCAAAGCCCATAAACCTAATTGTTTGGTTTCGCTTTCTCCTAACCCCTATAGTTTTTCCTTAAGTCAATACCTGGTGGATTGGCAACGCTGGCTTCAGGAAGATCTGATCGATGAACTGGTAATCCAGCTATATCGCGATCAATTAGCTGCTTTAAAGGCAGAACTCGCTAAACCAGAACTAATAATTGCTCGTCAGCACATCCCTGTCTCGATCGGTCTGCTGTCAGGACTACGCACTAAATCCGTGAGTTTCGAGCAAATTCAGCAGCAGGTCAGATTAGTTCGCGAGCAAGAATTTGCCGGGGTTTCCTTCTTTTTCTATGAAACCGTGATATACCAAATGCTGGAACCGAAGGCAGTGGGCGATCGAGCGGTCGAAAAATGGCGGAGAATTCTGAATTGCGAATAATGTCTCTCTACAGGTCGATAGAGCTGAGTAACACTGTTACATAAGATAGTAACGACATAATATGAATTATTGGAGAAACATCATGGCAGAACCTGAAGTGACCGCATCGAATGATGTAACAACTGAAAACTATGATGCCGAGCAGATGAAAGAGGACATTTCTGCGGGTGAGGAAAAAGCTCCAAAAGTTAACGTAGAAGCTGATTATGAGCGTTCAAAACAGTTTGATGTTGCTGAGATCGATCGATCGGCTGAAGGAGCAAGAGCTGCTGCTGAAGCAACTGAACCTAATGTCAAGCATTCCAGCTTGAGTTCATTTTCGGCTCAAGAATCGACTGGTACAGAGGCTGGCAACCCCGATACATTCAGGGAAATGGCTAAAGAAGTTAATCATACTCAGAAGCAGTAAGTTGCAGTTGACCAATTACTGAATTGATGATGGTAAAAGAAGTGTTGATCGAGATGGAATTCCGGTCAACACTTTTACTTTATCGGCGTAGGAGCCAAATAAAAATGCGGAGGCAGAACGAATGCTCACCCCCCGCTTTCTATACATTATCTAACAAAACAACTGTTTGCGCGATTAGCGTGCAGTTCTAGAATGTCGCATCTGTTGCCAATCTGGCTTCAATGTTAGCTATCAGCAGCATCATGGCCAAATTCGCCCACATTTTTGCTTGCCTTGCCAAAAGTATCTTTCGCTCGATTTGCCAAATCCTTTGCATCTAATTCTGGAGTTGATTGTGCATCTGATTTAAGCGATCGCAGGCTGCTATTAGATTGGCTGATGCTCCGGTCTCCTTGATCAAGCGTCTTGCTAACTTTATCGGTAACATCCCGACGAGCATTGTCCAATGATCCTTTTACCTGGTCAACGGTTCGTCCAGCACTACGGGTTGTATCCCGGCTAGCTTCACCAATATTTTTGCGGGTATCGTCAAAGTTTTCCTTGACTCCCTGCTGCGCTTGGCTGGTGTTACGCTGGATATTCTTAATCCCTCTCTGAGTTCCCTCAGAAATATCCTGCTTTAAGTCTTCAATCGTGTTTCCAACTCGCTCGGAAACATCCTTTGTACCTTGTCGAAAAGGCTTGGCGGTCTTCACTTCATCAGCTAAATCTCCAGGATTTTGCACTTTATCTATGTTGCGCTCAGCATTCTGGATCATTTGTTTAGCCTTACTAGATACCCGGTTCGTATCATAGCGAGGATCAGTATCGCTGTAGCGATTCATTCCGCCTTCCTTAGGTTGAATCGTGCGATATAGCTCAGTTTGCGGTTGACGACCTTCTTGATAGGAGCCCGTTCCAGAAACGCTGGGTGAACTGGGATTGCAGGCCGTTCCAAACAGAAGCAGAAAACCAGCAGCAACAGGAAGTGCTAACCGGGCTAAACGAATCTGCTTCAGGCGATTAACCAAGTTGGAAATTGGATTACTCATAGATTTACTCCATCAAATGTTTCATTGAATATTCAGTTTTTTGAATCGATCAAGAGTGAAGATGCAATTTAAACCACAGGCATCTCTGCGTACTGTCTAACGTTATCGAGTCAGCACTTCAAAGTCCTCTAGCTCAAGTTGGATTCTCGATCGATTAATTGAGCAGAATTCAAATCGCTTGCAGTTAAAGCTTTTGCACATCAGAAGCTTTTTTCCAAAATTGAAATATTCCTCAGGGGAGATTCTAGAAAGGTAAGAGACCAAGTACTTCTAGATACAGAAGAAATCATCTCCACAGGAGGAGGGCATTCATGATTCAACGTGGTTCTACAGTTAGAGTTCTTCGCAAAGAATCTTACTGGTTTCAAGATACGGGAGTTGTTGCTTCGGTCGATCAGAGTGGTATTAAATACCCTGTGGTTGTACGTTTCAATAAAGTTAGCTACTCCGGTATCAATACAAATAATTTTGCAATGAACGAGCTTGTGGAAGTGAGTGCTCCTTCTCCTAAAGCTGGTCAAACAACTCCTGTTGCATCAGGAGGCAAACAAACGCCGCTCGACCCTGCTCTTCGACGTACAGGTCAAGGTGCTGAAATGGATGTTAGACCTGGTGCTGCTGCAGATGCGCCCGGAACAGATAATCCTCGGATTGAGGGAGACCCAAATCAGGGAACGGAATCTCGCTAGCTTTTAAAGAGTTAGAACAAATCCATCTTTGGTTAGAGGTAATTGGCTAGGAATTTTCTGATAATCAAATCAACCTAGAATTCAGCATTCAACTTTAGGGGATCAAGAGTGGAGGAAATGGTTTATACCGTTTCCTCCTTTTCCGTTGCAATATGAGTTCTGCACTCACAAAATTCGCGAAGAGTTGCCTTCTTGCAGTAACAAGGGAAGCAGTCATTAGAAGTCCTGCTTTAGTGAGACGACAGAACCAAGAGCCATTATTGAGAATTAATACATTGATCCGATCGTCCGATAGCGGTTCTGAGTGGTGTTCCGGTGAGCATAACTGTCTAGCTGAATACAGCTAAATACTGACTGAATAAACCTGAACTAACGCTACTGAACCCTATTTGGATCGATTGTTCATTCACCGAATAGCCCGAAATAGCTTGAAAAATAGCTCGAAGATCGGAACAATGCTATTTGCCATTGCTTAGTCAGGTCGTTTGACCTGACTTCGTCGATCGTCATTCGCCTATCCCTTCGAGAAATAGTCTGTTTATTACACTTAATTACCTATGCAACAGCTTATTGCACCAAATCAAACGGTATTGGGTTCCTTCCCAGATCAACCAACTGCTGAAGCTGCTTTGCAGGCATTGCGGACAGCAGGTCTTTCTACAGAACGTATGATCATTCTGCCTAAAATCTTGCAACCCAATCCACCCATTGAAGCGACGGAAGCCAAACGGGGGGCTGCAGGTGGAGCGATCGCGGGCACGTTGTTTGGCTTGATGGTGGGGCTGGTACTGGGCTACATGGCTGTGATTAGTCCCCAGGTTGGATCCGCTCATTCCAACGAAATCTTGATAGGAGTAGCATTGTTGGGTTCAGGAATTGGGGCAGCAGGCGGTAGTTTGATGGGCGGCTTGAGCGGATTCAACGTTTCAAAAGCTGCTGCTGAGCCAGAAACAGTCTCCCCAGATGAACAATACATTTTAGTTGCAGAAGAAATTTCAGCCGAAACAGTTACCGAAGTTCAGTCGATTCTGGCCCAGCTGAACAATAATCCTACATAAATCTGATCGATCGTATAAGGTTTAGCTCGCAATTTTTTACAGGAGAATGAAATGAGTTGGTTGCAACGTGTCTTTTTACTAATGACTCATAGCGGGTTACAGCCAGAACCAGCCTTAGGGGGATATGCAATGAATTTAGTGAGTCCATCATCCTCATCCTATACTGGCCAGATATTGCCCCGTCAGAATGACAAGCTGCTGAAAACGCCACCCATTGAATACTTGGGTTTAAAGGGCGAGTATGATCCCCAGGGGCTGGCGAAACGAGTGGCTTATGCGTTCGATCACCATCCTCAAATTCGACACATTAACACGCTTTGCATTCTGCAACGAGGTAACCAGATCGGTCTGCTTGGCAAAGTGGAAACGGCGCAACAACTTCAGCAAGTGATTGAATTGGCACGGCAGGTGGAGGGCACAAAGGATGTAGATATTAGTCAGGTTGTCGTTGAAGATGGGTTGAGATAGGTCTTGCTGGGGATCGGCGACGATTGACCGGCGGGATTTGAGCAATGCGATTTGATGGTGCGATCGGTGCGCTAAATTTCAGCCTGATGCACCTCTTGGATGGATTGGCTATAATAAGAAAGTCACCGCGCGGGGCTGTAACGGTTTCGACGTTTTGGCGAACGCTACTTTGTGATACAGGTCGAGAGTGAGTCGTCTCTCGAAAATCAAAGGCTCAAAATGTGTACATGCGAACAACATCGTACCCTTTGCTCGTAAGGCAGCTGCTGTTGCCTAAACACCTCTCATAGGTTCGAGCGTCTGTAGCTTGACTCCGTTAAGGGCCGCAGACCTAACCCCAACGGATGCTCTAGCTGATCGCCTCTGGTCGATCGCTAGCTAAGACTTTACTAGAGAATCCCACCGTCTGGGATAAGAGGCGGTTCCCGCTTCGAGGATAAGAGAAGCTAAACCTGTGAATGAGCGAGGTATTAATAACCAGAGCGGACACGGGTTCGACTCCCGTCAGCTCCATTGATTGTTTCAATAATTTGTCTGCCCCAGCAATCTGCGATAGGGCAAGGTTCTAATTGCCGTATCGTCCCCATTGGATGAGTGCTGTCACCAAGTAGAGGATAATGGCACAGCCAATCACAGACGGGATGATCAAGACCCCTTGGATTTGCCAGTAGAGGACAGGAAAGTTGATGCCAAATTCCTGCCGCAGCAACCTAAATCCCCATTCTCCGAACCAAATTCCGGCTAACCCAATAAGAATCAGACCTGCTAGCCCACCTGGAATGCGTCTTGGAATTAAAATATCGGCGAATCCAGCACAAATGATCGCAATAAATAGCTTAATTACGATGTTTGAAATTAAAACATTTGAGATATTCATTTAAGTTCTGAGCAATCAAGAAAAATCAAGTAGCCGTTGAAGTCTCAATAGATTGCAATCGTACTATCCTTGTCCCAGTTCTTGCGATCGCCGATAAGCGGCCTTCACTGCTTCAATTAAAGCTGAACGAAATCCCGCCTGTTCGAGTTGAGCAATGCCAGCAATGGTGGTTCCACCTGGACTTGTTACCTGATCTTTTAGTTGAGCAGGATGCAGCGCTTTTGTTTGCAACAATTCCGCAGTGCCGCGCACGGTCTGAATGGCAAGTTGAGTTGCGATCGAGCGAGGTAAACCCGCCGCGACTCCCCCATCAATCAGGGCTTCAATCATGACTGCGACGTAGCCCGGTCCTGATCCAGATAAGCCTGTCACTGCATCTAGCAGGGTCTCTGGCACTTCGACCACTTCGCCCACAGTGGCAAAGATACGCCGCGCTAGCTGGAGGTGGTGAGGTTGTGCCTGTTTTCCAGCTGAAATTGCCGTCATGCCCGCCCCTACGGTTGCTGGCGTATTTGGCATCGATCGAATAATCGGCTGATCAGGAAAAGCAGCTTCTAACCGTTGCAAAGTCACGCCTGCCAGGATCGACAGAACTAACTGGTTTGGTTGTCGATCGACCAACTGACTAACGACGGCATCAAAAACTTGGGGTTTGATTGCTAATAACAGCACTGCAGCCGAGGAGACAACCGTCTGATTGTCAGATGTGACTTGAACCCCATATTGTTGCTGCAAAAACGTCCTGCGTTCCTGTTGCGGCTCGCTGACCAGCACATCGTTAGCAATGTAAGTTTCCTGAGCAAGAAGGCGGGATAGGAGAGCTTCCCCCATTACCCCGCCACCAATCAGGCCAAATTGAATAGACAATTGAGCCAATACTCCTAATCAACTCGGTTATCAATTCGAGCGCAATTAAGCCATCCGAACTTGTTCTGTGACCCAAGCAGAAGTAGGATTGACTGGGCGACGCATCGGAGGCTGTTGAGTTGCGCTCATGTCTCCCATATTGCCAAGCTGAGTGCTGACTTGGACACAGTTGGGAGTAAACAGGAAAATACTTTCGCCAATTCGTTCTTGATGACCATCGATCGCATAGGTGCCACCTGCGACAAAATCGACTGCTCGCTGAGCTTGATCGGGATCCATGATGGTTAGATTCAGCACAACAGATTTCCGCTCGCGCAGAGCCCGAATAGCCTGAGGCATTTCTTCGAAGGTGCGAGGTTCCATCACAACAACTTCAGACATCCCGTTAACTGCCCCCGGCATACCAATCACATTACTCATCGCTGAACCAACATTAGAATCACCAGATAGCATAGTTCTCTCCCGAATCCGACGACGACGAGGCTCTTCTTCTTGTGCAACTTGAGGATGTTCTTCTTGATAGAGATTTCGATATTCTTCTCCATCTACTTCTTCATAGTCATACTCGTAATCTATAGATTCGTTCATACCCACGAAATCCTTCAATTTTGAAAAGATACTATTCACTGTTCACGCTCCATCACAACTAAGGTTAACTAGAAAAACTTCAGGTTAGCCCAAGCAACAACCTCTAGCCGTATGCATGGCTTAATAGAAAAGATAAGAATCGATGGCCACCCTAGGAATCTTCTCATCAAAAGGACAATTCCTAGATACGGCCAGAGCTCAACCCATTAAGTAAATCACAGATCGAAATATAAGTGCTTGTCGTGATTTTTAATTTGTTTCGCTTCAATCAATTCGGAATTGAGTCAACAGTATACATCCAAATTTCTAAAATCAATAACCTAATCAAAGATTTAATTGAAAGAAATTTTTGATCAACCTAGAAAAACAGAAACCGAGAAGCTAAATTACAACTTGCCTCTAAGAATAAGAAAGCAATATCGTAATTCCAACTCCTAAAAAACAAACCAAAACTTAACCCTTTTTGAGGGAATAAGTTGCTATTAAAGATCAGTCAAGCCAGCAATGTTCAATATATGACATCTGGCTTTGATATGAAATCAAGTAAACCTAAAGTAATCCTTAAGATCATCACACTTAACACACATCCACTACAACAGCAAAATGACAAATTCAAGAACAAAAATACAGGGAAGATTTGGCTAATTTAACCTGATTTTCCTCCGGAATTATAGTAGATTCCCCCATTTTTTAAAGATCTAAGGGAACTTACGGTAGATATATATATAGCGTGTCAGAGCCTGAATCATTTTTACAGTCTACCAGATATGCAGGATACGAATCATACTGTGAGAACGCATTCAGCAGAGTCTCTAATTTATATCACAAACTTTGATTTGGGTTTCAAGTTCAACTGAGTTTTAACTAATTGCTAGGAAAAAATAAATAAAAGTAACACCTGTCAACTTAACTCTATAGAT
>LUGL01000128.1 GCA_002796835.1 Elainella saxicola E1 | reverse complement strand
CCTCTGCTGCTGCTTGTTGCAAGGTGGACAGGTCAGCTTGTTTGTTCGTTCGGGCAACCGGGTCTTGCAACTGTCGATGACTGATGCGAGTTCGTTTCCAGACAAAGCCCTWTTTTTGAGGATGCGCTGCACCTGATAACGACTCAATTGCACCTGGCGTTGCGTTGCTAACTGCTCTGCCAACTGAGCACTGCTGTAGGTTTTAGGGTCTTGTTCTAAGGTTGCTTCTAGCTGAGCAAAATCGGCTTCCTGCCACTTGGGACGACGACCAGCACGGGGTGCATCCCATAACCCACCTAATCCTTGCTGTTGCCAGCGATGGATGGCTTCACGGACCGTTGGAATGCTCCAGTCCAAGTATGCCGCAATTTTGTCTACTTTCCAGCCTCGATGGCTCAGGCGCAACACTTCCGCTCGGTCTTTAGTGCGTTGCGGCACACGGGTTGCCGTTCTTAACTCAAACAAGGTCCGGTCTTGTTCAGGGGTCAGAAACACTCGTAGAGGGGGAGATGACATACTCAAATACAGGAATCTTGAGCTTCATTCCCATCTTTACATAGCTCTGTTTATTTTTGCTTGGCTACTTATATAAACCGAGTGGGGCTAGATTCATCAGTCAGCTTGAGGCATAATGCAGGCTAAAGCAGAAATTGAGGGAATGTGGTTCTATGCCTCACAGTCCTGGCCGATATGACGATCGCAACGGCTATCTTTTTCTGACACCAACGCTTTTGGTGCTGGGAGTTTTTACACTTCTGCCAATTTTCTACACTTTATTTCTTTGCTTTCAGAAAGTTCAGCTTCTGGGTGAAATTCGCTATGAATTTGTGGGCTGGCGGAATTTTGAGCAGCTCATTCAGGACGATCGTCTTTGGATTGCTGTTAAGAATACGATCGAATATGTTGTAATTGTTGTTCCGACACAGACTATTCTGGCGCTCACGCTAGCGATTACGCTGAATGCAGGCATTCGGGCACAGCAGGCATGGCGAGTGCTATTTTTCTTGCCAACCGTCACATCATCGGCTGTGCTGACGCTCATTTTTATGTGGATCTATAATGCCGATGGGTTGCTCAACCACTTTCTTGCCGGGTTGGGCTTGCCAACCTATAACTGGCTGGGCGATCCAGCAGTAGCCTTAAAAGGCATTATGTTAATGAATATTTGGGCAACTGCGCCACTTTATATGGTGATCTATTTAGCAGCCCTGCAAGATATTCCCCGATCGCTCTATGAGGCTGCCGAAATCGATGGAGCAGGTGCCTGGGATAAGCTATTTCACATTACGTTGCCCTTATTAGAACCCGTTACGTTTTTTGTGATGACGATGGGGGTAATTGGCACCTTCCAGCTTTTTGATCAGTCTTATATTTTTTCTAAGGGATCTGGTGGTCCCAATAACTCCACTTTGACGATCGTGCTATTAATCTATCAATATGTGTTTCGAGATCTCCAGTTAGGCTATGCCGCCGCAGTTTCAGCCGTTCTAGCTGGATTGATTATTAGCGTGACACTCATTCAGCGGCAATTCTTTAAAGTGAAAAGCTTAGAAGAATAGGGAGTTGCAACAAACTGGATGACCTGTGAGGATGAGAGAGATGCAAGATCGATCGCGCGGAATTCAAAGTCTGATTTATGGGCTGCTGATTCTCTATGGAGTGATTACGATCGTTCCTTTCTTGTGGGCAGTCTCTGCTTCATTTAAGCCGCTGGCCGAAATTACAAATAGCAATTTTCAATTCATTCCTCAGCAGTTTACGCTGGAAAATTATCAGACAATTTTNGTTGAAAGAACCGCTATTTCTGCGCTGGCTTCTGAACAGTGTAATCATTGCTGTGGCAGTGACCTTGCTGAACCTTTTGTTTAACTCAATGGCAGGCTATGCGCTGGCTCGCTTACAGTTTCGGGGACGGCAGTTCTGGTTTTATCTAATCCTGGCAGTTTTAGCCATTCCAATTCAGGTGACGCTGATTCCCACCTTTCTCATCCTGAAGTCCTTGGGGTGGCTCAACTCCTATCCCGGCATGGTTGTGCCAGTGATGGTGAATGCGACATTTATTTTTATGATGCGGCAGTTTTTTATTAGCTTCCCGCGGGAACTGGAAGAAGCAGCAGCGCTCGATGGACTAAGCAAATTTGAAACGTTTTGGCATATCATTTTGCCTCTGGCTAGACCAGCCTTAGCAGCCCAGGCCGTTTTGGTATTTATGGGGAGCTGGAATAATTTCTTGCTTCCGGTGATGATTCTATTTGATCCAGAAATGTTTACGCTGCCTTTGGGATTGAATACCTTCAAAGGGCAATACATCAGCTATTGGAATTACATCATGGCGGCTTCAATGTTGTTTACGCTGCCGGTATTAGGATTATATGCTTTCTTTAATCGCTATTTGATTGAAGGCGTGACTTTTACGGGAAACAAAGGATAGCAAGCAACCTCAGCGCGCAGCCTGAATCTGCCGATTGGCCTCCTGTTCTGCTCGATCGAGCGCTTGTTGAAGGGGTTGTTGTCCCAGTATGGCACTCAAAAATTGATTGTTAAATGCATTCATCACTGCTGTCGGATAGCTGCCAATTTGCCAGGGCGTTGCATACTTCACACCTGCTACCAAGGGCGATCGTAACGGATCGCGATTGAATTGCAGCTGTTGTGCCACCGATCGACGAGTCGGCAGAGCAAATCCAGTACTGGTCCAATTAGTCATGCCCGATCGACCCGTAAGATAGGCGATCAGCTCCCCTGCTTCCTGTTTATGCTGACTTTTGCGATTCATCACATAGGCGACGGTATAGACCATCGTGCCAGGTTGCTGGTTGAAGGTTGGCACTTCTGCAGTGCTAAATTCCAGCTCTGGAAACGTATCTTGCAAAAACGGAATCGCCCAGTTGCCTTCAATCACCATGGCCGCCTTACTCTGGCCAAACATTTCGCTGCCGGATTGCGTACCCACATCCGCAGGCTGCACGACTCCCCGATCGTTTTGATAAGCCGCTACGATGGGCTGTAATGCTCTGGCGACGGCCTCCGAACCATAGGCTGCGTTGCCTTGCTGGTCGACTATCTGCCCGCCAAACGCCGTCATCAAATAGCCCAAACGCGGCAATTCTGGCAGGATGCCGAAACCATACTGATCGGGCTTGCCATCCTGATTGCGATCGATCGTGAGCTGTGGCGCGGCGTTGAGTAAAGCGTCCCAGGTTTGAGGAGGTTCCAGGTTTGCCTCTGCGAAGGCTTTTGTATTGTAAAACAAAGCCAGAGTTGAGTAGTCTTTTGGGATGCCATACAAATGACCGTTGGCCTGGAATAAATTGAGCAGATTAGGTTCAAAATCAGCCAAATCAAAGTCAGCAGGAATATATTCCTCCAGCGGTTCCAGGACGCCCTGCGCCATCAAAAAGGGAGCTTCAAATGCTTCCAGATAAAACACATCAGGAGCCGCATCTCCAATCAAGCGCGTTTTCATCACATCCATGTATTGATCGGCAATGGCCTCAAACTTGACGTGAATCGTGGGATGGGTTTGCTCAAATTGCTGGATCACCTGCTGCAACAACCGCTGCTCGATCGGACTGGCACTCCAGCCGCTGAGTTTGATCGTGACAGGTTTAATTGTTACCGTGTGGTCTGCTCGATCGGGCGAAACAGCCTGACAAGCCAACATTAAACAGAGCATCCCCACCAGGAGGATTACCCTTGATATTCCAGTCTTCCAACGTTTGAATCTCAGCCGTACGGATGGTGCCTTTATCATGCTTCAACATTTATCTTGATGTGACCGTTTATTTTGAGATGACTTCCAGCCAACGAGCTGCTGGCCGGATCAATGCTCAAGCGAGGCATACCTTGTATAGGAAGGGCTGACTCCATTTTGCGCAAAGTAGCAGATTTTATCTCGATCAATCCAATTCGCCTGGTTGCGCCCGCCACGTCGGCAGGATTATCTCCTACAGATTTAGCGGACCATGCCAGCAGCATTGATAGTCCTACAACAGCCCGATCGGCGATTCGGCAGAGTCTGCGAGCTTCAACCCTGGATGGCGTGTTTGCCTCATTCTTTTCGAATACGACGAGCGGTGCTTTACTGAGTGGCTTTGTGCTGGCTTTGGGTGGTGGTGCAACCGAAATTGGTTGGATCGCAGCTATTCCCTGGCTGGCCAATCTCTTGCAGCCGATCGGGGCCAGTTTATCTGAACGTATGACCAGCCGATCGCGCTATTGTTTCTGGATCTACAGCGTTGCCCGATCGCTTTGGATATTCCTGGTAATTAGCATTGGCTGGGCTAGCTGGTATGGGTTGAACGATCGGTGGTTGTTGTGGGCAACATTGGGGATTAGCCTTGCCAGCCATCTGCTTGGCGCTTTGGGGAGTGCAGCCTGGATGAGCTGGATGGCCGTTTTGGTGCCCCGTCGATTGCGGGGCCGCTATTTTGGCTTTCGCAACAGTGCGGCAAATTTGACCAGTTTAATTTCGGTGCCGTTGTTGGGGCTGCTGGTTTCCAGATGGTTGGGCGGCACGGTTCAGGGTTATGGAGTCGTGCTGACCTTGGGCATTGCCGCCGGTTTAATCAGTCTTTCATTTCAAAGGTTCATGGTAGATGTTAATCCCCAAACCCAACATGCATTACCAGTCGCATCTTCGAGTCAATCAACTCAGGTTGCCACAAAAACATCTTTGATTGCATTTCTATGTTATTTTGCATTATGGACTTTTTCTTTTAATATTAGTGCCCCTTTCTTTAATGTTTATCTACTCAACTCTCTGCATCTTGACCTCAGCCAGGTGACGCTTTATAACAGCTTTTCTGCTGCGGCAAATCTTTCTACCATGGTGCTTTGGGGCAAATTGGCCGATCGGATTGGCAATCGTTCTTTGTTAATCGGGATTGGCATTCTGGTGGCGTTGATGCCGTTGCTGTGGTTGGGAACTGGCGCAAATTCTCTCTCAATCTGGCTCTGGCTGCCGCTGTTGCATTTGTTATCCGGCGCGATTTGTGCTGCGATCGAACTTTGCAGTCACAACTTGCAGTTGGGGATTGCGCCACTTCAGCAGCAGTCTACCTATTTCGGCACCGTAGCGGCTCTGGCAGGCATTAGCGGTGCACTTGGCAGCGTCTCAGGTGGCTTTTTCAGCCATGTCGAACAAATTGCTGGTGTGGGCATCGACGGCTTATTGGGACTGTTCGTACTTTCCAGTTCGCTACGATGTGTCGCCCTGCTGCCGCTAATTTTTGTGCATGAGACCCATGGCCAGTCTCTCCGGCAGTTGATGCTGTTGCTGTTTCCTAAACTAGCGCGATCGACCTGATCTCTAGTTTAAAGACTGAGCGTACCGAAATTGATACTCAAGGCGACATTCAAATTCTCTAGGGAATCAATGAGCCAAGTGACGCTCTCGCGCGTACAAGCTTCGTAGTGCTTGAATAGGACTGAAAACTGCTTCTCAAGGTAGGGCTTCACCTTACGACAGATCAAAACAATTTTGAGGAGTAACCCGATTGTGGTAGTAATCCCCAAATTGCCAGTCAGATCGACAAATACAGCATGATTTGGACTTTGACCATTCTCAACCACCAGAAAATTGAGCAGTTTGCAACAGGTGCCAATTAACAAGATGTCATTGAGCTGCTGATGGTCATGGGCAGGCAAAATCTCTTGTAAATGATTGTAAAGTCGTTGGTTGAACTGACTTTTGCCGTATTTTGAATCGATCGAACTGACTAGATAGTCGTATAGATCATTTTTGAAGTCCCGATAGCATTCCGTTTGGCGACTGTAGGTGAGGAACCGCTGAGCCAGATCGCGATAGGTATTTGAGCCATCGACTTTCCCCCCAAACTGCTGCAAGGCCCGATCGAGATGGCGATCGCTCAACAAGGTGGGATTTTTAGGCGATCGTTGATTTTGTGGAATAGGCTCAACTAAAGCACCTGCTCCTTCGAGGACTCTGCTTTCTAGCAGCTTGAACGTCGCATATCGAGCCAGATCGCGATCAAACTGGCGCTGTACATGCCGTTTGATTTGCCGGACAGTCCGGCGCTGCTCGTCAGTGCTATCGGTTGTCAGCAAATTATAGTTGTAGAGGCAAGGATAGCGACGGATTAAGCTGCCCAGAGATTTTTGGCTATTGTTGCTCCAATCTGGGTTTTGGCCGACCACTTGCGCCAGCCGCTTTAATGCCAAATATTGCTCAGTTTGCCGGAAGGTTTGCAGTAATTCTCGCAGCCGCTGGGTTGTGCGCGATCGCCCCTGGGTACTGGGAATACGATCGAACAATGCGACCAGTTCGGGAATCGACCCATGCAGTTTAGGCTGCATTAACCAATGGTTAATAAAAATATGCGAGCTGCGATTCAGAATAAACTTAAAGTCTTTTTCAACATAGGGCGACTCAACGATTTTCTTCAGCGCTAGCCAAACCTGGTGATCACAATAACCATTCGCGCTAATAAATAGCGCCTGGAAGCGGTTCAATAAATCTTCTGGGGTTTCTGCCCTGACGCAACTCAGTAAATGGTCATAAAGACACTGCTCCTCCAGAATAGTAGTCTGGTGGTTCGTAACCCGACGATTGTAATAATCCGACCAGGAATCCATAGTTGATCAGTCTCCCGGAGAGAAGCACTGCAACAAAAACTCAGAACACTCAAACAAAATTAGCCGATCCCATACTTAGCTGTTGCATACTTAGCTGTTGCATACCTAGCATGCCGGACCTTGCTGAAGCGCCTCGTTGTACCATCCCGCAATAGTGTCGTGGGATACTGTTACGGCATTTAACAACCTGTTGAATCTTAGTACAGATAATAATTCAATTGTCACTCTGACGCAATTGCTTCAGGGATAAACTAGGGCTTTTGAACAGTCGCTCCCTCCAAAGACTGATCAATACATGCGATGTGTCTAAAGCTACTGTCTCATTTGTTTCAGGAACTTTCCAGGAACCACACGGGTTGCAACAGAGAACGAGTAACAAGCAGTACACTTTATTAAATTACGGATTCTAAGCCACCTGCACCTCATGGGCAAAGCTATTTTTGCGCTCAAAATGAAAAGGTCCAGCGACCGATCCCCACACTAACTCATCCGTCTCTAAATCTCGACCCCGATCCAAGCTCAACAGCTTCTCTTCATCCACTTCAAATTCGTTATCCAGGTAAGTCGTTTGGCCTTTTCGAGTCACCAGGCAACCCTTACCATCAACCCGTCCTTTGAAGCTATGACCTGTCCATTCCACAATCATGTTGCAGCCCTCCATCTTTTCGATGCGATCGGCAGGAAGTTGCTGCAACAACTCCAAATTGCGGGCCGCGCCATAGAACTCCGCTTCATCCTTGACGCTATAGTTTTCCAACAAAATGTAATCGGTCTGAGGAGTGAATTTCAGAACTCGTAAACGATAAGGGGCCGTCAACATAAAATCATAGGCCTGCTCTAGAAACAGACTGGTTCCAGAAAGTAGAGCATAAGGAAGAGGCCGCATACAGACTCGAATATGTGCATAAAAAGGCGGATTCTCGAAGGCTTGCTGTTGATTACTAAAATCGGCGGCCATCCAGCGAGCCAGCGCTGCCACATCAAGCGGGTGGGTCATGATAAAACAACTGCTGCTAAAACAAACCCCTTCATTTTATTCGGTTCAGGGGCAAAGGCTTAATCAGCGGCCTCGGCTGGACTTAACATAGCTTTACGCTTTGCTTGCTCAACGGGGTTCAGCCATCGTTCCAACAAACCAAATGCCTGGGAAGAAAGCAGCGTCAAGACCAGGTAAAACAATGCGACGGCAAAGTAGATTTCAAACGGGCGATAGTTTTGAGCGACGATCAGCTGTCCTCGACGGAAGAGTTCTTCAAAGCCGATCACCGCAACTAAGCTTGTATCTTTTAATAAACTGATAAATTCATTGCCCAAAGGCGGGATCATCCGGCGAAAAGCCTGGGGAAAAATGACATATTGCATGGTTTGCACCGGACCCAATCCCAGCGATTCCGAAGCTTCTCGTTGCCCTAGCTCGATCGATTGAATGGCCCCTCGCACAATTTCAGCAATGTAAGCAGCGCTATTTAAGGTTAAGGCCAGCACGGCAGCCACCCATTGATTCAGCGTAAAGCTTCCGCCCAAGGCTTTAATCAGACCGGGCAAGCCAAAATAGATCATAAAAATTTGGACGAGCAGCGGCGTTCCCCGCAAGAAGTCAATATAAATTCGGGCAAGCAGGCTTGGCAATCGAGCACTGGATAATCGAGCAATGCCAATGAGCGAGCCCAGCGCCATCCCTAATAAGACTGTCATCGCAGTCAGTTGCAAGGTGACGATCGCACCTAAGAGTAAACTGGGTAAAGCATTGAGAATAATCTGCATGGATGAATGGGTATCAGTAAGTAACTAGGTATTAATACAGGGAGTAGAAACAAAAATACCCCTAGCGGGTGATGCTGCAAGAGCAAACTTAGTGCAATTAACTTAGTGCAATTAGTGTAGTCGGATATTACCTCGTTGCAAAAGCCGATCGAAAAAGACAATCAGCCGATCGCACACCAATCCAGATGATACAGATCGTCACTTTTCACTCAGGGTTGGAATGGGATAGGGAATTCCTCCATTTAATCAGTGAACCTCCTATCCCAATCAAGTGATGCTAGTTCAACCTCGTAAAGCTTCTTAACAGTTTGAGTCAACTCCAGCCCTTAAAGGGGTGCTGTTTCAGGTAAAGTTGCGGGTTCGCTGTCAAACCACTTTTTATAGATTTCGTTGTACTTGCCATTGTCAATCAACGCCTTCAGACCTGTATTAACTTTTTCTAAGCTTGGTGAATCTTTAGGCATGGCAATCCCATAAAACTCTTCGGTCAGTAACTGATCAGTTGCCACTTTCAAGCCAGAAATATTGCCGCTTTTAATGGCATAGAGGGTCACAGGAGCATCGTTAATTACAGCATCCACGTTGCCATTGGCCAACTCTTGCAGCGCTAGAGGTGCAGAATCAAAGGTGCGAATTTTAGCTCCAGCCACTTTTTTGGCTTCATCAGCGCCAGTCGTACCAATTTGAACGGCAATCCGCTTATTTTTGAGGCTGTCGAGCGAGGTAATCCCCGTTTCCTTGGCTCGAACCGCGATCGCCAAACCTGCCTTAAAGTAAGGCCGCGAGAAAGAAACCGATTGCGATCGTTCTGCAGTAATGGTCATGGCGCTAATCGCCGCATCTACCGTTCCCGCTTGCAGAGCAGGGATGATGCCATCAAACGGCAGGCTTTGAAACTGAATATCAAGTCCAGCTTCTGCACCGATCGCCTTCATTAGATCAATATCAAACCCGACCAAATCTCCGCTGGTTCCTTGAGATTCAAAAGGTGGGAAAGCGGGCTCGGTGGCCACTTTTAACACACCTCCTCCACTGCTACCTGTACTGCTTGTTGTGGGTGTGCCTGAACCACAGGCGGCAAACGTGACGACACAAACAAAGCTGAGCAAGCCAATTAAAACTTGCCGTAAAAATCGAAATCGAGAAAGTCTCAACATGTAACTGAATCACTCCTATTTAAGGTTTTGAGCGGTTTCCGCAAAGCGGTAGAGGATTGAAGTGACGTTCTGAGATGGGTTTTGTAGTCTTTGACTAAAGTTCTTCTGTTGCTCTAGGTTAAAAGCCGATCGCACTCAATCTGCCAAGTGCAATAATGTCGTAACAATCCTGGTTTGGATCACTCTTTTGGGGCCTTTGCATCCTATCGCGAGGAAAGCAAGATCATTAGTAACAAACCATGCTGTTCAAACCCAGTGTCTATGGTATCTCTGCTGTGATTTAAGCAAATTTGCTGCAATCAAGTTTGTATAAGTTTACATAAACTGCCGATCGCCGAAACTAGATTTATGGATAATACGCCTGCCATTTGGTTCGATCAAGTTGAGAAGAATTTTGGTGCGCTGCAAGTGTTGCGAGGCATCAGTGGCCAAATCAACGTCGGGGAAGTTGTCGCCATTATTGGTTCTTCGGGTTGTGGCAAAAGTACATTACTGCGTTGCTTTAACCGTCTGGAAACCATCAACGGTGGCCACCTGCTTGTGAACGGAATTGATATTTCGAAGGATTTAAGCTCCCAACAGCTGAGACAATTGCGGGCTGAAGTGGGTATGGTGTTTCAGCAGTTCAATCTGTTTCCTCATATGACGGTGCTGGATAATCTTTGCCTTGCCCCCTGCAAAGTGTTGGGACAGTCCCTCAAAGAAAGTTCTCGCACTGCCAAGTTTTATCTGGACAAAGTGGGACTACTCGAAAAAGCGAATGCCTATCCAGAACAGCTTTCCGGTGGCCAAAAACAGCGGGTCGCCATTGCCCGATCGCTCTGCATGCGTCCGAAGATCATGCTGTTTGACGAACCCACGAGTGCTCTTGATCCCGAATTGGTCGGTGAAGTGCTGGCTGTCATGCAGCAGCTGGCCGAAGAGGGTATGACTATGGTAGTTGTGACGCATGAAATGCAGTTCGCCAGAGAAGTGGCGAATCGAGTGCTGTTCTTAAACCAGGGCCAGGTGGAAGAAGAAGGATCGGCACGTGAAGTGTTAACCTATCCCAGGAGCGATCGGCTGAAAACCTTTTTGAGCCGCATGAGCTTTGCCAAGGTTTAGCCACTGAGAAAGTTATGACGGTTTTATGACGATCGGCATTTGGGTCCTGGGCGATCAGCTTTGGGCTGAACAGGCAGCGCTGCAAAGCATCAGGACAGAGCAATCCCAGGCAGCAGTGATTATGATTGAGTCGGCGCAGCATGTCAAAGAGCGCTCTTATCATCGCCAGAAGCTGGTGCTGGTCTGGTCTGCCATGCGGCATTTCGCGGAAGAACTGCGGCAGGTCAACTGGTCGGTGACCTATGAGATCGCTCAGGACTTTGAAACGCCTTTGCGCCAATGGATCAAAACCAACGGCATTACCGAGCTGCGAGTGATGCAGCCCAACGATCGCCCTTTCGCGGAATTTCTCACAACCCTGGACCTGCCCTGTCCGTTGACGATCGTGCCGAACAACCACTTTCTCTGGTCTGCTGAGGAATTTCAACAATGGGCCAAGGGTCGGAAAAACCTGCTGATGGAATATTTCTATCGGGAAGGGCGGCTACGCTATCAGGTGTTGGTGGAAGGAAAGCAGCCGATCGGCGGTCAGTGGAACTTTGACAAAGAAAATCGCAAGCCCCCTAAAGGCAAGCTGAATACGCCCCCACCCCTCTGGTTTGAACCGGATGCGATCACGCAAGCCGTTATGGATCAGGTCAAAACAGGTGGCTTCTCAGACTATGGTGCGATCGAACCGTTTCGCTGGGGCGTGACTCGCGATCAGGCATTACAAGTGCTGCACCATTTCATCGAGCATTGCCTGCCCACCTTTGGTCCCTATCAAGATGCGATGGTGACGGGTGAATCGACTATGTGGCATGCCCTGCTGTCACCCTACCTGAATTTGGGCTTGCTGCATCCGCTGGAGGTGATCCGGGCCGCAGAGCAAGCTTATTACGATCGCCAATTAGATCTAAACAGCGTCGAGGGCTTCATCCGGCAGGTGTTGGGCTGGCGTGAATATATGCATGGGCTGTACACCTACGTCGCAGCGGACTATCCCCAACGCAATTGGTTTGAGCATCATCAGCCTTTGCCCGACTTTTTCTGGGATGCGGACCAAACCGAGATGAACTGCCTGCACCAGAGCCTCAAACAAGTTGAGCAAATGGCCTATGCCCATCACATCCAGCGGCTCATGATCCTCAGCAACTTCGCGCTGATCGCCGGACTATCCCCCCAGGCCGTCGAAAATTGGTTCCACGCTGCCTTCATTGATGCCTATGACTGGGTGATGCAAACCAACGTGATTGGCATGGGACTGTTCGCCGATGGCGGCCTACTTGCCTCCAAGCCCTATGCCGCCTCCGCCAACTACATCAACAAAATGAGCGACTACTGCAAAGCCTGCCGCTACAGTCCCACTGCCCGCACAGGCGACAATGCCTGTCCCTTCAACTTCTTCTATTGGGATTTCCTCGATCGCCATCGCTCCAAACTAACCAATCAAGGCCGCATGAGCTTCATCCTAAAAAATCTCGACAAAATGCCCCCTGCTGAACTAGCAGAAATTCGAGCGCGATCGAAGTCCTGGCACCAACCCTAAATCCAATCCCAAAATCCAAAATCCAAAATCCAAAATCTAAAATGCCCTACTCGATCAATCCCGCAGGCGGCGTAATCTCCACTCGTCTCTGCGCTAAATCGACCACTGGCACGATCGCCTCCACAAACGGCACCAGCACTTTCTTGCTGCTCAACAGCTCCACTTCCAGCAAATCATTACCTGCGGGCAGCACATCAACAACTTTGCCAATCAGCTCCTGAGTCGCCTGATCGAAAACCTCCAGACCCAGCAAATCCACAACATGAAACTCGCCTTCTTCTAACTCAGGCCGATCGTCCTCTGGCACCACCAACCGGCAATCTCGCAATGCCTCAGCCTGGTCGCGATCGGTCACGCCTGCAAACCGGAGGACATATAGCCCTTTATTGTTGAGATAGCGTCCTTCCAGCAGCTCGATCGGTTCTGGTTCTTGCATCCCCGGACGCAGCAGCCAGCGTTTTCCAGGCTGTTCAAATCTTTCCGGAAAGTCGGAGTTGGGATAGATTCGCACTTCGCCTTTCAACCCTTGAGCCGCCACAATTTTGCCGATTTCTAACCAATCCATGAATCCTGAAGTCGCAAGTATAAATGTATGAAAGTCAAGCTTTAAAGTCCTTGCCCCCCTTGTGAAGGGGGGTGCCGCAGGCGGGAGGATCCAAAAGGCTATCAATGGTTCAAAAACTCTGAGCTGCTAGTCGATCGCGCTAATCATCAAACTAGCGGGTTGGCCCAGATCGCCACTGATGCTAATGCCTCGATCGTTCGCAGCCAGATGACGCAAGATTCTGTAAATGGACTCAATTCGATCGATCGCCCCTGCCTTGGTCGCAATATCGGTGAGGGAGAGCGGCGTACCAGCTTCCTTCAGCACTTTCACCACCTGCTTTTGCAGATCCAAGATGGCGGCAGCAGCTTTCTTACCGGCTTCCACCCCGGGCTGGTGATAGGCGTTGATGTTGATCAGCGAGGCATAAAAAGTGACCGTCCGTTCATACAGCGCAATCAAGGCTCCGACGGTGCGAGCATTTACACGCGGCACAGTAACCGTAATCGAGTCTCGCTGATTTTCGTAGAGCGCCTGCCGGGTACCTTGCAAAAAGCCAGAAAGAAAATCGCCAGAGGTGGCTCCCGGTTCTACTTCGATCGACGGTCCCTGCCGATCCTCCAGCACTTCGATAAAGGTGACAAAGAAATTGGCCACGCCTTCGCGCAATTGTTGAACATAGGCATGTTGATCGGTGGAACCCTTGTTGCCGTAAACCGCAATCCCCTGATGCACCACCTTGCCATCCAGATCGGTCTCTTTGCCCAGCGATTCCATCACTAACTGCTGCAAGTAGCGCGAAAACAGCAGCAGACTATCCTTATAGGGCAGCATCACCAGATCTTTTTCGCCCTTGCCGTTGCCCGCATAGTACCAGGCCAGCGCCATCATCGCCGCCGGATTGCCCTTGAGCTGGGGCACACGAGTGGCAGCATCCATTTCCTTCGCGCCTGCCAGCATCGCATCAATGTCGATCCCTTGCAGAGCCGCAGGCAACAACCCGACGGCAGACATCTCAGAGGTTCGGCCTCCCACCCAATCATGCATCGGGAAAATATCCAGCCAACCTTCCGATTTCGCTAACTTCTCGAAGGCACTGCCAATCCCAGTTACAGCAACCGCCTGCCGCGCAAAGTTGAGGCCCTGCTGCTCGTAAGCATGCTTCACTTCCAACATGCCGTTGCGGGTTTCAGGGGTGCCACCTGACTTGGTCATGATCACCACCAGAGTGGAAGCTAGCCGATCCTTCAACTGGGTCAATATCCGATCGATCCCGGTTGGATCAGTATTGTCAATAAAGTGAATGTGCAGGGGGGCATCCAATCCGCCCAGGGCATCGGCCACAAACTCAGGTCCCAGGGCAGAGCCACCAATGCCGATCGACAGCACATCGGTAAACTTGGCTGCATCAGGGGGATGGATCTCGCCGCTGTGCACCTTTTGGGCAAATAGCCGAATTTTTTCGAGCGTTGTCACAATATCTTCTTGCAGCTCTGGGGTTGGAGCCAACGAGGCATCGCGCAGCCAGTAATGCCCCACCATTCGATCTTCGTCGGGATTGGCGATCGCGCCTCCCTCTAGAGCCGCCAAATCCTGAAACGCTTTGTCAAACTTAGGCTGTAGCGTCGCAACCAGATCCTCGCTAAACCGCATGCGGCTAATGTCGAGGTAAAGCCCTAGCCCTTCATGGTAGTACAGCCAATCTTGGTAACGTTGCCAAAGTGCAGCGGCATCCATAAGTCTTCCAGTATTTAAGTGACCATCAACAGTTTATCGAACCCCGTGAACGTAGCAGTCTATACCCCCTGCGAAATGGATGCCAGTTTCATCGCCAGCCCAGCAGCCAAATCTTCACCATGAGCGATCGAGCTACATCAGGTTTTCTTAAGGCTTGAGTGATCCACCGTAAACTTTCTGCCAAAACTGGCAATTTCATTGCAAAATCACTTGCTGCAAACGGTAAGGTCGATCGAATTGTGGTATTGCGACAAACATCCATTCCGTCATTTAGTCGTTAAACTAGACGCTTAACCAGACGAGCGTTAGTTCACAGTCAGTTGGCAAATTCCTTAGCCCCGTGCTGTGATGAAGGAATGTGTGTTGTGAAGTCAAGGGGATGAGATTTATGAGTAGTCCTGTCAGCGCTCAAGCAAGCAAAGTGTGGCAGCTATTAACTGCCTCCAGTACCGTCAGTTCCTATCAGCAGGCATTTGGGGTGACCAAGGAAATAATCCAGGAAACCGCTCAACTGCTCTGGCTGCTGTTTTGCCTGATCCTGGTGGCTGGGGATTGGTTTTGGAAAAAGTCGATCGCTGCCGGACAGAGCACGCGCACCTGGGTAAACGATTTGATAGAGCCCAAGGAGCGTTCTGCTACCCCCACGCAAACGGCAACCGAGATGTGGGAAGGATTGGTAACCTCTAGCAAAACGATGGCTAATTCTCTACTTGTGAAGGCGAAGCAACAGCTGGATGTGCCGATCGATGAATCTGCATCCGCTCCCACACCCGCGAAACCTGCCGCTCCTACCCCAGTCGAAGCACCGAAACCCAGCAAACCTGACAGTGGAGTCTAACCAGCAAAGGTCCGATCGTTGAGAATGGGGCGATCGGACTTCACTCTGATTGGCAGCATGGGCATAGACAAACTATGCCCTCAGAGTTTTAGACCCGAACTCAGTTAAATTTCTGCAACGGCTCGCTCAATCAAGCGGCGCGCCAAAGTTTGGATACCTGTATGCTCATAGTATTTAACATACATGTCCATAAATGCGCCAAGATAATCGAGCTTATCCTTAGAAATCTCCACAAATTTTGTTAAATTATTCACAACTTTTTCCGGTGTCAGGTTGTGAGACCCAACAAAGTTATCCATCCAACCTTTGGTCGATTCGAAACTTTCGGTGATGAAGCCGAGCTGACCTGCGGTGTTGCCACCCGGAATTAAATCCTTTACGCCTTTAAAAGTTTGGTTATGGTCGAGATCCGAAGGCGACATTTGTTTGATCGACGAAAGTCCCTTCAAGGCAAAATCTGGCCCCAGCGGAATCAAGCCATCGAAGCAAACCAACGCTGCCATTCGCATCAGGGATTCGCCACCATAGTCGCCTAGGGCCGCCAAGAAGTCGCCGATACTGTCGCCTGGAATGCCGTTAATTTGGCAGAATGCCACCAACTCCACCACCAATTTGACGCATAGATCGATGCTTTGGGCCTTTTCGGGCTTAGGCGTCAGGTTTTTCAAAACGCCCAAAAATGAAATATCCTGACCAATTTTATTGGCCATCGCGGCAGCCCCTAAAGCGCCAGAAGCAGAATCCACCGTTTGATATAACCACAGTGCTCGCTGATAACCCTGCGACTTATCGTTAAACAAGGTAACCGCTCGTTCGCCAATTTGTTGAATCAGCGCTTCGTCGGTTTCTCCGGTAACGGCTCGAATCGTGTTGTCAAATCCAACCAGGTTTTGCCACTGCCTGGGAATCACAAAATCCAACGACTTGAGTGCCATAACGGTAATTCCACCCGTCGGCAACTGATCAACTAATTCATAAATTGCTTTGCTCACCGATCGTGCTCCTTATATTCGAGGTTGCTTTAATTCAAGTTTGAAAGATGATTATTTCAAATTGGCCAGACCGTTTAAGTTGAACTTCTGAATCCAGGCCGATCGATCCGCCTTGGTGAAGGAGTCATCACGGGATTGCACTTTGACCTGATAGCGATCGTTCACCAGAATCGCCGTAATGTTTTGACCCTGCTCAACTGATGGATAACCTGCAATTTTAGTTTTGCTGCTCTGGAACTTTGCGGCTGCTCCAGTACCTGTTGTGTCGTTAATAGACAGAACTGCCACATTTTTGCCACCCTGATTCACTTTATATTCCGCGAATCCTTTCTTTTCCTGGGCTGGCACGATCTGATATCCACTCACAGACTTTGGAAAGAACTTGTTAAAGTTGCTTCCCTGGGTGGCATCTTTGGCTACTGCACCAGGCGCATTTCGCTGGGTCGTTTCTTGCTGCACCTGATCATAACGGGAAGGTTGTTTGGGTCCGCAAGCAGAGACCAACAGCAATAGACTGAGCAGCAGTGGTGCAAAGGCTCTTCGCCATCTGATGGCAATCATATCAAGACTCCTGAGATCAACACTCGGCATGTGAGGCGTGTTCATTGTCACCTGCTACCCTTCGCTTTGGGAAGAAATTGCAGGAAGAATTAACTTACCAGGGCAGCAAGAATGGGTCACTCTGACGGTTTCAGTTTTGTCTACTGTCTTTAGGCAGGAGTCACCATGGCTCTGGAACTTAGTCGTCCTCTGTCCCATCCACCAAATGATCCGATCGATCAGCCGGATCAAAGATAATTTGATAGGTTGCTTCTGGGCTGAGGCGTTGCAGAGCTTTCAAGTAGGCTTCGGCTTCGCTGCGTTGGCGAAAGCGGCAAAGGGTGAGGCGCTGCATTTTGGGAAGCTGACGGATAATCATCCAGGGATGCAGCCGATCGTAATAGGTTTGAGCGCAAGGATGGATCGGCGCAGCAAAAATTTCAGCCGTTGCGGGGTGGGCTGGTATCATAAAATGAACTCCTGAGTTTTCGGGAAAAATTTGATCGCCCTTCAGTTTGACGGCAGGAGGGCGATTGGTTTTTGAGTTGAAGTTTTAGGACTAGATCTAGCCCTAAGCGAATAATCTTATTAAAGGACTAGATTTAGTCCTTGTCAAGTATGGGTTTAGTGAGGTTAAAAATTCGAGAACTTGCTGAAAGGCGAGGTTGGACCATCAAAGAAGTAGCTGATCGCTCCGGTGTGAACTACAGCACGCTCAAAACCTATGCTCGATCGTCCGGTATTGCCATGATTGATGCAACGGCTTTGATTAAGTTGGCACGGGTGTTTGAGGTGGCGATCGAAGAGTTGATCGAGGTGGTTGAGGAGTAGCTAGCGCTGTGTCAGAGGCTTTTCACTCACATAAACAAAACAACTTTAGGAAAGCATCTCGCTTGCCCCCACCTTATCTCAGTAGGATGGACGTGAGCGAGACGCTCACACTTTTCTCTGCCACAGCTGAAATGATGCAATACCTGATTGTGATCGAAAAAACAGAAACTGGTTATTCTGCCTATTCTCCTGATTTACCAGGATGTGTTTCAACTGGAATAACGAGAGAAGAAGTTGCGCAGAACATGCAGGAAGCGATCGAATTTCATCTGGAAGGATTGAGACTGGAAGGCTTGGAAATCCCGCTGCCAACGACTTCATCCGCCTATATTGAAGTGGCTGCTTAACTAAGCCTAAAATAAAAGAATTGCCGAGGGTTCACTTCTATGACTGCAATTACCCAAAAGCTGAGCTTTGCAGATTATCTTGCCTATGATGATGGGACGGGAACTCGCTACGAACTAGTTGAAGGAGAGTTGATCCCAATGAGTCTGGGGACTGGCAGACATAGGGCCATTGCAGAGTTTCTCAATGACCAGTTTAAGGTGGCCATTCGAGCGGCAGGATTACCCTGGACTTCTAAAGATATGCGGATTGGCATCCGATCGCCCCGTGGAGGATGTTGGGATACCTCCAGAATTCCAGATGTGGTGGTTTTACCGATCGAGCAATGGCAAGCAATGGCCGATCGAGAAGCTGTGATTGATTTGAGTGATCCGCCGCCGTTATTGGTGGTAGAAGTAGTGAGTGAGTCAACTCAATCAGTGGATTATCGAGCAAAATATAGCGAGTATAGTGTTTTAGAAATTCTTGAATATTGGATTGTCGATCCGTTGGCGGAAAAAGTAACGATTTGTCGATTGAATGAAGGTCGTTACGATGAAACTGTCTTTATCGACAAGTCAATCATTCAATCTGATACGTTTCCAGCTTTACAGATCACGCCTGTGCAAGTTTTTGCGGCTCAGGGATAAGCGGTTGTGGGAAAGGGCGATCGGCTCGCTTCTCCAGGGAGTAAAATGGCGGTAGCGATCGTTTTGGGTTCCCAGTCAAACTATGTCTCTGGATTTGCTGACTGATATCTATAATGCCTTTGATCCCTTTCGTCCGTTGGAACCGGGCGATCCGTTCTATGTTTTTTGTCACGAAGTGCGCGGCAATGAAAATGTTCTGCGGGAACTGGGGCGGAAGATTGAGCGATCGAACCAGGCAACCTGTCAGCTCTATACCGGGCATCGGGGCGTTGGTAAATCGACTGAATTAAAGCGGCTCAAGGTGGATTTGGAAAGTAAGGGCTATCGCGTCATTTATTTCGCAGTCGATGACGATATTGATGAAGAAGATGCCCAGTACACAGACATTTTGCTTTCTTGTACCCGCCATGTTTTGGAAGAATTGCGGAATCAGGCGAACCCTTCCCCGCTGATCCAATGGCTCAATTCCCGCTGGCAATCCCTCAAAGACTTGGCGCTAACGGAAATCAAGTTTGAGGACATGAAACTAGAGACGCAAATTTCCCAGTTTGCCAAGCTGACAGCGACCTTGAGGCAGGTGCCCAGCACTCGTCAGAAGATTCGGGAACAGGTCGATGTGCATTCCATTTCACTGCTGGAGGCGCTGAATCAGTTTATTGCCGAAGCGAAGCAAGAGCTGGGAACCAAGCTGGTCGTCATTGTGGACAACCTGGACCGAATTGTGCCGATGCCGCGCAGCGAAGGACGCAATAATCATGACGAAATTTTTCTCGATCGCTCGGGTCAACTGCGACGACTCGACTGCCATGTGATTTATACGGTGCCGATTTCGCTGGTCTATTCAAATCGGGCGGCAGCTTTGCGGGATACCTACGGGGATTGTCAGGTGGTGCCCATGCTGATGGTGAGACAGCGCAATGAACAGCCGTTTCCACCAGGATTAGCAAAGGTGAAAGAGCTGATTAGCCGCAGAGTTGGGCAGTTTGCCCCCGATTTAGCGCTGGAAACAGCCGTGTTTGACCAAGCTGAAATTGTGGATCGCCTCTGCAAGATGAGCGGTGGCCACATGCGAGAAGTGATGCAGCTGATGCAAACTAGCCTTGATTGGACAGACAATTTACCGATTCCTGCTAGTGCGGTACAGCAAGCGATGTAGCTGTCTATTTTCCCCGAGGTGAAAGTTGTTCAAAAGTATGCTAAGTTTCAGAGCAATTGCTCTTAAGTTGCTCGGTCAAAGCTGTGATGCCTGATGAATCTAGCACTATTCTAGCAAGGCTAAGCGATGAGATTAATCGCCTGACAAAGCGCGTGGCAGAGCTAGAGCAGCGTAATCAAGAACTGGAAACCGAAAACAAACATCTGAAAGACCTTTTGCATCGGCAGGGTGCATCCAAGGACGCAAAAGCACCTCAGTTCAAAGAGAACTATAGCGTTGACCAACAAAAAGGCAAAGGGAAACGGGGACGCCAATCAACGGGACGACGGGCGCAAGATGAAAAGCTTGACTTCGTAAGCTACGACGTTGATATTTATCCAGAGGGTGTGGGGAAAACGGAATGCATTGAACGGCGA
>LUGL01000127.1 GCA_002796835.1 Elainella saxicola E1 | reverse complement strand
GAGTCCGTCATGGCGGTATTGTTGGAGCCATCGGGTCACAGTTGAGGTATCGCGACCCAAGCGCTGTGCGATCTCTTGTTGCTGCTTCACCTGCCCGCTTTTGACCCACCACAGCATTTGGAGCTTCTCTTTATGGATTGCCTCACGGGCGAATTGTAGCCGTTTTTTCAGTTCTGCTTCGCTCTCCGCGATTTCAAGTTTGAATGGGCGACTCATACCTCTTCCCAAGGATATCGATTCTCCCTATATTCTATGTGCCTTCAAGTAAAATTGGTATTATGTCCTGATTTTTCTATTTTTTCTGTTTTAGTAGTTGGTACAGAAGAACTAATTTGCAAGAGGTCTATTCTTCATCTTCCTGTCCTGCCTTGGTCAACTGATATTCGATCGCACCTGTGAAACCCGTAACGCTACCTTTTTTGCCCGCCAGCACTTTCTGCGATCGTAGCTGATGCCGAGAAATAATCACAGATTGATCGATCCATTCTAGAAATGTTTCTGGTTCATATTCCACATTAGAGAAGTTATTCCAACGGCGTAAATAGCTCTGAAAAACATTGGTGGGCAGCGGCAGCGGAAAATGGTGGCCTTTACGGCGAAAGCTCGTAGGAGAGATAAAAGAGAGAGTGACTGGCTCTGATTGAATTGCCTGATCCCACAGGTTTTGATAGGTGGTGGCTGCAGCAGCGATCGTCCAATCTTGAATTTGCAGGGGTGTATCGCGCAGCTCGACCTGTTGAGGCAGGTGTTTGAGCCATTGTTGCAGCCATGCCGCAACGGGCTGATGCAGAGCTGTAATGATCCAATCGTAGGTTTGGTTCGCCTGGAGGGTTAGCGATCGCCCTGAACTCATTGATATCCCTTACAAGGCCGATAAGGTGAATGGCTTTTCTGCTTCTTCATCGTGCAAGTAAGCGGACAGGTCTGGATTGTCCTGCCGCACCTGATCGAGAAACCAGGCGTGGAGTCCGATCGCATATTGTGGGTAAAGTGAGACATTTTGCAGGGGTTGCAGTTGAAGCCGCAGTCCAACTAGCTCTGTTTTCTTAGGCCAGAGTAGAGAAGAGGATTGACGTGACATAGGCTTTAACCTTCAGAAAAGCGATTTCTTTCAGTCTATGATGCTCTCGGTCAGACGTTATTACGCGATCCTTGAAAACCGCATAACTTCGTTGACCTGCGCGCAACCGCAGTAGGTAAGGGGTTCAAGCATTTTTTGCGATTGGCTATTGCCACTAAACCCCTTCTTATTGACAAGAAAATAGACCTGCGCGGTTTTCGGTTCGGGAAGCCTTGTCCTGAGCCGCATGTAAAGGCATACCCTTTCAAAACCTCTTCCCCGCAAGCCTTTATCCTATTTGTTAAAAAAGATGCGACTAAGGGATAGGCAAACCTGCACTTAATTCTGTTTTTGAAAAATAGCTCCAGCAAAAGAGGGAAGGCTGAGTTGATTGGATTGGGAATTCCAAAGGGTGTTTAAGTCTGTAGTCAAGATTAGGTGAGGCGATCGCCAGTGGTCAGCGATGGAGAATGTGAATGCTCTAGAATTGGCATTGAGTACGATCGCGTATTCGCCGCACTCATACCCATAAACGCGATTGGTATCATCTAATAGCCAGGGTTGGCGGGTGTGCCGCCAGTGATGATGTGTTTGCCGACGCCACGCAATTAACTGTTTGTAGAATGCCAGTAGGGAGGAATCTTGTTCTTTCCCCCACAACATCGGTAATCGTGATTCCTCTAATCGCCCAACGTTTTCTAACTGATTTAGCCCCACTTCTGTTCCGTAATAAATGATTGGAGGATGGGGTAATGTAAATTGACAAAGTGCTGCAAGTTTGAGTCGCCGTTGATCGCCATCCACCACCCAAAGGAATCGATTCATATCGTGGTTATCCAAGAAGCTGGGCAAGACTAAACTCGAACCAAAGTAAGCCAAATGCTGTTCTAACGCATGATCAAATTGGCTGACGGTGAGATTTTCAAACACAAAGAAGCCGCGCAGAAGTTCTAGTAATCTAAAGTCTAAACAACCATCCATACGTCCTGTGTAAGATTTCATGACCGATGGTGGCTGAGTGACTTCGCCTAAGGTCACGCTATCCGACTTTGTTCGTCGAGTTGCGTCACGAAAATGAGACCAGAACGCATGGCTGACACCGTGGGCGTAATCTAACCGAAACCCATCACAACCCTGTTGTAACCACTGACAGGCATTCTGGATAAAATACTCTCGCACTCCCAGGTGATCAGAATTCAGTTCAGGTTGACCGGGCACATCAAAAAAGCAATCGTACTCGTGGGGATAGTCCCGGAAACGAAACCATTCATAAGTGGGATGATCTCGATCGCCCAAAGCAGTCTTAAAGGCAAGATGTTCACTGGAAACATGATTCACTACATAATCTAAAATAATTCGAATACCGCGTCTGTGTGCTTCAGCAATCAGTTTTTTCCAATCCTCCAGAGTCCCAATACGAGGCTCTACAGTACTGTAATCGATCGGGTCATAGCCATGATGAGAAGGACTGGGGAAAATTGGCGTTAACCACAAACAGGTCACGCCCAGATCTTGAAGATAATTAAGTCTCGAGTAAATTCCATTCAACGTGCCGCCGTAGATTCCACTGCGATCAGATGGAGTTTGAAACGGAGTTTCTGGATCAGGTGCAAAGCGATCGACAAAGATTTGATAGATGATTGCATTCCTGATCCAGGATGGAATCGTTTGCGAACTAACAATAAACTGATAAATCTGCGGTTGGTTTTCTCGGTATCGCTTTTCTAATGTCTTGAAATCCAAATCTTCTGGGTCAAATTGTTGTTTTAGCAAATCCACATTCACATAGGGACAGGCGATCGTTTGATTATTCGTGGTAGTTGCTGTGATCGCATAGGATATCTGTGTTCCTTCAGGTTGACCAGGAATATTGGCAGTCCACTGTTCCAAATAACCCCATTGCAAGGTATCCCATTCAATCCGGGTTCGGTGCATTGGTAATGTCTCAATGGATGGGTGCTCAAAATTAAAGGGTGATAGCGGAATAGCAGTATCCGTTGTGTAGTGGAGCCTGATTGATTTAATGGCAATCTCTGCTCCTACACGCACTGCAATGGAAATTGGTTCATTTTCCATGGGGGCGATCGGGTTTAAATCAACATCGTGATATAACCCAATGCGTGACATTCTGACCTGTTTCAACCGACCCTCCGAGGTCGAGAGCGCGCCAAAGATGAATTCGGGAAGTTGGGAGGATTGACTTGGCATCATTATGGTGAAGAAAAATTTGAATGCTAAAACTTGCGTTTTTGAAAATTCATGAGTTGATCCTATTAAGAATAGAACCAACTCACAAAGTGCTCTTGCTGAGATTCCTGTCGAGATGCGTCTAGCCCAGAATAATCATTCCTGCTGGTGGCAGCGTCAGACGCACATAGGCACGTCCTTCACTCGTCTGTTCCACTGGAATGAATTCGTCAGTGGGGGGATGTTTAAGTTGTTTATCTGTCCAATCAGCTCGATACAGCACTCGCAATTTCGAGCCTGGTGGAGTCAGGTTATCATCCACGGTTATATCCGCTCCTCTGGCTTCTAAACCATGAGTGTTCAAGACCATGACAACCTCGTGATACGCCAGGACTCTAGACCAGCCGAACAGTTCACCCGCGCCAGGAATCTGGAAGGGATAGCCGCAGAATGAGGTTTCGCGTGGATAGCAAACACCCAATCGTAAGGCACGACCAATCGAATCATCTCCCTTGCGTAAGCGAGCGATCGCCGCGATCCGCAGGTAAGTTGGATGCTCCGGATTGAAAAAGTGACAGCCCGTAGTCTCAAACGCGCCAAACGGACCACCGAACATATCTTCTCGAATGTAACGATCCTCGCCAAATCGACTGGGTTCAATACTATAGTCGTGATAGCCTTCATTGCCATCAAAAGCTTGTTCTGTGCCGTAGTAAATGCAGGGAATGCCAGGAGTTAACAGTTGGATAGCGACCGCATGAGCCGATTGCCAGTAACGATTGGGGGTAGAGTTATTGGCAGCAAAGCGTTCCTTGTGAGACTTACAGGACATGTCATGGTCATCCAAGATTGAAACATGGACTCTTCCGGTCTGAATATAACGCGTCAGATCGGTATCAGTGCGATAGCGATGGAAGAAGTCCATCGGGTTGAGTGTGCCACGTGCTGCTCCCGCCATTAAATTTGGAGAATTGTTGATGTCGAGCACTGCCGTTAATGCCCGATCAAAGATGCTCCCAAACAAAGAGAGGTAGTTGAATGACATCAAGTTATCGGTGATTTCTCCTACCAATAAAAAGTTTTCTTTGCCAATTGACTGGGCAAAGCGAAAGATAGCGAAGCTGAACTCTGCACAAATGTCTTTAGGAATATGTTTAGCAGCATCAATGCGAAAGCCATCACAATCGGTTACAGCAATCCAATACTGATAGCAACGGATAATTGCGTCCATCGTGGCTTTGTGATAGCCATTCAGCTTTTTCAAATCGAAGAAGTCACCTCGCCGAAATTCAGCATTCGGATCCATCGGATCAGGATTGCTCCAGTTCACGATCGCGCCACGTCGATTGTAAGCATCGAGCGATTGCAACTCTTGGGGCCAACAGCCGTCTTCTAGTGTTTGAATTTCGGGTGTGCATTGCCCCGTACCAGAACGCCACCCGGCGAAACTGTAAGGCGGGTCATAGCGGTAAGGGAGTGATTCTTCAATGATGCCAGTCAAATCGGGACCGTAAAACCAGTTATTACCAGTGTGATCGATGACTACATCCAGCACGACCACCATACCCCGATCGTGAGCATCATCAATCAGATCCCGCAAGTCCTGGACGCTACCAAAGCGGGGATCAATATCGAGAAAGTTTTGGATGGCATAGCCGTGATAGGTTTGCAGGTCAAACCGCTGCTTAAATGCCGGATTGAGCCACAAACCTGTAATCCCCAATTCTTGCAGATAGTCCAATTTACTGCGAATACCTTGAAGCGTTCCGCCCGTGAAGCGCAAACCGGCTGACATCCAGGCGCGTTTGTCCTGAGTTCGGTACTGTTCGGGGTGACGATAGTCAAACATAGGACGCTCTGTTTCTCGCCCATCGCTAAAGCGATCTGGCAGAATTTGATAAAAAACATGGTTCTTCCAGAGCATGGGGCTGGGGAAAACTTGTCCCCGAGGCTCTAAATTAAGTTGGGAAAGATCGCGTGGGGGAGCATTTTCAATCTTGGTTATCATGGTTAAATTTAATCCCTTGATTAACTTGCAGACCAATGAGTGCCAGTTTTTGAACTTAATTCAGGTTGTCAAGCTTGACTACCAGCAAATTTAAAGATAACAGAGTAAATTACAACAATTACAAACTTAAGACGAAGTAGCAAAAGTAGCAATATTGCTTGTCAAAAACATGAGATAAATCAGTAATGTTGTAAATGGCGCTACAAGAATCGATAGTAATTAACAAAACGGAAATAATGTTAATTTCTCATAATTAAAATTGGCGTATGAAGACAAGCAAATCATAAAAAACTCTGCCACGCCCCAGAGATGCATGTAAAGACTATTCTTATTGCATCACGCTAGGAGCGAAAAATAGGGACAAGGTATCAAACGATTGGCAGAGAGATAGTTGAATCACGGGTGTAACTGAGTTAGGCTTAAATTTGCGATCTCAATAGAATCTGTAATCTATTGATTCTTCATCACCAAATCCAGTATTTTTTGGAGCAGCAAATCTGGTGCAGTCAGCGTCTCTCCAGCCTTCCATGGCCCAACGATCGTCTCTAACCAGGGTTCAGTTTGTTTAATGACCTGCTGTGTTTCGCGAACGCTATGAACAACGAATAGTGGATCAAGCAGGGGTTGACAGAAATCATGCCAGGTTTGAACTTTAGCGGGATCGCGACTGATAATAATAGAGTGAGTACATTGCTGCATCAGAGGTAGCTTTTCGGGTTGAATTTTTCCTCCAACATCGACTAACACCAGATCGGCTAAACGACGCAAATTAGCCACGGCCTTTGTTTGATAGCTGAAATATGGCTGCAATAGCTCATCTGCCTGGGGAAGCTCATGAATGCGGCGCTCATGTTCTCGGATCAATCGATTCAATAATGCTTATCCCGCTTCACCCGCGCTTGGGGTCGGGCAATCGGTCGTTCCGTTCCGTCCATTACAAATTCTAATTCTGGACACGCGGCTAGGACTTCTTTCAATTTGCGTGGATTCCGTTCTGGTAACTGCTGTTCCTGGCCCAACGCTTGATTCAACACGCCCGTTAACCGATGCACCCACTCATTGGCTTGCGGCTGCCCAATACCAAACAAAAAACCTCCGACCCATTATTTCCAATTAAGTCTAAAGAACACGCTCAACAAACAATTCAGCCAGCTCGCTTTGCAATCGCATGAATCAACTCTATCCAAAATTGAAGGAGCATATTGCTATTCTGTTAAAATAGAATTTGTTTGCTGGGTTAAAAAGGGCAAGTGACTGGCAATCATGACGATCGCACCGCTCAAACTTACCTTTGAGGAATATCTGTCTTATAGCGACGGGACCGATCATCGCTACGAATTGGAAGATGGAGAACTCATTCTGATGAATCCACCGATCGGCCTCCATGCGCTGATTATCCGGTTCCTCAGTCAGGCTTTAGAAGCTGAAATTCAGCGGTTACAACTGCCCTGGGCTGCCTTACAACTGCTGGGAGTTCGGACTGCTCCTCGTCGCTCTCGTCTGCCTGATCTCTGCATCGTACCACTGGATATTATGCGGGAATATTTGCAGGTGTCTGCTGTCATTGAAACAGGCGCGCTGCTAGCGATCGAACTGGTTAGCCCTGATTCGATTAAACGAGACTATCGCTTCAAACGAGCTGAATACGCTGCTTTTGGCATTCCTGAATACTGGATTGTTGACCCAGCCCAACAGAAGATAACCCTACTAGTGCTGGTTGAAGGGCTGTACGAAGAAACCCTGTATACCGGTGATCAACTCATCTCATCTCTAACCTGTCCAGAACTCAAACTAACAGTCAATCAGATTTTGCAGCAAGGTCTTTAAA
>LUGL01000014.1 GCA_002796835.1 Elainella saxicola E1 | reverse complement strand
GATAAATCTCCTGGGAAAGTGAACTACTGTACTTTTATCTTCAGGAGACTCCGATGACGATTCGACCCGAACTACTCGATGAACTGCTCAAAGACTTCAGCAAACCGGAAGACTTAACCGGAGAGGGAGGCATCCTGCAACAGTTAAGCAAAGCGCTGATTGAACGATGTCTAGAAACCGAGATGACTCATCATCTGGCTGACCCCAGCTACCAAAGTGAGGGAAAGGCCAAAACTAACCGTCGCAATGGTCATTCCAAAAAGACCATCAAAGGGGAGTTTGGCCAAGCCACCCTTGAAATTCCTCGGGACCGAAATGGAGAATTTGAGTCGCAGATCGTCAAAAAGGGTCAGACCCGGTTTGATGGGTTTGATGGCAAGATTCTTTCCCTTTACGGTCGTGGCATGACGACTCGTGACATCCAGGACCAACTCAAGGAGATGTATGGGGTAGAAGTCTCTGCTACCTTGATTAGTGAGGTGACTGATGCCGTTCTCGATGAGGTCAAAACCTGGCAGTCCCGTTCCTTATCAACTGTCTATCCTCTGATGTGGCTGGATGCAATTGTGGTGAAGGTTAGAGAGAATGGACGAGTCATCAATAAAGCGATTCACCTGGTGCTAGCCATCAACCTCAAGGGCGAAAAGGAGCTGCTGGGGATGTGGATTACCCAGAATGAAGGGGCCAAGTTCTGGATGAACGTGTTGACAGACCTGAAGAATCGAGGCGTGCAAGATATCTTTATTGCTTGTGTCGATGGCTTAACGGGTTTTCCAGAGGCGATCGCTGCGACTTATCCTCAGACCCTGGTGCAGTTGTGCATGGTGCATCTGGTCAGGAACAGTGTGGCTTACGTGTCCTACAAAGACCGTAAAGCAGTTTGTGCCGACCTCAAGGCGATTTATACTGCCATGACCGAAGATGAGGCAGAACTGAACCTGGAGTTGTTTGCGGAGAAGTGGGATGCTCAGTACCCGACCATTAGCCGGAGTTGGAAGAGCCATTGGGTCAACATCATCCCGATGTTCCACTTTCCACCTGAGATTCGCAAGGTGATGTATACCACCAATGCAATTGAGTCGTTGAATATGTGTTTGCGAAAAGTGACCCGGAATCATCGGATCTTTGCCAATGATGAAGCGGCATTGAAGGTGATCTATCTTGCGATTGGGAATATTTCAAAGAAGTGGACAATGCCCATTCGAGAGTGGAAGCCTGCCTTAAACCGATTTGCGATTGAGTTTGAGGGCAGATTACCCAAAGAGATTTATTCCTGACACAAAACTATTTACAGATCCGACAATACCTGTGATGCAACCTGCCGTAGATGTAAAGAGTGCCATACTTGCAAGCTCAAAACTCCCCATTTCTCATCCTCGACTTCGAGTGCCTCATCCGGTTTCCACCAAGTCGTAGCATCGTTGAGTTTGAACTTATCTCCGTGTTTTCGGGGACGACCTGTGCCAGAGTAAGCAGCAGGAGCACCATAGAGAACCCGATTGGAGCGCAATCGAATCAGTTTGTCGCAATCGATATCCGCAGTTTTCGTCAGGAAGGGGGCACAACCATACTCCGCATCCGATAACGACAAGGGACGAGATGCCAACTTCTGGCAAACTTGCCGCAGTTGAGTTGCCGCTTTTTCAATCGGTGTTTCCGCACTGGTAATGCGTTCATGCAGTAATGGTAATGCCCAGCTTCCTTGCTTCTCTGGAATCCAAGTGATCGTGCTATAGCCCTGTCCCAGTGTGATCGGCTTGGCTCCACTCATTGGGTTGGCTTGGTGTTCATAGGTACGTTCGCGTAAGGTTTCTGCTTGCAACCGAGACCAAGCAGTATGGTCTCCTGCCAAAACAGGCTGATGTCCTTGCTCGATCTGCTCTAGATAGAGTTCCATCAGTTTCAGTCGGGGTGGGTCACTATCTTGCAAAGACTCATACACACTCGACCACTGTCGGCGAAACAGTGGGGATAAAGAGAGTTCTGCAAGCGAGGAAACACTTCGACTGGTCAGCACGGCATCCATCAGGTCAAAGAGGGCATCTCGACCGTTCCCCATTAAACGATAGGCTTTGTGCCGGAATGTCTGAAGCTTGTCAAAATGGCTCATAGTCAAGGAATTTGAAACTCTCTTGACTATATAAGCGGTCACCTCGTTGTTTGTGCTGACCGCTTTTCTTCACCGATTAGTCTAAACTTCAGAACCAATCCGACATTTCAATTTTCGACTCCTGTTACAGCAACTTCTTCAGAATTACAGGCGCTGTTTGATTTCATTGCTTTAGGTGCCTCTGAACGGGAACAAAATCGGATACTTCCTTACGATTTGATCGAATTGATCCGCCGCTCACGATTGGGAGCCTTGCGCATTCCTACTTCAGCAGGAGGGGGAGGCAGCAGCGTGCGCGAATTATTTGAGGTGATTATTCGATTGGGAGATGCGGATCCTAATATTGCTCATATTTTGCGCAATCATTTTTATGTCACAGAACAGCTTTTGCGTTCTCCCCAGAGCGATCGAAATCAACGTTGGCTAAAGGCGATCGCCGAAGGGGCAATTATTGGACTGGCAGCAACTGAGCTAGAAGCAAAACGATCGGGCAATGGTGAAGTCGTCACCACCAAATTGACGCCCGATCAAAATGGCTATCGCTTGAATGGCGTGAAGTATTACAGTACAGGCAGTCTATTTGCAGACCTAATCTATGTGCGTCTACTGACACCCGATGGCGTGGTGGCGACAGCGATCCTACCAACCGATCGCGAGGGGATTGCTTTAGTTGATGATTGGGATGGCTTCGGGCAAAGATTAACCGGATCGGGGACCACTACATTCACCAATGTTCGAGTAGAAGCCGATGAAGTGATTCTGGAAACCGATGCGGATACAGATGTGCCGCCCTATAAGGTTGCTGCTCACTTAATTCTCACAGCAGTCAATGCAGGCATTATTCGCAGCATTCTCCGCGATGCTAAAAATCTGGTGCACACCCGTCCTCGGACGTTCTACCATGCGGTTTCTGAACAAGCGTCCGCAGATCCCTTGCTGCAGCAAACTGTGGGCCAAATTGCCGCGAATGCCTTTGCGGCAGAAGCCATTGTGTTGGCCGCAGCAGATGCGCTCGATCGGTTTGCGGTGACACTAACGGATGAAGATGCGAAGTTGGCAGCCTCTCTAGAAGCATCTTTACAGGCTGCAAAAGCCAAATTGGTGGTAGATGACCTGACGCTCCGTTCTGCCACACTCTTGTTCGATGTGGGTGGAGCTTCCACCACAAAGACTACCTATAACCTCGATCGCCATTGGCGCAACGCCCGCACCCTGTCTTCTCATAATCCGCCCTCCTTCAAAGCAAAGGCGATCGGTGACTACGAAATCAATGGCACTCTTTTACCCCAGGGTGGATTTTTCTAATCGTCATGCTGTCAGCTTGATGATGCACCAATTTTCGTCTTAGCGTCACCAATACAATCAACCTCAAATTTGTGTTTTGGAGAAACCGATGATATGAGCGCAAAACGCAACAACATCTATTCAGTTGGAATACAGCGGCGCTACTTTCTTATGGGAGCAGGGTCAGCGATCGCTTCTGTCCTGTTTGCAAGCTGCACCAATTCTCAGAATCAGTCCGCTAGCCAAAGTTCAACGGCCAGTCCAAGTGTGGCTGCAAGTCCAAGTGCTGCTGCACCTGCCAAAACGCTGAAAATAGGTTCCCGTAACAGCACCAGTGACGATATTTTGAAATTTATTCAAACTGAGCTTGCACCCAGCCAGGGCGTGAAGTTCGACATCGTGACGATTGGGGATTCAGTCAAGATCAATGATGCCTTGAAGAATGGAGAAGTGGATGCGAACCTTTTCCAACATCAGCTGTTTATGAATCAGGCAGCCAAGCGGCTCAGCGCAGACTTCGTGATGCTGAATCGAGCCTATACGCCGATCTTTGGCCTCTATTCCAAGAAACATGCCATTAAATCAGCAGATGAAGTGACAGAAGGTTCCACGATCGGCATCTCCAATGACGACAGCAACCAGGATCGATCTTTGAAATTCCTGAAAACGATCGGGCTGATCAATTTGAAGGACAAGGCAGATGGTTTCTTCACCGTTAAGGACGTCGTCGATCATCCTAAGAAAATTAAGCTCCAGGAATTGGATAAC
This sequence comes from Elainella saxicola E1, assembly GCA_002796835.1. Taxonomy (GTDB): domain Bacteria; phylum Cyanobacteriota; class Cyanobacteriia; order Elainellales; family Elainellaceae; genus Elainella; species Elainella saxicola. The sequence goes on along the minus strand of LUGL01000014.1, from coordinate 62,813 downwards.
TATGCGATCGCCAGAGGTTTAGATGACCTGGACTATGGCGTCAGCTATGCGCTGATTCTGGCTCAAGCTAAGTTGCAATTGGATCCGATCTTATTGGATGAGGCAGGCATTGCAGAGAAAAAATATGCGATCGGGTTAGCAACTGTCAAGGAAAAAGAAAATGATCCGGACATTCAGAAATTAAATCAATTGCTGACCGATCAAAAGTTAAAGGACTTCATCGCCACCAATTTTAAGGGAACGATTTTGCCTTCTGCTTTCTAGGGGGCTGTCCTTCGGATCCACAAGGAGCTGAAAGGCGATGCTGCCCAATTAACGGACTCGATTGGAAATTAGGATAGGAGATTGACTATGACTGCAACCTTAACCAAACCTGCCTGGGACTTTGAATATGAAACCCAGCTGCTCGATCGCCTAGTTGCACAACATGCTCCCAATTTACCCGTTGTCGATCGCTCCGAGACTCGTCCACCAGAGACACCAGAAGAAATCAAAAACATCGGCCAATATCGAGTCTTTGCTGCGGCCCATGACTTGTTTATTGTCCAGGCCATTGCTAAAGCCATCGGTCCGATTATTGATGACCCGCATTGGCAACTCATCCTCAGCCGACAACTTGGAGATGATGGGGTGCATGCCCTCGATAGCGTGCTGCGAGCGCGAGAATTATTGGGCTACGATCCGATCGATGAAGTGAATCAGCTCATCCAGGCTCAGTGGGACGACTTGGGCGATTTACCGATTCGGGACTGGTTTGGATTTGCTGCATTCCAGCTGCATTACGAACTTCACAATGTGGCTCCATTTCTGCTGAATGGCAAAGTTGGCCGCATCAAGGATCCAGAAACATCAAGCTACTTTGCTGACAAAGTCATACCCGATGAGGCAGTGCATCGCTATGCGGTGATTGACTGGTGGAAAGAACGGTACGATGCGGCCTCAGTAGATGAAAAAGCTGAATTGGCGGCCAAGCTACTAGAGGTTGACAATGAATTTCAGCGGAGACGCAGTGCCAACCTTAAAAACAACTATTGGCATAAGGGCTACTTAGCTGCCGGAATTGATGATATTGAGGAAATTGGGGATATTTACGACGCTTGGCGTAGGGAAGATCTGTCCTATCTGCTGGATATTCCGATCGATCAGTTGCCTCCATTGGTGAGTGTGCATGATGACGCCTGAACAGCAAGCTCATGACTGAGCGGTGGTAACTTCATCGATTTCAATACAAAATGAGTCACAGAAAGGAGACTTGGCGATGACAGCAATAGATACGGCAGATACGGCTGCTTTCAAAGTAAATCATGCCGCAGGTAGTAGTGTTGCATTGGGTCCCGCCGATTATCCTGATAGTCCACTCTCACAGGCGCTGCGTCAACCCATCCTGCTGGGATTGTTTCTGCCAATTCATCATGGCGGCTGGAGTTCCTCCACTTTGCCACGCGGGACGGACTGGTCGTTTGACTATAACGCCAAATTAACCCAAACCGCAGAAGCACTGGGTTTTGATCTGGTGTTTGGCTATGCTCACTGGCAGCCCAAAGGAGGACAGGGACCCACCCGCACCGAAGCAGGATTAGATGCCTTCATCGCGATCGCCTCCTTAGCCAGCATCACATCACGAATTCTGCTGATCTCGACCCTTCATGTCCTGTACGGCCCCTGGCATCCGATTCATCTGGCGAAATTTGGAGCAACGCTCGATCACATTTCCAAAGGTCGCTGGGGCATTAATGTGGTGACGGGATTCCGGGCCTATGAGCATGAGCTGTTTGGCTGGAATCAGATCGAGCACGATCGCCGCTATGCCATGGCCGATGAGTTCGTGACGGTGCTGAAGCGATTATGGGCTGAAACAGAGAGCTTTTCTTATCAAAGTCAACTGTCTTCCTGGCAGTTCAAAGATGCCTATATTAGTCCTCGATCGCTCTACGGTCGCCCAATTCTGGTGAATGCGACGGGTTCGGATGCGGGCATCGACTATGCGGGCCGTCATTCTGACATTGTGTTCATCACCAGTCCCGGCGGCAGTGATATTGACAGTGCGCTGTCCTCTTTGCCAGCTCATACCGAACGGGTGAAACAGTCGGCGATCGCGCAAGGGAGACAGGTGCGAACATTGCTGAATCCGCTAATTATCGTTCGCGAAACGGAACGGGAAGCACAACAATATGCCCAGGACATTATCGATCACGCCGATCATGAATCGATCGCTGCTCGTTCCCGGTCCTATGGCGATGCCCATGCCTGGAGAGGTCACCAGCGCGGCAACTTGCGGCACGGCGTCGGCAGCGCGATCGGCGGCAATGTTCAGTTGATTGGTTCCCCAGAACAGATTGCCGAACAATTTGTACAGCTGCGTCAGGCTGGAGTGGATGGGTTTCAAATCGCCTTCTATGATTTTGAACCCGATCTGGAATTATTTGGTCGGCGGGTTTTGCCCTTGCTGAAACAAGCAGGTCTGAGACTTTGAGCGGGCGATCGCTCCTTGAAGAATAGATTTCTGGTTGTATGGCATGTACAAGCTGGATTGACTGAAATTTACTTACTGAAATTCATACGAAAGGAGATGTTCCAATGACCTTTACTGCAACCCAAATTGAAATTACGCCAACTGGCAAAGCGCTGGGTGCGATCGTCACAGGCCTAGATGTCAGCCGTCCGCTTGCACCTGAAGTAGTTCTGCAACTCAAACAGGCATGGCGCGATCATTCCCTCCTGATCTTTAAGAATCAAAAACTAACCGATGAGCAGCAGATCGCTTTTGCCAGCTATTTTGGCGATATCCTCCAGCAGCCAGCCTACGTTCGCAAAGGCGAAACCGAACCTTATTTGCCGCCCCTGGTTTTAACGTTGGCGAATGCGGCCACAGAAGAGAGTTCGGTGAATACCATTCCTAACCACCGAGCCTTATTGCCCCATATTGATCACGATTGGCTACCCGTGCCGTCCAGCGGTTCTTTGCTGCAAGCAATCAAATTACCAGAAGATGGTGGCCCTGACACGACCTGGTTCAATTTGATTCAGGCTTACGATGAGCTGGATGAGGCCACAAAACAGCAAATTGCAGACTTGCAGCTTCGCCATATCAACTTTTACGGCAAGCATCGAGATGAATATGCTACACCGAACTATGCGGCAGGTCGCACCCTTGAGCCGGGTGAACGAGTGGCGATTCATCCTCTTGTACGGACTCACCCAGATACGGGTAAGAAAATTCTCTACCTGAATGCAGCAGGTGATGTTGACATTGTGGATTATGACCATGCAGCAGGCGAAAAACTGATCGCACGTCTGCGGGAACATATCACGCAGCCTCATCTGGCCTATAGCCACCATTGGAGCGAAGGCGATCTGCTCTATTGGGACAATCAGGCAACGGCACATTATCGGCCTGCGTTTGCGTCCAACGCCACCCGGATTTTGAAGCGGGTTAGCATCCAGGGAAGTCGCCCGTTCTAATAGGTTTGAAGCTGAAGTTCGGCTGGTATTGGATATTGATAGCGATGTCTTGAATGACTTTTCAGACGTCGATGCCCATTATCTTGAGCAAATCCTGGATTAGGTGAGAAAATATCACTTTGAGGGAGCGATCGCCCCCATTGTCGCCTTACCCAGCTAAAGCCCGCTCCAGCCCATGCCCACCATTCACCTGCGCGGAATCAACCTGTACTACGAAATCCAGGGAACAGGCAATCCAATTCTGCTGCTTCAGGGATTGGGGTTAGACAGTGCAGCCTGGGTTTATCAGATTCCGGCTTTATCGCAGCAGCACCAGCTGATCTTGCCAGATCATCGCGGCGTTGGGAGAACGGATCAGCCTGCAGCGAGCTATACCACTGAGGAGATGGCTGAAGATGCGATCGCGCTACTCGATGCTCTAGAAATCGATCAGGCTGATGTTTTGGGATTTTCCATGGGTGGACTGATCGCTCAAATTTTGGCATTGCACCATCCTGAGCGAGTAAACCGATTGCTATTGGTAAATACAGCAGCTTATCTGCCGCCAGTCACTCAACATATTCTTCAGAATTGGTTGCAGATGATGCAAGACAAAGTTAGACCTGCCACGCGGATGCGATCGCAACTTCCCTGGCTATTCACCGATCGATTCTTTGGGGATCCCCAGCAGGTTGATCAACTCATTCAGGACTCGTTACAGTATCCCTATCCTCAAACAACTGCGGGTTTTGCGGGGCAACTTGCCGCCTGTCTGACTCACGATACGCGAAATCAACTCCAGCAGATTTCAGCACCCACGCTAGTCCTGGCAGCAGCAGCAGATCGTCTCATCCCAACCGCACAGGCGCACAAACTCGCCACAGACATTCCCAACGCTCAACTACAATGGGTTGCTCAAGCCGGACATAATTTTCTCTGGGAAACACCTGCCGCGTTTAATCAGGCTGTTTTAGCATTCATCGATCCCTGAAATCCCCTGCAAGCCTTCAGTTGAAGCATTGTGCTGGCAATCGCTTGTGTTTCAAAAAGGGGCATGATAGAGTTCAAAGGTTAAAATCCTTATAATCTACCGACATGCCGTAGTTTCCGATCGCTGTCTACGGCAAGTTTTTGATATGACATCGTTGCAGTTGGGTAGCCGTTCGGTTTGAATTTGGCGATCGCCCAGTTTCCGATCCCTTGACGCTGAGGAGATTCATCCTTGTGAGCATCCATACCGCTACAAAAACCACATCGACGGGTGAGCCGGGTTTGACCCTTGAAACAGAGGTGCTCGTGATTGGGGGTGGTCCGGCAGGGACCTGGGCTGCCTGGAGCGCCGCGCAGCAGGGAGCCAAAGTGATTCTGGTCGATAAAGGCTATTGCGGGACGAGTGGAGCTACCGCCGCTGCCGGAACAACCGTTTGGTATGTCGCTGATCCAGACGATCGCGAGGCAGAGTTGCACCAACGAGAGCTTAAGGGCGGGTATCTCTCCGATCGGGGCTGGATGGAGCGCGTTTTAGATCAAACCCGGATCAACTTGCATCGTTTAGCAGACTGGGGTTATCCCTTTTCACGAGATGCGACGGGTGCACCTTATCTTCCTTCTCTCCATCAAGGCCCAGAATATATGCGGCTGATGCGCAAGCAGGTAAAGAAAGCAGGCGTCACTATTTTGGACCATAGTCCGGCCCTAGAATTACTGCTCGATTCAGAGGGAAGAGTGGCCGGAGCCAATGGGGTTTCACGCCAGTTAGGAAGACGTTGGACCATTCGGGCCGGAGCTGTCATTTTGGCAAGCGGGGGCTGCGCCTTTCTCAGTAAAACGCTGGGCTGCAATGTGCTGACGGGCGATGGCTACCTAATGGCGGCTGAAGCTGGGGCACATCTATCGGGAATGGAGTTCTCTAACGTATACGGCTTATCTCCTGCCTTTGCCACAGTCACAAAAGGCGCATATTATCGCTATGCCACCTTTACAACCGAAGATGGGTCTGTGGTTGAACCGGGCGATCGCCGCACCATTGCCCGGATATTAGTCAAGCAGCAGCCTGTTTATGCCCGCATCGACAAAGCCTCGCCGGAAGAACAGCAGTGGATGCGCACCATTCAACATAACTTCTTCTTACCGTTCGAGCGATTGGGACTTGATCCATTCACACAACGGTTTCCAGTTACGTTACGGCTGGAGGGCACAGTGCGAGGTTCGGGCGGACTGCGCGTTATCGATCAAACCTGCGCGACGAGCGTTCCTGGACTCTATGCCGCTGGGGATGCAGCCTCACGAGAGTTGATTTGCGGCGGTGCATCGGGCGGAGGGAGTCCAAACGCAGCCTGGGCTAGCGCATCGGGCTGTTGGTCAGGGGCAGCGGCAGCAACGTTTGCTCGTCAGTTGGGGGCCGGAATCCATCATCGATCGCTCCAACCCGCCGGTCAAACAGCTCTGCGAGTGGGAAATCAAAATCCGATCAACCCAGCAGAAATGATTCAGGCGGTACAGGACGAAGTCTTGCCTTACGATCGCAATCTGTTCCGCACAGAGCAGGGCTTATCGGCTTCGCTGGAGCGACTGCATACCCTATGGGATTACCTGCGCCATCAAACGGTTGCTTCTTTCGATCGGGCCGTTCAAGCGAGGGAGGTGGCGGCGATGGTGGCAACCGCACGCTGGATGTATGCTACGGCACTGGAACGCAAAGAGTCGCGGGGAATGCACCAGCATGAAGATTATCCCGATTTAGATGATAACTATCAATATCGGTTGCTGAGCGGTGGGCTCGATCGCGTTTGGGTCCAACCTGAACAGGCTGTTTCAAATCGGGAGTTTGTGAAGCTGTGATTGAATTAGTGAGCGAGTCACGCTGCATTGCCTGTAATCTTTGCGTGAGCGTTTGTCCAACTAACGTATTTGATCCAGTGCCTGACGCAGCACCACAAATTGCCCGTCAAAGCGATTGCCAGACCTGCTATCTTTGCGAAGTCTACTGTCCGGTTGATGCGCTGTTTGTTGCGCCCTATGCCGATCAGTCTATTGAGGTCGATGAAGCAACATTGGTCCAAACCGGATTGATGGGTTCATATCGTCAACATCTCGGCTGGGGAAAAGGACGTACTCCTGCTGCCCAAAGAGAAGAATCTGCCAAATTCTTTAACTACGAGCCGTAGTAATCAGAAATTCAAGATCGATCGCAAAATAAGGGGGGTTCTCTGCCAATTGAGGCGATCGATTTCACAGCCTAAATACTCACTGAAATTGTATATCCAATAACATCCTTGCCAAAACAGGCAATACCGCTAATTATTCAACTAATTATAAAAAATAGTAATCATAATTTTGTATCTCCAGATCTTGATGCTTCGTGGCTTGCAAGATTACACTGCACGCATCAGTATAATATGTCTCGCTGTTTGAGTTTGGGTTGCTCTACTGTTTTCCAACTAGTAGAGGAGGATTGAACCGTCAAATAGTCTGCACAAGATTATGCTGGTCAACAATGAAGGAGAAAAATTCATGTCTTTGCAAAACTACGGTGATCCCGACATCAAGTATGAATGGTGGGCTGGTAATGCCCGCTTTGCAGATTCTTCAGGATTATTCATCGCAGCACATGTCGCCCAAGCTGCACTGATTGCCTTTTGGGCCGGTTCATTTACGCTGTTTGAAATTTCTCAATTTTCACCCGATCTGCCATTAGGAGAACAAGGGCTCATCCTGTTACCTCACCTGGCAACCTTAGGGTTGGGGATTGGGGATGGCGGTCAGGTCATCGATACTTATCCATACTTTGTCATTGGCGTTATCCATTTAATATCTTCAGCTGTGTTGGGAGCAGGAGCCTTGTTCCATACCTTGAGAGTGCCCCCAAGCCTCAAGGATGCTTCTGGTGCAGCTCGCAATTTTCATTTTGAATGGAATGATCCTGCTAAGTTGGGTCTGATTCTAGGGCATCACCTGCTGTTTTTAGGCGCAGGGGCGTTATTACTGGCTGCAAAAGCGGTGTATTTTGGCGGTCTGTATGATGCAACAACCCAAACGGTGCGTCTGGTCAGTAACCCAACCTTGAATCCATGGGTGATTTATGGTTATCAAACTCACTTCGCCAGCATTAGCAGCTTGGAAGACTTGGTCGGCGGCCACATTTACGTCGGGATTGTATTAATTGCTGGAGGCATCTGGCATATCCTGGTTCCACCCTTGGACTGGGCTAAAAAAGCTTTGATTTTCTCAGGAGAAGCTATTTTATCCTATTCATTGGGAGGCATCGCCCTAGCTGGATTCGTAGCAGCTTATTTCTCGGCAGTAAATACGCTGGCGTACCCTGTTGAGTTTTATGGTCCTCCTTTAGATATCAAATTTGGAATTACCCCTTATTTCGCAGATACAATCAAGCTACCTCTGGGAGCTCATACATCTCGTGCCTGGCTGGCCAATGCTCACTTCTTCCTGGCGTTCTTCTTCCTGCAAGGGCATCTTTGGCATGCACTGCGGGCATTAGGATTTGATTTCAGCCGCATCGAGAAGGCTTTGAATGGGGTAGGAAGCGATCCATCTCCAGCAAAACCAGCGGCAAAGCCAACCGCTTGATCAATCGATCGCACATCAATTAATATTTCCGTGGGGTTTTTCGGTCAGTCTCCAGAACTGCCCCTTTTTTGTTTTCTAACAGATTTGGACGATCGAACGGCCCCGCTTTGTTGCACCGGAGTATTACCAGAGTCTCTATGTCATCTCCATCGCTGATTCTTTATGTCGATTCCGAATACTTCAGCCCCTATGCGCTGTCTGCCTTTGTGGCTCTGCATGAAAAAGCATTACCATTCGACATTCAACCGGTCGATCTAGGAGCCATATGCGCTGTCTGCCTTTGTGGCTCTGCATGAAAAAGCATTACCATTCGACATTCAACCGGTCGATCTAGGAGCCAAAGCCCAGCATGACCCTGACTATGCCGCCAAGTCGCTCACCCATCGCGTTCCAACTTTGATTCACGATGGATTTGCGCTATCTGAATCTTCAGCGATCGCAGAATATGTCGATGAAGTATTTCCAGGCACTGCCTTATATCCAGCCGATACTCAGAATCGAGCCAGAGCTCGTCAGATTCAGGCCTGGATCCGCAGTGATCTGACGCCCTTAAAACAGGAACGCCCCACTGAAGTGGTATTTGCGGGAGAAACCTGGCCACCCCTCTCTCCAGAGGCGCAACGAGCCGCAGAGAAGCTGATTTCTGCTGCCGAGTTCTTGCTGCCTGACAATGCCAAAACTCTGTTTGAACAATGGTCGATCGCAGATGTCGATCTGGCAGTGACGCTGAATCGCCTGATTTTCAATGGGGATCCCGTACCGAACCATTTAGTTACCTACGCCAATGAACAATGGCAGCATCCCTCAGTTCAGCTCTGGCTGAAACAGTCCAGTCCAGGCAATTAGGTAAATTCAGAACGCTAGAATCTAGAATATCGTTGCGCGATCGGCTGATCACCCATTCTCTCAGGCAATAGACCACCCATTCCCTCTTCATTACGCTGCATGGATTCCCACGAGACTGCTGCATTGCCTTCACCTTCCGTCAGTCAGCCCAACTTTTTGAATGGAGGCATGGTTTTAATTCTGGCGATTATTTGTGGCTTATCAGTGGGGAACGTGTATTTCAACCAGCCCCTTCTGGCGGATATGGGGCGAACCTTTAATATTCCGGTGGCACGGATTGGGTTTATTCCCACCTCGACGCAAATTGGTTATGCAACAGGATTGCTGCTGTTGGCTCCTTTAGGCGATCGGCTGGAACGGCGCAAATTGATCGTGACGATGATGATACTGATTGCCTGTGCACTTGCGGCAGTCGCTATCTCGCCAACGTTGATCTGGCTATGTGTAGCCAGTTTGCTGCTGGGATTCACCACAATGTCCTCCCATCTGATCATTCCACTGGTCGCACAGATTACTAGCCCTACGGAACGGGGCAAGGTGATTGGGATGTTGATGGGTGGGGTCGTCACCAGTTTGCTGATGGCCCGTGCAGTGAGCGGCGTAGTAGGCAATCTGTGGAATTGGCGAGTCATGTACTGGGGTGTGTCAGTCCTGTTTTTAATCGGCGCATTCATCCTCTGGAAGTGTCTTCCAGTCTGTCCCCCGGCCTCCAAACTCAGCTATCAAAAACTGATGGCGACGCTGGTCAAGTTTACGCGAGAGCAGCCAGTTCTGCGAGAAGCAGCCTTGAATAATGCGTTAGTCTTTGGTTCGTTTAATGTATTCTGGTCTACGCTGATCTTTTTTCTGGAATCGCCAGCCTATGACTATGGCAGCAATGTCGCCGGACTGTTTGGGCTAATTGGCATTCTTGGCGCGTTTGCCAGTCCAGTCGTGGGCCGATTAATCGATCGCCATGGTTCAAGCACATTGGTGGGGATCGCAACGACCTTAGCATTATCTTCCTACGTCTTTTTGTGGATTGCAGGCAACCATCTGTCTGGATTACTGCTGGGCGTTGCCGTTCTCGATCTGGCAATGCATATTGGTTATCTTTCAAACCAAGTCCGCGTTTACAGTTTAATTCCCAATGCGGAAAGTCGAGTCAACACAGTCTTCATGGTGATCAACTACAGCGGTGGTGCAACAGGATCTCTGTTAGGGGCTTACTTTTGGGCGCATTGGCAATGGAATGGCGTTTGTGGCTTGGGATGCTTGCTGCTCAGTTTGGCTGTGATCACCCATTTCAGCCACAGAAAAAATGGTTGGCTCACCCTATTTCGGAAGAAATATAACAGTCCCAAATAATATATGAAATTTCTTTCTTATAGTGCGAGCGTCTCGCTCGCGGGCAAAATGCCCATACTCCATTTTTAAGGCAAAATGCCCATACTCCATCTTTAAAATTCAAATAGGATTGCTGTAAGTAGCACCCCACTTCACTCAGGTCATTCATATCCATATTCACCATCAGCCATGGCTCTTCTTCATTACCCCGGTTCCATTGTTGGCAGCGATCGCTTTCCCGCCCCCACCGACTTTCCCGACAGTCCTCTCTCGCTTGCCCTCCAGCAGCCGATTCTGCTCGGCTTATTTCTGCCCATCCAGGCCGGCGGATGGAGTTCTTCCACCTTACCCCGCACAACCGATTGGCAGTTTGAATACAATAAGGAGCTGGTCCTCCGCTGTGAAACTTTGGGATTTGATCTGATTTTTGCCCTATCTCAATGGTTGCCCAAGGGGGGCTATGGCGGTGTATTTAACGGACAGGCTCTTGATTCTTTTATCACGACCGCCGCATTGACCAGTCTGACAAAATCCATTCTGCTAATTTCCACGATCCATGTGCTGTATGGTCCGATTCATCCGCTGCATCTCGCTAAGTATGGTGCGACGCTGGATCACATTTCTAACGGACGTTGGGGGATTAATATCGTCACGGGTCATCGGGCGATCGAGCATGAAATGTTTGGTTGGGAACGAATTGAGCATGATCGGCGCTATGAATTGGCGGCTGAATTCATTGAGGTCGTTCAGCGGTTGTGGTCAGAGAACGAAAATTTTTCGTTTTCAGGTCAGTCTTCCTGGAAATTAAAAGAGGCCTTTGTCACGCCCAAACCCAAATACGGTCGGCCTGTGCTGGTGAATGCCACCGGATCCGATGCAGGGATTTCCTTTGCTGCCCGCTATTCAGATATTGTGTTTGTCACCAGTCCGGGGGCTTCTGATTTTGAGAGCACGATCGCCCTTCTGCCAGACCATACGGCTCGTGTGAAAGGAGAAGCGCAGAAAATCGGTCGTCAGGTGCGAACGTTGCTTAATCCCATGGTAATCAGTCGGGAGACCGAACAGGAAACCTGGGCCTATCATGACGCGATCGTGGCTCATGCTGACTCCTCCTCTCGCAAAGGATTTAGCCGATTTGATAGCGATGCTCATGCCTGGAAAGGGCGCGTGGGCAAGGATGCGCCGAAACGAACGGCGATCGGCGGCAACATTGAAGTGATTGGCACTCCAGAACAGGTGGTGGAACAGTTTGTGCAACTGCATAAAGCTGGAATTGATGGGTTGCAGCTCAGTTTTTACGACTTTCAGCCGGATCTGGAATTTTTTGGCGATCGCATTCTTCCCTTGATGAAGCAGGCAGGATTACGGCTCTAACACCTGACCAAGTCAGCATCAGCAATATTGTATATAGGAGAGAAAAAATGGTTTCACAACAGCCCAAATCACCATTGCGAGATACGTTAGGGGATGTTGCCCCAAAATTTGTTGAATTAACAGAACAGGTCTTGTTCGGGGACATTTGGGAACGCCCCGGACTTTCGAAACGCGATCGCAGTCTGATCACTGTTGCAGCCTTAGTTGCCCTTAATCGCACGGAGCAATTGCCGGGACATTTGAAGCGAGCGATCGGCAATGGTGTCACGCAGGATGAACTAATTGAGTTGATCACTCACCTGGCATTCTATTCGGGCTGGCCAACTGCGGTATCTGCCGCAAAATTAGCAAAAGAAGTGTTCAGTCAACACGAAGTATAACTTTCACAAATTGGATTAAATCTATTTTAGGATTGTTACTCAAAATACCTTACTTCCCGCTTTACCTGTGCGATAGTTCTCGTTATAGATCTATGCTCGCATGTCATAGATTTACCGTAGCCTTTCAACCACTTCGCAAGTATCTTGCCCACAATCAAATGTGAGTGAGGTACTTGCATTACATTATCTTGCCTATCCAGAAAAGTTAGAGCCACAGCATTTCCCTGGATACTGCTTGAGTTCCAGTGCTTTTGCACTCCTCAAAATTTTCTTTTAAGGAATTGATCCTGCTGTCTATTCTTCACTCAATTTTTCGTACTCAGTTTTCTACTTTCAGGAGTAACTATGCTATCTCAGCTGGTGAATCGATTTCGGGTTTGGGCACATAGCAAAAAATTCCCTTTCCGACTGCAGCCTTCCCACGCAAAATCCTTTGGACTATTGTTTGCAGTGGGTTTAATCCTCAGTCTCGTGATTACAGCTTGCACCAATGCCTCACCAACCGCAAGTTCAAATAGTCCAGCCTCCCCATCCTCTCCTGCCGCCCCACAGGTGAAGGTGCTCAAGGTCGCACACCAGAAGGGAATGGCAAATCTGGAAATCCTGAAAGCGAGAGGGAGTCTGGAGAAACGATTTGAACCCCAGGGAATTTCTGTAGAGTGGTCTGAATTTCCCTCTACGGCTCCCTTATTGGAAGCAATGGGCGTCGGTTCGATCGTATTTGGTGGCGGTGGCGCAACGGGGAGCGTGTTTGCGCAAGCGGGAGACAAACCGTTTGTCCGAGTTGCCAAGGAAATTACCTCCAGTCCAAAGGGCCAGCCGATTTTAGTGCTGGATAGTTCGCCCATCAAAACCCTGGCCGATCTGAAGGGCAAGAAAGTGGGATTTGCCAAAGGTGCGAGTTCCCAATACCTGATCGTACGGGCGCTAAAGCAAGCAGGGCTGAGTTTCAGTGACATTGAGCCTGTTTACTTGTCGCCTCAGGATGCTCGTCCTGCCTTTGAACGGGGTGACTTTGATGCCTGGGTGATCTGGGATCCCTACACTGCCGAAGCTGAAAAGAGTCTGAAGGTACGGCGAATTGCCGATGCAGGGACCATATTTGGCAACAAAATTACGATCGAAAGTCCAGCCTTTTATTATGCCGCGCCTGATTTTGTGCGCGATCAGCCAGAGCTGCTCGATGCGCTGCTGGATGAGGTGAATAAAGCCGGTGCCTGGGCGAAGAATAATCCCAGTGATGTGGTGACGCTATTGGCCGATCGCTATAAGCTGCCCAAAGACATTATGGATACCGTTCAGAATCGCCAGGGCGATCGCCGCATCGAACCACTGACAGATGAGGTGCTCACAGCACTACAAAACATGGCGGATACATTCACAGACCTTAAAGTCATTCCGAAAAAGATCGATGTCAAAGACAAAAATTACAATTGGTTTGCTTCTAAAGGGTGGAATTAGAACGATCGCAGCGTTTTAACTGCAAGCAGCAACCGATTGATTAACCAGGGGTAGGAACGATGGGGCAGAATCAATGCCCCTTTCTGGCTTTGTCAGTGAGTTATGACATAATCAGGACAGTGCTGATTAATCAAGCGCCAATGAATTAAACTACACTCATGAGTAAATTAAAGCAATTGAAGTTGGGTGCATTTATGCGTCCGGTCAGTATCCACACGGGAGCATGGCGCTATCCTGGAGCTTTACCGGATGCTAATTTCAATTTTCCTGCGCTCAAACAATTTATCCAAAAATTAGAGCAGGGAAAATTCGATGCATTCTTCATGGCCGATCATCTGGCATTGCTGAATATGCCGATCGATGCTTTGAAACGCAGCCATACCGTTACCTCATTTGAACCATTTACCCTGCTCTCTGCCTTGGCCAGTGTCACCGAACACATCGGATTAGTGGCAACCGCCTCAACTACTTACGACCAACCGTTCCATATTGCTCGTCGTTTTGCATCTCTGGATCATATCAGTGGCGGTCGGGCAGGCTGGAATATTGTCACCACCTCAAATCCAGATGCAGCTCGCAATTTTGGTCTGGAAGAAGAGATTGAACATGACGAACGCTATGGTCGGGCACGTGAATTCTATGATGTCGTCACTGGACTCTGGGATTCCTTTGCTGACGATGCGTTCATCCGAGACGTGGAAGCTGGCATCTATTTTGATCCAACCAAAATTCATGTGCTCGATCACAAAGGCAAATATTTCTCGGTGCGTGGTCCCTTGCACATTGCCCGCCCTGTTCAAGGCTGGCCCGTGATCGTTCAGGCTGGTGCGTCTGAAGCAGGACGACAGCTTGCCGCAGAAACCGCCGAGGTTGTGTTTGCCGGAGTCAGCACGCTGGAAGCAGGCAAGTTATTCTTTGCAGATGTTAAGGGACGGGCAAAAGCGATCGGACGGGATCCAGACACGATTAAAATTCTGCCGGGTGCACTGGTGGTGGTGGGGCAAACGGTAGAAGCCGCTCAGGCCAAGCGAAATCATTTAGATAGTCTGGTGCACTACGATAGCGGGATTGGCAGCCTGAATAGTGCCCTTGGCTATGATGTGTCAAAGTTTGATCCGGATGGACCTTTACCGGAAATTCCACCCACTAACGCCAGTCACAGTGCGCGCGATCGGGTTTTGGCGCTGGCAGAACGGGAGAATTTGACAATTCGCCAGTTGGCTCAACGGATTGGCAGTTACGGGGGGCTTGCCTTTGTGGGTACTCCTCAAACAATTGCAGATGAGATGGAGCAATGGCTGACGGAAGAAGGATCTGATGGTTTCAATATTATGTTTCCCTTCCTGCCTGAAGGACTGAATGATTTTGTCGATCAGGTGATTCCAGAACTTCAGCGACGGGGCATCTTCCGCAAAGAATATGAAGGCAAGACACTGCGCGAAAACCTGGGGCTAGCGCGGCCAGTTAATCGTTTCTTTAAGCCTGAAGTTGGATAAATTAGCCAATTCAGAAATTTGTGACTCGATATACCTGCTTTTTTGGCTGAACTATGCTAATAGTTTAGAGCAACTTATTCTAATACAGCATCAATTTTAATTGCTGATCTCTCTCGTTGCTCCCACCAATTGAACATCTTAAAATAGGTAGCTGCATTTATTTTTATAGATGTCGGCATCTGCCTTGATTTTTTCATGTGCACAAGTCGATCGGTCCTGTTGACATCCTCAAGTAACCATCAGTTCTGATCAGTAAAAGCACTTTTGTAGGGATGTCTTGCAACCTGTCCTTACAGGAACATTCACTTGTGCTTCAGATGCATGAAATTGG
This sequence comes from Elainella saxicola E1, assembly GCA_002796835.1. Lineage (GTDB taxonomy): Bacteria > Cyanobacteriota > Cyanobacteriia > Elainellales > Elainellaceae > Elainella > Elainella saxicola. Next base: position 47,571 of record LUGL01000014.1, on the reverse strand, counting down.
GGCAACAGGCCCAACCATTCTAGTGAGAAGTACCATGACTCAGACCGCCGAAAAAGTTTTAGACGCCACATTTCACTTCCCAACGCCTGTCACGGCTAGCTCTCCCGAACTGCAAAAGCTGTTTGACTATATTGCTCTGGGTGCTGCTGAACGCGATCGCGATCGAATTCTTCCCTATGACGCGATCAATCTAATTCGGCAGTCAAAGTTAGGTGCCCTACGCATTCCACTGGCTGAAGGGGGAGGTGGCAGCACGGCCCGTGAGCTGTTTGAGCTTGTGATTCGCCTGGGAGAGGCAGATCCGAATGTTGCCCATATTGTACGGAATCATTTCTCTGTCACCGAACGAATTTTGCGATCGCAGCGGAGTGAACGTAATCGTCGATGGCTGAAAGCAGTCGCCGAGGGTGCAATTATTGGACTCGCCTTTACTGAGTTGGAAGTGAAGCGAGCAGGCGGTGGACAGGTTGTGAATACGAAATTAACGCCTGACCAGAATGGCTATCGGTTAAACGGGACGAAGTATTACAGTACCGGCAGTTTGTTCTCGGACCTGATCTTTGTCAGTGTATTAACTCCAAATGATGAGACTGCGTTTGTGATTCTCCCTTCTCATCGCGAAGGTATTGAATTGGTCGATGATTGGGATGGTTTTGGCCAACGATTAACTGGAACAGGCACTACCACCTTTACAGATGTGCATGTAGAGGCAGACGAGGTCATCCTGGACAGCGATTCAGACAAAGATTATTTGCCCTACAACATTGTGCCGCAACTGTTCTTAACGGCAGTCAATGCGGGAATTATTCGTAGTGTTCTGCATGACGCGATCAATCTTGTTCACAAACGTCCTCGCACCTTCTACCATGCAGTGTCTGAACAAGCTACAGAAGATCCGCTGTTGCAGCAAACGATCGGCCAAATTTCTGCGAATGCTTTTGCCGCTGAATCGATCGTTCTGGCCGCTGCTGCTGCCTTTGGACGACTGGATACCATTCGAGAACAGGAAGGGGAAGTCGCAGAGGAGAAAGCTGCTCTGGAAGCCTCTCTGAGTGCCGCGAAAGCAAAATTGATTGTGGATGAGCTGACTCTGCGTTCAGCGACCCTGCTGTTTGATGTGGGCGGCGCTTCTACCACCAAGAAAAGCTATAACCTCGATCGACATTGGCGTAATGCACGTACGCTGTCCTCCCACAATCCTAATCCTTTGAAGGCAAGGGCGATCGGTAATTACGAACTGAATGATATCGCTTTACCCACAAAAGGCTTTTTCTAAAAGTATCCGCAAAGAACATCAAAATGACCATTCCACATCCCCTCAATCGATCGGCTCATCAAAATCATCACGCTCTTCTCAGGTCAAGCAGTCGTCGTTCTGTCCTGTTGGGTGGAGCTGCTTCGATCGCCTCAATTCTATTTTCAAGCTGTACAAGAAACCAGAATTCAGCCAGCACAACGACTTCTCCTCAGCCAGTAAGTAAAGTCAAAGTTGGGGTTGCAGTTGTCGTTCCTGAAGATATTCTGAAATTTGTTCAGAAAGAGATTGCACCCAGTCAAAATCTAGAAGTTGAGATTGTCAAAATCAGCGATTGGGTGCAAATTAACAATGCATTGCAGAGCGGAGAAATTGACGTCAATTTCTTCCAACATCAAGCCTATATGGAGGATGCCGCTAAGCGACAGAATCTAGATTTGGTGCTGCTCAACCGGATTTACATTAGTGTGTTTGGTATTTATTCAAAGCAGCTCAATCTCAAATCCGTTGATGAAATTCCTGACGGGGCAACAGTCGCCGTGCATAGCGATCCAATTAATCGCGATCGAGGGTTGAAGTTGCTGAGAGATAATGGCTTGATCAATTTAAAGGATAATCCAGACGGATTATTCACGCTCAAAGACATTACCGATCATCCTAAAAAACTCGATGTTAAAGAAGTCGAAGGTCCTGCTCTAGCAAGAGCGCTGGATGATGTTGATATCGGAGTAACTTATGCAACGCTCCTAAAATTGGCAAAACTTGATCTCACCCCGATTCTACAAGCCCCTACAGATGATAGATTCTACGCAACTGGTTTAGTCACAGTGCGATCCAAGCAGAACGATCCAAACATCCAAAAACTGAATCAACTTGTCGTTCAGCCAAAAGTCAAGGAGTTTATTCAAACCACATTTAGCGGCACGGTAGTTCCTGTATTTTAGGGGCCAACGATACGATGAAACAAATGCATCTGGTTGGCTTCATGCACTCGTCCCATGTCGTTCTTAGCCATGCAATCTGGCGGCATCCTCAAACTGTACTGGATTTTTTAACGCCTGAGTTTTACCAGACCATTGCTCAAACCTTGGAGCGTGGCAAATTTGACATGGTCTTTTTTGCCGATGCGCTGGCCTTTCCCGATCGCCATGACAATCGGTTTGATCTGGGACTCAAGTATGGAGCCCAAGGAGTCGTTCGACTCGATCCCATGTTGACTGCAACCGCAATGGCTGTTGCAACGCGATCGATCGGAGTGGGCATCACGCGCTCTACAACTTACTACCAACCCTATGATGTTGCTCGTACTTTCGCGACACTCGATCATCTTTCAAAAGGGCGAGCCGCCTGGAACATCGTCACCTCTAGCCGCAACTCAGAAGCCCAGAATTTTGGGTTGGAACAGCATCTTGAACATGATCGTCGTTATGAACGAGCAGCTGAATTTGTAGAGGTTGCCGACAAGCTCTGGAATAGCTGGCAGGAGAATGCGCTGATTTTAGACAAATCAACCGGGATATTTGCCGATCCTGAAAAAGTGGATTATATCCACCATGTTGGCGAGTGGTTTAAGGTACGGGGACCACTGACTGTGCCGCGATCGCCCCAGGGTCGTCCGGTGTTGGTCCAGGCAGGCGGCTCTGAACGGGGCAAAGATTTTGCGGCGCAGTGGGGCGAGGTGATTTTTGAGATTAAACACACGCCTGCTCAAATGAAGGCATTTTATCAGGACTTAAAGTCCCGCTTAAGCAAGTTTGGACGGCATCCCGATGACTGTAAAATTCTGCCTGCGATCACGCCGTTTATTGGAGAAACAGAGGCGATCGCCAGGGAGAAACAGGCATTACACAATGAGTTGATTCATCCAGAAGTCGGCCTTTTCACCTTGTCCAGTCACATGGATTATGACTTTTCTCAGCATGATCTGGATGCGCCGATCGCTGATATTCATGTGAATGGCAGCCAAAGTATTTTGCAAGCGGCCAGGGAGTTGAGCCAGTCTGATGGTTTGACGCTACGAGACATTGGCAAACTGTATGGCCAGGGCGTGTTGACGCCTCATGTCGTTGGAACACCGAAACAGATTGCTGACTATCTGGAAGCCCTATTCCGGGATGGCACCTGCGATGGTTTTGTGATTTCTCCAGCTCATTTGCCGGGAACCTTCACCGAATTTGTAGATACAGTGGTGCCAGAACTTCAGAAGCGAGGACTGTTCCGCACCGAATATACCGGGTCTACCTTAAAAGATCATCTGGGATTGACGACCAAGTCCCTCGCTGAGGTAGGCTGATCGGGTATAGGCTGATCGGATAGTGGGTTGGAAGCAGTATGGCAGACGACAAACTTGTCATTTTTGATTGCGATGGTGTGTTGGTAGACAGCGAACCGATCGTGAACCGGGTATTTGTCGAGCTGCTGAGCGAGATTGGCTGGAATCTAACCTACGAAGAAGCAGCCCAAATCTTTGTGGGTAAATCATCGGCAAGCTGTGTGGCGATCGTTGAACAGAAACTCGGCAGACCCGTTCCCGCAGATTTTTTGGATCGCTGTCGAGAACGCGAGGTAGATGCCTTAAATCGAGAACTCAAGCCTGTTTTGGGCATTGAATCGGTATTAGAAAATCTCCCCTACCCCAAATGCGTCGCATCCAATAGCAGCCTGCGCCATGTTCATCTGGTCCTGCGGATCACGAGCCTGCTCCATCACTTTAAAGATCAATTATTTAGCGCCGCTCAAGTCGCACGACCCAAGCCATTCCCTGATGTCTATCTCTATGCAGCAGAACAAATGGGAACCAGTCCCGATCGGTGTGTGGTGATTGAAGATTCTGTACCCGGTGTGCAAGCCGGATCTGCGGCTGGAATGAAGGTGTTTGGCTATGCGCAACAAAGCGATCGCGATGCCTTGGCGGCGGCTGGGGCACATCTTATTTTCGATCAAATGTCGGACCTGCTGGAATTACTGTAAGCCCTTTGAGATGAGTACATTGGTGGTTACATTAATTTCGCGATCGCAGCCATTTTATTAGCCGTGAGATGGGCAATGAGTGCGATCGTCAATGAGATGACAGCCAAGGCACAGACGCCATTCCACTGCCAATTTTCCCAGCAATATGCACCCGAGAATGATCCGATCGCACCACCCACAAAAGTTGAGACCATAAATACCGTATTCACGCGGCTGGCTGCATCAGGTACTAAACGGTAAATTCGAATCTGGTTAGACACAAAGGTAAAAACTTTCCCGACATCCATGATCAAAATGCCAATGATCAGACCGGCTAAATGGTGGCCCGCAATCCAGTAAATCAGAAAGGCCAATAGCATATTCAGCACGCCAGCCGTAACAACCGTTCTGGGATTATGGCGATCGGCCAGTTGTCCTACCCAGGGAGAATAGATCGCAGAGGCAATTCCCAATAATCCAAACAGTCCAGCAGCTTGACTGCCATAGAAGTAGGGCGGACCTTCCACAAAAAAGATCAGCGTAGACCAGAAAGCGCTATAGGTGCCAAACAAGAAGGCCGCATTCAGACTGGCAGCCCGCAATTCCGGTTCTTTCTGGAAAAGTTGCCCCAGACTGCGCATCAACTGGCCGTAGGAGAGTTTTAAGTGAGGTGGATAACGAGGCAGCCAATAATGCAGGATGAGCGCTAAACCAACCATCAGAACGGCAGCAATCCAGTACATCGATCGCCAACCCCAATAGCCACCAATAATGCCGCTGATCGTACGAGCCAGCAGAACACCCATCAAGGCCCCACTGATCAGCACACCGATCACTTTTCCCCTTTCTGCGGTGGGAGTTAGTTGGGCGACAAAAGGGATAATTACCTGAGCTGAGACATTCACCAGACCTAATATCAAACTGAAGACAGCTAATCCGATCAGATGAGGCGATAGCGCAGCGGCAGCCAACGCGACTGCAGAAGCCAGCAACAACAACACAATCAGTCTACGTCGCTCCACCATGTCGCCCAGCGGCACCAGAAATAGCAAACCCAATGCATAACCAATTTGCGCCAGCATCGGGACAAAGCCAATTTCTCGCACCGAAACCTGAAAGTTTCGCCCCATATCTGCGAGCAGGGGTTGGTTGTAATACAGGTTGGCAACAGCAAGGCCACAGGCCACTGATAAAAGAAAAACAGTTCCCCGTTTGTTGAACAGCGAACTGGCAGATAGGGAAACGACTTGTTTTTCGGAATTCATTCGGTATCAGGAAATTGGGCAGCGTCACATTCAATCAGTCACTCGCCTAAAAAACGGCTAGCACTGCGCCTTTGTACTTCTCTTCAATAAATTTTTTGACCTTGGAATCGTTGATCAACCGATTCAGTTTTTGAATGCGGGGATCATTCTCTTTCCCTTCAACCGTCGCTAGTCCAACTGCATACTTGCTAGCTGTTCCTGTTTCCTGCACGATCGGTTCCAGATCGAGTTTGGCCTGCAGGCGGACACTAGTGGCAAAGACAGATAAATCCAAATCATCTACGGCACGCGCCAAGTTTGGACCTTCCACTTCTTTAACCTGCAATTTTTTAGGATTCTCATCGATATCTTTTACTGTAGCTAGCTTATCATCTAATCCAGCTTTCAACTTGATCACATTATTTGCTTGAAGTAACCTCAATGCCCGATCGCCATTGGTGGCATCGCTAGGAATTGCGATCGTTCCACCATCTGGGATAATATCCAACGTTTTGTATCTTTTAGAATAAATTCCCATTGGGGTGAGATAGGAGAGATTCAGCAACTTGAGGTTAACATTCAGCTTTTTCGAAGAGTCTTCCAAGAAGGGCCTGTTCTGGAAGAGATTGGCATCAATATCTCCATTCTTAAGGGCCTGATTAGGCTGCACCCAGTCATTGAACTGGACAACCTTAATCTCCAAACCTTCCTGAGCTGCCAAGCCGCTATCCCCAAGAAACTTCAAGATGTCATCGGCGACAAAGAACCAAACCCCGACTTTGATCTCTTCTTTCGCTGGTGCAGAGGTGTTAGCGGCTGGGTTTGACGCTTGGGATCCAGCAGAGGGATTGCTCGTCGTGCAGCTGGCAACCATCAAGGATGCTGCAAACGAGCTGATCGCAGTTAGAACAAATCGACGATGAACACCAGTTAAATTGAAGGATTGATTGTTTTTCATACCTGAACCAGTCTCACACCTCAAAAACTGCAACCACTATTTCTTTCTCAAGCTTTGCGAGATTCGATCGCCAAATAGCTGAATTAATTGCACCAAAATGATCAACACAATAATCGTGGCAAACATCACCGCCACATCAAAGCGCTGATAGCCATATTGGATGGCCAGATTGCCTAATCCACCCCCGCCAACCGCCCCTGCCATTGCTGATGCACTCAGCAAATTGACGATCAAAATGGTGACACCTAGAACAATCGACGGCAACGCCTCCGGAACCAGCACCTTGAGAACGATCTGCCAATAGTTGCAACCCATGGCTTCTGCGGCCTCAATCAGACCTTTATCGACTTCAAGAATGCTAGTTTCCGCTAGGCGAGCAAAAAAAGGAATAGCAGCGAGAGTAAGAGGAACTAACGCTGCCGTACTGCCGATCGATGTACCTACCACCAGTCGGGTGAAAGGCGTGAGGACGACCAGAAGAATGATAAACGGGAAAGAACGTCCCGTATTGACGATCGCACTTAGCGGCTTATGCAGCTTAGGATTATCCAGAATATTACCGGGACTCAGCATCACGAGTAATAAACCCAGCGGCAAACCCAGGATAACCGCGATCAGAACCGAGATACCCACCATGTAAAAGGTTTCGACCGTTGCAACCCACAAACCATCAATCAGTTCTTGTCCCTGCATTAGTGAACCTCCACGGCATAGTTCAGCTCATGTAAATATTTCAGGGCATCCGCAGCTCTTTCACCCACTAATTCGATCTGAAATTGTCCGACTCGCCGATCGCCCACAGGCTCGACGCTACCGCTGAGAATACTAACATTCACATCAAAATGACGAGTCAGAGCAGAAAAAATGGGCTCATCGGCCAGTGCTTCATCAAAAGCGATCGTTGCAATCACTGCACCCGCACGAGGCTGACGCTGCACTCGACGCGGAAAGAATTCCTGAGAGAGCAATGATTCCGGCTTCGTAATCAAATCAGAAACAGGTCCTTGTTCCACAATTCGCCCCGCATTTAAAATTGCCACGCTGTCGCAAATATATTTGACCACTCCCATCTCATGGGTAATCAGCAAAATCGTTAATCCCATCCGCCGATTCAAATCACGCAGCAGATCCAGGATCGATCGGGTAGTTTGAGGATCGAGCGCCGAGGTCGCTTCATCTGACAACAACACTTTGGGTTCTCCAGCCAATGCCCTTGCAATGCCAACTCGCTGCTTTTGCCCCCCCGACAATTGAGCAGGATAGGCATTCGCTTTCCCTTCTAATCCAACCAGAGCCAGCAATTCCTCAACTTTTGCCTTACGCTGAAGTTTACTATATCCGATAATTTCCAGAGGGAATGCTACATCTTGTGCGACTGTGCGGCAGCTCAACAAATTAAAGTGCTGAAAAATCATGCCGATGTGCTGTCGCGACTGACGCAGCTCTTTGCCAGATAACCGAGTCATTTCCTGTCCATTCACTTGAACGGAGCCAGAGGTGGGCTTTTCGAGTTGATTTACACAGCGAATCAGGGTGCTTTTTCCAGCTCCACTTTGCCCCAATACACCATAGATTTCACCCGGCTTGACCTGTAAAGTCACACCATCCAACGCCGCAATCGCATGATCTCCTTGCTGATAGACTTTACGAACATCTGTAAAGGTAATGGCATTCTCTGTCTCATTCTCAGTTTGAAAGAAACTGGACACAGAGTCTTGGGTAAATGTAATCATCGGGTCACTCTCCAGCAATATGCTTTGCCATTCATAAGATTTAGGGGATCGGGAGGACTGCACCTTGATATTTTTCACGAATGAATTCTTTGACGCGATCGTCTCGGAGTAACTGGTAGAGTTGCTGAATATTTGGCTCGTTTTCTTTCCCCTTCAAGGTGGTCAGGGTGACTGCATAGATTGGATCTTGGGCCGTCTCTAAAGCCAGAGCATCTTTGTCCGTCTTCATGCCCGACTGCACGACCCAATTGCCTGTAATACCAGCCAGATCGACATCAGGCAAGGTTGGAATCGATTGTGCACCAGGAATTTCCTTGATCGTGATATTCTTCGGATTTTCGATAATATCTTTGGGGCTGGCGGGCTTAGCATCAGGCTTGAGCTTAATCAGTCCCGTCGATTCCAGCACTTTTAAAGCGCGATGGGCATTGCTCACATCATCAGGAATAGAGACAAGCGCATTCTGCGGGATGTCAGCGATCGACTTATGTTTCTTGGAGAACAGGCCAACTGGATTGAGATGGACTTGAGGTGTAAAAGCGTACATCTCTACCCCTTTGCGCTTGCCATAGTCCTCCATGAACGGAATATGTTGGAAATAGTTGGCATCGATCGCCCCATCTTTTAGAGCTGTATTATTCTGCACTGGGTCATTAAAGGTGACAATCTCGATTTCTAATCCTGCGGCAGGAGCCAGATCCTTTTTCACAAACTCCATAATTTCCCCAGCCGGAACAGGCGAAACACCGACCTTGATTTTCTGGGCTACAGGAGAAGGGGAAGCTGCTGATGGAGAACTGGATGCAGTTGGAGCTTGAGGTGCTGCACAGCTAGAAAAGATTAAGGAGGCACTCAAAGAGGCGGCAGCCAGGATAAAAAAGCGGCGATTCAATTTTCCAGAGCCGAATTTGTTCGATCGATGTTGATACTGCATAAAATTTGACCCAAGAAACCTGCTGTTTGCAAAATACGCTCGAATTAATGAGTTAAAAATTGATGGCGGTCTTTTTGTAATCTCAAATACTTCTGTTCATCCAACCAAAACCTATTCAATTCATTGAGAAAAGCTATACCTTTTTACAGTCCAGAAAGATGAATCAACAAACCTAAATAGTTAATATCTGTATATCGACCGATTTACCGTAGATTAAGCAAAATAATCTCATGAACCTCTGTAGAAATCAAGGAATTTCTAACAAAAATGGATAAAAAAATCGCTGCGAACTGCTTTTTTGTTGCCCAAATCACTTTCTGTAAAACCGATACCTACAGTAGAATGCGTTTTTTTGGTACTTTTGTCGGTCAATCCGCTCCGCACCAGTCTGCTTGCTCAGCCTTCTATGTTATTTCTTAACTTTTCCTTTACAATCATTGCCAAAGTTGTTGAGAATACTTTCTCTTTCAGTATTCGGGGTCATAATTGAGCATATTCTCATTAGCACACTTTACTTTCACACCCAATATTAAATCGCTGTACCTCGCCAGGAGGGATGACTAATGGCTTTTCAAAAGGTTCTGGTTGCACTCGATCGATCGGCCCAAACTTCAGCAGTTTTCGAGCAAGCGCTAGCGCAAACCCACCCTGTGAAGGGTCAGTTGCTCCTCCTGCACACTTTGCCGATTTCTCCAATTATTGCTTGGGGAACTGCAATGGCAGTCGATCCTAGCGCAATTTCGGTTCTGTGGCAGGTTCAGGAGCAGGAAGTTCAGGCAGAGTTAGAAGCAGCGCAACAGTGGCTATCCACCTATCAACAGCAGGCCACTGCTCAAGGGGTTACGGTCGAACTGAATTGCAGCGTGGGTGTGCCAGAAGCTTCCATTTGCCGTGTGGCACAACAATGGGGAGCCGACTTAATTGTGGTTGGGCGACGCGGGCTGCGGGGAGTTGCCGAAATGCTCGTTGGTAGCGTCAGTAACTATGTGCTGCATCATGCTCCCTGTCCTGTCCTGACGGTTCAGGATCGCCGCATGAATCTCCGCTCTCCACTCAAAAGGGCGATTCCTAGAGTGACAATGACAATGCCGATGACTTGAACCAGATCCAGGGTTTCATGGATAATGATCCAGGCGATCAGGGCAGTAATGGCTGGACCGCTAGACCCAATGATTGCAGCAGCAGTGGCTCCCACAAAGCGAATTCCCAAGTTATTCATCGAGTGACCTACAAAGCTGAATAAACCCGAAAATAAACCGCCTAACCATAAAGGTGTCCAGTCAAGCTGCAAATCGGCGATCGGAGAAAACAATAAACTAATCCCTGAAAGCAGGAGGGTCATGGCAAAACTGATCCAGGTAAAGGGAACGGGATGGAGTTTTTCAAAGGATTTTTGGGCAATGATTGAATAAAAAGCATAAATGACACCCGATCCCACACTTGCAAATACTCCGATCGCAATCATGCGGCTATCGCTGGTGGGAGAAGATTGGGGAATCGTGAGGAATGTGCCCAGGAGGATCACCAGAATCACGCCCCAGCGGAACAGCGTCGGTCGATCGCCAAAAAATCGCCAGGAGAGCAATGCAGTCATAACCGGATAGGTGCCAAATAGGGTCAAGGCAATGCCGGTCGGAATCGAACCGATCGCAATATACAATCCGGCAATATTCACAAACATCAGCACCCCACAAATCAGGGCTTGCCTCAGCACAGATTTGGATTCAGGCTGGAGGAGTTGCCTCAGCTCCTTCGAGGCATTTGGATAGAGCTTGGCTGACAGCAATGCCATCAGTGGAACTGCCGTCAGCATTCGCATGAACATCAGCAGAAATGAATTTTGCAGAGTAGGCGTAACATATCCGCCTACTGACAGTAGCCCGAAAACCGTCTGCTCTGAAAAGAGAATTCGAACGATGATGTTGTGGAGCCCGAGCGTCAAAGCGCCAAATAAAACAGTGAGAATGCCAAGCACAATAGTTTTAGTTGCAATAACGAAAGGTTTATTGAATCAGCAGAAATGAGGGATGCCTAGCGAACGGGCTTCATGCTGCGAAGCTGAGCGAGAGATGCGATCACCGCTCCCATGAGAATGACAGCCGCCACGTGAAAGCTGGCCTGAAATCCTGCGACAACCGCTGTAATGGGGGCCACTGCCACATCTGAGCCTTGGGCTGCCTGCATACTGATTGCTCCAAAGACTGCCCCCAGGATCGAAACCCCGACCGTTACGCCAGAGGTGCGCGACAGTGAGAGTAAGCCAGAGGCAATGCCCAACCGCTCTCTAGGGACTGATCCCATCACCGCACTATCGGTAGGTGATCGAAAGAGTCCTAATCCTGTCCCAAACAGCCCATAGCGCCAGAGACAATCCCAATCAGTCATTTGAGGACTAAGCGTACCGATCGCCAAACAGCCGCTAATCATTAGACTGAGTCCCATCAAGCTAATCCAGTGGGAGCCGATGCGATCGGACAAAGCGCCTGATAATGGAGCGATCAAGGCACTCATCACGGGAGAAACCGCCAGCAATAATCCGACTTTCGTAGTGGGATAATGCATTACCTGCTCCAGGAAAAACGGCGTGACGAGCAGCGAACCCGACAACACCATAAACACCAGCCAGTTACACAAGAGATTAAGGCTTAGTTGCTGATTCTGGAACAACTGGAGTTCGACTAAGGGATACTTGAGGCGAGTTTCCAATACCAGAAAACTGACGAGGGTGACTGCTGCAACTCCCAATAGGGCGATCGAGGCAAAACTGGTAAAGCCCTGCCGCTGGCCCTGCGTCATCCCCAATGCAAAGCTACTCAGGGTGATCAATGCCAGTAAGGCCCCGGCCAGATCAAATTTCTGCCGAGTTTTTGCCTTAATTGAAGCGGGCACTAAGCGAGCAATCAAAATACTGGCCAGCAGACCGAGCGGCACGTTGACTAAGAAAATGCTGCGCCAGCCAACCCAGTCGAGCAACAGTCCGCCGATCGACGGTCCCAACGCAATGCCCATCGACACAACGCCGCCAATCATGCCCACGGCCCGACCCCGTTCTGAATTGGGAAACACTTCGGTGATGATGGCTAACCCAAGGCCAGAAATGCAGACCGCTCCCAGCCCTTGTAAAACGCGAAAAGCAATCAGCCAATTAATTCCGGGTGCAAGTCCGCAAAGCAGCGAACTGACAGTAAACAGGATCAGCCCCCCTAAGTACAGTGGCTTTTTGCTAGCAATATCTCCTAAACGGGTTGCCCCTAACACAAAACTGGAGCTAATCAGGGAATAGCTTAAAACCGTCCACTGAGCGGTGGGAAAGTTGGTTTGTAAGGATTGCACCAATGTTGGTAGCGCCACGTTGATGATGCCAACATCGAGCGTAGACATGAATGCACCCAGGCCGATGCCCAACAACACCCATGTCTTCTGCCTGACCGATCGAACATGGGGTTGTGCCTGTGGATGTGACAACCGTGGCCTCCTATGCTACCTGAGCCATATTCATAATACTACGGTAAATCGGTCAATTTACCGGATATAATTTCAGCTTGTCCCCTTCAGTCGCTGGCAGCAGCGAAACAAGCAGATCAAGAATATGCCCTATAGTGTTTTTCCAACTGGCGTTACTCTCTATGATCCGTCCCGCGCCTGGAATGGCTATGTGTTGTTTGGCTCGCCGGATGGCACCAGTCACTTGATTGATATGAACGGCAATGAAGTTCATGCTTGGCCATTCCTGGGCTTTCCCAGTGAGTTGCTCGCGCCCGATCGCGCCCATGGAGAAAAGGGACATATTTTGGTGCAGCTTTCCAGCACAGAGCCAGGTCCCTGGAGCGGCATTTTTAATAACAAGACCTTTGGGGAACTGGATTGGGATGGCAATGTCGTGTGGTCCTGGGGCGAACAGGCTCCCGGAGGTGCAGCCCGTCAAAATCACGATTGGCATCGTCTAGCCAATGGCAATACATTAATTGTCAGTTCTTTAGAGCAAACGATTCCGGCCATTACGAACGAAGCGATCACCGATCAGGTGATTTATGAGATCACACCTGTTGGAGAAATCGTTTGGAAATGGACGGTGGGAGACCATATTGATGAATTTGGAATTTCTCAGGAAGGATTTGAGTATCTGAGCCGATTCGTCAAACAGCTGGACGCCCATAACGGCGGATTTATCACGATTAATAACATGGAGGTGATTGGCCCTAATCGCTGGTTTGCTGCCGGAGATCAACGCTTTCACCCCGACAATCTTGTGATCGATTCTCGCGAAGGTAACTTTATCGCCATTATTGAAAAAGCAACTGGAAAAATTGTTTGGCGACTCGGCCCCGACTTTCCCGATAGTAAAAACTCGCCCCACAGCCGCTTGCAAAATCCGCAGGTGCCGCGATCGGTCGATCAAATCATTGGGCAGCATGATGCCCATATTATTCCAGAGGGACTGCCTGGAGCAGGAAACCTGCTGGTTTTTGATAATCAGGGCAGCGCCGGATTTCCACCTGCTTACCTGGGTATGTTCACCGGATCGCGGGTGCTGGAAATTGATCCGATCGATCGGACCATTCTCTGGCAATATACGGGCGAAAGTTCCGGTCAGCCAGTCTGGTCATTCCACAGTTCGTTCATCAGCAGTGCCAGACGCTTACCGAATGGCAATACTCTAATCGACGAAGGCATGTATGGCCGCATCTTCCAGATTACGCCAGAGGGCGATATTGTCTGGGAATATGTTAGCCCTTACTTTGGACAGGTGCCACTGCGGGCTGGCAAAGTGCTCTCCTCAAACTGGGTATACCGTGCTCAGCCCGTTCCCTATGATTGGGTTCCAGCAGATACCGCGCGATCGGAACAGGCGGTTCAGACGGTGGATGTTACGACATTCCGGATTCCCATATCGTCTGAAGCAGAAGCAGGTTGAAGCAGCAAATTATCCAAAAATCAATTCAATATCAATGTTTCTCTCAGCGTTGTCCCCGGATAATCTCGACGGAATAGACCCCGTTGCTGTAATTCTGGGACAACTCCATCGACAAAATCCTCAAATGAGCCTGGAAGATAGGCCGGTGAAATAATGAATCCATCTCCGGCTTCCTGGCGGAACAAGTCTTCCAGATAATCAGCAATTTGTGCTGGCGTTCCGGCAATTTGGGGCACTAAAACACTCTGACCGTATGCTTTGCCGATATCTCGCAGGGTTAATCCTTGTTCCTGACTAAGTTTTTGAATCATGTTAAACTGTCCTCGCGATCCCTGCACCTCAACTTTCTCCAGTGGCGCATCCAGATCATAGTCCGATAAATCCACACCCGAACTATTCGAGAACATTAGTAGGCCCGTGAGCGGATGCACCAACTCATTGTGCAATGCCTGTTTTTCCTGGGCGATCGCCTCGGTTTCTCCCACAAACGGCATGATCGCAGGCAGAATTTTGCAGGTATTGGGATCGCGACCATACCGAGCCATCCGCGATTTCACATCTTGATAATAAGCCTTCATCAGTTCAGGCAGGGGGCTAATCTCAAAGATCACTTCTGCCCATTTCGCAGCAAATTCGCGGCCCTGGGTAGAGGATCCGGCCTGAATAATCACCGGACGACCTTGGGGCGATCGCGGCACAGTCAACGGTCCCCGCACTTTAAACCAATCCCCAGCATGATGAACATAGTCGACTTTTTCGGGATCGGCAAAGATTCCCGTTTCTTTATCTAAAATCAACGCATCGTCTTGCCAACTGTCCCAAAGCTTCGCAGCTACCTGAATAAATTCATCCGCCCGTTCATAGCGCAATTCATGATCCAGGTGCTGATCTAGCCCAAAGTTTTGCGCTTCACTATCTTTTCCGGATGTCACCACATTCCATGCCACTCTTCCCCGACTCAGATGGTCTAATGTGGCAAAACTGCGCGCCAGATCGTAAGGCTGAAAATAGGTTGTGGAACGGGTGATGCCAATGCCAATGTGTTTCGTGGCTACTGCGATCGCCGTCGCTACCACCAGCGCATCCAGCATTATCGCTCCCTGTGCACCATATTTAACACTGGGTTCAAAATGTCCGCTATAGCGATCGGGCAAGGACAGCACATCCGCAAAGAACAGTAGATCAAACTTGCCCCGCTCCAGAACTTGCGCAATCTTTTGATAGAATTCAGCGTCGAGAAACCCAAATTCAGTCTGAGGATGTCGCCAAACGGCATGGGAATGAATCACCTGCGAGGCAATCATAAACCCAGCTAAATGCATCTGCTTCATAGCGACAATTCCGGTAATATGGGTTTCCTAAGCGACAGTTTGCAGGCGTTTAACACGCGGCATCACCTCATCCGCAAAGCGCTGCATTTCGATTTCAAACGGATTGAATTGCAGCATGAAGGTTTCGATGCCAATCTCCCGAAACGCTGCAATTCGTGAGGCAACCGTATCGTAACTGCCCACCAGCCCCGCAGCCGTGCCGCCATTGCCACCTACCGCTTTATTTTTGGCGAACAGACGAAACATCACTGCATCGGGATCAACCCCTTTGCCAATGCTGAGTTGCCATTGTTCTTCCCGATCTTGCAAAACTTGCAGACGCTCCAATTCCTGCTGGGCTTCGGCATCTGTAGCACGCGCAATCACAAAAGCAGCCAAACCAAACCGAACTGGCAGAGGCAGAGGACGCGATCGACCTAACACCTGCTGAATTACCTGCCGCACATCTTCGATCGGTTGACCATTGATGAAATAAACATCGGACTGTTCTGCGGCCAGAATTTGGGCAGGATCAGAGGCTCCTCCCAGATAAATGCGGGGATACGGTTGAGAAACCGGAGTGGGACGCAGCTGTAAATTTTGAATTTTGAAATGATCGCCTTCAAAGTTAACGCGATCGCCACTCCAGAGCGCCCTCACCACCTGTAACCATTCTCCTGAATAGCGATAGCGATCGTCATGGGGCAGAAATGGCACATTAATCCGCTCTAGCTCTGGACGAAACCAAGCGCTAATTAAGTTAATGGCAAAGCGGCCCTGACTAATCTCATCAATGCCCAAGGCCATTTTTGCTAACACGGCTGGATGAAACAGCAAGGGCTTGATTGCCGCGATGATTTCAATCCGGTGGGTGACTGCGGCCAATGCAGCGGAGGTAGTCCAGGTTTCGAGCTGATCTAGCTCCAGACCGCGTGGATTGGCGATGTGTTGCGCCACCAATGTCGTGGTAAATCCCAGTTGCTCCGCCTGAAGAACCAGCCGTTGCGTTCGTTGATAGCTAGCATCGATCGGTTCTTCAAGTGTATCCAGTGGCCCAAAATTACCACCCACCGGAGCCCAAATGCCATAGCGGGGTTCAACCATAGTGCCCTGCCCCATATTCAAAAGTGCCCTACTCCATATTCAAAGAACAATCAACTTAATCGTTTAGGCTAACCAGTTTTGGCAGTTGCTCGGTTGGAATATTCAGGAAGTAGGCCAGCACCTCCCGTCGCCAAGCATCATAAATCACTTCAAATCCCTCAACCTCAAAACCCAGTGCACGTTGGGCGCGCTGCCAGAAGTCTTTCAAGTAAGGATTGCGCCGCTTTTGAATTTCTTCATCGAGCGCCAGCAGTTGAGCCGACCACTCCGATCGCTCAGCCAAAGAAGCCTGATCATATTTGCGCTGCCACCACTGCACAACGGCTTGACGATGCACAAATTCATCGGGAAGAATACGCTCCGCAGCAAAACTCGCTGAGCCAGGATCATTGATGCGAGTCAGGCGGCTAGTTAACAGTAAAGTCGAGACGATATGCAGCTCGTAATGTAATTGCCATGCCAGAAAACCTATCCAATTACGCGTTGGGGCATCCCCCAGATAATCCCAGTGATATTGCACTTGCTGATTGATCTGTTCGATCGGATCCTGGCCCGATAATTCTTGCACTCGCTGATAGGTATCCAGCGCATGGGCACCATCATCTCCAATTTGGCGACTCAGAAACAGCTGCACTTCTGCATCCTGGAGAAACAGCCGATCGATCGCCTTCGCACAAAGTTGAACAATAAACAGATCATGCGCAGCACCAGAAACCCGATAGGGATAGAAGTTTTCTAGTTCCGCTGCACTGGCGATCGGTCGCGGATCATGCAGTTTTTGCGTGGGTAGATGCGGCGCATATTGGGCGATTAAACGGTTGAATGTTTCAACTTCGTAGTCGGTTGTCCAGGCTGGACGCACTAAAGTTGCAGTCATGATGGAATCCTTTGAAGTGAATGGAAATCAAGTTAAACAGATTAGGAAACGAGAGCAACGGATCGAACACGAGGCATCACCTCAGTTGCGAACCGTTGCATCTCGGGAGTAAAGGGCTGAAATTGCAGCATAAATGTGTCGATCCCGGCTGCAACAAAGTCTGCAATCCGGGTGGCAACTGTGTCATAACTTCCGACGAGTCCGGCTGCCGTGCCGCCATTACTGCCAACTGCTGGATATTTCACCAGATTTTTAAACATCACCACCTCTGCATCGACCCCTTTCATCAGCTCGGAACGATCGTCCTGGGCTGCTAAAGTCGTCAAATATTGAAATTCTGCTTGGGCCTCTTCATCCGTTGATCGGGCAATCACAAATGCTGACATGGCAAAGCGAATGGGTCTTGCCAGGGGACGAGGTAAACGGCTCACTTCAGCGATCGTTTCTCGAATCACATCGATCGGACGACCGTTGAGAAAAAATACATCAGCAATCTCTGCGGCTAATTGTTTGGCCGGATCCGATTCACCACCCAAATAAACTCTTGGGTATGGTTGGGCGATCGCAGGAGGAGATAAATTTAGATCAGTAATGTGAAAATATTCACCTTCAAAATTAATGCGCTCTCCTCGCCAGAGGCGTTTCACAATCGAAATCCATTCTCTGGAATATTGATAGCGATCGTCATGTGGCAAAAAAGGAATGCCGGATTTTTCGATCTCTGGTTTAAACCAGGCGCTCACCAAATTGATCGCAAACCGTCCGTTGCTAATTGCATCAATCCCCAACGCCATCTTAGCCAGCACCACAGGATGAAACAAAAGGGGCTTCACTGCCGCAATAATTTCGATCGAATTGGTAGCTTCTGCTAAGGCTGCTGCTGCCGTCCAGGTTTCTAGCTGATCGAGTTCAGCATTTCGGGGATTAATGATATGTTCAGCGATCAAAGTTGTGGTGAAACCATAAGCTTCTGCGAGTTGAATTAACGACTTGGCGCGGGCATAGCTCGCATCACGAGGTTCGTTGGGATGATTCATTGCCCCGCAATTGCCGTAGACCGGAATCCAGATCCCATAGCGTGGTTCGGACATAAGCGACCTTGTTAAGTTCAAGATGAGTTCAGTCCAAGATGAATAGAGGTGACTAACCAATTGCAGAGATAGAACGTCGCATTGAATCAGGGTATCACTAACTTTTGTTAAAAAATACTTTAAATCTACCGATTTACCGTAGATTAACAATAGCGAGTATTACATAATTGCCTGTAAAAAACAAGCAAAAATATTTGTTGTATTTTGCAACTCGCAATCAGGAATAGGATGTTAATCATTGCATCAATGAATTACATCATAAACTACAGCTAGCAAGTGCAAATTAAAGACACCAGAAATTACAGCTAGCAAGTGCAAATTAAGGAATTGATCAAGGAATGCTTTTCTATGGCGAAAGACTGGTTCGAGTGGCATGATTTATACCAAACTGATGCCAGGTTACAACAGCGATTAGAGATTGTTCGAGAATATATTACCCGTAGCCTGGATGCTGCACCATCCGGACAAATTCAGGTCGTGAGTGCCTGTGCAGGCGATGGTCGAGACTTATTGGGGGCTCTCGCGAATCATCCCCGTGCTCAAGACGTTCAGGCTCGTTTGGTGGAGCTGAATCCGCAGCTAGTAGAACGAGGGAGAGCAACGCTTGAGGCGATCGGTCTAACCAAGCAAATCGAATTTATCAATGGCGATGCAACCCTGGCCGCAGCATACAGCGGTGCTGTTCCGGCAGATATCGTGATTGTTTGTGGTATCTTTGGCAACTTAGCCAATGAGGCGGAGCTACAGCGATTGATCCGCAACCTGAGCTATCTGAGCAAATCGGGTGCGTTCGTTCTCTGGACACGCGGACATTTAGATGGTGTTACCCATTCCGAAACCGTTCGTCGATTGTTTCAGGAAGCTGGATTTGAAGAAGTTGACTTTCGCTTGACCCAAACTGGCGATATGGGTGTTGGTATTCACCGACACTTGGGTGAGAATACACCTGTCCCGAATGAGGAACAACTTTTTGAATTCATTGGAAAACCCGATAAATACCAGATCCAGCCGGTTCGCTAATTTCTGTGGCTTGTAAAGTGGCAAACTGCGAGGTTAAGTGATGCAATTTGGACAAATTGAACGTCTCTGGTTCGAAGATCTGCCACTTCAAGCGTCGATCGATCCATCTGCGATCGATTTACAGCAAGACAAGGATGAAAATCCGCCTGAGCCGACAAAGCCGCCTTTCAAGCCTGAACCTGGGGCACGGCAGCGTAAAGCTCCTCATTTCCTGTTCAGAGTCTTGATTCGTGCTTTTCAAGGCTGAAGCATTTGAGCCGCCATGGATCAGTTATTTGCTGTGAAATGCTTCCAGATATTTCAACCCAGAGCCGGTGTTAAACAAAACAATGCGCTCCGATCGATCGACCTTACCCTGATCGATCAACTGCTGAAGCGCAGGCACACAGGCTCCCCCTTCAGGCGCAGCAAAAATTCCCTCAGCAATTCCCAGTTGCTTCACCCCAGCCAGCAATTGTTCATCAGTCACAGCAATAGCAGTTCCATGACTCTGACGGAGAATATCGAGCATGATAAAATCGCCGATCGCTCTAGGCACACGCAATCCAGAGGCGATCGTATGAGGGTTAGCAATGTCTGCGCCTGCGGATAAGCCAGATGCAAACGCTTGAGCGATCGGAGCACAACCAGCAGCCTGAACGCTAACCATGCGAGGCCGATGGGACCCAATCCAACCCATACGTTCCATTTCGTCAAATGCCTTCCACATGCCAATTAACCCGGTGCCGCCTCCGGTTGGATAGAGAATCACGTCGGGTAGCTGCCAGTCTAATTGTTCCGCCAGCTCATAGCCCATGGTTTTCTTCCCTTCAACCCGATAGGGTTCTTTTAGGGTAGAAACATCAAACCACCCTTCTGCGGCTTTTCGTTCTGCCACAATCCGTCCGCAGTCAGTAATGAATCCATCGATTAAGGTGACATGGGCACCATTCTGCTGACATTCAATGATATTGGCGAGAGGCGTATCCTTGGGCATGAAAATAAATGCTTCCAGTCCAGCTCTGGCCGCATAGGCCGCTAATGCTCCGGCAGCATTTCCAGCAGAAGGAACAGCAATTTTTTTCACCCCTAATTCCTTGGCCATGGAGACTGCCGCAGTCATGCCACGTGCCTTAAAAGATCCAGTAGGATTCTGCGATTCATCTTTGATATAGAGATTTTTCAGCCCTAGCGCTTGCCCCAGCCGTTCAGCCCGGAGTAACGGAGTCATCCCTTCTCCCAAACTGACCCGATTCACCCGATCATCCACCGGCAAAACTTCCGCATAGCGCCACAGCGTCGGAGGACGAGTCGATAATGCAGACTGAGTCAGGGTGCTGGCAGCCCGATCGAGATCGTAAGCGACCAGTAACGGCTTACCACAATCGCACAGGTTGTAAAGGCGACGCGGCGGATAGGATTGGTTGCAGGCTGAACAATAGAGATGGGTGACGTTCATAACGGTGATAGGGCCAGGACTCTCTATTTCTAACGCACCGCATCTCCTTTGCGATATTCCGCCGTCAGATCATCGAGTTTCTGCTTCAAGCCATTATCCAGGTTAATCTCGATCGCCTTTAACACATCCACTAATTGCTCTGGACGACTGGCCCCAATAATTGGCGCGGTAATGATCGGGTTCGCCAATACCCAGGCGATCGCCAAAGTGGTTAGCGACAGTCCAGCCGCATCGGCAACTGTGCGGAGTTCTTCAACCGTCTTAAATTCGCGATCGTGCCAGTACCGATCTTGATACCGTTCAGCAGTGGTACCCAGCGTGAACCGCGTCTCTGCCGTCGGACCTTGCTCAAGATTGTGTTTGCCCGTCAGCAATCCGCCTGCCAGGGGATTATAGGGAATCACCGCTAATCCTTCTTCCTGAGCCAGCGGCAGCAATTCTCGTTCAATTTCACGGAATAGCAAATTGTAGCGGGGCTGCACTGAAACAAAGCGAGTCAAATTGCGGACATCGGCCCGACCTAGAGCGCGGCTGAGACGATAGGCCAGAAAGTTAGAAACACCAATGTAGCGCACCTTGCCTGCTCGCACGATCGTATCCAGCGCCTCTAAGGTTTCATCCAATGGGGTAGCAGGATCGTCAGCATGTAACTGATACAGATCAACATAATCCGTGTCGAGTCGCCGCAGGGAAGCATCGATCGCATCCAGAATATGTTTGCGCGACGATCCCTGATCCCATGGAGCAGGCCCAACTTGACCAACACATTTAGTCGCCAGAATAAACTGACTGCGTTTACCTTTTAGCCAACGCCCAATAATCTCTTCCGTACATCCAACGGTCTCCAGCGTGCCACCCAAAGGATAGACATCGGCAGTATCCAGAAAGTTGATTCCGGCAGCGGCAGCAGTATCCAGGATCGCTCTTGAGGTTGTTTCATCAGACTGTAAGCCAAAGGTCATCGTGCCCAGGCAAAAGCGTGAAACTGTAAGCCCAGTTGTGCCAAGCGAAGTCGTAGGTAAGGTCATAGCAAGTAGGTATGATTAAGTTGTAGATGACAATAGTGCGGGCATCTTGCCCGCGAGCGGGACGCTCGCACTCTATCTGAAAATTCATTTGACCGACCTACTTATCAGTAGATTGCAAATGGATTTTGGCAACTTTGTTTCAGTCCCACTAAGACGGAAACCAATTCAACCAACCGTCCCAAGTTTGCACAAGTGCTGCAAATTCTGCATAACCAGCCGCTCTAGGATGTGCACCATCATTGGCTTTCGCTTCTGAGAGCCAGATTGGTGACTGCACTAAACTGGAAAACACATCAAGATACGGAACATTCAGTTGAATGCAAACGGATGCAAACTCCTGTGATAAATTGGCGATCGTTTGATTCCTTTGTTCTTGATCAGCATCACCACAAGGGGGTGGACCAACCATCAAAACTGGATAAAGCTCCTGAGCTTCAGCCAGGAAGCTGCACGTATTTGCAATTGATTCTGCGAGATCAATGCCCTGCTGTTTCCCGGCACAACCTGAATCGTTGACTCCAAAGGAAAAGACTACTCGACCGTCATACTCTGATGCGAGCCGATAGGAAACTTCCGATCGCCAACGCTGTTTGAGATATCGACTGGTTTCAGCCCGCACCCCTAGGTTGTAGTAGGTAATTTCATAGCCTTTTGACGCAATATGGCGACAAACCCGACCCGTCCAACCCAGAAACTCTGGATCGCCCGTGCCGTTGACAAATGATTCACCAATAAAACAAACCCGAATCTCTTGACGAACGTCTGACATAGCAATTTAGATTGTAACCATTGTTATGTTACGTCCAGTCCTGTTGAAGGGGCGTTGCTTTCAATAATTTGGTAAATTTTGGCAATGGCATACAGGCGATCGGGCATGGCTGAATTTTAGTATTCTGCTTACACTCTACAGACTTTAGCCCACTCTTTAGCTCACTAAAGCTCCGACATTCTGTTTCCACACAGCCGCCGCATAAAGCGAATCTTCAAAGTCGGGGGCAATATCCCCGGTGATCCGAGTTTGATGGTGATCCCAATCTTCAAAGAAGAGATCATGGCTAATGCGGGAGACGACAGCAGGAACATCGCGCTTAATGCTGGGAATATCGCCAATCGGTAAGCCGAAGCTGACGAAGCCCGTTGGATTGTAGACATGAATATTTTTCAGATAGGGAGCCGTTCCTGGCTCTTTCTCCTGATATTCATGTCCACGACCCAAATAGGGATAGGCACCCAGTTCATCGTCGCGCAGGTCTGCGGGGGGCTGATATCGATCGCGCCAACGGAGAATATGCTGAGAGAAATCAGCTAATTCAGGCCGTGCAACTGGATCGACAAAATAGCCCGTACCTGCGATCGCAAAATCAAACTCGAATGTCTCGCCATTGACATAGCTAATAATTTGCCCATGCCGTTCTTCCACTGAAGTCCAGGGAGCAGCCAGATGCAGATGGAAATTCGGAAATTTGATGACACGCTCGATCGCATCCGGCGGTGGTGTTGAACCAGCCTGACGGAACCGCCAAGCCTGAAACCAGCGAGCCTCATCAGAAACCGAGGGGTAATTGTCATAAGCCCCTGGATAGCCCCGAACTCGTATCACCGGGACAGACGCAATGGCCGATCGACGCGCAAATAAATGCACCGCCTTTGCCCCTGCTTCTAAGGCGACCCCGGCGGCATCGAACGCGGAGGCAGCTCCTCCCAAAACCGCTACGGTCTTGCCCTGCAATGCGGCAAAATCAATTGCATCAGCTGTATGGGCATATAAATGACGAGGTAAGTTCTTGCTTAATACGGTCGGAATATAAGGGCCACCGCCGCCGCCCACGCCATTGCCCAAAATGACTTTGCGGCTGGTTTCTACTTTGGGTTCGCCATTGACTTCTAGATGCAGACGCAGGAAGCCATCGGCTGGCTCAATCCGCACCAATCTTGTGCCATACCGCACCTGGATCCCCAGAAATTGGCGATACCAGCTAAGATATTCTGCCCAAAGCACGCGGGGAATCCGATCGATCGCTTCGTAGGCCTCAATCCCATGCCGAGCCTCATACCAGGCTTGAAACGATAGAGCAGGAATCCCCAATTCGGGACCGGGCAAATTCTTAGGGGTGCGAAGCTTATTCATGCGGGCACGGTTCAACCATAATCCAGCATGCACTTCATCCTCGGCGGCATCAATCACCGTCACGTGCCCAATTCCTGCTCGTCGCAGGGCAAAGGCAAAGACACTACCTGTACCGCTGCCCCCAATTATGGTGACATTATGATCAATGTCGAGACGATCGGGTACCCAGTTATCCGGATCGGGTCCCAATAGACGCAAAGCTTCGCGCGCCCCGATATCGGGATCAATTGCTGTTGTCATAGATTTCCTCTTTTTTAAGCCGTCACAAGGCTTTTATCCTTGACTGGAGTAGCGGAATTGCCGAGCTTCGACTCGATCGCAGTGCCCTTAAAGAAATCAGGATTGGCTTCGGTGTAAAGCTTATAAGGATTCGAGAAGACATAGGCTTTGAAGTCCGCTTCCGAAATCACGCCTTCTTCCACCAGTTCCCAACTTTCTGCTAAAGGAGAAGTCAGATCGGGCACATCCCAGTGACCCACATCCGAAGAGTAGATAGCATTGATCTTGACATTCAGTGGATTCGCCTTATCGTTAAATGCGGCGGCAATGGTCCGATCGTCCGATTCCGAGCCAAAGAAGAAAGGATTGACCCAGCGATCGCGAATATCTTCAACGGCCTCAATTCCGGCTGCTGCAAAATCATTCAGCTCATCTTCAGCTGGATCGCGACTAAAGCGAGTGAACGATGAGCCCAGAACAGTCGTCACCAATTCTTCCTTACTGAGCGCGTATCCTTTTGTGATCTCACGACCATAGCGTTCGAATAGCTCATAAAGTTCATCCGCATCAGTCAAGGCGGGATTGTAGTTTTGCAGCCCTTCGGGATTTCGCTTCAGGAAGCGATCGACCAGATGAATATAGACATGAGACCCCCAATCTGCGCCTCCTTCCAGAAAAGCCGCCCGTAATTTCGGGAAGCGTCGCGTTACCCCTCCAAAGAACAGCGCTTTGGCAAAGGCTTGTGAGCCATCCGCAAAGTGACCAATATGGTTATTCATGTAGCTGGTGATGGAAGACCGGCCCGTCCAGCCTTGGCTGCCATAGTGCGTGGTAATCGGCACGCCCAATTCGACCACCTTGGCCCAGAAGGGATCGTAATCATATTCGCTATCAATACCGTAGAAATCAATATAAGATGCGTACTTCGCGATTTCTGGATACTGATCGGGTGGATACTTATCAGCGATCGCTCGAACCGGACGCTTAACGCCACCTGGAATGTTGATAACTTTTAATCCTAAGACATTGACAGCAAACTCTAGTTCCTCAATACCCTCTTGCGGTGTGGTCAGCGTAATACCTGCCACAGGAGTCAGTCGATCGCTATATTTGCGATAGAGATCGGCGTGGTAGTGGTTGATCGCTCGCTGCAATGCCTGACGGTGTTCTGGATGGGCTCCGGCTGCTGCCAGCGCATTATTCGGGAAGAGTACGGAATAGTCTGATCCCTGTTCTGCTTGACGCTCATAGAGCAGTTCGGGCAGGGTATAGGTTGCCAGTTCGAGCGTGTTGCGAGTCACTCTGGCCCACCAGGGCGATCGAATCGTGCGGTAATATTGCCGCTCTTCTGGGGTCTGTTGATACCAGTCTTTACCCTGGCTCTTAGAATTGAGTCGAGAATTCTCCGATTTGCGCAATTCATCAACTAATTTTGCACCCCCATAATTGGCAATGTAATCCTCAAAGACGGGTGTGAAATCATTGGTGTGAACATCAGTATCAATCACCGGGTAATCGAGCTTAGCTCGAATTGCTGCAGAGCGAGAAGTTTTCAAACGGCTGAATTCCACCATAATTCGGTTCCTCTACAAAGTTAAGATTTTCCCTAAATCTTGAAATCCCTTAATTCCTGCTTCCTAGCCACCACAACTTCTCTGTGGCAAAGTTATGCTTCGTGAAACTGGCCAACAAATGTGAACTCGATAAATATACGCCACAGTTAACTTCTAGCCATCACAAACGCTTGAATGACTCGAATTCGATGACCATTCCAGTCAGGTAATCAGTGCACTTAATAGATATGCCCAGTCAATAGAAACTAGCAAACCAGTAACCTTATCCCTCGAAATCCTAACTAAGGGGATCGTCAAAAATCATCATGTTGATTCTGAGATTTAGACGGGAATAAAACAGTTACTGGCGCTAGAGTCCGACTCCACTGGGTTGATGTACCAGATCCGTGCCTGCCTCTAAATACGGTTCATCGATAAAGTTACCGTATTTTAGGTTGAAAAGGAGTATCGCATACTTGGCTGGAGAAAGCAAGCCTCCACTCCTAGCTGACTATCGAGTCATCTAAGAGTGTATTCTGGACGACCGACACTTTGCAGCGGCTTATGACAACCTAAATTCAATCATTTGGAATTCAACAATTTGATCGACCAAACGATCGATTCGGATGTTTGAAGGTGGTCTTTAAAGCCTTATTTTATTTTATTTAAATTTTCATTCTCTTTTTCTGCTTTTGATGAAACGACTTAAATTCATTTTAGGTTTTATTTTATTCTCTTTACATATGCGTCAAAATACATGGAAGTATTTGAAATAGCTCTAGTTGCCTGGGCTTTACTTTTCTTAGGCGATTTTCTATCTACCTTTATCTATCACATCCCAGAACATGTCTTTGGTCGCCTGCATCTCACAACTCATCATTCCCCCCGAAAAACATTCCGCTATTATGCAATCTTGATACCCGATTTTTGGGTTCTGATGGATGGGCTTCTGGGCGCACTCCCTTATTTTGCGGTATCCACACTGTTGTGGCCTTACTCACCGACAGGGGTTATTGTTGGACTACTATTGGGACAATTTCATGTATGGTGGCGACATGTCAGTGCTCTAGGCTGGCAAACTCCTCAGCCGATCGATCTCATTTGTCAAGTATTGTGGATTACGACGCCTGAACGCCACTGGTTGCATCATCGGAATACCCATGTAGGCTATGGCGATATTTTTACCTTTTTTGAGCAACCCGCCATTCTTTGGCTGCGTTGGCTTCGCTTTTTGAGAATTCATCTGCGAGTTCAGTTAAAACGCTTCTGGCAGCTGGCAGATTTGAAAAAATAAATACGCTAAATCGATAGACAAACAGTATTATACTAAAATGCGATGTTGAGGTGCTATGAGGTTACTGTGATCAAGCACTGATTCACCCCTCACAACCTAATCAAAATTGACTATGACTTTTACTGCGAATCCTGCGAGTCTTCAAACCGCACCGTCTCATCTACTTGCCGATCGCTACGGAACTGCGGTTGAATTTGGGTTGGATGCTGCCTGGAATGACAGCTTAACAACCCTACTCTCTCATCGTTCTGTTCGGGCATATCGGTCTGACCCGCTGCCAGCCGGAACGCTGG
The DNA here is from genome assembly GCA_002796835.1 of Elainella saxicola E1. Taxonomy (GTDB): domain Bacteria; phylum Cyanobacteriota; class Cyanobacteriia; order Elainellales; family Elainellaceae; genus Elainella; species Elainella saxicola. Next base: position 20,228 of record LUGL01000014.1, on the reverse strand, counting down.
AGACTTTAGTTGCGGCAGCGCAATCCGCTGCAACCTCCTCAAATCTTCAAACCTGGAGTGTCGTTGCCGTCGAAGATGCGGCTCGCAAGGAACGGCTCTCAAAGCTGGCCAATAATCAAATCCATATCCAGCAGGCCCCTCTCTTTCTGGTCTGGTTAGCCGATTTGGCTCGCCTTTCTCATGTTGCGCAACAGCGAGGATTACCCTATGACGGAGCGAACTATCTAGAAATGTTTTTGATGGCGGCGATCGATGCTAGCCTTGCAGCTCAAAATGCAGTGATTGCAGCCGAATCGTTGGGATTGAGCACGGTTTACATCGGCGCATTGCGAAACCAGCCCCTAGCGGTTGCTGCCGAATTAGAACTGCCCAAGCGCATCTTTGCCGTGTTTGGCTTATGTGTCGGCTATGCGGATCCGGCAGAAATTCCAGCTGTAAAGCCTCGTCTGTCTCAGGCAGCAGTGTTGCATCGGGAAACCTATCAGCTAGAAACTCAGGATGCGGCGATCGATTACTATAACGAAATCATGGCAGCATTTTATACAGCACAGCAAATGAATGTTGTGGGAGATTGGGCACAGCACTCTAGCGATCGAATTGCGAATGGAGACGCGTTGCGAAATCGGGCACATTTGCGAGAGATCCTGCAACAGCTTGGCTTTGAATTACGCTAAATACGATTTCCTAATTCCATTCGTCCCATTTCCTTTCTATGAAATATAACCAGCTTGGTGAAAGTGATCTGAATGTGTCGGAGATTTGCCTCGGCACCATGACTTTTGGGCAGCAAAATACGATCGAAGAAGCCCATCAACAGCTTGACTACGCGCGTGATCGGGGTATCAATTTTATTGATGCCGCAGAAATGTATCCGGTGCCTGTCTATGAAGCAACACAGGGATTGACCGAATCCTATATTGGAGAATGGCTGGTTCGACAACCGCGCGACCAGGTCATTGTTGCAACGAAAATTGCCGGACCGGGCCGTAACTTCCACTGGCTCAGAAGCGGCAAACAGGCGATCGATCGCAAAAATGTGGAGCAAGCCCTGCATGACAGTTTGACCCGGTTGCAGACGGACTATGTTGACCTGTATCAAATCCACTGGCCCGATCGCTATGTGCCCCAATTTGGCGAAACCGTTTACGATCTGGCTAAAGAACGGGAAACCGTCCCGATCGCAGAACAGCTCACCAGTTTTGCTGATTTGATCGAAGCTGGCAAAATTCGCTACCTGGGGCTGAGTAATGAAACGCCCTGGGGCATCGCTGAATTTAGTCGGATTGCCAAACAGCTTGGGCTGCCCAAAGTCGTCTCAATTCAAAATGCCTACAGTTTGATTAATCGTGTTTTCGATTCTGCCCTGGCAGAGGCCAGCCGCAAAGAAAATGTCGGTCTGCTCGCCTATAGTTCACTAGCGTTCGGGTTGCTTTCTGGAAAATATATCAACGCGTCGCCAACCAACACGCGCCTGACGAAATTTGAGGGCTTTGGCGGACGCTATCAAAAACCGAATGTGGCTGAAGCAGTCGCAGCCTATGCAGAAATTGCCCATGCACACAATCTCAAACCCAGTCAGCTTGCACTGGCATTTGTTCGCAGCCGGTGGTTTGTCAGCAGCACCATCATTGGAGCAACCACGTTGGAACAATTGCAGGAAAATTTAGGCAGTCTGGATGTGACGCTTGACCCGGATATTCTGACAGAGATCGATCGGGTTCATAGTCGATATCCGAATCCAGCGCCTTAATCGAACGGTCAATACTTCTAGGGACTTTAGGGTGAATGCCATGCTCACCCTTTTTTTAATATCTGCTCGATCTCAACGTCTGAACGCCCAGTTTGTGGAGTATCCGATCTGCAAGGAGCATAATATTAGCGTTGGGAAGATGGGTCACATGCTCCAGATTTGCTGGCACAGTAGATCCCACAAAGAAGGCGTGCGTTGCTTCTAGCAAGAGATCAACATCGCCTTGTGAGTCTCCCACCGCCACAATATTTTGGGTAGGAATATTCAGTTTAACTGCCAATTGTCTCAACCATTGGGCTTTATCCTGAGGAAAGACGTGACTAATCTCTCCAGTCGGTTTTAGCTGAGTTCCCAAATAATATTGAATATTGAACTGCTGCGCAAACCATTCAACCGCCCATTCCCAGGTGAGTGAAGCGATCGCAACTTCAATCCTAGATTCCTGAAGATAAGCAATGCCTTCACAAGCTCCAGGAGCCAAGGTTGCTTTAGGTAAAAGACAAAGAAGATCTTCTATTGATTTATCTTCGTACCAATGAACCATTTCCAAACGGGCGTTCACAATATCCCCTTTGGCAATCACAGACTCAAGTTCACGCATCCGAGAACTGTAGCCCAGAGATTCAGCAACCACTTCACAAACGGTCAAACCACGAAGCAGGGTTCCATCAAGATCAAATACAACAAGACCTTGTATTGGTTCCCTGCTCATCTCATTCCTCAGAACTAGATCTTTATTGCCTCGGCAATTAAAGAGATTGGGTTGTGTGGCGCGCGGAGCGCGCCACACAACCCGGGTTCTCAAATCATGCATTCTTTTTTGCTGCCAAGGTAATATCTCTGGAACATGTTTCCAATATCCAGAAACGCTTTTATTGATCGGTTATTCAACAGCCATTCGCTTATTTAACAGCCGCCACGATCCGCTCAATTTGTGGTTTGACAATACCGCTGTAATAGTGCGACGGTACAGGTCTTTCGCTACGCTCGATCAGTTCCTTAAAATCCCATCGCTTGAGCAACTTACCGTTGCGGAACACTGGAACCAGGAGATTTTCATCAGCAGGGATGGAGTCCCTCGGCACGGTTTCATATTCACCGTCTTTGTAGCGGAGCGCTAATCGACCCGGTTTTGAATTTTTCAGGGCTTGAAGGCTGGGCCGCTTGTAGATCTCCCGCCACTCTCCGTTCACTTGCACAGCATTTGCCTTCATGGCGAAATGGAGGGTATCTCGGTTAATCTGCTGTAGCAAACCACCTCCCATCCCAAAGTAGACGTTGTCTGCGGCCAACTTACGACGGTCTAGCTCTTCGTAGATCCGACGCAGGCTATCGAGGGTAATGCCATCTCCCTGGCAAGCCCGGATCTGATTCGGCAGCACCTTGTATCCCTTGCTATTAATTTCATAGCCGTAATGTTTGGTCAGCCCTTCGACGGTATCAGCAGTTGTTTCAACCGGATCCCCTGAATCTGGGCGAACAAAGACGGTACCTGGCTGATTGTCAACGAGATCCTTAAGTTCGTTGCCAAAAATAACATCAACGGCATGCTTTAGATCATAGGAATCAGCAACGATGACCTTAATGTCCCAATTATGGTACTGTCTGATTACGTTAGCATAGGCTTCAGCTTCATTTTCGCGTCCCCATGCTGTCATCGTCGAGTGCTCAGAGTTCGGTCCGGATGCTCCTGGGGCGATCGCATTATAATAACGGGATGCAGCAAGGGATCCGGAAATCGTATCTGTTTGCTCAAAGTTGACTAAGTGAGCTAATCCACCCAGTGCCGCTGACTGTTGAGAACTCACGCCGCGAGCTCCATAATCATGCAGCACATCGCGAATAATTTCAGGATGATCGGAAGTCTTCTCCAGTGCCTGACGGATAATCTGTTTGCCATACCAACTCAGCGTGCCAACGGAAGTTGGATACCAGACTCCCCGCAGCAATGAGGTCTCAATAAAACTCGTTACCCAAAAGTATTTAGGATCGGTGTTGATTACCTGTACCAAAACATTATTGATTGGCAGAACCGTCCCTTCAGGAACAGCTTCGATTTCCAACGGCAGGTAGCCGTCGTAGTCATTGACAATCCCCAGCCATCCCTCACGATTAAAGGGAATGCGGTGCTCACGAGTCACCCGCTCAGCTTCGTCAATATCCTCAAGTGTAATTGGCTTCAGGAGATACTCCCGCAGGTATGCTTGCAACCCAACCACCAGATGGGCCGGATAAGGACCTCCCCGAGCTTCAATGTAGCTTGAAACATACTCTGTTCCTGGCGGATAGAGCACATGGTGCGAATGTTTGTAGCTGTCCGTATTGAGAATAATATTCCCAAAGTCTGCGATCCTTGTGCCCATGTCAATTCGCTCCTAGTTCAATGGGTTTTTATTGGAATGCCAACGGATCTGTGAACGTTTATCAGTCAAGTAGCAAGTAGTCACCGTCAAATTTGGTGTGAGATCTATGGTTCTACTGGAACGTTTTCTACTGGAATGTTTAGAAAAAAACAACCATAAAGCTTCTGCAAGGAGAAACTCTGCCTGAAAACTCGGTCTTAGAGATGCAGCACCACATCAGTGAAAAAATGCCCAGAACGCAATCTAACAAACAGGCCGTTTAGCTTGTTGCGACATCCATCCAGTTCGTTGATTGATTTACACTGGATTTTCGAGAACATATCATATTCCTATTTGAGACACAAGTTTTTTGAGAACAAACTCCGCTTGAGTTGAAATATGAGTCACTCAAAAAGTACAGGATGCAACTATGAATTTCTTTAATATCAGAATTGATTGAGCTAGAAACATGTTTTCTCTAAAACGTTATATGAAAATGTCAATCGTATATGTAGTTGTGATTTACGGTAGACTGAGCGTATGGCAGGCTGAACTCTTGCATCATAGATAGGAAATACTGGATTATGTCTAAAGCCCTAGAGTTTCCAGTTTCACGGGGCATTATCCCTGCCCTAGATGGCGATAGTTTTGATCAAAGCCGCCGGATTGTGGCAGCAACTACAGACATTCCTGGCATCGCTGGCTACAAGCTTGGGTTGGCTAGCGTACTCCGCCTTGGGTTAGCGGGTGCAGTCAAGGCACTGCGTGAGGAGACTGATTTGCCGCTGATCTATGATCACCAAAAAGCTGGCCCCGATGTTCCCAGTATGGCAAAGAAATTTATCTCCCTATGCACTGAATCAGGTGTACAAGCCGTCATTCTGTTTCCGTTGGCAGGGGAGCAATCGGTAAAGTCTTTTGTTGGTGCTGCCTTGGAACAGGATATTTTACCGATCGTAGGCGGTGAACTCCCCTTTCCGGACTACCGAGTGAGTCATGGCGGTTATGTTATTGATGACGTGCTAGAACGGATTTTCAATCTTGCCATTGGATTGGGTGCGCAACATTTTGTTCTTCCAGCCAATGATCCTGAACGGCTCGCTCAGCATATTCATACATTGAGAAACAAGATTGGGAACGCCTCTCTCTTTTTACCAGGAATTGGGGCGCTGGGTGGCAACATTCACGACACTTTTGCGACGATCGGCAACTGGTCAGCTTACGCAATTGTTGGGCGAGCCATTTGTGAGGCAGATGATCCAGCCGAAGCCGCAAAACGCTTGTCTGGTGAAGCGATCGCAACCTTGTAATTTGGACAATCTGATTCTCTAAACAACTGCAATTCATCCAAGGTATCCCCTATGTTTTCTCCTGATATCCTCAGTGCAGCAGAACAGGTTTTGATCGCAGCCCGTAGCCGCAAATTTCATCTCAGCACTGCCGAGACTGTAACAGCCGGTCTGGTTTCCGCAGCCATCACCTCAGCCTCTGGAGCCTCAGAAGTCTTTGAGCGAGGATTCGTTTTGTATGGTTATGAAGCGAAGTCAGGTGGATTGGATATTCCCGCTGAAATTGCAAAAACTCATGGTGCGGTCAGTGCTGAAATTACTAAAGCCCTGGCAGAAGCTATTTTTGTTCACAGCCATGCGGATGCTAGCATCGCTGTCACGGGCTATGCTGGGCCGGGCGGCGGCAGCCCTGACAAACCTGTTGGCACCGTTTTTATTGCAGCAGCCCAACGCGGTGGTCCAATCTTGGAGAAGCGATATCAGTTTCAGGGGGATCGCGATGCCGTTCGACTAGCTGCTGTTCAAGCGGCATTGAAATTGGTCTTAAATGTGATTGAAACATGAACCCTGAACGAGGGTTTCGCTTCAAGGCTGATCTAACGCTGATCGACCCCCAAACTGTTTTCAAGACGCTGGCTGGCGATCGACATCACGTAACAGAAAATCCAGTAGAGGCCCCCTGCAAATAAATACACTTCAACATACCGGCCCACGTAATCTGGATTCGCCAAAATCGAAGCTGAAATGCCCAATAGCTCAATCAAACCAAATACAGAGAGCAGCGTTGTCTCTTTGAATAGGCTGACAAATTCTCCCACCAATGCCGGAATTACTGTTCTGAGGGCTTGCGGTAGCAGAATCAAACCAATCACCAGCAGAGGATTCAGTCCCAAAGCGCGCGCCGCTTCGAGTTGTCCTCTGGGAACAGATTGCAAACCGCCACGCACAACTTCTGCAATATAGGCAGCACTAAATAGGATTAATCCGACCAGTCCCCGCAGGAGTTGATCAGGCTGTCCCCACTCTGGCGGTAACAGCAGCGGCAGCATCACCAGGCCAATAAACAAAACCCCAATCAACGGTAGCCCCCGCATCACTTCAATGAAAAGCGTAGAGAAAAGCCGAACGATCGGCAAAGTGCTCTGGCGACCGAGCGCCAACAGAACGCCTAACGGAAAAGCAAAGGCAATCCCAATCACTGCTCCCAGAAGCGTTAGCAACAGACCACTCCAATCAGTTGTTTGTACTTCTTGCAGGCCAAAACCTCCCCGCAGCAACCAAAACACAAGCGGAAATGAGAGCGCCCAGGCCACCGCCAGCCAGCGATTAAACCGACTGGGCAGCAACCGTCCCAGCCAGAAAGCAACTAGGAGCAGCAGCAGCAAACCGCCAGAAATCAAACGCGAGGCAAAACTTATGGGAATCAGACCGATCGCCACCGCAATTCCTGCTGCAATCAGCAACCGATCGCGAGTCCAGAGTCGCTCCTTCGCCTGGAGTTTCCCCCAAGTCAAACCGCTCAAGCCGATGATCACGCCCAAAATTATCCAGAGCCGCCAAAGTAAGGGATCAGGAAACCGCCCTGCAACAAATAGCTTCAAATTGTTGCTGACAACGGCCCACTGTGCTTGCGTCGTTGCCCAGACTAGAAAGCCTTTGAGCCCCAGGCCGATCGCCAACAGTGCAGCAATAGTCAGAATAATGTTATACCAGGTATTGAACAGCCGTTTCCTAGCCCAATTCCAGGGGGTGAGTGACGTAGAAACGGGCGGCGAGTCGGTGATAGGAGCAAGATCAAGAGACATGAGCAGGGAGAGGGGATGGAAGAGGGGGAACAAACCAAGATGATGCTATCGTTCCTTAATCTGGAAACTGTAATTGACCAGGTTCATGATCAAAGAAATAATCAGGTTGACGCCGAGATAGGATGCCATCAGGATGAGCATCACTTCAACAACACGGCCAGTTTGATTGAAAATTGTGTTTGCAACAAAGTAAATATCGGGATAGCCGATCGCAATCGCCAAGCTTGTTCCTTTTGCTAAATTAAGATACTGGCTGGTCAATGGCGGAATGATAACCCGCAAGGCCTGGGGAAGAATCACTTTGGAAAGCATCACTCCTGGCTTCAGGCCCAGCGATTTAGCAGCTTCCCATTGCCCTTTAGGAACCGATTGAATGCCAGCTCGAACAATTTCAGCAATGAAGCTAGCAATGAAAAAAGTCACTCCCAGGAGTAAGGAAGTGAATTCTGGAGAAATCTGTAATCCTCCTTCTAGCTCAGTGGCATTGAGTCGCGGCACATTCCATTCAAACGGACTGGCGCGAGTAATGGCAAAGGCGAGAATTATCCCCAGACCGATCGCCCCTCCAGCCCAGAGCCAGGTGCGGCTAGCAACACCCCGTTCAATTCTCAACCATCGTCGCCATTGCCATAGGCCGATCGCGATCAGGGTAGCGAGAGTTAATAGGCCAATCCAAATTCCAGTGGCGGCAGTGGCAGAAACCCAGGTGAGGGCTAAACCACGGTTGGTGAGGTAAAATAAACTGGAGGGTGGTGTGTTGCTGTCAATCGACGGCAGTTTAGCAAATCCGGCAAAATACCAGAAAAACAGCTGCAACAGCAGGGGGGTATTGCGAAAGACTTCCACATAAAGCTTGGCAAGTTGCTCAATCAACCAATTGTCGGATAAGCGAGCCAATCCGATCACCAATCCCAACAGTGTGGCAAGAACCATTCCAATTCCCGTCACACGCAACGTATTAACGAATCCAACAAATAATGCTCGACCGAAACTATCAGTTGGGCTATAGGTGATGATCCGTTCGCCAATATCGAATGAGGCCTGGGATTGAATGAAATTCAGTCCAATCTGAATACCTGCTTTTTGTAGATTGAGCGTCAGGTTATGCCACAGGGTTGTGCCTAACCAGACCAGGAAAAGCACAAAGAAAAGCTGTCCCACAATTCGCCAGAAGCGAACATCTCGCAGCAGTCCTAAGGCATTCTTAAACCCAAACACTTGGATAGCCATGACAACTGACCCAATTAACGGAAGGGTGGAGAGTAGAGCAAACCTCCGTCCGTCCAGAGTTTGTTAGGACCACGCTCTAATTTGAGGGGAGAATCTTTGCCCAGGTTGCGATCGTACACTTCGCTATAGTTGCCAATTTGTTTGATCACCTGTAGCGCATAATCATTCTTGAGGGCCAGCCCTTTACCCAAATCTCCTTCCAAGCCTAGAAAACGTCGAATATCTGGATCTTTTGTGCTCTGGGCAATTTGATCGACATTTTTCGAAGTAATCCCAAATTCATCGGCTTGAATCAAGACATAGACGACCCAGTTCAACACATTAGCCCACTGTGGATCTCCTTGCTTCACGCCAGGAGCGAGCGGCTCTTTAGACAATACGATATCTAAGATAGTATGCTCATCGGGATTGGGGAGTTTCGATCGATTCGACACTAACCCAGAGCGATCGGCTGTCACCGCTTCACAGCGACCTTGTTGATAAGCCGCAAACGTCGCGTTGTTATCATCAAACGAAACAGGTTTATAGGCGATGCCTCGCTTACGAAACTGGTCTGTCAGATTGAGGATCGTCGTTGAACCCGTCTGCACACAAACCGACTTACCGGCCAATTGCTCAATTTTGGTGATTCCACTATTTTTCTTCACCATTAATCCCTGTCCGTCATAGAGAATGACAGGCCCAAAGGCAACCCCAACGGTAGATTCACGGCTAATTGTCACAGTAGCAGTTTGGCTAATAATATCAATGCTGCCTGTTTGTGATGAGGTGAATCGCTGAGCCGCACTCAATTGCCGAAACTCTACCTTGCTGGGATCATTGAAAACTGCAACGGCTACTGCGCGACAAATATCAACATCAAATCCAGAGTATTCACCCTGCGTGTTGACAAAACTAAAGCCTGGAACTTTCCCGCTTGTGCCACAAATAATTTTGCTGCGACTGAGCACCTGCGCCAGTAAACCCGTTGGTTCTACCTGGACCGGACTGGCGCTGGCTGCGGGACTGCTCGCCGCAGGACTGGCACTCGCTGCGGGACTGCTCGCCGTTTGACTTTGATTATTTGAAGCAGCACAACCTGCCAAAGCAGTTAATAGAGCGATCGTGCTAATCGACAGCCAATTTCTCAGAACATTCGTACTTTGTGGTTTAAAGCGTAAAGATGGTCTTGAATTCATATATTTTCTCAATGCAGAAATGGTTTCGTACGCTACGTTCCATTAATCGGCGATCACAAGCGCGATCGCTAATCCGTCATGTCCTTTGCTGCCAACAGTTTGAACCACAGTTGCAGTCACACGAGGTTCCGAGGCTAACGCAGCATTAAAGCGACGAATTCCCTGAACGTTCTCGTCAGTACTCGTAGCATCAATCACCCCTCCTTTGCGAACAACATTATCTGTGATGATTAAACTACCGCGTCGCGTCAGCTTGAGCGCCCAGGCAAAATAACCTGCCGTATTCACCTTATCTGCATCAATAAAAACCAGATCGAAGGGTGCTTGGCCTTCAGCAGCCAGTTGAGGTAAGGTATCCAGCGCTGCACCCACCCGGATTTCCACAGTGTCTTCTAGTCCAGCCTGATTTAAATTGGCACGAGCGACCTCTGCATGTTTCGGATTAGCCTCTAACGTGATCAGCTTGCCATTTTGGGGTAATGCGCGTGCCAACCAGATTGTGCTGTAGCCTGCCAATGTGCCAATCTCCAAAATTCGGGTGGCGTGATGGGAGAGGGCTAGAATCTGGAGCAATTTTCCCTGGTTCGGCGCAACGTTGATTTTAGGTAAATCGGCATCGATCGTAGACTGTAGCGTTGCTTCTAGGGCAGAGTCCGTCGGGACAAACAGTTCAGTAATGTAATCGTCGATCGCAGCCTATTGATCTTGAGACATGGAAAATTCCCTTACTCGTAAAACACCAAGGTACGGAGTTCGATACTTTCGCGCGGCGGAGCATTCGGAGGACTGGTGGGATCATCGAATGCAGAATGAGCCGAAAATCGGGCGCGGCCATCGGTTGCCGAATCAAAACATTTAATCAGCAATGCCTGATCCCGATGCATGAACGGGAAGTAAAACCATTGATGAGACGGGTTATAAGTCACCCCGTAGGTTTCACCCACCCGATCGCGATAAACCAGATCGCTGGCGACCCAATCTGTTGGCGCAATGCTGCGAGCATCACAGACTGCCAGGGGAGATTCTTGGATGGGATCAGCGATCGCTCTCCAAATATTGATGATGCTGAAATGTCTTTGCAGTAATGCATCTGGATCTGATTCACCCAGAAGTTGCAGGACGAGCTGTCCGCGAGTATAGCCAGAATTGGCAGTGAAGTCGTTGTGAACAATCTTCCCCGGTTCTCGGATCGTGTTCCGACCGGGCTGTGCGCGTTGAGCATTGCGAACAATGTGATCAAAAACGATGACTCTGGCAGCACCCGTGTATTCCTGCAAAAACTGCTCCGCTTCAGAATAGTAAACCTGACGAATTTCCGCTTCGTCATAAAAATCTCGAACTGCGGTTGGATAATCCGGCAACGCATATCCTTCCCGATCCACCGACAAACCAGGTGCGATCGATCGAGCATCATAAATTGGCAGGGTATGGACTTCAGGAATACCACTGCGCTGAGGTACACCTGGAGGCGGTTCAAACGTATAGTTAACGGGCTTCTCTTTGGGTGGAACCAGATAAGTCAGGTTGGCTTCAACAAAGGGTAGATCGATCGAATTCACTCTACCTAGGACTTGGCTAGTTTGACTCACTATTGACGCCTCCTTGGCATAGTTGCAATTTGAATGTTAGAGGTTATGTTTGCTCTCATTTCAAGCTTAAAAAGCACCATGACGAGGTGGATTCACGCCATTGAGGAAGTAATTGCCAATATTGAAATACTTCCAGCGCACGGGATCATGCAACGTGTGAGTTCGAGCATTACGCCAATGCCGATCGTAGTTAAATTGACTCAAGGTGGATTTAGTGCCGCTCAGTTCAAACAGTTTATTCGTGATGAAAATTGCGGCTTCATCGGCCAGAGCCTTGGCTTCGGCAACTGCGATCGACGCTTCCATTCCATGTTGTTCAGTCGGATCAGCCATGGCTCGATCGATGAACAAACCTGCACGCTTGAGTAAGGCTTCGGCAGCATGGAGTTTAATTTGAATTTCACCCACCCCATAAATGATCAAGGGTTCCTCATAGCCATGCTCAAAGTCCGTTTCAATCCAGGGGCGAGTATAGTTGCGGACAAATTGGATGGTATCTCGCGCAGCACCACGAGCAATTCCAACATCAATGGCAGCATGAATGATTTGAGCGACAGCTCCCATAGTTGTCTGTTGTTCAAATGCCAGATAATGTCGCAGAATATCACGTTCCTGAACAACCACATTTTCGAGAATCGTCGTGCCGCTTGCGGTTGTGCGTTGGCCGATTCCAGACCAATCATCAATTACCGTTAACCCTTCAGCATGGCGATCGACAAACACAACCACCACGTTGTCATCATCATCAAGCGCTACCACGGGCACAACATCGGCAAAGAATGCGCCGGTCGAGTAGAACTTTTTGCCATTCAGGATATAGCCATCATCTTGACGAGTCACGCGAGTTTTGAACGCAACCGGGGTTTTCGTTCCCACTTCACAGAAAGCATTCCCAAAGCGTTTTCCCTCCAGCACCAATTTGAACCAGTGCTGTTTCTGTTCTTCGGTTCCATTCAGTCGGATTGCCTCCACCATATACAGGTGATTCTGCGGAATTTGACCAATGCTGCCATCTGCTGCGGCAATCGTGGCGATCACTTCTGCCACCGTGGCATTCGACACAAATGCTCCGCCATATTCCTGAGGAACCGTAATGCCCCACAGTCCGCTAGCAGAGAACCGATCCAATTCCGTATAGGGCAACCTGCGGTCCCGATCGCGTTCTGCTGCGTTCTGCGCAAATTCGGTGGCTAACTGCTGGGCGATGGCGATCGCTTCTTGATCGCTGATAATCACATGGGCTGTTCGTTCAGACGCAATCTTGCCGGGGAGATTGGTAGTTACCATAGGAATCAAAATAGAACGCGATCGGAATAGAAGGCAGAATCAACTTTAGACAAGTGCAGAATGACGAATCGACCAATGATTGGTAATCGCAACTCCGCTTCTGAGGAATAGCTGATAGATGGGGCAACGACGTTCTGTTTCTTGCCTCAATTGTTCAAATTGAGCCTCAGTGCTGTCTGTATCAACGATTGCATTAAGTTCGATCGTTTGAAAGTTGGGATTCCCTTCTAAAGCACCGTTCACTAGGATAGCGGTATCCAGGGTTGCTTTGATGTCAAATTCAAACTGGTTGAGCTTTAAACCCAGATCTTTTGCCACCAATTGAGCTGTGACTTGAGAGCAAGAGATCAGCGCACTCAGCGCATAGGCGATCGGGCTGGGATACTCATCTTTTCCACCAAAAACAGGAGCGGCATCCACTCGAATCGTATGCACCGATCCCTCCTGCTGAATGGTTTGGGAAACGCCACTGCCAATAGATTGTAGATGAAAGGTGACAAGGCTGCTTTTGGGTTGAATCGTAGCGGGCATGGGGAATTCTCCTTGGGTGTGAGGTTAATGAGAACTAATCAAAGACTGGCAGCGTAAATCTGGTTGAATAAGGCTCGCTGGGCATGGCTGCCACCTAGCTGATGTAATTGAGATAAAACGGGTTCTATCTCCGCGACCGTTTTCGATCGATCGCCCTTCGCATGGGCAACCATACTTTTTGCAACCGGCAAGACCGTATCTGCCCACAGTTTTTTCTGGGCTGCGTGAGTGGCATAGGAGGCAATGCTTTCTAGCATGAGATTGGCCTGTTCAAAATTTTCAGAACGCACCAAGCCATAAATGATATGTAAATCTGCAAGCGGCAGAATGTGCGGATGAATTTGCTGGAGTAAATAGGGGGCAAGCTCCAACCACCGATCGCCAACATCCACTCCCTTCAGCTCCAGCTTAATTAAAAGCGCAACCGCGTTAATCTGACAATGCAAGTAATCTTTAACCGCACGTCCCCAGATTTCTTGATCGTAAAGTTCCAGTACTTTCGCGAAATCATCTTGTCTCAGGTAATAAAGCGCGAGATGCCACCAGTTATGGCACAAGAAAGAGCCACAATTCTCCCAGGTCTCTGCAAAAGATTCCATCCAGGCAATGCCGTCCTCAGCTCTACCCTGTGTTTCCAGGACATGCGCAACTGCATGATGTGCCCAGGGATCCTGACGATCGATCTGAACAGCCTCCCGGCCAACCGCCTCTGCTTCTTCCAGGCGATGAGCTTGCTCTAAAGCAAAGGCCAACATGCCATAAACATAGTGATTTTCACGATTGGCTGGAAAGATCTTTTCGATCAGATGCAGTAACCCCTGACTGCTGGCTTGCGTAAACAGATAGTGATATTGACCAATATGAGCTGAAACTAAATCGCGAGGACAGCGATCGGCCAGGGCTTCGTGATAGCTTAAGGCCGTTGGAATATCACCCTCAGCCCAAGCAGCAATCGCCTTGACATACCACTGTTCTCTTTCCGTTGCCGCAGCAAGATGATTCTGAGCAGCTTGTAAGTAGGGTCTTGCTAACTCAACTGAATTAGCCGCCTCAGCGAACAGGTAAAATGCAGCCACATGAGCATTAGCAAGTACGCAAGTCGGATCAAAATCGATCGCGTTCAGGATAATCTCTGGCTGATTGCCATAGCCCAGCAACTGATCGGTAAATCGATCGATCAAGGTGACGACTTCAGGCGAGTCTGTCGATACTGGTAGCCCCTGGGCATCCGTTAGCATGAGTCACTTTCCTAAAGATAGGGATTCCGAGGTGGCAAAACCTGATTCAAGTAGTAATTCCCCACCGCGTAATATTTCCAGCGCACCGGATCATGCAGGGTATGGGCGCGAGCATTCCGCCAATGGCGATCGTAATTAAATTGCTGTAAGGTGGATTTCGTGCCGGATAGTTCAAAGAATTTATTGGTCGTTTGCAACGCTGCCTCGGTGGTTAAGACCTTAGCTTCCGCAACGGCGATCGAAGCAGCAGCAACCGTCGTTTCATTGGGATTAGCAATGGCCTGATCTAATACTTCTCCAGCCCGCTGCAAAAGCGCTTCTGCGGCATGAACTGCAATTTGCAGATGACCAAAACTGGAAATCAAAAGTGGATCTTCATAGGCATGCTCTACACCACTATCGCTCCAGGGACGAGTATGATTCCGCACAAAATAAATTGTCTCTTTGAGAGCAGCACGGGCAATGCCTGCATCAACAGCAGCCTGAATAATTTGGGCAAAAGGTCCTAATGCGGTGGGAGACTCATAGGCTAAATAGTTAGGCAAAACATGCTCTTCCGGCACATAGACATTTTCCAGAACAGTTGTGCCGCTGGCCGTAGTCCGTTGCCCAAAACTGGACCAGTCGTCAATCAAGGTCAGTCCTTCTGCCCCATTGGGAACGAACGCCACCACTTTTCGATCGTCCTCTGTTTTCGCGATCACAGGAATCCAGTCGGCCAACAAAGCGCCTGTGGAATAGAACTTGCGACCGTTAAGCACATAGCCATTGCCCGATCGATCGATCCGAGTTTGGATATCGACAGAAGATTTACCTAACTCAGTGGCAGCATTGCCGAACCGTTTGCCTTGAAGCACCTGATCAAAGAAAAACTGCTTCTGCTGTTCGTTCCCAACCAGTCGAATGGTTTCCACGGAATAGAGGTGGCTCTGTGGAATTTGACCGATACTGGAATCGGCTTCAGCAATCAGCTTGATCACTTCTGCCAGCGTCACCTGCGAAACAAAAGCACCACCATATTCCTGCGGAACGGTAATTCCCCATAAGCCGCTCGCAGAAAAAGCCTGCACTTCTTCGATCGGCAGTCGTCGTTCCCGATCGCGTTCAGAGGCGTCTTTGGCAAATTCGATCGCTAAATCGCGAGCAATGGCGATCGCTTCATCATCGCTGCGGATAATATGGGCTTGCCGTTCATGTTGGAGAGTCGAAGTCATAGATTCTAAATCGCAAAAGCAGCTTACAGTGGCTCGGCTTACAATGGCTCAAAAAATTCGCGGATTTCCCAATCGTCTATGCGATCGGAGAACTCAGGAGTTCCGTAGTCGGGAATCGCTTTTCTGGCTTTCTCAATCTCGTATTTTTTCAGGGAAGTAAAGAGCTGAATAAATTCTTCTCCCAACGCTTCCCGAATCACCGTATCTTGTTCTAAGGCATGCAAGGCGGCTTCAAAATGAGTGGGCAGTTGGGGAACATCGGGTAATCCATCAGCAACGACTTGAATGGGAGCAGAAAGTTCGAGTTGGCGTTTGATGCCATCAATGCCTGCTGCAACCAGTGCGGCTAATACAAGGTAAGGATTTGCAGCACCGCTGCCTAAGCGATTTTCGATGTAGGTGCGCTCATCCTGGAACGCCTTAAATCGGATCGCAGTTGTCCGGTTATCAATGCCCCAGGTGATGTTCGTGGGGGCAAATGCGTTGGGCTTAAATCGTTTCCAGCAGTTGATGGTCGGAGAGAGTAAAGCTGTTAAAGCGGGGGCATGGGCCAATTGGCCCGCAATATAATGGGCACCTACCTCTGACAGTCCATGTTCTCGACTGGGATCAAATAAAGCATTCCGTTCTCCATCCCAAAGGGATTGATTGAAATGGCATCCATTTGCGCTGAGATTGATATCCGGCTTCGTCATGAAAGAAGCAATTTTGCCATGTTGCTGAGCGATTTCCTTGATCGTATTTTTGAAGGTAAAGGCACGATCGGCCCCATCGATTCCCCAACCTGGCGCAAAGTTAATTTCAATTTGTCCCGGTGCATATTCCAGATCGGCCGTGATGATATCTACCCCAATGGATGAGAGCGATCGCAAAATTTGATAGATGACTGGCTGATCGGCAGGTGGCAGAGTGCCAAAGAGCTGAATGCCTGAGTAAGAAGCCTTTCTAGTCGCCGCATCGACTAAATAAAACTCATACTCATAGCCACTCAGTAGCTGATAGCCCAAAGCTTCTAATTCCGCCAATTGACGTTTGGCCAAATAGCGAGGTGCAACTGTAACCGGACGCCCATCCAGATGGTAGGGCTCACCTAATAAACGAGCCGTTTTATCAACCCAAGGCAAAACTTGAAACGTGCTAATGTCTGGGAAAAGATAGGCATCCCCAAAGACAATTTCTTCCAGCACGCCCGTATTGGGTGCCGTATCACCCTGTACATCCAGACCAAAGGTGGGCAACGGGAAATTTAGTCCTTTGGTCGCAAATCGTTCAAAATGACGGACGGGAACCGTTTTCGATCGCGCAATTCCGTGGGTATCCGATTGTTCAAACCGAATAAATTCGATCGTTCCGTTTTCAATTAACCGATGAATTTCACTGGCAGGTGAAAGACTAGATTTTGAGTGAATCGGAATATCAATGGCAACCACTGGAATTCTCCTTGCACAGATCGATGATTAACGGGATAAAAACTAGCTTTGGATAGGAGAGAATGCAACTCGGTTAGAGAAGGGACTGTCCGTCTTCAGAAACTCCACTAAATTGGCTGCTAACCGCTTCTAAATCTTGCTCAATGTCCTGAATCACCTGCGGCGATCGCTGCCAAACAGAGCCTAACCAGATAGCCCCAGCCAACAACAGCGCTAGGAAGATATAGGGCAGGATATTGTATGGAGCTGCAGGAATCGGATAGAGGCTGCCCACCAGGGGAATCAACATAAATAAGATGGCCACAACCGAAACAACAATATGTTTAACCTGAAGCTGATTGCGACGGTAGAGATAAACGGGTGCAGCAATCGCAATCAAAATATAGACGGTCAGGAATCCGAATGTGGCGATCGTGCCCAGATAGGCGTAGGAATCCATAATTCCATTGCCTGCAACCAGCAATGCAACTGGAATAATGAAAGTCAAAATCGAAATGAGCGTGACGGCAATATGAGGCGTAGCGTTAATTTGATGGGCTGCCCCAACCCTGGCATGCAATATTCCGTGACGGCTGAGGGCAAACAAAATTCTGGAACCCGCGTTGACCGATGCCAAAATACAGGCAAAAAAGCTAATCGCAGCTCCAATCGACAGCAAAATGCCAAAGCCACCAATTCCAGCCTGCTCAGCCAACACGGATAACGGCGCATCACTCTCTCCCAAATTCAGGTTTGTGCTGCGGAATCCCAACACTTCGGTATAGGATAGGAGGACAAAGAAAAGACCTGGAATGATTACGCTCGCCAGTACAGCACGGGGAATCGATCGCAATGGATGCTTAGCCTCATCACCCAGAGCAGTGGCACTTTCAAACCCAACAAAGCTAAAGACAGCCAGCACCAAGCCAAGCCGCAGGTTCTCGGCCGATACCCCTTCTAGTGTGAATTGGCTGACATCAATCTGAAATCCTTCTTGCACTAAGACAATTAATGCAAGCAAGACAATCAGTCCAGCAGAGACTAACTCAATACCCAACATCAATTTGGCTGAGAGCTTAATATCTTTGTAAGCGATCCACCAGGCAATTCCAGCGGCAGTTGCCCCCAAAAATACTGTTAATCCCAGCGAACTAGTCCCAAAAAGCGTATCACCATAGCTAACAAACCCCAGCAGCACTGCAGTTGCCGTGAAGAGATAGGCAATTGCTAAGGTCCAGCCTGCGATGACGCCAACGATCGGTCCTAAACCCTTGCCAATGTAGGCATAAAGTGAACCCACCGAGGCAGAATGGCGAGCAAACTCATTGATGCTGAAGCTGATGAGAATCAAACCAACGGTGGCAATTAAATAGGCCAGCCAGGTGCCATTTCCCGCAGAAGCATAAACTAACGGAATTACGAATGCAGGGGTGGCAGTGGGAGCAATATTGGCGATCGACTGTGCTAACACTTCTGGAAACGACAAATATTCTGATCGTAGACCGGAACCAATCCGTTTTCTTGGGGTTTGTACACTCATAGGAATTGAGGAGAAGCGGGATAAGAATCAATTTTGTTGAAGATGCGTTGTAGACCAGACCTGAAGCGAGTGTTCACACAAGCAGCGAAACCGAGCATTAAAAACCTAAAAATCGATCAATTTACCGTAGATTTTAGCTGCAAAAATTATTGCATAGCTCCCCGGTCAAGACAAGAGCCTTAAGGAAAAAGTAGGAATTCCAGAATTGCATCCGATCGCTAAATCGCTTCTTCCAGGAGCAAACGTTGGGAGTCAATTTGGCGCACCAAAGGAATAACACGCCGCCCAAATTCTGGCAGTTCATCTGTGTAATTCAAAAAGCCACAGAGAATCAGATCGACGCCCGCGTCATAATAGGCCTGAATTTTTTCAGCGATCTGTTCTGCTGTGCCAATTAACCCCGTTTTGAAGCCATCATTGGGCTGAACCAGATTAGCAAAATCTGAATTGGCCCACATGCCAATTTGTTCTTGGGTGGAAGCACCCGCATTTTTGATCTGATCGGCAAAGGCTGTGACGGCATCCGTATTTGCATTGGCGATAATGTGCTCCAGTTCGGCTTTTGCTTCCTTTTCTGTGTCTCGTGCAATCACAAAGGCATTGATTGCAAATTTAGGTTGGCGTCCATAGTCTTTAGCTAAGGCAAGGATTTCTTGAATTTGCGATCGTGCCCCTTCGACCGTGTTGCCATTCATGAAATACCAGTCGGAATATTGAGCCGCCATTTGTCTGGCTGCCTTGGAATTGCCGCCCTGGAAAATTTCAGGATGGGGTTGGGCAATAGAACGGGGCTGTAACCAGGCTTCGTGAATCCGGTAGAAATCCCCTTCAAACGAAAACTCTTCCTGGGTCCACAGTCCTTTGAGCACCTGGATAAATTCTGCCGATCGTCGATAGCGTTCATCGTGATCGAGCCAGGGTTCTCCATAGGCGTAAAATTCCTTGCGAAACCAGCCACTGACAATATTCACACCAAATCGGCCATTGGAAATGTGATCGATCGTTGAGCCGAGCTTAGCAATTGCGCCGGGATGCCATAAGCCGGGATGAATGGCTGAAATCAGCTTGATTCGCCTTGTCACAGCAGCCAAAGCAGCCGTTGTACTCAGGGATTCAAGATGATCGCCCTTGCCGTACGACAGAATAAACCGCGCGGCAACTAGCGTATAGTCAAAGCCCAGATTTTCCGCAGTTTGGGCTAACCAGGCATTGTATTGGAAGGTCCAATCGGTGTTTTGAGGAACTTGACTAAACACTAATCCACCTAAATTGGTTGCCCAGTAGGCAAATTGAATATCCATAATGAGGCCAATTGTCTGAGCGTCAGTGATAAGTAAGCTGACCGACAGCTAGAGTGCATAATAAGAATTGGAACCATATCTCCAAGCTTGTGATGCCTGTTTCACCATATTTGAGTCCAACCCAAAAAGAAAATCTCCAAACCGTCGTGCGAGAGGGGAACGACCCGCATCAACGCCAACGGGCACTCATGTTGCTATTGAGAAATGATGGGAAAACCTATGAGGAAATCAGTGCGTTCATCGGATGTTCCTACCGCAGTGTGGCCCATTGGTGTGTGCAGGGCAACCCAGAGGATTTGGAGAGTTTGAAAGATCAACGACGGCATGGGAATTATCGAAAAGCAACACCTGAGTACATTGAGCAATTATTGCAGGTGGTTGAACATCCTCCTGCTGACTTGGGCTATGAGTTTGGCCGTTGGACAACAGCCCGTTTAGCAACGCATTTGGCGAAGGTGACGAAGATTCAATTGAGTAGTCGGCAAGTAGAACGGATATTGAAGCAAAAAAAGTACGGCTACCTCT
>LUGL01000126.1 GCA_002796835.1 Elainella saxicola E1 | reverse complement strand
GTTGCTTCATTCGGGTCACTCTGGGCTTGTTGCTGCAACTGAGCCACCAACTGTTTGATCTGCTCATCCAGGGCTTGCCAAATTTGATGTAAGGCGTTCACCGCCACAGTAAACTCTAGAGTTGGGGAACGCTCTAAAAGTTCTGCGACCATCTCATGACTCATTTCTCGGCGCTCTTCAGGGGCAATTAAACCCAGTTGATGCGCTTTCATCCGAATTTGATTTTTAAGGGCGGCGCGATGTTCCACCAGTTGTTCGCGGGTGCGGCTTAACATCCGTCGTTGTTCTTGTTCCACAGTCGGTACGTAAATCCCCCGTAGTCGTCCAGCCGCTAACTGGCTTGAGAGCTTGTCGGCATCTCGGTTGTCGGTTTTGACTCGGTTGTGAGCTGCCACTTCCACCGCCGCCGCATGAACGACTTTGCTGTCAATGCCTTGTTTGAATAGTTCACGATGCAAGACAAATCCTGAAAATCCGGCTTCGTAAATGGTATGAATGGTTCCTCCTGAGAAATATTTTAATAACTGCTGGGCAAGGTCTGCGGGTCGAGCGGCGGTGCTCCATTTTTTGACAATGGTTTGACCAACTCGGGCAACGACAACATACGTCTTTTTGTGAACATCAATGCCGACGTAAATCTGCTCACCGTCATAAGATTGGAGTGGTGTGGTGTTTTTCATGATGTCCTCCTAATTCTTGGGCTTGGTAACTTCAAGATAACGGGGGAGCAGTGCCTTTGATTAAACACCACACTATCCACCATAGGATCACAAAATTGGGGGACTTTGAGCAAGCAATTCGGTTCGGAAGTCCCCCAGAATTGGGGGATTTAGGGGGCTTTGATAGACTGAGTGACTCAGCCGATCTGTGTGTATACGGTAGCCAATCCCCAGGGGGAGCCGAACCGTTTAAAGTGGATTGGGCAACCAAATGTAAGGCAAGTGATCGAACGATCGCAGGTTTTCTTTGAACATGGGCCTGTTTTCTTTGAACATGAGCCTGTTTTCAATAAACGCCCTCGCGTTTTCTTTGAACGTGACCCTGTTTTCGATAAACGTCCTCACGTTTTCTTTGAACGGGGGCATGTTTTCAATAAACGCCCTCATGTTTTCTTTGAACGGGGGTATGTTTTCTTTGAACGGGGGCATGTTTTCGATAAACGTCCTCATGTTTTCTTTAAACGTCCCTCCGTTTTCTTTGAACGTCCCTCTGTTTTCAATCAACAGACCAATTTTTGCGATAGTTTTTTGTCCAGGCATAGCAGGTAATGCGCCAATCAACATCTAACGCACTAGGACAATAGATATTTGCCTTTTGGGGCTGTTTGAGGCATGGATGATTTGTAAGGGCGGATTGCGATTCGCCCCTACCGATCGTTTAACGCACCAAGACAGACATGTATTTGCCTTCAAACGGGGCTGGAATGATCGGCGTGAACTTCACTCTGTCGTTGGCAATGCGTTTTACATAAAACTCGTTGATCGTATGCAACACCTGTTCTCTTGTACCAATAATCCAGATTTGCGATTTATCCGTAGGCGACTTGTCACCAAAAGGAGGCAGCAGTTCGTTGAACTCTGTAGTCATGATGATTTTCCCTCGTTGAGGTTGGGGTTTGTTGAGAAGAAAAGCCCAAGGCATGACTATCCAGACATCGCTAAATTGCTGAAGATCGATTAAGATCGCAGCAATCTGGCTCTCTGCTTAGAACAGAAGTCCGGATAGCTGGCTATGAGTGTTGCTATCACTTATAGTCAGCGCCATACCTTGAACAGATCGACTGGTTGTTTAAGTCAATTGAAAAAACCAGTGTTGTTCAGCATAAAGCAAAGTTCGATCGAACACAAGCATAATTTAAGGTTTGTCAATATTTTGTGAAGATTGAGCGATCGAGTGAGTCCTGAGCGGAAAACTCGTTTGAAGACGATCGCACATGCACCATGACACTTGTCATGCTGAAAAATATGCATTTGTCATGCTCTAATCGTGACACTTGCTAGATGTAGAGACTGGGGCAACTCCGATAAAGTGATAACCATTGAACACAATAGGACACCCAGTGCAACCCATAACTTTCCTTCCGGCATCCCTTGTCTCGTTGCAGATTGAAGAAATGATAAAACACATCCACTGGGGCAGCTTTAGTGCTATTCTTTCCTCGGTATTCTTACGGTTAAAAAAAGTATTTTGAGAATTGGATAGACGGAGTCCTGTTTTGCATGGAGCTAGAAGCGTCCTGAACCAGGAGGTTCTATCTGCTCGATTGATGCCAGACGAGACGGTGTTGTTGCCATGGAGCGATCTGAAACGAGATGAGGTTCAGGATGCAAGCAATGTGGATATTACCTAGATCATCTCCCTAGAGGACCTGCTGTCTCCGTTCATGGGGGCACTGTCGAGTTTCGGCATTGCTATCCCACCTGGCTCGATTTCAACAATTGTCTAGTCAATCTTTATCAGTTCACTGAAGAGGATATAGAGGAATTTCGTATGGCAGCTTCAATTACCTTTACACCAGGCTCTTTAGGTTCAATTAACGAAGGCGATTCTCCATTTTTTTCTGGTACAGCGTCACTGAATTCAGTGTGGGAAGTGATTGTCGCGAAATATCCTACGGCTGGTAGAGAAAGAACCTACTTCTCCTTTAATGCATTTCCTGACTCAAGTTCTGTGGCGAGTAACTCAGATTTCTCGTCGACTACCAACTTTACTATTTATACGAATGGAAGCGTGTTTGGGACCGTCTCTACTGGGGACGACACTACGGATGAACCTAATGAGGCATTCTCTTTGCAATCTGAGTTTTTTCGGTTGCGCGTTCAAAATGCGTCCGGTGTGGACATCGCACTCCTCAACCCCACCCAGGTTACAGCCCTATATGCTCCCTCTGGTGGTCTTACGCTGAATATTGGCAAGATTACCGGCACCATCATTGACAACGATCCCCCCCCTAACCAACCGCCCACTGCCGTCAATTTCGTTAACCCTACCACTTCAATTGCTGAAAACAGCGACACCACCAACCGCATCAAAGTCGCCGACATCACCATCACTGACGATGGTCAGGGCACCAACAATCTCTCTGTCTCTGGGACTGATGCTGCCAGCTTTGAAATTGTGGGCACCGCTCTCTATCTCAAAGCGGGTACCATCCTCGACTTTGAGACCAAACCCAGCTATGGCGTCACTGTTAATGTCAATGACCCCGCTGTCGGTGGCAATCCTGACGCAACCAGGAACTTCACGCTGACGGTCACCAATGTCAACGACGCACCGACTGCTGTCAACTTCAGCAACATCACCACTGCACTGGCTGAAAACAGCGACACGACTAACCGCATCAAAGTCGCCGACATCTCCATCACCGACGATGCACTGGGCACGAACAATCTTTCCCTCCTGGGCACTGACGCTGCTAGCTTTGAAATCATTGGCACTACTCTCTACCTCAAAGCCAACACCACGCTCGACTTTGAGACCAAACCCAGCTACAACGTCACCGTTGCCGTTGATGACCCCACCGTCGGCACCACCCCAGATGCCACAAAGGACTTCACGCTGAATGTCAACAACATCAACGAAGCACCCACTGCCGTCAACTTCGACAATGCCGTCACCCTGCTCAGCGAAAACGTCGACACCAATGGTCGCATCAAACTAGCCGACATTATCGTCGCCGATGACGGTCTAGGCACCAATAATCTCTCCCTCTCAGGCACTGATGCTGCCAGCTTTGAGATTATTGACACGCGCCTGTTCCTACGCGCTGGCACCTTACTCGACTTTGAAACTAAGCCCACCTATAACGTCACAGTGAATGTAGACGATCCCACCCTAGGCAGCAATCCCGATGCCAGCAACACCTTCACCCTCAACCTGGAAGATGCAGTCGATGCTTCTCCCTTCCTGGTGATTAACACCAACAGTAGCGGCGTCGGCTCTCTGCGCTGGGCGATCGACAATGCCAATCGGACTGCGGGCAGCCAGACGATCGAGTTTGACCCGAGCTTGATTGGACAGACGATCGACCTGAGTGGCGAGCTATTGCAGATTACCGATGGTGTAAATATTGATGCAGATATTGATAATAACAGTACAGCAGATATCACGATCGATGCTGGACTGAACAGTTCCATCCTCAGCATCAGCGCCAATCAAACCGTGACGATCGAAGGGATGGTGCTACAGAACGGATTGGTGAGGGTATCAAGCGGGACAGGAGCGGATGTCGGCGGCATCTACAATCGTGGCAACCTGACGCTGCTCAACACAACCGTCAGCAGCAATATCGGACTAAGTGCGGGGGGCATCTACAACGATGGGGCTAATAGCATCCTGACTTTAGTCGGCAGCACGGTCAGCAGCCATACCTCGACCGATCGAGGCGGTGGCATCTACAACAACGGGGGGCAAGTCACGATCACCAACTCCCTCATCGAGAACAACTTTGGCAATCTGGGTGGTGGCCTCTACAATAACGGCGGCACTGTGATTGTTAACAACTCAACGTTTGCCAGAAACAACAGCAATGTGGGTGGCGGGTTGATGAATGATAACGGTACTGTCACCTTCAATAACTCAACGCTGAGCAACAACCAGGCAACTGATACCGTCAGCGGCGCAATCAACAACAAGGGCACTGTGTTAGGGGCGATCGTCACGCTCAACGCCAGTACGGTCAGCGGTGGAGTGTATGGCAACACGCTTAACAGCGGCTTGCTGGTGATTACAGGAACAAACAGTGGTGAAACGATCCAGGGCAGCCGTGGTGTGGACCAGATTTCCGGTTCAGGTGGCAATGACTTGCTGCAAGGCTACCAGGGCAACGACACCTTAATCGGCGGCGATGGCAATGATGTTGTGAATGGTGGTGACAACAATGACCTGCTGCAAGGGGGGGCAGGAAACGATCGCTTGGGTGGATTGGGTGGTACGGACCGAATGGAAGGCGGCACGGGCAATGACACCTACACCGTGAACAATGCAGCAGCAACGCTAATCGAAGCAGCGGGCGAAGGCACTGATACCGTGAGAAGTCAGATTAGTTGGAGTTTAGGTAGTAACTTTGAGAACCTGGTCCTGTTAGGAACGGGTAATTTAAATGGAGTAGGCAACAGCAGCATCAATAGCCTGACGGGGAACAGTGGTGATAATGCCTTAGATGGACAAAGTGGGAACGATCAGCTGATTGGCAATGATGGCGATGATGTGCTGATTGGTGGTGCAGGAACCGATACGGTTACAGGTGGAAATGGCAACGATCGCTTTGTTTTCAATGCAGTGGATGAAGGGGGTGATCGCATTACAGATTTTGTCACAGGCAATGACAAGATTCAAATTAGCGCAGGCGGATTTGGAGCGGGTTTGAGTGTAGGAATATTGGCAGAAAGTCAGTTTGCGATCGGCACTATGACAACCACGGACCAGCGTTTCCTTTACGACACCTCAACCGGGTCACTATTCTTTGACAGTAATGGCAGTGCCGCAGATGGTCGCACCAGGATCGCCACCTTAACGACAAAACCCTCCATCAGTGCTAACGATATTGTGATTGTGGTGTGAATATCAGGAGGACTCACAAAATGACTGAAGTGAATGCCCGATCGCCCCAGCAGCCCGACATCGACCTGAGTTGTAGGGTGACCTTTGGCAGCTCAAACAGAGAACGAACTCGATTGGGAAACAATGAAGGTAACCATAGAATTTCATCTATTGTGAAAAATTAACGAAGATGGGCACGATATTACTTGTGGTCGCCCGTAAGAACACGTATAGTTTTCTAATATTTTGCGGAATTAACAAGGGAACTCATCTGAGTGAAGCTGGGTTTCGTTTGTGCTGGACGTAGAAGCACCCTAGATGAGGAGGTTTCCTTTGCTCGATCGGCTCATTTGTTCGGATACGGTGCTGGATGCAGCTTAGACCTGGGTGGACCAACCCCGATCGCCCCGCTAATCTCCTGTATATTTTCAGGGTCACAGTTCATTCACTGATCTAAGCAAAGGCACAGGCAAATCAACGGCAAATCAACAGAGAGTAATGAGGATAAAGTGATGGCTCAGATTTCCCCCAATCCCAATACCGGAAGGCTTACTGTTTCGGGCTCGGACTCAAATAACGAGGTTTTTTCGAATCTCATCTCCGGCATCATTGATATTCTTGCCACGGGCAACCTCACCAATGACGGCACCCTCATCAATGACGACACCATCATCAATGACGGCACCCTCAACAATAACAGTTTGCTCACCAATAACAGAGTCCTCTTCAGTGACGGCACCCTCAACAATAACGGCACCATCACCAATAACGACAACCTCTTCAATGCCTTTAACGGCACCCTCAACAATAACGGCACCATCACCAGTTTCGGCACCCTCGAAACTGAAAACACCCTCAACAATAACGGCACCATCAACAATTCCGGCGCCCTCAGAAATGGCGACACCCTGAACAATAACTTTTCCGGCACCATCAACAATTCCAATAACGGCACCATCAACAATGTCAGGCAGCTCAGAAATGACGGCACCATCAACAATGACGGCACCCTCAACAATGACGACATCATCAACAATAGCCGCACCATCACCAATGGCGGCACCCTCACCAATAACGACAACCTCATCAATGGCGGCACCCTCACCAATACCAATAACAGCACCCTCACCAATAACGGCATCCTCAGCAATTTCGGCTTCCTCACCAATAACGGCACCCTTACCAATTTCGGCACCCTCAACAGTGTCATCATCCTCACCAATAACAACACCCTCAACAATAACGGCACCCTCAACAGTGACTTCATCCTCACCAATAACAACACCCTCAACAATAACGGCATCCTCACCAATAACAACACCCTCACCAATAACGGCATCCTCACCAATACTAGCTCCGGTAGCTTTGTCAATAACGGCACCATTGCTGGAGTTGGTCGCTTTGTAGGCGCACTATCAGGCGGGACGGTTGACCCTGGAAACACAGCAGACCCGCACGCTACCTTTACCGTCGATGGCACCTATACTCTGGGAAGGCTCAATATCTCCTTCAATGGCACTGATGCCGGCGACTTTGATGTGCTCAGTATCACGGGTGCCGCTAACCTGCCTTCAGGCACAATCAACTTCAACTTTGATGAAGAAGGACTGAAAAACGACATCGCAGAAGGGGAAACAGAATCGATTGCTTTCCTCACCTCTGGCAGCCTCAGCAATGCACTCAACTTAGCCAGCCTCACTCCTACTGATGATGGAGATAATGGAGCCGACTTTGACTTTGTCTTGCGGCAAGACGGCACCAACTTAGTCTTAGATATCACTCGCCGAAGTTCTAATAACTTCCTGGTCACCAACACCAATGATAGCGGGGTTGGCTCTCTGCGCTGGGCGATCGAGAATGCGAACACGACCTCAGGCAGTCAGACGATCGAGTTTGCCCGTAGCTTGAGTGGGCAGACGATCAACATCAACGGGATATTCCAGATCACAGACAGCGGTAACATCGATGGGGATATTGACAACAACGGTACAGCAGATATCAGAATTAATGCTGGAGGAGGAAGCCAACTCTTCAACATCAGCGCCAATCAAACCGTGACGATCGAGGGGATGGTGCTTAGCGCTGGACAGGGAAATGGCTTTGGTGGCATTTCCAATAGTGGCAACCTGACGCTGCTCAACTCGACAGTAGTGGACAACAATGACTTCGGCAATGCTGGACTGGGCGGCGGCGGCATCTTCAATAGCGGGACCAATAGCGTTCTGACTTTAGTCGGCAGCACCGTCACCAGCAACGCCACAAACAAGCGGGGTGGTGGCATCTACAACAACGGCGGGCAAGTGACGATCACCAACTCCCACATCGACTTCAACTTTGCCGATCTGGACAGCGGCGGCGGCCTCTACAATAATGGCGGCACCGTGATTGTCAATAACTCAACCATTGACAGAAACAGCAGCAATGTTGGTGCCGGATTAGTGAACGATAACGGCACCACGACCCTCAACAGTTCAACGCTGCTCAACAACACCGCCACCGATACGGTCAGCAGCGCGATCAACAACAAGGGCAATGTGCTGGGTCTGGGGTCTGTCGTCACGCTCAACGCCAGCACCGTTAGCGGTGGAGTGTATGGCAACACGTTCAACAGCGGCTTGCTGGTGATCACAGGAACCAACAGTGGCGAAACTCTGCAAGGCAGCAGTGGTGTGGACCAGATTTCCGGTTCAGGTGGCAATGACTTGCTGCAAGGCTACCAGGGCAACGACACCTTAATCGGCGGCGACGGCAACGATGTTGTGAATGGGGGTGACAACAATGACCTACTGCAAGGGGGGGCAGGCAACGATCGCTTAGGGGGCTTGGGCGGCACAGACCAGATGGAAGGTGGCACAGGCAATGACACCTACACAGTAAACAATGCAGCAGCAACGCTAATCGAAGCAGCAGGTGAAGGCACTGATACCATAAGAAGTCAGATTAGCTGGAGCTTAGATGATAACTTTGAGAACCTGACGCTGTTAGGAGCGGGCAATTTGAATGGTACAGGTAATGACATCATCAATGCTTTGACAGGGAACAGAGGCAATAACGTCCTAGATGGAAAAAGCAGCAATGATCGATTGATTGGCAATGATGGCGATGATGTGCTGATCGGCGGTGTAGGAATAGATACGGTTACAGGTGGCAATGGCAACGATCGCTTTGTTTTCAATGCAGTGAATGAAGGGGGTGATCGCATTACAGATTTTGTCACAGGCAATGACAAGATTCAAATTAGCGCAGGCGGATTTGGAGCGGGTTTGAGTGTAGGAATATTGGCAGAAAGTCAGTTTGCGATCGGCACTATGACAACCACGGACCAGCGTTTCCTTTACGACACTGCAACCGGGTCACTATTCTTTGACAGTAATGGCAGTGCCGCAGATGGTCGCACCAGGATCGCCACTTTAACAGCTCAACCCTCCATCAGTGCTAACGATATTGTGATTGTGGTGTGAATATCAGGAGGACTCACAAAATGACTGAAGTGAAGCTCGATCGCCCTGTTGATCTCTTATTGCCTCGGCAACTTTAGAGAGTGCAGAGAAAGAAGTTCGGTTATCGGCGTTACTGCTTCTATGGCCCCCAAACCCCCAACTCTGGGGGCTTTGAGAATTACTTTCCGATTCCCCCCAGAATTGGGGGGTTAGGGGGGCATTCCTTTCAATTACCGAGGCAATATATATTGACATACGCGCAATCCATTTGAAATCCATTCATCTTTCGATCAAAGTGAGTCATCTGCTCTCAACTAGCTGACTTTACCCTGTCCAGAAGCAACACTGCGATCAGAGCAAGCTTAGCCTGTGCTGTTTCGCGTTGTTTGACGACGCAACGATCATCTTGTTCAACTGCTTGTCCAACTGCATTCAATCCAGAGGAACCCACAACATGGCTACACCGAATTTCCAATCACCCCAAATCAACCCCTTTGGACTGAGCAATGTGGGGTTGAACAGCAGTCCCGACTTTGCTGATATTGACAGAGATGGCGACCTCGATGCCTTTGTTGGGGACAGTAACGGCAACATCCGCTACTTCCAGAACACCGGCAGTGCCAACAGTCCTAGCTTCGCTGCGGCTCGAAGCAACCCTTTTGGACTGAGCGATGTGGGGACTGACAGCAGTCCTAGCTTTTTTTCCTTTGGCTCGGCTTCCTATCTCAATGCCTTGGTCGGGTCAGAGAACGGCACCATCTTCTACTTCCGCAACACCGGCACTGTCAGCAGCCCCAGCTTTGCCGCTCCTGTCTCTAATCCCTTCGCACTGAGCCGTCCGGGTGCGAGGAACAGCAGTCCCACTTTGGTTGATATTAATGGCGATCGCATCCTCGATGCCTTCGTTGGGGACTTTAACGGCAACATCTACTACTACCAGGGTGTTAGAAACGGCTCCAACTTTGCTGCGGTCCAAACCAATCCGTTTGGATTGAGCGATGTGGGGAATTACAGCAGTCCTGACTTTGCTGATATTGACGGAGATGGCGACCTCGATGCCTTTGTTGGAGACTTTAACGGCAATACCTATTATTTCCAAAACACCGGCAATTTCAGGAGTCCCAGCTTTGCTCCTGCTGTCTCCAACCCTTTTGGACTGAGTGATGTGGGGAGTATCAGCAGTCCCACCTTGGTCGATATTGATGGCGATGGCGACCTCGATGCCTTTATTGGGAACGTTACCGGCAACATCCAATACTTCCAGAACAATTCGACGCCCACCGCCATCAACTTCAGCAACACCTCTGCACTGGCTGAAAACAGCGACACCACCAACCGCATCAAAGTTGCCGACATCACCATCACTGACGATCGCCAAGGCACGAACAATCTCTCCTTCTCGGGCACTGATGCCGCCAGTTTTGAACTCCTTGGCACCTCTCTCTACCTCAAAGCCGGCACCATCCTCGACTACGAAACCAAACAGAGCTACAGCATCACCGTCGCCGTTGATGACCCCACGATAGGCACCACACCTGATCTGACAAGGGTCTTCACGCTGAATGTCACCAACATCAACGAAGCGCCCACGGCGGTCAACTTCAGTAACACCGTCACTGAGATCGCGGAAAACAGCAACACCACCAGCCCGATCAAGGTTGCCGACATCATCGTCACGGATGATGCGCTGGGGACCAACAATCTGACGCTGAGCGGAACTGCTGCCGATACCGCTGCCTTTGAGATTGTCGGCGGCAGCCTGTACATCCGCACGGGAACCGTACTCGACTTTGAAACCAAGCCGGTCTATACCGTCACGGTGAATGTGGATGACCCCACCCTAGGCAGCAGCCCCGATCTGAGCCGCACCTTCACTCTCAACCTGGCGGATATAACCGACAACCTTCCCTTCCTGGTCACCAACACCAACGATAGCGGGGTCGGCTCTCTGCGCTGGGCGATCGACAATGCCAACCGAGCATCTAACCCTCAGACGATCGACTTTGACCCCAGCCTGACTGGACAGACGATCAACCTCAGCAGCGGAGCGTTGCAGATTACCGACAGCGTGCGGATCAACGCGGATATTGACGAGAACGGTACAGCAGATATTACCGTCGATGCTGGGGGAACCAGTCGCGTCCTGGAGATCAGCGCTAATCGGACCGTAGTAATTGAGGGGATGGTGCTGCGGGGCGGATCAGGCGATGGCGTGGGTGGCATTTTCAATAGCGGCAATCTGACGCTGCGCAACTCATCAGTCAGCAACAACTTCGGCATCGGCAACACCGGATTAGGGGGTGGTGGCATCTACAACAATGGGTCCAATAGCATCCTGGACCTGCTGAGCAGCACCATCAGCAACAATACCACGACCGAGCGAGGTGGTGGCATCTACAACAACGGGGGGCGAGTCATGATCGCCAACTCCCGCATCGAGAGTAATGTTGCCGAGCTGGGGGGCGGCGGCATCTACAATAATGGCGGCAGCGTCATTGTCAACGATTCAACGTTTGACAGCAACACCAGCAACACGATCGGTGGCGGGTTGGTGAACGATAACGGCACCACCACCCTGAATAGCGCAACCCTGATCAACAATACGGCAACTGATACCGTGAGCGGCGCGATCTTTAACAACGGCAGTACGTTGGGGCTGGGGTCTGTGGTCACCCTCAACGGCGGCACGGTTAGCGGTGGCATTGCTGCTAACACAATCAATAGCGGCTTACTGGTGATCAATGGAACGGATAATGGCGAATCCCTGCAAGGCAGCAGCGGCGTCGATCAGATTTCTGGCTTAGAGGGCGATGATTTGCTGCAAGGCTTCCAGGGCAACGACACGCTGGTTGGCGGCGATGGCAACGACACCGTCAATGGCGGCGACAACAATGACCTGCTGCAAGGGGGGGCAGGCAACGACCTTTTGGGCGGCTTGGGCGGCACAGACCAGATGGAAGGCGGCACAGGCAATGACACCTACACCGTGAACAATGCAGCGGCAACGCTAATCGAAGCAGTGGGTGAAGGCACTGATACCGTGAGAAGTCAGATTAGTTGGAGTTTAGATAGTAACTTTGAGAACCTGACGCTGTTAGGAGCAGGTAATTTAAATAGTACAGGTAATGACATCATCAATACTTTGACAGGGAACGGAGGTAATAACATTCTGGATGGAAAAAGCAGCAATGATCGACTGATTGGCAATGGTGGGGATGATGTGCTGATCGGTGGTGCAGGAGCGGATACGGTTACAGGTGGAAATGGCAACGATCGCTTTGTCTTCAATGCAATTAGTGAAGGGGGCGATCGAATCACAGATTTCACGGCCAACAGTGACCAGATTGGGGTGAGTGCTGCCGGATTTGGTGCAGGCTTAAGTGTGGGTACGTTGTTAGCAAGTCAGTTTGCGATCGGCACTATGACAACCACGGACCAGCGTTTCCTCTACGACACTGCAACCGGGTCACTATTCTTTGACAGTAATGGCAGTGCCGCAGATGGGCGCACCAGGATCGCCACTTTAACAGCTCAACCCTCCATCAGTGCTAACGATATTGTCGTTGTGGCTTGATTTCAGGATGGCTCACCACTGACTGGAGCGGCTGTCCGATCGCCCCAGCAACCCGACATTGACCTGAGTTGTAGGGTGGCCTTTGGCAGCTCAAACAGAGAACGAATTCGATTGGGGACCAATGAAAGTAACCATAGAATTTCATCTATTGTGAATAATTAACGAAGATTGTCATGCTGCTGCTTGTGGTCGCCCGTGAAAACTCGTATAGTTTTTTCTGATATTTTGCGAAATTAACGAGGGAACTTGTCTGAGTAAGGCTAGCGTTTGCAGATAGGTTCAGCTGGGTTTCGTTTGTGCTGGAGGTAGAAGTACCCTAGATGAGGAGGTTCCCTTGATCGATCGGCCAATTTTGTCAAATACGGTGCTGGAGCTGATGCCTGGGTGGGCACCACCGATCGCCCCGCTAATCTTCTGTATATTTTCAGGGTCACAGTTCATTCACTGACCTGAGCAAAGGCACAGGCAAATCAACGGCAAATCAACAGAGAGTAATGAGGATAAAGTGATGGCTCAGATTTCCCCCAGTCCCAATACCGGAACGATTACTGTTTCGGGCTCGGACTCAAACAGCGAGATTTTTTTTAATGAAGGCATCATTAGAATTCTTGCCACAGGCACCCTCACCAACAACAACAGCAGTACCCTCATCAATAACGGCACCATCAACAATAACAGTAACGGCACTCTTATTAATAACGATATTCTAAGCCACAACGGTATCCTTAACAATAATGGCATCCTCAATAATAACGGCATCTTTGCTACGGACCGTAATATTTTCAACACTCAAGACAACAACGACATCTTAAATAATTACGGCATCTTCAATAATTATGGTACCTTTACCAGTGATTTCAACAACTTCATCGATTTCGATATCCTCAACAATGTTGGCACCCTCAACAATTACGGTACCTTTACCACCAATTACGGCATCTTCGAAAATAACGGCGCTCTCAACAATTACGGCACCTTCACCACCAATATCGGCCCATCCACCATCAATTACGGAACGATTACCAATAACGGCACCCTCAACAACAACACGTCCTTCAGAAATGACCGCATTCTCGACAATAACGGACGCTTCGACAATGACGGCATCTTCACCAATACCGGTACCCTCAACAATACCGACATCATCAGCAATACCAACGTCATCAGCAATTTCAGCATCCTCAACAATGACGGCACCCTCAACAATACCAACACCCTCAGCAACCGCTTCACCAATTATGACACCCTCAACAATCGCAAGGCCTTCAACAATGACGGCACCCTCAACAATCCCGGCACCCTCAACAATATCGACACTTTCACCAATACCGGTACCCTCAACAATACCAGCACCCTCAACAATGACGGCACCTTCAACAATGACGGCACTCTCAACAATACTGGAGCAGGTAGCTTCGTCAACAACGGCACCATTGCTGGAATCGGTAGGTTTGTAGGCGCACTATCAGGCGGGACGGTTAACCCTGGAAACACAGCAGACCCGCATGCTACCTTTACCGTCGATGGCACCTTTACCCTGGGAACCCTCAATATCTCCTTCAATGGCACTGATGCAGGCGACTTTGATGTGCTCAGTGTCACGGGTGCCGCTAACCTGCCTTCAGGCACGATCAACTTCAACTTTGATGAAGCAGGACTGAAAAACGACATCGCAGAAGGGCAAACAGAATCGATTACCTTCCTCACCTCTGGCAGCCTCAGCAACGCACTCAACTTAGCCAGCCTCACTCCCACCGATGATGCAGATAATGGAGCCGATTTTGACTTTGTCCTGCGGCAAGCCGGCACCAACTTAGTCCTAGATATCACTCGCAAAAGTCCTAATACAGCCCCCACTGCCGTCAACTTCGACAACGCCGTCACCCTGCTGAGCGAAAACGTCGACACCAGTGGTCGCATCAAACTAGCTGACATCATGGTTGTGGATGACGGACTAGGCACCAACAATCTCTCCCTCTCAGGCCCGGATGCAGCCAGCTTTGAAATTAGTGGTACTACCCTCTACCTCAAAGCCAACACTGCTCTCGACTACGAAACCAAACCCAGCTACAGCGTCACCGTTGCTGTTGATGACCCGACAGTCGGCAGTAATCCCGATGCCAGCAGCACCTTCACCCTCAACCTGGAAGATGCAGTCGATGCTTCTCCTTTCCTGGTGACCAACACCAACAATAGCGGGGTTGGTTCTCTGCGATGGGCGATCTCCAATGCCAACCGAACTGCTGGGACTGAGACGATCGAGTTTGACCCCAGCTTGAGTGGACAGACGATCGACCTGAGTGGTGGAGCATTACAGCTCACCAGCAGTATGAATATTGACGGCGACATTGATAACGACGGCACAGCAGATATTACAGTTGATGCATTATCGAGCGGTCGCGTTATTGAGGTCAGTGCGAATCAGACGGTGACGATCGAGGGGATGGTGCTGCAAGGTGGACTGGGAGACGCCGGCGGCGGCATCTTCAACAGCGGTAACCTGACGCTGCTCAACTCGACGGTCCGCAACAATGTCAGCCTTGCCAACCTCGGTCGGGGTGGCGGTGGCATCTATAACAATGGAGCCAATAGCGTCCTCATCCTGCTCAACAGTACCGTCAGTGGCAACCGCACCAACAGGTTGGGCGGCGGCATTCACAACAATCAAGGGCAAGTCACGATCGCCAACTCCCGCATCGAGAACAATACGGGTAACGTAGGAGGTGGCGGTTTCTACAATTTCAGCGGTTTCTCCAACCTCAAAGGTATTATCACGATCAACGACTCCACGATCGAGAGCAACAGTGGTTCGCTTGGAGGGGGATTGGTGAACGATAACGGTAGAATCACCCTCAATAACTCGTCGCTGCTCAACAATACGGCAGGGGATACCCGCAGCGGCGCAATTTTCAACCAGGAGGATGTGTTAGGAGAAGGGGCAGTGGTCACTCTCAACGCCAGCACCGTTAGCGGTGGGGTTTTGGCTAACACGATCAACAGCGGATTGCTGGTGATCACAGGAACCAACAGTGGCGAAACGATCCAGGGCAGCAGTGGGGTCGATCAGATTTCCGGTTCAGGTGGCAATGACCTGCTGCAAGGTTACCAGGGCAACGACACCTTAATTGGCGGCGACGGCAACGATGTTGTGAATGGGGGTGACAACAATGACCTGCTGCAAGGGGGGGCAGGCAACGATCGATTAGGCGGCTTGGGCGGCACAGACCGAATGGAAGGTGGCACAGGGAATGACACCTACACCGTGAACAATGCAGCGGCAACGCTAATCGAAGCAGCGGGTGAAGGCATTGATACAGTAAGAAGTCAGATTAGCTGGAGCTTAGATGATAACTTTGAGGACCTGACGCTGTTAGGAGCAGGCAATTTAAATGGTACAGGTAATGACATCATCAATACTTTGACAGGGAACAGAGGCAATAACGTTCTGGATGGGAAAAGCAGCAATGATCGATTGATTGGCAATGATGGGGATGATGTGCTGATCGGTGGTGCAGGAATCGATACGGTTACAGGTGGCAATGGCAACGATCGCTTTGTTTTCAATGCAGTGAATGAAGGGGGCGATCGCATTACCGACTTCACGGCCAACAGTGACCAGATTGCAGTGAGTGCTGCCGGATTTGGTGCAGGCTTAAGTGTGGGTGCGTTGTTAGACAGTCAATTTGCGATCGGCACTATGACAACCACGGACCAGCGTTTCCTTTACGACACTGCAACCGGGTCACTATTCTTTGACAGTAATGGCAGTGCCGCAGATGGGCGCACCAGGATCGCCACCTTAACGACAAAACCATCCATCAGTGCCAGTGATATCGCCATTGTGGCCTGAAATTAGGATGGTTAATAACGTATTTGTATTATTCTAAGTCTCATGTTCAGTGAACTGAATTATTCTTTGGCAGCACGGCGGGGCTTTTTGTTGAAGAGTCCTGTCATGCTTAATCCAGTAATCAGTAACCCAACCAGACCCAATCCATTTAAAATTGGATAAATTCCTTCTAACCCAAAAATTTCGCCCGTGTGAATCTTCAGTAAAAAGTTAGGGCCTAAACCAAGATTAATTGGCCATTCGCGCACCATAGTGACGGCCATCCCTGTTAGAACAGTTAAGGTCAGCGGCAGAGCCAGAATGGGTGCAAGGAAACGATGATACTTGCGGAATTTGCGAATCATTTTAATTCCCTGAAAAAGTGTGAAGAGGGTGTGAGAAGCCTGACTCATTCGCAAGCAAACTGCGGGCTAATTGAGAAAGTCCAATAAAGCAGACTAGAGGAACTTTTCAGTACACTTTCTTTCAGTACACTTTAATGTACTTGCCTCACTAGCCCATAATTCATCTGCGGGTGAGAGAACAGCGAAGCAGATTGCTGAATTGACACAAAATTCAAGACAGACTCTAAGAATTACTTAGCTGCACTTGTAACGTTCGTTTGAATCGACTGCAACGATGCCAAAACCTTGTCTTTGTTAGGTGCAGAAGCTTTTAGCTCACCGCCAATCTCGTCCATATTTTTTTCGATCGCGTCATAGGTATCCCCTGACTTTGCTTTAACGCCATCTTCAACCTGGCTCCAGTATGTTTCGAATTGATCGAATTCGGTTTTAGCTTTCGCAAAGTCACCTGCTTCAACCGCCGTCTTCGTATTGGTGATCACCGTATTCAGTCCATCGAATCCTGTTGCTGCTGCGCTTGCAGGGCTTGCCATTGGCGAAGTTTCAGCCGTACTGGGTGCGGGGGCCGGTTGTTCACTGGTGGCTTTTTGGCCGCTGCATCCAACTAAGCTAGCTAAGCCAATTACACCGATCGCACTCAGTGCCACAACTCGATCGAACTTCAGCATATAAACTCCTTTGGTTTACTCGCATTTCTTAACTGTGTTCCACGATAAGACAGCAGTGGTAAAGAACTGGGAAAGAAAGTAAAGTCGCGAAAAAATTCTGGAAATTCTGATCAGACCAGGGGCAATCTGACCTGAAAACTGCTGCCTTTCCCAACCTGGCTGGAAACGGTGATTTCTCCTTCGTGAGCCTGCACAATTGCCTGAACGATCGCCAATCCCAGCCCGGAGCCTCCTTCCCGATAAGAGCGAGCTTGATCGGCCCGCCAGAAGCGGTTAAAAATATTCGATAAATGAGCAGCTTCAATGCCAATGCCGCTATCCTTCACTTCGATCCAAACATAGTCACGACTGGGAGCCATCTCTGCGATCGTCACTTCGACCGTTCCCCCCATCGGCGTATAGAACAAAGCATTTTCGATCAAATTGGCGAACAGCCGTCGTAATTGAAACGCATCGCCTTGGACCTGAAGTTCTGGCAGGTTGGCAATCGTTAGCGAAATCTGTTTGGCGGCAGCCTGAGCTTGAAACGCATCCACTAAATCTTCAAGCAACTCATTTAAGGGAATCACAAGTTCCTGAACAGTGGGCTGCGCTGCATTGGTACGGGCCAGCAGCAGTAAATCTTCGACAAGCTGGGTCATTTGTCGGGTGGCATCCGCAATGCGCTCAACTTTGTTGACATCCGCTGGATGAATCCGTTCGGGATGACTTTGCAACACATCAACCGAGGTCTTGATCACGGTAAGCGGATTTCGTAACTCATGGGATGCATCCGCCGTAAATTGCTTGAGCTGCTGAAAACTTTGTTCGATCGGTCT
The DNA here is from genome assembly GCA_002796835.1 of Elainella saxicola E1. GTDB lineage: Bacteria > Cyanobacteriota > Cyanobacteriia > Elainellales > Elainellaceae > Elainella > Elainella saxicola. Next base: position 3,751 of record LUGL01000126.1, on the reverse strand, counting down.
TAGCGATCGGCGCGTCAACCACCAGCCAGTAAGGCCGATCAGAATTACGGCAATCAATCCACCCCATCCCATGCCTGCCAGCAGACGGTTCAGTTCTTCTTGCTCATCTTCGATCGATCCATTCACCCGAACATACCCGACAAGCCGCTTCGCTGAAGGATCTATCGTGTAAACCGGAATCGTAAGACTGCGAATTTGATCTTGCTGCCAGGTTTGAAAGCGAATACCGGGCGGATGATTCGGGAAATGCTTTCCTGAACGGCCCAGTAAACGCCGTTTGGCATCAAACCATTCCACACTTTGCTGATCTTGCTGCAAGTCTTGCCAGGGAATATCCAGGTCGCCATCATTGTCGAGCGCGCGCGGAAATTTGCGCTGGAGAGCCAGCCGATCTTTCAAAATATCTGGTAAGTTGTGGGCCGCAGCATCAGCTAAAGTCAGCAACTGTTGATCTCGACGATCGTAAAGGCTATAGGCAACGGACTGATAAATTGCAATAATCGAAACGCTAAGTACGGCTCCCATCGTGAGCAAATAGGAAAACAGTAGCCGCCAAGCCAGCGATCGAAAGGGAGCAGAACCTAACTTAGCTGGAGCATTTGGCTGAGCCGCAGCCGCTTTTTTCCTAACTCTTAGGATTGAGCCGATATCCCAGTCCGTAAACCGTTTCCACAACATCTTCTGTCGCTCCGGCTGCCTTCAGTTTCTGCCGCAATCCCCGCACATGCACCTTGATCGTTTCTTTTCCAGGCGGATCTTCCAGCGACCAGAGATGATCCAGAATAAAATCCGCACTCAACACCCGCCCATGGTTTCGCAGGAATAACTCTAGTAGACCATATTCTTTGGGAGTCAGATGCAATAATTGATCGGCATAGCTAACTTCATGGGTTGCCGGATCGAGGTGAAGGCTGCCCCATTCCAAAATGGCAGGCTGTACGGTGGCACCTCGCCGCAATAATGCCCGAATCCGGGCCAGCAATTCTTTTAAATCAAAAGGTTTCACAACATAGTCATCTGCGCCCACATCCAGGCTCAATACCTTGTCAGCGCTGGTATCTTTAGCCGTGAGCATTAAGACAGGCATCGTATAGCCATTGCGTCTCAGCAGTTGACAGAGGCTAATGCCATCTCGTTTGGGCAGCATGATATCTAAAATCACCAGATCATAAGGGCTGGCATCGATATATTCCCACCCCATCTCTCCATCTGCCGCGATATCGACAACGTAATGTTGATCGACCAGAGCCTCTGCTAAGGATTGGGCAATTCGATCGTCATCTTCCACGAGTAAGATCTTCATCAGAACAGCAGGACAAAATAAGGCATCGCTGTACCAGTCTATAACGGCTGCTTTCGTTTCTGCGACGATCCGTTTCTAGGATTATCCTTCACTCGACATTTCTGGAAATTGTTGACTCAACCGTTTGACCCAGAGGCTAATCGTGGCATGATTCACCCCGGTAGCGCGAGCGATCGCCCGATATCCCATGCCATTTCGATATAGCTTGAGACATTCCTGCTTCGTCGCCTCTGGATAGCCCGACTGTGGAGAATAAACATCAATAAATTGACGACCGCAATCTAAGCAAATGTGATTTTGCTTACCTTTTTTCCTGCCATTCTTAGATGTTCTGGTCGAACAACAGCGAGGACATTTCATCCCATTATTTCCTCATCAAAGATTATCTTGCGCTCCAGGATAGAAAGCACATGTGTCAGATAGATGGACTTTTAATGAAAGTTTCATGACATCAGCCTTTCACAACATTTCGATCGCAAATGAACAGAACCTACTATAGTCGGCAAACTTTGCATTGAGGTTCCCCAAATCGCCAATTGATATAAAAGAGTGATTGAAAAAGCGCCATCTCATCTGGAATAAAGCAGTTTTGTTAATAAGTGTTGCGGATCTCGAATTGAATTGTTAACTTCAATGAAGATTGCGTCACTTGAGGTTGGTGCTCAAAGTCCATGCCTGTTCGATAGTCCGTTGAACAACCCATTGAACCAACAATGCTGCCATCGGAGTTGTTTCACCTGAGCTAGTTGTGTGACCTAGCTTTCTCTGATCCCGCATTGATCATCTCGATTTGGAGGTATCCAATCAATGAATATTCAAGGAAAAACGGCTCTGGTTACCGGAGCCTCGCGTGGAATTGGGCGAGCCATTGCACTTCAATTGGCCAAACAAGGCATGCAATGTATTTTGCTCGTCGCTCGCGATCAACAGCAATTGACTCAGGTTGCAGATGAGATCACAGCAATGGGCGTAAAAGCAGTCGTTTTGCCGCTCGATCTAACTCAGCCGATCGAGGTCAATATGACGCTAGTTAAGGTTTGGCGAGATTACGGACCGATTCACCTTCTCATCAACTGTGCTGGGGTTGCATATCAAACCTCTTTCTTGCACACTCGCTTGCCCGATATTCAACATGAGTTAACGGTAAATCTGATGGGTATGTATACCATTACCCGTTTAATTGCGCGTCGTATGGCAATTCATAAACAGGGAACGATCGTCAATGTTTCCAGCCTTATGGGCAAGGTTGCTGCACCGACCATGGCAACCTATTCAGCCACTAAATTTGCCATTGTAGGATTCACCCAGGCTTTACGCAGCGAACTGGCTGCTCACAATATTCGTGTGATCGCCCTGCTCCCCTCTCTCACCGATACCGATATGGTGAAGAATCTAGACTGGTTTCGCTGGATTATTCCACTCTCTCCAGAGAAAGTGGCGCAGGTTTTGGTGGATGGGTTACGTCAAAATCAGACTGAGATCGTGGTGGGTTGGCAAAGCCATTTGGCAGTCTGGTGCCATCGCATTTTCCCAAGCTGGGTTGAGAGAGCTGTGGCCTGGGCTGCTCCTCGCCCGTCTCAAAAGCCGATGCAAACTCGTCTCAAAAATATTTGGGCCATGCTTTGGTAATTAACCGGTTGCCTTCTAGGGTTTAGCTTTTACCATAATCACCCGATCGGGTCACTGTGGCGGATGAAGTGCTTCTGCCACAGTTTTTTTATATTAGAGACATGATGAACGAGAGGGTTAGCGAAATGAAACTTTCCTATCGGGGAACAACTTACGAAGTTAAATTTCCGACGATCGCTACAAATAAAGGAAAAGTGATTGGTAAATATCGTGGTACAGAGTTGCGTGAACGAGTTGTCGTAAAGCAATAAGTTTTGACTATAGAGATTTGAGAGTTTGCCTGGTAGGGGGGCTTACCAGGCTTTTCTGTTTTTAAAGAAATTACCGCATTTCTATGCCAAACTAACTAACCCTGTATATCCCTTCAGAACTCCTAAAGAAGTACTCCCTGCACTAATCAAAGTAGCTGTCTATTTTCCGGGAGGTGAAAGTTGTGGAGAAGTATGCTAAATTTCAGGGCAATTGCCCTTAAGTTACTCGGTCAAACCTGCGATGTCTGATGAGTCCAGTCCGATTTTAGCGAGACTAATTGAGGAGATTAATTGCCTGACAAAGCGGGTGGAAGAGCTAGAGCAGCGAAATCAAGAACTGGAAGCACGAAATCAAGAACTGGAAGCAGAGAACAAACATCTGAAGGACTTGTTACATCGTCAAGGTGCATCCAAGGATGCCAAAGCGCCCCAGTTCAAAGAGAACTATAGCGTTGACAAACAAAAAGGCAAGGGGAAACGAGGGCGACAATCAACGGGACGACGGGCACAAGATGCAAAGCTTGACTGGGTGAGCTACGACGTTGATATCTATCCGGTGGGTGTGGCG
>LUGL01000125.1 GCA_002796835.1 Elainella saxicola E1 | reverse complement strand
CCGCTCTGCGGCGTAAAATGTAGGGATGAGCGAGTACATCCATAAACGACATAACGTTACGGTTTTGCTTTACCATCTCGTGTTTCCAGCAAAGTATCGACGGGCTGTGTTCGATGAACAGGTGGACGCAGTGTTGAGAGAAGTGTGTCTCGAAATCGAGAAGCGTTATGAGGTGAAGTTTGTCGAAATTGGGGTGGACAAAGACCATGTGCATTTTTTGGTGCAGTCAGTGCCGACTTACAGTGTGACGAAACTGGTCACGATGATTAAAAGTCTCACAGCCCGAGAAGTGTTCAAACGTTGCCCTCAAGTAAAGCAGCAGTTATGGGGTGGAGAGTTTTGGAGTGATGGTTACTTTGCGAGTACAGTCGGCAAACACGGAGACGAAAGTATGATTGCCCAGTACGTCAAGAACCAAGGCAATGACTATCTCCAGTTACACAGGGATGAGCAACTTGCTCTTTTTTGATGCTGATACCCCGTCCGCTTGCGGCGGGGTAGTTCATTTGAATCAGACCATCTGATAATCGGCATTCGTCGCAACATTCCAGCTGAGTGCTACCAGACTTTGCAATCCCGCCGCATTATTCAACCGGGTTCAGAGTTGCAGCAATTTCGTGTGTTGCTATGGGGAAATTCAACCGTTGAGCCAGGGACCGTAGCAGAATTTCGAGCAGTTAGGCAAAGCGATCGATTGGTTATCAATTTCTCAAGTTGAGAAACGTATTGGAGGAAAGCCAAATTATCAGCAGTGGGTAAGCAATTGAGTTGGCGGAACTTCGATCGCTGTCAAGCCATTACTGAGGACAGTTGCAACTTGAATGGCATCTCCTCGATCGCTCACCACAAGCCCTTCCATTTCGACACGGTTGCCGAACCACATCACCCAGAAGCGAACCTTCTGCCCTGGCTTAAATTGCTGCTGGTCTCCGGCGGCAGTGCAATCGATCTGCTGCACCAATTCACTGATCTGTTTCTCAATCCACCGCAACCTTCGCCCTAACTGCAGCTGTTTCCGCAGTTGCTGATAAACTTCCTTGCTGACGACTTCAGAATGCTTTCCCGTTGGCCCAATCGCTCCAGCTTTGTAGCGCTTGCGATGGTACTTCCGACCACCTGGAACATTCTCTGAACAGTCAAGTCGGAAATCTGGGTGTGGGATTGCTCCTTGATTCCGCAATGCTCGCGCCTGCTGCTCTAGTGACTCCAAGCAAGATCGCAACTCATTACCTGCCATCTATCTGATGTGTGTTCAATTCAATTCGTCAATTTTAATTGAGACACACATTTCTAAACCAACGTTGAAGACTCAGCAGCAAGGCCATTTTCGGCAGTGAGTCGATCGCGGTTGAGCTTCATCGTGCCACTATTGAAGCATTGTGGCTCATCTGTATAGTTCGTTTTGGCAATTTTGAGAAATTTCAGAATTTTATGGCAAGGAAGAAGCGAGAGGAACCAGATCAAAAACCAGGATTAAGCGCAGCCGGACTGAGGGCCAAGGGGCGAGTAGGATACCGTACCCGAGCTGCTATTGTATTGGCGAAGGTGGACCCCTTCAAGCCCGACTTTGCAGAGGAAGTGGCTGGGGCGATCGAAGGAGTGGATGAGGCGAACTTAGTCATGACCCAAGAGGGCTTGCAAGAGCGGCTAGCGACCCAAATTCAAGCGCTTGACCATAGCTTTTACACACTGCTGATGCTATCCAACAGTAACCACGAGGATGAGAAAAAACTTAGATTGCTGGAAGCGGCGTTAAAGTGCCAGAAGCAGTCAGCAAGGACGATCGCCCTACTGTCAGAGTTGCGAAATCCGAAGCGGACGCAATTCATCAAGCACTACGTCGATAAGCAGTTGAACCAGCTCAAGTTAGAACAGCAGCAGGCACTGGAGGAAGGCCACAATGCCCCGATGGACTTTGGAAGCACGCCAGCGGCAAGCGGAACTGATCAAGACCTGGCAGCCGTGGAAGTCAGCCACCGGCCCCAGAACTGAAGATGGCAAAGCCCAATCGAGCAGGAATGCTATCAAACCTTGGCTAGGGGAGTTGCGCCAGGTGGAAGCCTTGTTAAGGCAGCATCAGGATTTTTTGAAAGACCTCGAACTGTGAGCCGTTGGGATGGCTTCAAATGTTGCAAATATATGTGTTGCAAAAACTTTAAGCCTTCCGATCGGCTTCACACCAAGCACAGCAAGCCTTTCAAGGCGTTGCAAAAATCTTGATGTTGTAACATGTATAAGTTGTAAAAACTGGCGGCAAATCAATCTGTAGCCCAGGGGAATTCTTCCGATCGATCGGGGCAGACAAAACCTACTTCATAGGCTTTTCCATACTCGCCTTTGGCAAGTATCAGCTATGAACTCATAGAAACTATCGGTCAAGTCGATCGAGTGTTAAGTAATATGCTGCCAGAGATGTTTCAGTCTTAAAAAAATGTGAACAGCTTCATGAGTTAGTCCAGGTTGAAATCCAAGCATTGAAAGGAGTTCTGCTGATTTCAGTTCAGTTGTATTGACAACAGAATCGAATTAGTTCCCTGGATAGACAATTGATGCAAGCTAGATTGACAACAGTGCTCACTGCCGGAGTCGCTGCAATTTGTGTCGCTATGGCGATCGGCTCTGGAGTGAAAGCAGAAACAATTCAAGCAAATAAATTTTGCTACTCAAGTCGTAGAGCGACTGGGCAGTCCCTGACGGATTCAAACTGTCGCGTTAGTCTTACCTATGGCACAGGAATAGAGCCGCCTCTGAATGCGATTACTCTTCACTGGTCAGATGGCTATCAAACCAACATCAGAATCACAGGTGGGCACGAATACATTGGAAGAACCACCGGATTGTTTTTCGGCAGAGCTTCTGTAGATGGTGAAGATTCTGACTTCATTGAGTTGAATGACGGCATGGTCTGTTTTGTCGTCCTCGAAAATGGCAACGAAATTTGTTACAAGTAGGGCCAGAAATTATGGGGAACCTTATTTTCAGAGGAAGGTCTATTTGGCTTCTTACTAGCCTGTTCATACTGGCCCCGATCGCTCTTGCAGCTTGTAGTCCACGGCTAATCATTCAATCTAATAAAAATGACTCCCAGGGCACTACTGTTAGCCAAACACAAGCTGGGGATAATACAGCAGATGTATCTTCAAATGTTGTACCGATCGGAGTTTGGGGGGCGGTTCGAGACGATCGCGCGGTTCAGATTTCCAGTAGTAAGATCGATACCTCAATTTTTTCTACCACTTATGGGTTCGATGCGATCGCTCAAAAAGGCGGCAAGATCGCTGTTGTTTTCATGACTCTAAAGAATACAGGTTCTAAATCAGGAGATTTGGACTGGTCAGGATTCCGACTTGTTGATGGCCAGGGGCGAGAATACGACCCGTTGGAAGATGCAGAGGATATTGTTGTTTTCAGTAGATGGCTCAAAGAGAATGGCTTGGGTGATTCCGACGATCAGCTATTTCCTGGCGCAACAGTTCAGACAGCAAAAGGGTTTAGGATTGCACCTGATGCATCAAATCTAATGCTCAAGGTCAATGATCTATTGTTTGAAATTCAAAGGACCACCCCTGAAGATTCTCTTCCCAGAACGGTGGTTAGGCAACCTGAGCCATCAAATCGTGGAACTGAAACGACTGAAACTCAAGCGATACTTCAGGCCACACCCCAAGCAAGCACATCTTCTACAAATAGGCCGGTTACCTGGACAGTACAGGCGAAAGACGGGGTTGCAAATCTGCGGAACCGACCCAGCACTGAAGTAGGTGTAGTGTCAAAAGTCCCCAATGGCACTGCTGTAGAGATTTTAGATGAACAGACTAACAGTTCTGGGCAACTCTGGTATCAAGTCAAAGTGAATGGGCAGGTTGGCTGGCTTTATTCAGAGCTTCTTCAAAAAACGAGTCAGCAGACAACCTTACGCCCTGGTACTTACCGCATGAGTGGCAGTAACTATATTCAAATTGCTGTGCGGGGCGATCGATTGTGTTATCGCGGAAGTTCTAACGCTGGCAAAACAACCGCTTCGCTTTCTCCCATTTCCAATCAGCCTGGAAGCTACCGCATTTATAACTTTGGCAATGGGGCTGATGTTGACCCAGGCATGGATGTTATTTCTCAACAACGGTTGAATTCTTATCAACTTGACAATGTTTCTCCCAACACGCTGGACAAGGATTTAGAAGCTTGCTTAGACACTACAGGCAATTACTATAACCAACAAGAATTTTTGCGAGACCGGCGCTAATTTCTCAAAACGAATCGACTCAAAGTTGCCAAAACGAGAATAGGTATCATGAAAAACTTAATGGTAGTCATAAGCATCTCCTTATTTACAGTGCCAGTTGCGCTACTCACTGATCAAACCTTTGCTGTTGCCCAAATCTGCAACTACTTTGCTGGAACTGCTTCAACTGGCGAGAGCGTGAATGTAGACCTCTGCTCTCTGTCAAGAGCTAGCGATCGCAGCATTGACTTTGTCTACTACCTAGGCAACGAGAAGATTGTCAGTCAGGCAAATTGTCAAAGTGGCAGTTGGACTACATTTCCAGAGAAGGAAGTTCATCGTCCTCAATCACAAGCGACCCAGCACATGATCGAGGTTGTATGCAGCTATCAGACTACTACCCAGACGGAAGGGGCAATTGTTTTCAACCCACCTTCTAACATCAGGGATACTCCAAATGGGAACATTCTTTGTTCAATTAATCATGTTACGCCGATCGACATCTACGGCTCCACCGGAGACTGGTACTATACGGATGCCTGTGGCAGTATGGGCATGATTCATTCTAGTCAAGTCAGATTTCAGCAGTAAGATTTAGACCTGTTAGGACTTTTAGACGATAGCATTTACCAATCGGTTTCCTAGTAGCCACATCCATTTCTCAAATTGATAAACCAGTTGATCGCCAACCCACCCGATTGCCCAACCCCCATCACCTCTCACCTTTGTGTGTTCAAAACCTAAAAAGCAGCTTCAGATTGAACACACATTTTCGATCGCCCTTCAGAAGCCATCCTGCGGGATACCGGATGAGTGTCGTAGATGCCTCTATGAGTAACCTTTATGCCTTTGTGAGCTTCCCGCTGGTGCAGGCGATCGCCGGTGCTCATCCATCAATTTCCCGGCAAAATGCGGCAACAACTCAGGTATTAAGCGGTGCAACCTTTATGAAATAAGGGTTTAAGCTTGTGCTTTTCGGTTGTATAGCGATTGAAAACAGGCTGCATCCTCCAGTAAAACGGTTTATTAGAGGTTATTAAAGGCTATTAAGGGCGTTCCGCGTTTATCAAATTGATAAATTACCCATCAATTCGCCAGCTTTCATCGATCGGACGATCAAACCGAGCCGATCGCTGCTGTCTCTTCCTCTGCTTCTGGGCAAACATTGCCTCAGCAAATTGGAGCAACCGAACGCGATCGGCCTCGGTCAGTTTGGGCAGTAGTGCAGTAATTTTTTGGCTGGTGGATTGCTGAGAAGCCTGCATGAATGAGCAAAATGTATTGCCTCAATTTTAGACTCATGAGACACGATTTGAGGCGACTTATTAACTACAAACCATTAGGTAGTATATGGGCGCAATCACCGACTATTGTGAACTCTCTCAAGGTATTGCATCGCGCCAGCAATACCAGAATTGACACAAGCAAGTCCCATCCCCTCAGGAGGAAGTTCAGACTTAAACCAACCACCTACATCTGTCTCTGCTATATCCCAAATTGCTTGTTCAGGTTCTGGCGTGGAGTCAGTAGCAACTAATCTTGTTGCTGATCGAGTTACGGCCACTCCGCCAACTGGAGATAGATAAAAATCGTCGCCACCAGGAGCTAGCAGAATTTGATAACGATGAATGATTGCAGTTCGACTCATTGCTTCAAGAGCATCTTGAGTGACGCAAGCATATCCTCTAAGACTTGGCTCGGTCCCACCACGAGGGATTGGAGTTGTTTCTGTAAATCCCCAAGTTAGATAAGTACTTCCTCCTAAATTGGCGGCTCCATATTCACCAGCAATTGCTGGTGTTGCGACAACAGCAGATAGAATGACTCCAGCAAAAGTGAGCGATCGTTTCATATAAGACCAACAGTAATAAGGTCGATTACAACTGTCTATAGACTACAGCAGGATAATGAACAGATTACAGCAGGATGATGAACTGAGACTACACCAATTTGTACCGGGATAATACCATCTCTTTTGTTGATGAAAGATCACCTCCGATCGCGCGAAGCGACTCCTCTCGGCTGGACTTTTTCAAAAGCAATTAGTACCGCAGAGTATCACCGTCTTAAACAGAGCCAGTACAAATTGACCGAGGCTGAAGCTGGGGCAACGTGTGGAGGGTGGCAGCTGCCCAACCTGGACAACCTAAAAACGAGGTTGGGCAAAGGTTGTCCAGGCTTAGACCTTATACACAGCAAAGATTTCAGCCAATTGTCCAACCTGGACAACCTAAAAGCGCCTCTAAACTTTTTCTTTTTTTCCTCACGTTCGATCCGGTTGCCTGCGATCGGTTTTCTTGTGCCTTATCTGTGCCTTATCAAGTGGTACGAATGCTCAAAACATGACAAGCAATGACAAGCAACCATGAACGCGATCGGCCCGCGATCAGCACTGTAGAAGCTAAAACTGAATGGACACAACTGGACTCGAACCAGTGACCCCTACGATGTCAACGTAGTGCTCTAACCAACTGAGCTATGCGTCCGTTTGGATTCCACGAACATCAATCTTAAGTGATTGAAGCTTACTTCCGCAAGAGGGGAAGCAAAATTAATTTCAGATGGTATTCCTCGATAAATCGTCATCATTCTTAGCCGATCGCGGTTGGTTCGGTCGTTACAGGGGAGCCGTTTTGAGCGTCGGGGTCGCTTTGGGGTTCGGCAGGCAGGTGCAACACAGGCAATGCAACTTTTACAGTTGTGCCATGCCCCAAACCAACGCTATAGAGGCTAATTTGGCCACCCATCATTTCAACCAAATTGCGGGAAATCGCCAGACCCAGACCTGTACCCTCAAACCGTCGAGTGGTTGAGCCGTCCACCATGACGAAGGGGCGAAATAGCTTATGCTGCTGGGACGGATCGATGCCAATCCCGGTATCTTGCACCGCAATCACGACCCATTGTTCTGGCTCAGAGCTACCATTCGTGTCGGCTCGATGGCCATTAGCAGGGGCCGATCGGCCCATAAACTCCTGCACATCTTCCAGACGGGTCTGAATCGTAATGCTGCCCTGATCGGTGAATTTGATCGCGTTATAGATGATATTGAGCAACACCTGACGCAGGCGCGCCGGATCAGCCCGCACCAGGATGGGTTCTGATAGCTCGTTCGCCCGCAATTCCAGGCCCTTTTGCTGAATTTGAACCGACTGCAAATCCACCACGTCTTTCAGGATTTGGCGTAGATCGATCGTCTCAATTGCCAGGGGTAGTTTTTTCTGCTCAATCCGTTGGATGTTGAGGATGTCGTTAATGATGTTCAGCAGATGGATGGCAGCCTTATCAGCCTGCTGCAAAAACTCAATTTCCTCTTCGCGGCTGTCGCAGCAATCATCTTTCACCAGACGGATGCAGTTGATGATGGCATTCAGCGGTGTGCGCAATTCATGAGAGGTATTGGCTAAAAACTGGCTTTTGAGTTGGTTAGCCGCCTCTGCCTCTTGCCATGCCGACTCTAGCTCCTTGGCCCGCTCTTCCAGCCGTCCCACCATGTTGTCTAACACTTCGGCCAAATGGTTCAACTCACGGATGCGGAAGTTTTTGGGAGCGCGCTCCAACGGGTCGCGACGATGAATCCGCAGGGCATATTTACCCAACTGCTCGATCGGGAGAGCCAAATCGCGTGCCATATAGAGCATGGCCAGCAAGTGGGCTGCTAATAGCCCAACCGTCAGAATCAGCAAAATTTGTGTAATTTGATCCAACCCTTTGAGGGCGCGATCGGCAGGCGTTCCGGCTAAAACAGCCCAAGTTTCCCGATTGGTCATGGTGGTGGGCACCTTCAACGGTGTGAAACCCACTACCCACTCCGTCTGATCGCCCATTAAGTTGAGCAATCGCGCGTCGGTATTGCCCTGCTGGATGCTGTCAAGGATGTCCTGGAACCGATCACCATTCACATCTTTAGCCACATTCAGGCCCACTTGTCCTGGAAAGGGGTGAGCCAAAAAAGTCCCATTCTGATCGATCACAATGGTGCTGCTCTGGAGCGTTCCTGAAGTTGCAGAATCTGCTGGCTTCATTTCAGCTTGCTTCAACACCGTCTGGGCCGTCAGGCTGTAGCGTAATTGGCCAGTTGTGTTATAGACAGGCGTGCTGACAAGCAGATTTAATTGACTCGTTTCTGCGGTTTGTTCGGGTTGATTGAGCTGATTAATGGTCAGTGTGTGGGTGCCCAAACCATTCAGGTCGCCTACTTTACGCTGCTTCGGCCAGTCTTTTGTGTCGATCGGATCGAGAACGCGATTTCCGCAGGTGCTGGCGATCATTTGCATCGTTTCCAGATCCTTCAGCTGAAGACAGCGGACTTCGGTTGGCAACTGGGAAGATTGCAGCTGGTTCAAAAACAGGCTAGCCGATACGGGAGAGCCAAATTGCAGGGGAGCAGTTTCGCTGGCGATGGCCAAACTGGTTTGCAGGGCATTCATTGAATTTTGAATCGAGCTCGCTTCTTGAACTGCGCTTTGCTTCAAGTTATCGCGCGCTGTCTGCAGCAAACTACTGCGGGCTTTGCGAAAAGTAATTGCCATCCCTAAGAACAAAATAGGAATGCTAAGCAGCAAAATCCGCAACAGCAGAATGCGCCGAAACGAAGACTGACCCACCATAGCCATAACTACTTTCCAATATGAGTGGATTTCACCCTGAGATGCGTCCCCTAAATAAGATTAATACTCAACCCTCAACTCCGATGGGACAACCCTTACAGAAATCCGTTTCTTCAAAGACTCTTCATTCAACTCATCAACTGTAAAGACCAGCATAAACTCTGAATTGAGTTATTGTGTCAAATTTGCCCCGATCGCACCTCCGTAGATGATCTTCTCAAATTCAATGCCTCGATCGCACATAACTGTTGTGTTGGCCATGAGTGCAGATGGCAAGATTGCTGATGTTAAGCGATCGCCAGCCCGGTTTGGGTCTGCCCAGGACAAGCAACATCTGGAAACCCAAATTGCTCAAGCAGATGCAGTCCTATTTGGAGCTGGCACACTCCGAGCCTATGGCACAACCCTCCGAATCACTGATCCTCTATTGTTGCAAACGAGAGCTCGCCAAGGAAAGCCTGCTCAACCGATCCACATCGTTTGCTCCCGGTCTGGCCAGTTCGATCGCCAAATGCCCTTCTTTCGACAGCCCGTCCCGCGTTGGTTGCTGACTGCTTTGATGGCTGCAAACCAGTGGCAGCAAGGCCAGGAATTTGATCAGGTGCTGACCTATCCTGAGCAGGCCGGTGCGATCGACTGGGCCGCAACTTTAGTACAGTTTAAGGCTGAAGGGATCGATCGATTAGCAGTCACGGGAGGAGGGGAACTGGTGGCCGGATTGCTGGCTGCGGATTTAATTGACGAAATCTGGTTCACCATTTGTCCGCTTTTGCTGGGGGGAGCAACCGCACCTACGCCCGTAGCAGGTCACGGCTCTCTGGCCGCCATGGCTCCCCGATTGGAACTGCTGTCGAGTGAAGTGAAGGGGCAAGAAGTTTTTCTGCACTACCGTCGGTTGCGATCGGCCAGTCAAGCTCCTGAAAGTTTAGCCCCCTGACCGTTGAACTTGAAGTTAAAGTAACTTAATAGTAAGGTCTAGCAATCAGACAAATGGTTGAAGTCAGGGCAGAACAGTTCGAGTCAAAACAGTTTCGGGTGGCAGAGGCCGCAGAAGATGAGGTAATTGCTCGTCATTTCTATCAGCTTTGGCTCGACAATCAGGTGTCTGCGACAGACCTGCGCCCCGATTGGCAGGCAGTGACCTTGCAATTCATTCAGCAAGCCCGACAGGATTTGCAGTTTCAAGCTTTTGTTGCCGTTGTTGAGCAGCAAGTAGTTGGTTCGGTGAGCTGTCAGCTGTTTGCAGGCCTGTATCCGCTGATCTTGACCGATCGCCAGCGCAAGTATGGATACATTTGGGGTGTTTATGTGGAACCGCAGTACCGCAGACAAGGATTGGCAAAACAGCTGACGCAACTGGCGATCGACTACTTGAAATCCCTCCACTGTACCCGTGTGATTCTGCATGCTTCTCCGTCTGGCAAACCGCTTTACGAGCAGCTCGGTTTTGTTTCCTCCAACGAAATGCGGCTCGACTTACCACCCTCGAACTTACCGCCATAATCAGAATTGGATGAGTCAAACGGTTATTCTGACTTCTTCTGCTCTTTGACGCCCACCCTGATCTCCTACCATGTTTGAACCCAAACCTCGCTACTCCATTGCTTGGATTGACAAAATTGCTGAAGTTCCCCAATCTGAATGGGATGCGCTGGCCATGCCGCTCAAAACGCCTTTTCTGGAGTGGGAATGGCTGAACAATATGGAAACTTCCGGTAGTGCGATCGCCAAAGCAGGCTGGTTGCCTAATCACCTCGTCATTTGGCGTGATGGCGGTCTGGTGGCGGCAGCTGCGATGTATCTCAAAAGCCACAGCTATGGTGAATTTGTGTTTGATCACCAGTGGGCCGATTTAGCGCATCGCTTAGGCGTGGAATACTATCCCAAACTGTTGGGCATGTCGCCTTTTACGCCCGCAGAAGGCTATCGTTTTTTGATTGCTCCTGATGAAGATGAAGACACGATGACTGAAATGATGATAGGAGCGATCGACCATTTTTGTGTGCAGCATCGAGTTTCGGGCTGTAACTTCCTCTATGCCGATCCTCAGTGGCGACAGGTGATGGAACGTCATGGCTTTACGAGTTGGCTACACCATAGTTACGTTTGGTCCAATCAAAATTTTCAGACCTTTGATGACTATCTCACCAGTTTTAATGCCAACCAGCGTCGGAATATCAAACGCGAGCGGAAAGCGGTGACTCAGGCAGGTTTGCGGTTAGAAGCGGTGACAGGAGAGGCAATTTCTCGATCGCTACTTTCCCAAGTCTATGAATTTTACTGTGACACTTGCGATAAGTTTGGCTGGTGGGGCAGCAAATATTTGACCAAACGCTTTTTTGAACAGCTTCATCCTACCTATTGCCACCGTGTCGTGATCTTTGCAGTCTATGGTGAACAGAATCCGACTCACCCGATCGGTATGTCCTTTTGTCTCACCAAAGGCGATCAGCTATACGGACGCTACTGGGGGGCAACGCAAGATTTTGATAACTTGCACTTTGATACCTGCTATTACACGCCGATCGAATGGGCTATTGCTAACGGGATTCAAACCTTTGATCCGGGAGCGGGTGGACGCCACAAAAAGCGTCGGGGTTTTCCAGCCACTCCTAACCATTCCCTCCATCGTTTCTATGACGCAAGGCTGGCCAAAATTTTGCGCTCTTATATCCATGAAATTAATGAAATGGAGCAGCGAGAAATTGATGCCATCAACGCAGATTTACCATTCAAACAGGCATAGATTTGGCGTTTGAAGTTTGGCAGGGCAGAGACGATCGATTGAAATCGGTTAATCCGGTAGAAATACGGATCATTTGTCCATACTAAGGGGGAATCTTCTCCCGGTCCTCCCTTTTATGCTTCGCTCGCTCAAACGCCCCTTCAAAGCAGTTCTTAAAAGTTTGTCGCTCCGCACCGTTCTGGTTTTACCGTTTGTGCTGCAAACTGTAGCGATTACGGGTGTAGTAGGCTACTTATCCTATGTGAACGGGCAGCAAGCAGTCAATGGTTTAGTCCAGCAGCTAATGGGAGAAGTGTGCGATCGGATTCAACAACATTTACAGAGTTACACTGAGCTTCCCCAACAGGTTGTTGAAAATATTACTGACGATATCGAATCAGGTCGCATCAGCTTGGATGCCGAGGATCTACAGCCGCTTGATTCCTATTTCTTGCGGCGAAGTCAGACCTTTGATGCGGTGAGCTTCATTTATGTCGGCAATGAACAAGGGAAATTGATTGGGGCAGGACCGATCGACAAGCCACAGAACCTTTATGTTGTGGAAGTAACCGATCGAACCACCAATGGCCGCTATGTTTCCTATGAAGTGGATGGGCTAGGCCAAAGAGTCAGGGAGATCAGTGCGGTCCCCAACTATGATCCGCGTCGTCGTCCCTGGTATCGTGCGGCGTTGAAAGCAGGCAGGGCCACCTGGAGTGACATCTATGCCTATGTGGGAGAACCAGAGCAAGGTCTAACGATTACGGCAGTCAAACCGTTTCACAAGGCAACGGGAGAAGTTGCAGGGGTGGCAGCAGTTGATCTTTATCTGAACGATATTGATCAGTTCCTTAAAAACCTCCAGGTTACTAAGTCAGGCCAGGTTTTTATTCTGGAACGGAATGGCACACTGGTTGCCAGTTCTCATCAGCAAGCTATCCAGGTCCAGCAAAACGGGATCGGCCAACGGGTTTCGGCATTAACCAGTCATGATCCGCTGATTCAAGCCACTATTGCCCATGTTCAGCAGACTGGCAGCTTAAGCCGAATTCAAATTACTCAACATTTCGAAGTGATGCTGCAAGGCCAGCGGCAGTTTGTTCAAGTGACCCCCTGGCAAGATTCCCATGGCTTAAATTGGTTGATTGTTGCGGTGGTGCCTGAATCAGACTTTACCGAGCAAATTGATCTGAGTACCCGCATTACATTCCTGCTGTGTGGTTTAGCAGTTTTGATTGCCCTCTTAATTGGAATTGCGACCGCCCGCTGGGTTACCTCTCCGATTCGCCAGCTCAACCGAGCCGCCCGCAACTTAGCTCAAGGCAAATGGGATCAACCAATCCAGATCGATCGCACCGATGAAGTTGGAGAGTTGGCAACCACCTTTAATCAAATGGCCAGCCAGTTGCAGCAGTCTTTTGAGGCGTTACGCCAAGGTAAAGCTCAGCTCTCTACGTTCCTGGAAGCTGTGCCGATCGGCATTTGTGTGGTGGAGTCGAACGGCCATTTAAGCTACATGAATCAAACAGCGCAGATCTTGCTGGGGCAAACCTTTGAGCCAAATACACTGCTTCACATTCATGCGGCCCTCCATCATGCTTATATAGCCAAAACGGAGCAGCCCTATCCGATCGAACAGTTGCCAATGGTGCTGGCGCTGCAAGGCAAACCTGCCATGATTGAAGATTTAGAAATTCACCAGGCCGATCGGGTGATTCCCCTGGAAGTGCGGGCCATTCCAATTTTCAAGACCAATCAGACGGTTCGCTGTGCGATCGTGGCGATTCAAGATATCCAAGGACGCAAACAAGCCGAGGCGCTGCTCGCTGACTATAACCGGATTCTGGAAGCCCAAATTGCGGAACGGACTGCTGCCCTCACCCATACCAACTTGGAATTAGAGCAGGCGAAACAGGCTGCTGAAGCCGCTAATCACGCTAAAAGTGCATTTTTAGCCAACATGAGCCATGAATTGCGGACTCCTTTGAATGCCATCCTGGGTTTCGCGCAGGTGATGTCGATGGATCCACAGACGACGGTAGAGCAGCAGCACAATCTCCGCGTCATTAATCGCAGTGGTGAACATCTGCTGAGCCTAATCAACAATGTGTTGGATCTGTCCAAAATTGAAGCGGGCCGAGTGGAGGTGGTCAGAACTTGCTTCCATTTGGCAGAACTGCTCGAAACAGTAGACAGCATTTTGCATCGACGGGCTGAAGCGAAAGGGCTGCAATTCCAAATGGTGATCGCTCCGGATGTGCCCCAAGAAATTGTCAGCGATGCCAATAAGCTGCGGCAGACCTTGATCAACTTGATTGGGAATGCCATCAAATTTACTGAACAGGGCGATGTGATGTTGCGGGTCAGTCGCATCGGTCCCTCAAGGTTGCCGCATGCAGCCCAGCTCAATCGACTGTTTGAGCCTCAAGAATTCTTGCTGTTTGAAGTCGAAGATTCAGGAATTGGCATTGCGCCTGAAGAGTTGAGTCGCATTTTCTTTGCGTTTGAACAGTCGAGCACAGGCAAACTCACCACCGAAGGAACAGGATTGGGACTAACAATTAGCCACAAATTTGTCGAGCTGATGGGGGGTAAACTCTCCGTACGCAGTATTGTTGGCCGGGGCAGCACCTTTACCATTCAGTTGCCGATTGTTTGCGATCGCTGTTCTCTCTCCCCAGTTAGAGTCCATCCTCGATCGATTGTGGGTCTTGTGCCGAATCAACCCCGTTATCGCATTTTGATTGTGGATGATCAGGCCGATAATCGAGAACTCTTGGGACGCATGTTGACTTGTCTCCAGCTTGACATCCAAACTGCAACGAATGGCCAGGAAGCGATCGACTTCTGGCAACAGTGGTGTCCTCATCTGATTTTGCTGGATTTGTTTATGCCAAAAATGGATGGATTTACCACCACGCAAAAAATTCGGCAGGTAGAGCAAACCCAGCATCACTGCCAGTTCAAATCCACGAAAATTATTGCCCTTTCAGCCAGCGTGCTGGAAGCCGATCGGCACCGAGCGATCGAGGTGGGGTGCGATAGTTTTTTGGGTAAACCCTTTCAAGCCAACGATTTGTATCATGTGATCGGTCAACAATTGGATCTCCGTTTTTCCTATACAGAAGCTACTGCGGCAACCGCTCCTCCGCTAGAACAGCCCTTGTTGCCTCAACCGATCGATCCACTCCGGATGGCCTCAGTGGATTTTATGCCGATCGAATGGCAGGCACAACTGTATCAAGCAGCCCTGCGTTGTCGAGATGAACAGGTGCTGGAGATGGTGGCCCAAATTCCTACGGAGCATCAAGCGATCGCAGATCAGCTGCGGCTCTATGCCCAAAAGTTCCAGTTCGAAATGATTTTATCCTTACTGCACGGGTATTCTAAAGAACATCAAGCGTGAGTGGGATCAGCTGCGGGAGCCACAAATATGGATGAGACAAGTGCCACCATTTTGATTGTGGATGACCAAGTGGATAACCTGCTTGTCTTAACCAGCTTGTTGAAAAGTCAGGGGTATGAGGTTCGCAAAGTTCGGGGCGGAAAGCTGGCGATTCAAACGGTGCAGGCAGAAGTGCCCGATTTGATTTTGCTGGATATTCGCATGCCCGAAATTGATGGCTATCAGATCTGTGCTCAACTGAAAGCCGATGCCGAAACCCAGGATATTCCCATCATTTTTCTGAGTGCGCTGAATGAATTGGACGATCGAATGGCGGCTTTTACTGCCGGAGGCGCGGACTATATCACCAAACCGTTTTATGCGACCGAGGTGTTAGCTCGTATCCACTGTCAGCTCACGATTCAGCAGCAACGCCGTCAGCTAATGGAGCAAAACCGGAAGCTGCAACAAGAAATTCAAGAACGTCAACGGGTTGAGCTGGCGCTCCGGCAGGCTAATTTAGAGTTGGAACGGCTTGCTTCTTTAGATGGCTTAACGCAGATTCCCAACCGACGGCGCTTTGACGAATATTGGGCGATGCATTGGCAGCAAGCTCAGCAGAATGGCACACCGCTGTCGTTAATTTTGAGCGATGTAGACTGCTTCAAAGCTTATAACGATCACTATGGGCATCAGGCTGGCGACCACTGTTTGCGGCAAGTGGCTCAAACGATTCAAAAAACATTGACCCAGCCAGAAGATTTAGTGGCTCGCTATGGCGGAGAAGAACTGGCGATCGTCCTGCCTCAGACTCCGGTTGAAGCCGCAATCAGTATTGTTGGCAAATTACAGGCTGCCATTGCTCAATTGAAGATCGTGCATGAGCGATCCCCGGCCAGTTCCTTTCTCACCGTCAGTTTTGGGATTTGGAGCCAAATTCCCAGCGTCACAGAAACTCCAGAAGCAGCAATTTTGGCGGCTGATGCCGCCTTATATGCGGCCAAAGCGGCAGGACGCAACACCTGGCAACTGTATAGCACCAGCATTAGCCTGCCCCAGTCGGACCTGGCGGAGGCAACTCCTGCAAAATGGTAAACCGGATATGATTGATGGCCAGATCGCCGATCGAAATTTCCTCAGGTAAGTCGATCGCTGAAATCTTCTCAAACGGAATCCCCTTGGCGATTTCTGCATGGAACCAGGGCAATCCCATAAAAAAGCGGGTGGGATAGGGACCTCCTTCAATCACATCATCCACATTCGATTCCATCGGCAACCAGCCTAATCCCGGCACATAAAACTCCAGCCAAACATGGTTGAAGTCGGGCTGTAGCGGCACGCCTCGCTGATCGGGATCGGGCGGACATTTATAGCGGCCAACGGTGCGGCAGGCAATGCCGTTTAACCGAGCTAAAGCCAGCAATACGCCCACATATTCGCCACAAGAACCTGTGCCTCGATCGAGCGCGATATCAGGCGTGTCAATGTGCGGTTTAATGCTATAGGAAAGGCGATCGTAAACATAATTGCGAATTTTCAAGATTTTGCGGAGGAGATTCGTTTCTGTACCGATTGCTTCTCTGGCTGCTCGCCGAATTGTCGGGGTATCCATGGCCAGATAATCATCATCCACCAGATAGCGCTGCTGGAATTCGATCGGGAGGGCTGCCTGTCGCTCTACATCAGTCGGAGTGAGCTGATACTTGATGCCGCGCACTTCCATCAATGCCTTCCAGCCAAAAATCCGACCTTCTCCTGCTTCCAGCCGATCGATCCGAAACACCGCAACCCGCTGTCCTTCCTGCACTTCTTCCACAAAGGGAATGCCGATCGATTCAACCCGCAGCACTTTTTGGCGATCGGTGTTGGCAGGCAAGGCAATCCGCCATTCCAAGTTCGTCAGCGGCACTTCTTCTAACGGTGAAATCTCCTCGACATAGGACATTTCGATCAAATATCCATTCGATAACGCATATTTTTTGTCTTGGTTGACATAGATATGCAGCGGATGAATGAACGTGCGATCGCGAATGGTTAATTCTTTTTGAGTGTCCTCATCGCTGTTTGGATTATCGCGAATATAGAATTCTTCTTCCGCATAAGCGACATAAAGCAGATCCTCTCCGCCGCTGGGATTGGGATGAAATGCTAAACCCGAAGGATTGGCGTAAGGGGTAATCACACTAAACTGTACTTCCCCGGTAGCCCGATCCATACAGTAAACCGTTCGCTCAATGTCATCACAAATCCATAGCTCTTCGTTGCGGACGCTCAGCCGCGCTCGGCCCACACCGGGCAGTGGGAACTGGGTAATCTGCCGTCCGGTTTTGCGATCAAACACCACGATGTACCCTAACTTTTGGGAGCTGACATAAACGGTGGACTGCCAAACCGCCACGCCATCCACGGGGTAGGGCATTTCAACAAATAGCTGCGGCACAAAGTCACTGCGATCGCACCAGTATACCTCTTGCTCACGGCCAAACCAGATCTGCTGCTCCCAAACAGCCAGCCCAGAAGCATCCTGAAAAGCCTCGACCTGGCGGGAATTTAGCACAGCCGTATCATCAGTCTGACAGTTGATGCGTACTACATAGCCCCGCACCATATCGAGTGACAATAGGTCAGTGCCATCCGACGCTAATCCATGCAGGACATATACTGCAATCGGACGGATTGTCCGGCGATGGTAGTCCACCGCGCTGGGATGGTCGGCCAGAGAAGGTTGAGTCAGTGGACCAGATTCGAGCAGCATAGACAAGTCTGTTGGAGTCAATCCCCCAATCATAAACAAAACTTCTACTCTCTGAAATGTACCGAGAGCACAGTTTTTTGGAAAAGATGGCTGTAAGTCAGTGCAGTTACTCTATATTTCGGTTAATCTGGCAGGCGCTGCCCAATCACAGCATAAAAGGGATCGCCTCCTGGCATACCTAACATTTGCAGAAAGCTGGGAATGCTGCCTGGACGATGAATCACTTCCGGCTGGCTAAATCCTGGGATCGCCGCAAAGTAAGATTTAACCAGCTCAACGCGATCGGCCTCAGAACCATCCCGCCAAGCCTGAATCGCTTTTTGATAGAACATCCGGTTGGAAAAGCTGATGATGAACAGACCACCCGGTTTGAGGATGCGATAGACCTCGGCAAAAATGGCTTCCGCTAACTGGAGATATTGGATGGAAACGGTATTCAAAACTGCATCAAACGATCGATCGGGCAGTGGCAAAAGCTGTTTTTGGTTGAGATTCTGGACAAAATACTGATCCAGGCGTGGATTGCGAGCCAACTCTTCCTGATTCAGGCCATGACCTTCCACAAACTCGAACTTCATTTCATCGGGCAAATGGGAAACCCAGCTGCTCATCAGGTCAAAAACGCGGCTGTTGGGCTGCAAACGCTCGCGATAGAGATCCGTCAATTGCTGGATGAAATGTTCATCAACATGGGTGACAAATCGAGGCACGTCATAAAACAGACTGTCATCGGTTTCGTCTAGTTTGGTGCGTTGGGTGGGCTGAAGCTGCATGATCGCCAGATGTACTTTACATTCTTTTACATCTTCTAGTGTAAAGACAAAATTGCCAGCCTTTCAGAGAAATAGAATCGGCGGGATAGAACCTGCTGCCGATCGCAAAAGATTGATCTTGCAGCCTAATTTCGTAGTCTAGTTTCGCAGTCTATCAATGGGAGGAAATTACAACTGTGACGGTGGAGTTCCCCTCACTGTGGCTATTTGGGTATTACGGCAACATAGGAACATGAAGACGAAACGATTTAATCCTCACTATTCAAGCAGGAGTCAACCTATGTTAGTACGTTATCGGCAACCTTGGCGGGAAATGGATGTAATGCGTCATCAGCTCGATCAGCTTTTTAATGAAATGACCCGATCGCCTGAGCCTCAAACGAACTGGCGTCCGGCCATCGAGCTGAAAGACACTGGTGATCATTTGGTTGTTTGCGCTGAACTGCCCGGTATCGAAGCAAAAGACCTGAATGTCGAAGTTACCCGCGAAGCTGTTTCGATCGCTGGAGAACATCGCCAAGCGCAAAAGACGGAAGAAAAAGGAATTTTCCGCTCTGAGTTTCGCTACGGTCAATTCCGCCGGGTTGTCTCGTTGCCTGTTGAAGTGCAAAACGATCAGGTTCAGGCAGACTATAAAGATGGCATTTTGACCCTGACGCTGCCCAAAGTGGTTGAAACTCGCAATCAGGTAGTTAAGGTGAATCTGACCCAGCACAACTCAACTGCTGGGCAGGTTGATCAACCAATCTCTGAACAAGTGACTGAACAAACTTCTGAGTCATCGGATGTCTGGTCATAATTGGATCATCGCTGAGCGAAGGCGAGAACGATCAATTGAGACCATCTTGCTTTGATATGTTTAGATGAGTGCTAATTCTATAATCTAAGCAGAGAGGCGTGACCAAAATTTCATGTTCTGCTCAAAGCTGAAATTCTTCTACTTGCAAGAAGCTTGGAAGATTGGAAGAACGAAAACGGAAGACTTAGAGAAATATTTCAAAAATAACTGAAATATTTTTTTGGTAAAAGCTTTGAGATTTTTACATCAAGTTTTGGTCATGCTCAGAACAGCTCTGCTTAGATTTTTTTCATGTCGTTTGGCTAAATACAAGGCACTGTCCACTCAGCCCGATGGAGTGTCTACCGTTCAATTGCTCCAACATGAGTTGCTGAAAACTCTGTCCAAGGCGAAATTCTCAAGGAGAGCGGCTGAGAACGAGTGGCAAAATTCAAGAAGATATCAATTCAAATAATAAACGGTGGTGCGATCGCACCATTTTTATTGACATCATTTTTTTAATTCGATTCGCAATTACTCTGGCTCCTCGCTTCTCCGGACAGGCTCACATCATTTAATGATTCTTAGCGTCAGCTCGACCACTTTGTCATAGAAATGACACAAAAATGACACATCACTGGCTTACCTTTAAAATCCTAGTTACAGATATCTGCTTCAATCTATCGGGGATAGGAGTAATGCACCTCTACAGGTAGCACTTGATTCAAACTCAATAAAAGCAAGATTGCTGTAATACCTTGTTAAAGGAGGTGAAGATGCCAACGAAACAACCGTTAGTGATTGACCATACTGATTGGCCTAAGTTTCTACTCAGTCCGCCCCTTTTAATCAGTTTTCAGTCGGGTTGGATGGAATGTATTCACTGTTATTTAGAACCGACGACTCTTGCTCAGATTGCTGATGAACCGATGAACCTTGAGTGCGTCGAACTATTGCTGACTCTGAGCGATTCATCTAGTGTCAACAGTTCCAAGAATTCGCTTGAGAAGTGAAGCAGTAGCAAAATCAGCATGCTTCAGGGTGCTTCATGCGCTGATCAAAGGCAATTAAGTTTATTTAATCAGGAAGGGATTATGGATTTTCGTGGCACTACTTACACCATCCAAACGATAATAGGCGACGGTCAAGAGATAGAAGGTACGAAAGGAAATGATTGGATAGACGCTCCAGGAAGCAATAACGAAATTGAAACTGGTAAAGGAAATGATGTAATTCTGGCAGGGCTTGAGAATATACAGAAAGGTTTCTACCCTCCATACGGTGGTGGAGATACGCTCACTTTTAACTCGTTGCCGATAGTCGGAAATATTACGATCAATTCAGGTGCAGATGATGATTATGTTGCGGTAGGGCAAGGGAACTACAAAATCGATTTGGGCAACGGTAACAATATCTTCGATGGTAGTCTTACTTCTGGCAATGTCTATGTATCGGCAGGAAATGGAAATGACATCATTGATGCAGGCGGTATTGGCACCTATCAAGTTGATGCAGGTGGTGGCAACAACTGGATTTATTTAGCTGCAGGAAATGCTTCGGTGTCAGCAGGTTCCGGTAACGATGTTATCACCATGAATTCCCTGGCAGGACTAGGGAGTCTTCTGAGTTATTTAGATCTAGTAGGACAACCTTACACACAGACGATCGATGCTGGAAAGGGTAACAACCAGATCGAACTACCCGTCTTTGGAACAACGAACATTAGTACAGGTTCAGGGCAAGATTTTGTTTTAGCAGCCTCCCTAAGCACACAAATTGGGGGTGACGTTAACTCTGATTTTGTAAGCGCTAATACTGGCAGTGGCAATGATACTGTAATTACGATCGACACAAAGAGTTCGATCAACACTGGGGCAGGAGATGATTTGATTGTGTCAGGAGCCGGAGATGACATCATCTATGCCGGAAGTGGTCGAAATACAATCAATCTTCGGGGGCTTGATGGTTCAATTCCAATTCCCAACCCCATCAGTGATCTTGGATTTCTCCCCTCCGATTTCCCAGTTCAAGGCGGTGGTAAGGATACGGTTTACCTGGATGTTGGGAATAAGCTGAACGACATTTAGTTTGCATCATCAAGCTGCGATCAGAGCATTGCCTTTGTTCTTCACTTTGCGTTTCCACTGAATCACCAGTTCCCCTTGATTGAGTAATCTGTCGAGCAAGGAGTGAAGTTCCTCCACCGATTGAAATAAACGATGCGCAATAAACTCTTTGCACGAATGCCACACCAACTCAATTAAGTTGAAATCTGGACTGTAAGGCGGCAAAAACAGCAGTTGCAGATTGGGGCATTCGACTGCCAGTTGTTCGAGCATGGCCTGTTTTTTGTGATAGCTGGCATTGTCAAGCACCACCAAAATTCTCGGTCCCCACTGCTCAAATTCCTGCTCTAAATGTCCTGCTGCCAACCATTCTTGCTTGACGAACTCATTGAGTTTGACCAGATTGATGTAGCAACTTTCACTGTTGCCTTGCTCAATGAAGTAGCATTGCCGGTTGCGGTCATGATAGCGCAGTCCTCCCATCACATTGACTCGCCCCCTCCTGCGTTTGCCACTC
>LUGL01000124.1 GCA_002796835.1 Elainella saxicola E1 | reverse complement strand
TGAGTTGCCGCTTTTTCAATCGGTGTTTCCGCACTGGTAATGCGTTCATGCAGTAATGGTAATGCCCAGCTTCCTTGCTTTTCTGGAATCCAAGCGATCGTGCTATAGCCCTGTCCCAGTGTGATCGGCTTGGCTCCACTCATTGGGTTGGCTTGGTGTTCATAGGTACGTTCGCGTAAGGTTTCTGCCTGCAACCGAGACCAAGCAGTATGGTCTCCTGCCAAAACAGGCTGATGTCCTTGCTCGATCTGCTCTAGATAGAGTTCCATCAGTTTCAGTCGGGGTGGGTCACTATCTTGCAAAGACTCATACACACTCGACCACTGTCGGCGAAACAGTGGGGATAAAGAGAGTTCTGCAAGCGAGGAAACACTTCGACTGGTCAGCACGGCATCCATCAGGTCAAAGAGGGCATCTCGACCGTTCCCCATTAAACGATAGGCTTTGTGCCGGAATGTCTGAAGCTTGTCAAAATGGCTCATAGTCAAGGAATTTGAAACTCTCTTGACTATATAAGCGGTCACCTCGTTGTTTGTGCTGACCGCTTTTCTTCACCGATTAGTCTAAACTTCAGTGTAGAAGGTTTGATGGGAATTATCGCTCTTCCATCACATTAGCTAGAGAATAATAGTTTCCAGGGTCCAGCCCTTTCAAGGTGCTTTTTTATCTTTTTTNAGATTTCGATTCACTTAGCAATCGAGCAGTGGAGACGTGAGGTTTATCTTTTTGCCGTTTGGGTTTGGGGACTTTCTTTTTTTCTCCTCTGAGGTAAGAGCGGAATTTCGACAACTCCATCTGTGCGGCTAACTGTTGGAGCAATTGAACGGTGGAGTCTACACCGAGTTGAGCAAACGGTCGCCATTGTAGTGGAGGAATGGCAATCATCATGCCCTCATGAACGCGACAAACTTCATCGGCTAGATAATAAGGGGAAATTCCAGCTTCAATTTTGTTGGCTCCATGCACACTCCGCATCGCTGCTTGAGCAACCGCCAGCAGGTTGTAGCAAATTAGCGCCATGACAAACCCAAACAAGGCGGCTCTGGGATAAGCCAGAGTGTTGATTTCACCTCGAAAACATTGTTCCAGCACTTGAAACAATCGTTCAATCCGCCATCGCTTTTGATACAGTGCCGCAATTTGCAATGCATTCGCGTTGGCCACCGGTAGATTGCAGAGCAAGGCAATTTCGCGATCTCCATCGCGAGTGGGCTGATTTAATTGCACTACAATTCGTCGCAGCGTTACCTTTAACGTGTCGTTGAAAATCAATTGCACCGATTGTTCAAACACGGCTCCGGTTTCACTGTCACCTGCGAAAACCATCTCAGTGCAAGTTTGCCAGGGTAACAATCCGTGTTGACGAATCACAAAAGCCACTCCTCGCCCATGCAGACCAAACAGAAATCCCAACGTGCAAAAATTGCGGTCGGCAATCCACAAATCTCCACTCACCACCGTTGCCAACACACGGCTCAACAGCGACCGCTCTTGGGCATAACCATCCTCACAGGCAAACACATTAATCGCCAACCTCAACGCCGGGTCTAAAATCACTAGGGCATGACCGGGCAGGGGTGCACTGTTGAACGAGCGGAGCACCTCTAAGCGCCGTTCTGTTGCCATTGAGTGACGGTAAGATGCCGCACACCACCAGACTCATCAAATTTACAACCGTCGAGAACAGCAATTCTCGGTGATACTGCCGCTGGGCTTACTGCTCAAACAACGCATCAACCTCCTCGGCAGGCAGACTTCGTTCCAAGAGCACCCGCAGCATCACACTGAACGGACTCTCGGTGATGAACCGCTCAAACACTTCTCCCAAAATCATGGCTCAACCGTGGGTGTTAGACGTTCAGCTTTTAGAATAGAATCCTGAAAGCCAGTGATGGCAGGGATGATAGAAAATATTAAGAAGCTCTCAAATGACCTTTAGAGGGCTGCCCCAACCAAACCAATGCGTCCTGGCAAACGAGAACAACGAGAATTTGAGTATATTCGTAAGTTACTCAGACGAGCAAACTTTGTGAGTAAAGAGCAGCTCAAAACCCGAATTCTAGAATTTATCGATTACCCCAATCGCACGATGGCTAAACCATTCAAGTAGACGTACGAGGGTAAGGCATTAAAGCAATCACAAAAGGTAGCCAAACTCACGCCTTATTCTACTAGTACTGTTTCAGCCAAACTCATGTCACCTTTGCCAAGGAACTGCTCGATAAAGGTGTGAGCAATCGCCAGGTTTTGAGTTTCGAGATCGGTAGACATCATTTTAATCCTCTGCATAGTAACAATGAATAGGTTTTATCCGACTTTCATACTAGATTGTTGGAGAGGCGCTAATAGCGTTTGGGCTTCTGCTACCGTCACAATATAGTTGTATAGTATGCCATCGGGTTCTTGATGAATGACTTGATTTAACTTGCCAGTATCAACTCCGATGAACCCACTATCGATGATGAGTTGAGCGACAACCTCCTTCGCATCAACATCATCCCCACAATAAAATAATGCATAAGGCTCACCTCGATGATGCCCATTTGCAAACACTGCGGTTGGTAAGGTGTTGTATGCTTTGACAATCTTTGTATTAGGTAATTTTTTAGCGAGTTCTAAACCTGAACTAGCATAGGGAACACGCTGAATTACGTCAGTACGAATGTAGGGATTTGTAGCGTCAATCAGAATTTTGCCATCCAGCGATCCAGCCGCCTCGATCGCCTCATCAGTTGTCCAATAATATACTGCCAAGAGAATCACGTCGGCGAAATCAGCAGCTTCTGCGATCGTCCCAGCTTGTGCATTAGCTCCAGCCGCTGCGACTAGATCAGTGAGTTTGTGGGGATTGCGAGAACTGAAGCAAACCTCATGTCCAGCTTTTGACCACAATGTTCCGATCGTCCCACCAATTTCACCCGCTCCAATGATTCCAATTTTCATAACTTATCCTTGTGAGAATCTCAATTGTCTATCAACCTATGAGAGGTTCGATGGTTGCCGGCCACCTAACCGCTGCTCTGATGAAGCAGGTAATACATTCACGGAAATGGTGGCGTAAGGATTTTTCAATTGACCAATGATCATGAGACGGATAAAGTCCCCCAACCCCTCAACCAAACGGGCATAACGTAATTCTCCACAGTCAACAGAAGCAAACCCAATGTCATCCGCTAGCTGCATTACTGTTTTACGGGCTTCAATATCATCAGCGCAAACAAAAACAGAGACTTGATAATCTTGGAGAGGCCTAGGTGCAAGTTCAAAAACCTCCTGAGCCATCGTATTAAAAGCTTTTACAACTCTTGCCCTTGGAGCTTCTGAAGCTAATTTTTCAGCAAGAGACTGCTTAATTGGTAAAAACTCAAACCCTTCTGGAATATCGAAATTGTTGCAATCAATTAAAATTTTGCCAGCTAGCACTTCAACCGAAGTCAGTACCTCAGCAGGATTCACACCTCGCGCTGTATACAGCAGGACATCACCAAAAATTGTTGCCTCATCATTTGTGCCACCTTGCGTTCCAAGCTCAGCAAATTTGGCGACTGCCTGCCCCTTTTCTTTGGTTCGAGCACCGAAGAAAACTTCATGACCTTGTTCTGCCCATAGTAATCCTAGAGATCGTCCCATGTTTCCACTGCCGATGATACCAATTTTCATAATTTGAAGTACGTCAAATTGACATAAAAGACCTATGGTTGGAGCTGAGCAAGGAGTTCTGGAACTGCGGATTGAGCACCGAGCATCACTAGCGCTTGTGTATAGGGTTGTTCCATTGCTAAGTTGCGACGTAATCGCTCAGTCACGCTAGCTTTGGCATAACGCAATACATGACGATTTAAGCTGGTGAATTTTGATGCCAGCTCTTGGGCACGGTTAAGCAGAGAGGCCCGATCGCACAATTCATGCACAATGCCAAGCTGGTGTAATTCCTGAGCACTGAGAGTCTGTCCAGTTAGCAGAAAATATTTGGCTCGACTATGACCAAGTAACGTTTCCCATACGACTGAGGCATCGCCTCCTGGGACCTGACCACTAACGATATGAAAATCCTGAACGGTCGCCTGTGGATCGGCCAAAATGATATCGGCAGCCATCCAAATTTCAGCATGTTGTAATAGCGCACCGTTGAGACAAAGGATCACAGGGGCTTCAATCTCAATCATTTTACGCACTGCATGATTGCCACCAAACCGCCATCGATCGGCAACATCAGCTCCCCAAGCACCCAGTTCTCTTTGAAGGCTTTCTGGATTAAGCGTGGCGCAAAAGTCATCTCCTGTTCCGGTAATAATAACGGCTCGATTCTCGCGATCGTGGGCAATGTCGATAAATAAATCTGGCAACGAATCGCGAGTTTCCCCCATCAATTCCCAAGATTGATCATTGGTATGAAATTGAACCGTGAGAATTCCTGCTTGCCGTGTTAGTTTGGCAAAGTGGACATAGTTGGGCGCATAAGCTTCGAGTGAATGCATCGCGAAAATCCTCTTAGTCAGTTTTGCTGAAACTTTTTTGCTTTTCCTCTTGACCTAAAAAAGCAGTTAATTTCGTAAACAATACTTTTGGTTGCTCTTCGGGAATCCAATGTCCGCAGTTGGGAATGACTTCACCTTGCACATCGATCGCCAGCGTTTTCATCACTTCATAGGCAGAGGTTCCTAGGGGCGATCGCTCTCCCGATAATACTAAAACAGGCATTTTGAGGGGTGTCTTGGCAAACTCAGCATTGTCTTGGACATCTTGAGGGAACGATCGATAATAATCGAGGCTGGCTCGCAGTGAAGCAGGTTGACTATAGCAGCGTACATATTCTTGAAAATCCTCTTCGGTAATCGCATGAGGATAGGCATCCCCATAGAAATAACGCAGATAGGCTGCTTCTCGACCTTGAATCAAAGTTTCAGGTAGATCTGGAACCATGTGGAATCCAATGTGCCAAAGATTAATTACCGTGCCTGCTATTGGCGGTGGAACATCCAAAATAACGGACTTACAAACCTCGTTAGGATAGAGAGAGGCATAAGCGTAAGCAACTGGAACACCCATATCATGAGCGACAAGAAATACTCGCTGAAATCCCAGAAGTTGTACGATTTGATGAATATCTTCTGCAACCGTTTTCTTATCATACCCGGTTTCAGGAACGGAAGAGTCCCCCAGCCCTCGCATATCTGGTGCGATCACGGTATAGTGTTCTGCCAATTGGGGTATGATGTTACGCCACTCATGAGAAGTTTGAGGCCATCCATGCAGCAATACAACCGCATCACCTTGCCCTGCCCTCAAATAATGCAGATTAACGTGATTAACGAATGCAGTGTAATGAGTAATGACCACGATTTCATCGTCTCCAAATTTCAAAATTAGTGCGGTGTAACAGCGACAATTCAGTTATTCCAAGAGGACGAATGGAAAGGGAAAGATGAATCAGATTCTAATAAAATGAATTGCTCTAGCAGAATCAAACCATATCCGGCATTGTTGACCAGTACGTTGATTTGACCAAATGCGCTTTGGTCCTGCTGCAGGGCTGCTTGGATTGGTTCTAAACTTGTGACATCTAATGCGATCGCTCTGGCGATTTCAGGATGGCGATCGACCAGATCTTGCAGTTGTTCAGGTTTGCGGGCGGTGGCAATTAAGCGATCGCCATGGTGTAACACCGCTTCTGCCAATGCCCAACCAAATCCTGTAGAGCATCCCGTAATCAGCCAAACTTTAGTGTTCTCTGTACTTATGGTTTCAAGTCTCTACAGTGATGAGACTGATTCAATCATAATCAGGGCTGATGAAAGAGTGACGCATAACCTGTGTAAGACTTAAGGGGCAGAATCTCACATTCTAGAAAGCCTTTCTGAACCATTGGCAACTTTTGGACTTCTTGTGTGACAGATTCAACGCTGTGACCTTCCCAGAGCATGACAGCTCCACTCATATCAGTAATGTAATACATCTGACGAATTTGTTCTGAAGCATAAAATTCCCAGGCTTGAGCCGCTTCTGCACTCACATGAGGTAAAACTTGCTCCAGTGAAATTCCTGGTTTGACACGAGCGATCACTAAAACTTGCATCGATTTGACCTTAGAGATAGAACGAGAAAATTGAAGGCCGCCATTCCACAAAATAGGATCGTAATGATTCCTGAAATTACCAGGGAACAGGCTGGCCAAGATGGAAAAAGCCACCACTTGTGCCTTCATCAGGTAGAGTCGCTAACTGTACACCTGTTTTTGCTCCTTCAGTAATATCCATCATTGCGCCATCTCCGCCTAACTCGGTTTTGACCCAGCCAGGATGGGCACTGTTAACTTTCACGGGCGTATTCCGCAGCTCATGTGCTAAATGGATAGTAAAGGCATTGACCACAGCTTTAGAGGCATTATAAGCAAATGGCTTGGAATGATAGATATATGAACTTGGATCAGCATGAAGGCTCAGAGATCCTTCGATACTGGCCATATTGACAATCCTACCGCTTGGGCTGTTGAGGATTAAGGGCAACAATGCTTGTGTCACTTCAACCAACGCAAAAAAATTGGTGTCGAATGTTTGGCGAATAATATCGATCGAAACAGAACTTGCGTTGCTAATTTCCCACGCTCCATCCAGCATGATGCCTGCATTGTTAATTAGCACATCCAGTTTGCCAAACCGTTCCTTAATCTCTTGAGCGGCTGACTGGATTTGAGCACTGTCGTTGATGTCTAGCGCGATCGCTTCGGCTTGCAATCCTTCAGTTACTAGCTTTGTTACCGCTGTTTCAGCCGCTTCAAGCTTACGGGCTGCAATGATCACCATCAATCCCTGCTGTGCAAGTTGGCGACTCATTTCAAATCCAAGCCCTTTATTTGCGCCAGTTACCAGTGCAACCTTACCGTTCCATTCGCTGACCATTAACCTTATCTCCTCTTAGTCAAAAATTGATGACACTTAAAGCTTGGTTGATATGCTTTATCACTCGTTTTAGCATTAATTACTTTTGTTTTGTTGGAAGCATATCTTTGGTTAATTAGATAATGAAAAATAGCATCCTACTGTTCTCCTTACTTATCTCAACCGAATGAACGATTTAATTTAGGATATAACCATCCCGCAAACAATTTTGTTGCACGTGGCATCACCACATAAGTCATGAGGGACAGCAGGAGTACCATGCCAAGCAGTTGCCGGAAAAAGGGAGGCAAAACCGGATTTATCGGCAGCAATACCCAATTCACGACGTTAGCTGTGGGAAAGGCAGCCAGACAGGTCACCAGCAGCATCTTGTGGCGGGGTGGTGGAACGATCGCCTGTTGCGTCGAAAGTGTAAACCAAGTCTCTAATCCGTTGAGGGTTTGCCATTTGCCCTCTCCCACCGTCAGACGTTTAGCGCGTTCCAAAAGCCTGCGTCGAATCGCTGATGCTTCCCACTGCTGCAAATTGCTTAAGTGGTCAAACTTGAAAAGAATTCGATACTCTGGATTGGCGTAGTCAGAGGGTCGAAATAGATTGGTACCCAGATGTCCTTCAAAGGCTTTTGCTGCTTCAGTTAATTCGGTCAGAACCTGCTCAAATTCCGCCTCACAGCCCGGTTTAATTTTCTGGATAATATCCACCGTAACTGGGGGATCTGAGGTCTGGTCCATGGAATTTGTCATAGTGGTAACCCCTCTATTCCGACCTCTAAACGGACCACTTTTGCTGGTTCAAGTCCGGTCGGAGGTGGAAAGGACATGCCACCATTGGTTGTGACGTAAAGGTGAGTC
This sequence comes from Elainella saxicola E1, assembly GCA_002796835.1. Classification (GTDB taxonomy): domain Bacteria; phylum Cyanobacteriota; class Cyanobacteriia; order Elainellales; family Elainellaceae; genus Elainella; species Elainella saxicola. The sequence goes on along the minus strand of LUGL01000124.1, from coordinate 9,474 downwards.
AGGTTTTCTGCCGATCGACCAAAAGCAACCGCTGTTGTACCAACCATACCTTCTTTAGCTTGAGCGATCGTCGTGATGCTGCCATCTGGAGCAATTTTCACCACGCTATTGAAGACATGGGTCGTGCCATAGAGGTTACCCGCAGCATCAAAGGCAAAGTCATCAATATTGACATCGCGAACAAAAATTTCCGGCTCGCCAGGTTGATTGTTCGCCTGAATCGGAATTCGCACAATTTGAGTGTTTTGAGTATTTGAGGCATACAAGTGACCTGCAAATATCTTTAGTCCATTCACAGCAGGAACTTCATTATCATGGTTCGCTCGCGCTAGAAGTGGGTGTTCTAACCAGATGCGAGTCTTCCCTTGTGCTACGTCTATTTCCCAAATTGCCCCTCGATAGGAATCAGCAAGCAAGTAGAGTGCATTGGTGAGAGGAGTGATCCCATTTAAAAAAATAGCATCCGGCAAAGAGACGAGAATTCGAGCAGTTCCTTCAGTAGAAATTTCCCAGACGACAGATGTATTTTGTTCATCCCAACCCGACAAAAGCAAGCGACCATCAGGAATAAGGGCCAATCCGGTTGCTTTGCCTGTGATCATCGCAAAGGTGGTTGCTATCCCGTCCACACCAATTCGAATCACTCTCCCTTCATAGTGACTGGTGATAAACAAAGTATTATCTGCGTCAACGACAATGCTTTCCAAAAACGTGTTCACTGGAAATTCAGCAATGGTATGAGCAGGAACGAGAGCAATTGGAGTGTCGCCAAATAGTGTAGGTGTGGATGTCATACTGATGCGTTCTCCGCTATCTGTTAGATTCGGTCATTTCTAGCAACTGAATGATATAAAGTCCCTAATCTTTTCTTAACCTTATTACTGATAGATGTATTCAGTTTGCCAGAAATCCTGACTTTGGGTATGTAGCTGCCAATACACGCTGGCGATCGCATCGGGATCAAATTTTGTTCCAGGTGCGACTGTACCACAAATCGTAATTGTAGCCAGGTGAATTCCATCAATTGCTAATTCTGGCGCTGATCCCAAAGCCAGCGATCGAATTCCCGCTTTACCAATCCCAAGCGAAATCAGCATAGGGTTAGGGTATAGAGCTAATCCGCCCCCAGTCAGTAAAATAGTGCCTTGCTTTTGCTGACGCATCGCTGGTAACACCTGCTGAATTGAGACGATCGCGCCAGTTACATTGACGTTAAAATCCTGCACCAAATCAGCCGTGGTTAAAGTTTGGATCGAATCCAGGTTCCAAAGGGCTGCATTATAGATCAGGACTGCTGGATCACCCAATTGAGAGCGAATTTGATCGAATGCTTGAATCAGCGAGGCTTCATCCCCCGCATCAGCCGCAAACGCATGAGCCGCAACACCAGCCTGTTCTAAAATTTGAACATTTTCAGCCAGTTTAGCTGGATTCCGTGCCAGAAGCGCCAGAGTATATCCCTCCTTGCCAAAGGCTTTCGCAACACTGAGGCTAACTCCAGAGCCAAATCCGACGATCGCACATACAGCTTGATTCATCTCGACATTCCTAAAATAGTTGGCAAATAAACGCTGACACTTGTTTCAGTATGATTGGACTGAATCAATAATTTTCCTCGATGAGCGTTCAAAATGCGATTGACGATCGCCAATCCTAAGCCTGTCCCCTCTGGTTTTGTAGAAAAAAAAGGTTGTCCCAGTCTTTCCAGCACCTCTGGTGGAATGGGCTGACCCTGATTGCAAACTTGAATGCAAACTAAGTTTGGTTCTAAAAGCTCGATTTTACAGTCAATTTCTTTTCCTGGCGGACTTGCTTCACAGGCATTACAAATAATATTAATCATCACCTGCTTGAGTTTGNTCTCGATTACCCAAAATTCTAATTTCATGGTAATCCCCATATTTCATCAAAACGACCGTGGCGCTGAGTGAACTTTGAATATGATCGCGATCGCTCAAGGGCGGAATTATCCCGTGGAACCCATTAAGTTCCGCCATTACGTTTGATTTCCTTTCAGCTAACAAGGACACAACATGGATATGTTTATGCTAGGAGGAATCTGTTCTCAGACCTACCCATCCAGTGTCAAGTCTTTACCCTCAACGCAAATCAAGATTAGGAACTGTACTCCTCAATAGGAAAAATACTAAACTTTTGGTGAGGTGTATAGCTCTCCTAAATGATTAACGAATATTGATAGTGCCAGCGTCTCGCTGGCGCGGGCAAGATGCCCGCACTAAGTTCACAAATTGAATCAGACTACTGTAGCAATGATTTGGTTAACAAAATTAATGATGCCAGGCTGCTCTGCACTAATTCAACTGCACTAATCCCCGCTGTAAGGCTTTAATCACGGCCTGAGTCCGATCGCTCACTCCTAGTTTGGTGAAAATATTGCCAAGATGGAACTTGACCGTACCTTCTGTAATCGAGAGCAATCCGCTAATATCTGAATTGCTTTTTCCCTTGGTAATCAAATGCAGCACTTCTAGTTCACGCTGGGTCAACTCATCGCTGTTCAATCGCTCAGCTAATTTTGCTGCCACCTCTGAAGGAATATATTTCTGTCCGTCATAAACATTCCGAACCGCACGAATCAGTTCTTCGGCAGTGGTATCTTTGAGGATGTAACCCCTGGCACCTGCACTGAGTCCCCGATAAATATCTTCATCGGTATCATAGGTAGTCAAAATAATAATGTAAGCTTTGGGAAACTCCTGGCGAATTTGAGCGATCGCACCTAAACCATTCAGTTTTGGCATTCTGAGATCAATTAAGGCAATATGAGGCTGATGTTCACGGTAGAGCGTTACTGCCTGTTCCCCATTTTCGGCCTCTGCGACAACCGTGATGCCGGGATCTCGGTTAAAGATGGCAACAATGCCTTCTCGTGTAATGGCGTGATCTTCAGCAATTAACAAACGAATGGCAGGTGTCATTACTGGTTCTCTACTGCTCTCTACAAATTATTCTCTACAAACCAATGAACTATTTTCTCAGGGGTACCGTCACAATAATTTTAGTGCCTTGTTCAGGTTGACTGGTGAGATATAGTTGCCCACCTAAACGGTGAACCCGTTCCTGCATGCCAATCAGTCCAAAGCCAGAAATGGTCTCTTCAGTGGGAGTAAATCCACAGCCATCGTCAATGATTTGCAAATAGACTGTTGCAGGTTCAAATAACAAGCGAACAAGGATTGATTGGGGATGACCATGGCGGATTGCATTTGTCAGGGCTTCTTGGGCAATATGGTGAAGATTTTCTTCAATCGTAGCGGTGAGTGGTTGAACTGCCCCTTCTACATAGAACTTTGTTTGAACAGGAGCACCTTGAGTCATTTGTTGCAGGAGTTGACGCAAAGCATCGACCAAATTTGCAGTTTCAAGTGCTTGAGGACGGAGAGCCTGAACCGATCGACGAGCTTCTGATAACCCTAGACGAGCCATGTTACTAATGCGATCGAGGCGAGTTTGAATTTCATCGCTGTCCATCACTAATATTCCTTTGAGGGCTTCTAGCTGCATGATAATTCCAGTGAACGACTGAGCGAGAGTATCGTGAATATCTCGTGCCATCCGGTTCCGTTCGTCCAGGATCGCCGTTTGTTTTGCCTCTTCTGCGAGATTAGCAAGTCGCAATGCTAAGCTAATATGCTGAGCAAAGACCCACCACTGTTCGATTTGGGCTTCCGTCGGAGGATTGCACGTGGTAAAGCTCATCCCTACAAAACCAAGAGGTTGTCCACCGCCAAAGAGGGGAATTGCATTCAGGCGTTGATGCCCTCGTTGTTTGTGCCAAGGAATCGCTTGCTCAAATAGGAGATTATCGACATTGACCCAAACAATTTGGCGTTCTGGATTCGAAATGTGCCAATCGCCTGCGACTTCAGAGGGAATGGGCGATCGGTAAACCTCAGCCTGTGGATCGGTTGCAATGTCAATCACCTCACCCTGTATTACCATCGCTAATAGTTGTAGGGTATGGGAGAGAGGACTATAACCGAAAACGACGGTTGAATCAATATCCGTGCTAGTCTGGAAGACTTCTTGAAGGACGGAATTGAGAAATAACTGTAGACTATCGGCTGTGGTCAAATAGGCAACCGATCGCTGCAAAGCATCATTGGTGTTGGCTAATTCAATCACGCGTTGTTGTGCGGCTTGTTCTCGTTCACGGGCGATCGCGGCCTGTTTCGCTTCTTCTGCGAGTTTAGTGAGCTGAATCGCCAGCGTGACCTGTTGTGCTAAGGCTTGAAATAGTTCTAATTCAACTTTGTTCGGGGGGGGCTCATCACAAAGCGCTACACCAAACACACCCAATGGAAGATTATCGACTATGAGTGGCGTTGCAATAATTCTTTGATGGCCTTGCTGCTGATGCCAATCTGCTACTTCTTCTATATAGAATTCAGATGAATCCGGCTCAAGAATGATCGGTCGTTTTGCTGTGATTAAGGTTAACCAATCCGGAAAATGAGCAGTGGGAATAATAGGTTGATCGGTATAGTAAGGAATCTTCGAGCCATAGGTAGCAGTGACCACAAGATGGTCTTGATGCTCATCATAAATTAGAATAGCGCCAGAGTCTTTGGCATTCCGGCAAGCTTGCGCTAACACATGTTCTAGAAATTCCTCTAACGATGACTCACTCGCTAAACGAGCCATTGTCCCTCTCAGAACTACATTTGCTTTGATCAACTCTGCGGCACGCTCTTGTGCGGCTTGTTCACGTTCACGAGCGATCGCGGCTTGTTTTACATCCTCTGCCAAATCTGCCATTTGTAGAGCGAGTGCAAGTTGGTTAGTAATAAACTGCGCCATCTCATACTCGGACGGTGATAGCAGGCGAACTTCTTGGAAATTCAGAGCCAGCCGCCCTAGGTGCTGTCCTGCTGCGGTCATTGGGAGCACGATCAGTGTGCTAACACCTTGTGCTAGAAGATGTTCGCGCTCGTTCAGCAGAAACACATTCGAGGTTTTCACGTCTAGTATCTGTATCTCGCCAGCGATGAGTCGCTGATGTTTCTCGAAGGACGGTGCATGATCAGGTGTAAAAAAGTGCTTCTCTGGGTGAGCAAACCCTGACGTCGCTCGCGTGTAGAACTGACCCTCTGCAAACTCTTGGTCAAGGGTGACAGAGCCGTCGCTGGCATTATAGCGCCAGAGGCTACAGCCTATTGCTCCTAGCAGCGTCATGAGAACTCCTAATAGGTTAGGACGAAGCTGATCAAGATTGGTTGCCTGGGAGATCCGATCCACACATTCACGCATAACATGGTTGGCACGCACCAGTTCGGCTATCTGATTTTGTGCGGCTTGTTCTCGTTCACGGGCGATCGCCTGTTGTTTCTCAACTTCGCTGAATTGAGTGAGTTGAACGACTAAAGCGATCTGTTGCACGAGTGCCAGAATTAGCTCTTCTTCCACAGAACGAAACGCGATCGGCTGAGGGAATGCCATTGCTAACATGCCCAGAGGACGATCACCCACCATTAAAATACAGCTGCTAGTTCCTTGATAGCCTTTAGCTTGAAACCATTCCAGAACACCAGGCCACATGCGCCCTTCAAATTCAGGTTGGTTCAACACTGCTAATTGCGGTTGGTTGCTCAATTGTTCGAAGATGGGGGTTTGTTCAAGCGGCATCGGTACTTGAAACAGAACAGGCTCATCCTCAGCAGGTGTCCAGAATGCTTGCCCATCTCGACAACGAGCCTTAAAATTCATCGTATTTTGTTTGGGATCATAGATAAAGATATGGCCAACTGCTGCTCCTGCGTAGGCAACGAGTTCAACTAAGAGATGCCCCAAAATATCGTTGAGATTTGGATTGGTTGAAAGGCGGCTTAAACTATTTCGCAGTAGACGATTGGCTCTAGACAATTCCGTAGCCTGAGCCTGGGCTGCCTGTTCTCGCTCGCAGGCGATCGCGGTTTGTTTCGCTTTTTTCGATAACCGAGTCAGTTGAATCGCGAGTGCAGCTTGATTGGCAAGCGTTTGGAGCAGTCGAACCCGCTCTGGTGAGGGTTGCACAGGTTCACGGAAGTAAAGCCCCATATATCCAAGCGGTTCATTGCCAAGCTGTAACAAAACACATATCACCGCGCGATGCTGCATATCGCGATGCCAAATGATCGAAAAATTACACAAGTCTGTTTCAGTCTCATCCGGTTCCAAAACATACCAGATATATCCCTGGGATTGAATCAATCGCCAATTTTTATTTTCTGTCGAGATGACGGTATTTTTCCAAAACTCAAATCGAGGATCCGTGTTGAGATCAATCACCTGCCCATCGTGAACGGAATGATGCATGCGATAGGTTTGTGATGGCGGATCGTCGCACAGAAAAATCGAATTGTTCACAGCTCCCATCTCTTGAGCAGCTTCAAGCAGAAGGTGATTGAGAAAATCATTCAGGTCCTGGGAATCAGCTAATTGTGACGCCGTTTGCTGCAAGACTTCGTTCGCTTTTGCCAATTCTGCGACCCTGATTTGCTCAACTTGCAGTTGCAAATGAGTTCTGACCCGCGTTAACACCTCTTGTATTTGGAATGGTTTCGTTACATAGTCTGCTGCTCCCGATTCCAGTGCCTTCACTTGACTCTTCCTATCCGCAAGGTCGATCATCAAGAGAATGGGAATATCACTAGTCGCAGGATTAGCTTTTAATCGTTGACAGGTTTCAAAACCATCGATTCCCGGCAACTTCGCATCGAGGAGGATCAGTTCAGGTCGTTTTCGTGCAATTTGTTGCAGCGCAAGTTCTCCATTAGTGGCGATCGCCACGTCTAGCCCTACCCGATTGAGTGCCTTAGAAATACCCTCCAGACTAGTAGGCTGAGCATCTACGATGAGAATTGAACTAGACAGCAGGCTAGACATAAAACTCTATTCCTGAGGGAAATCATGGGAGAGCCACTAAGAGTAAATCATGCCGCCAATTCAAATCTGAAGTGCAACATCACCTGATTGCTCCCAGAATACCTCATGAGGAGTGCGATAGTCTAACGATTTTCTCGGTCGATGATTAATCAACTCCACCACCTCATCCACCTGCTGTTGCTTGACAATCTTAAAGTTCGTTCCTTTTTGGAAAAACTGTCGAATTAATCCGTTGTTATGTTCATTCAATCCACGTTCCCACGAGTGGTAGGGATTGGCAAAATAACATTGCACTCCAAGCTCTTTCGCTAGCTGTTGATGGGCACTAAATTCCTTGCCATTGTCAAACGTAAAGCTGCGTCGTTTGTCAGCAGAAATCTCGTTGAATGCCTCAATGCTGACTTGGTTCATCTGCGCTGCTGTGCTGTTTTTCATCAGTCGCGCCACCAGAAACTTTGACGCTTTGTCTACATGGGTTGCAATTGCTCCAAGATGATTGCATCCAATGATTGTATCTCCTTCCCAATACCCAATCTGGCTCTTCTCTTCGGCAATCCTCGGTCGCCTCTCTATCCCAACTCAATTAGCAATCAATCCTCGTTTACTGCGTTGAGTTCTCCGTTTCTGCCGTCGAATGTGTGACTGCCGCAAATATTGAGCATCAACTCCCATTCCTGCGTAGTCGTGGTAAATCATCTGGTAGATAGTTTCATGACTCACCGTTGGTTGTCCCTCTCGTTTGAGTCGCCCAGCAATTTGTTCAGGACTGTGATACTGTTTGAGCCTGAGTTTGACTTGGGTTACAGTGGTGAGAGAAATCTGCTCAAACTGGTTTTTTGCACCCTGCCGCCTTCGGTTTCAAGATTGAGCGTGTATTAGCCGATAGTTTGTATGGGGAGAGTGGAGCCCCCCTTTATCAATGTCGTATACAAACTGGATCTACCGTTGGTTTTGTCGATTCGCTCGAATCATGGGATTCTATTACCCCAAGGACAACGGGTACGGATGAATCGGTTGCGACAATTTAGTCGAGCATTTAATAATGGCAAGCGCGAAACCCGATGGATTCGAGAACAACTGTCGAGTAACACTTTATTTGTCGTCTTAACAAATTCTTGTCGTCAAACGCGATTCCCTGGAAGCTTTGATGTATAAGGGGTTTGCTTAAGTTGCAGGAAGTGAAGGCGGAATTGAGCGATCACACATTAGCTGTCGTTTTTTAGATTTTTAACACATTGACTGTCGTTTTTTCTGCACCCCAACTTTTTTGAATTAACACATTGACTGTCGCGATTTTAAGTTGTAGTATCTCGGTACTAAACATTTGTACTGAGATAAGGGATGGCTTATGGAAGCTTCTAACTTTTCTCCAGAATATGAGGATGCGAGTCAAGAGTCTGAAAGTCTGAAAGTAATGAAATTATTGTCGAGATTGCATCTGTTGAAGAAAAATTAAGACTGAAAGTAATCCAAACTCTGCTTGAGCCCTGCGATCGAAAGACCTATGGTAAACGCCTTAGAACTGCAGCTGAACAGTTAAATTGCGACATTCGTACCGTTCAACGTTTAGTGAAGAAGGTGGAAAAAGAGGGCTTGGCTGCTTTTGCCCAGAATGGACGACGAGATAAGGGAATTCGTCGAATTAGTCAGGAATGGCAAGATTTTATTGTTGCGGCTTACGACAAGGGGAAATGTACCCCAGCACAGGTCGCAATCAAAGTCAGACAAAAAGCTAAAGCAGATGGACAAGATTACTATCCCAGTCATATGACCGTTTACCGCTTGTTGGCTCCATTCATTGCCAGACAAGAACAAGCAACTAAAGTTCGTAATATTGGTTGGCGAGGATCTCGTTTAGCACTGAAAACCCGTGATGGAGACGCACTTGTTGTTGAATACAGTAATCAAGTTTGGCAGATTGATCATACACGAGCTGATATTTTATTGGTCGATCATAAAGGTGTTCTATAGCGGTTTTCAACTCAATGCATTACACTAAAAAACACTGTTAACAGTAGAGTTACTGATTTATGAAGGCATATTCAGTTGATTTGCGCCAAAGAGTTATAGATGCTTATGAGCAAGAGGAAGGATCACAACGGGAATTAGCTAAAAGATTCAAGGTGAGTCTGGCATTTATCCAAACGTTGCTTAAACGCTATCGCACTGAAAAGACGATTGAGCCCAAATCGCATACGGGTGGGTTTACGGCTAAATTAGATGAACATCACAACCTGATTAGAGAGATAGTGGAGCAGGATAATGATGCAACCTTAGAAGAGATCTGTGTTCAACTGGAGCAAAAACTAGGACTAAAAGTGAGTGTTAGTACCCTGTGGCGTGCCCTGCAACAGTTGAATTTAACTCGAAAAAAAAACACTTCATGCTACTCAAGCAGAAAGTGATCGGGTGCAAGCGTTGCGTCGTGAGTATTGGGAAACGATGCGAGAGGTACGTCCAGAGGACTTGGTCTTCATTGATGAGACGGGGGTGAATCTGATGATGGTGCGCTTATATGCCCGTGCGCTCAAAGGAGAGAGAGCTACAGGTGATCGTCCCTGCAAAACGGGGAAGAACGTGACGCTAATT
>LUGL01000123.1 GCA_002796835.1 Elainella saxicola E1 | reverse complement strand
CAACGGCAAGATGCCGTTTAATCCCGTTGGTCGCTTTGTAGAAACAAAATCCTTTCGACTCTATACTCGCGTTACAAGTATTCTTTACGGCTTGAGAGTCAATGATGATCAAGCGAGTCCACTTGGGCTTTTTTCCGACTTGTTCTCGCACCTGTGCATGTAAGGTTTGCATCAGAGTGTCAACCACTCCCGCATCGCGCCACTGTTTGTAGTGCCAATAGACGGTGGAGTAGGGTGGGAGGTCTTTGGGCAAGTCTTCCCAATTGCATCCATTTTTGAGGCGATAGAAGATGCCATCGAGGATGTCCCGATAACTCCACTCCAACGGTCGAGTTCGTTTTTTCGGTGGGAGAATCTGGGGTAACAGGGGTTCAACAATCGCCCATTCTTCATCAGTGAGGCTGCTGGAATACGGCATAGTGCTTCGATTCAGGGATTTTCATTACCTTATTCCTAATTATAAAGATCTCAAATGGGTTCTATAAAACAGCTTTTTCAGTCAACCGGAGCTTAAAGTCAGCAAAAGCAGGTGCATTCAATAAAGCAAGGTTAGAATTGCAAGCTGCAGTTGATTGCTTCAGCACCATCAGCTAATCCAACCGACTAGGCATAAACTTTAGGAACATTAAAATTTCATAAGGACCCAAACTTTTCCGCAAGAGGGACATCTCTACACTATTTCTCCTTATCCTATAACCAAGAAAATTTTAGAAGTCTGGTAGCTTCTTTTGATCATTTGTGATAACTCTTTACTAAGCTCAACTTTATCCATGTCGAAGGGGAGGAAAGGTAGCAAGATCAGGGAAGTGTTGTTGGATTTGGACAATACCCTCAAACTTATCACGTTGCACTCTGCAATCCTTATGGAAGATGCGAAGCCTACTGAGGCGTAATTAAATCCGCCGTCAAGCGCAAAATATCCTTGGGTATCACTGCCTCATTAGAGCGGTGAAGGCATCTAGAAGCGCTTCAGCCAAACGTAAACCATTCGTTAAGAATGAAATCATACGACTACTGGAGACAACAAAGACCCATGCCAAGTTTTACCAATAGCATGACTTTTGTGTGATGCTGTTATATTTAGGACTATGACTATCAGAAGCAATCGAACCACACTGGTAGGATATTGATCTAAATCGAGGAGAGGTAAGCATTGCTTCATCTTTAGCTCGTGCTGGGGAAGGGCGATCGAAAGTCACTGCCAGGATCAGGAAGGCCACCAAGAATTGGAAATAGCAGGGTTCTACCCATGCCTGAATCATTACTGGTCATGCTGAAGGGTAGAGCCTTTGTGATTGTGGGAAGTCCAAACGATCTGATATTCAAGTCACCCACGGGCAAACCGATCGATCATCACAACTTCAGCCAACGCCAATGGAATCCATTGTGCAAAGCAGCAGGCGTGCCCTATCGGGTTCCCTATGCTTGCCGCCACACTGTGATTAGCCACGGCATTGAGCAAGGTCTTACCCCACAGCAGGCGGCTTACATTACGGGGCACTGCTCAACCAGAATGGTGAATGAAGGCTATGGGCAAATGATCACAAAACCCCAACTTCCCGACTGGCAAAACGATTTGTAGACAGTTTGTAGACAACCTGTAGATACCCGTCTACAAAACGGCAAGGGAATCTAAACCTTGCAAAATAAGCATCCTAGAAACTTCGTAGATTTGTAGACAATGTAGGCGATTTCTAAGATAAGTTTTCTCGATGCACCAGGCATCACGAGATATCGAGGCAGAATATGTATGCTATTTGTACGTTATCCAATGGTACAAATGCTCAAAATATATCAAGCAATGCTAAGTAGGTTTTCAGACGATCGACCCGCGATCAGCACTGTAGAAGCTAAAACTGAATGGACACAACTGGACTCGAACCAGTGACCCCTACGATGTCAATGTGGGAATAAACCTTCGCTAGTAGCCAGCTTTAGGCATTATGCCTAACTGTTGTGCCCTATCTGTACCCTACCGACCTGTAGCCAATAACCTTAAAAAATAAAAGTTATATAAAAATAGGTTGTCCAGGTTGGGCAGAGATACATCAAATCCTTGTGGTTCTAAGGGGACAACCTCCTGCCTAACCTCTGCCCAACCTCAGATAGGTTGTCCAAGTTGGGCAGAGGGTAAAACCCTGAAAATCCTTGATAGAACTGGTTCGCAGCAAATTGCCCAACCTTTCCCTTGACTGGGCAGAGGTTGGGCAACAAATAGAGGTTGGGCAGCTAACTTTCTGAAATTTGCCAGTCTGGAAGCTTCGGCCTTGTGATCATGTGGCCATAGGTTTCATTCACCATCCTGGTTGAACTGTGGCCCGCGATGTATGCCGCTTGCTGTGGCGTCATTCCCTGCTCTATCCCATGGCTTAGAAGTGTATGGCGGCAAGCGTAGGGAACCCGGTAAAGAACCCCTGCCGCTTTGCATAGTGATTTCCAAGTACGCTGGCTGAAGTTGTGATCGTCAATCGGCTTGCCCGTGGGTGAGGTGAATATCAAATCGCTCGGTTTACCCGTGGTCGCAGATGCCCTGCCTTTCAACATGACCAGCAGCGATTTAGGTATGGGTAAAACCCTGCTGTTCTCAGTCTTGGTAGACTTCCTGACTCTGGCGGTTCCTCTCGATCGCCCTTCCCCGTCACGAGCCAGGGATGAGGCAATAGTTACCTCTCCTCGGCTCAGGTCAACATCCTGCCAGCGTAGGCCAATCGCTTCAGACGGTCGCAAACCCAAGTACAGCAACACCATGCAGAAATCGTGCCAGCGGTAAAACTTAGGGTGAGTTTTTGCCGTCTCCAGCAATCGTATGATTTCATTTTTGGCAAATGGTTTGCGCCTCTCAGAGACGCTTTTTGCCGCCTTCAGTGGTCTGATTGGTGTAAATGGGTTGTGCTCAGTCAGGTGCTGCTCTATTGCCCAATTTGCGAATGATTTGAGCATGGTTAGGCTCTGATTTGCGATGCGTGGTGATTGTCGCGATCGGACATAGTCAACAAATTGACGGGCATCCGATTCTGTTTCGATGTCACGCTCAAACCGTTTGAGGTTGGCCAGCATTGATTTGTATCGAGCTGTAATAGCCTGCTCGCTAGTTCCAGACTTCCGGCGATATGCGATGAACTGCTCAAACAATTCCACCGTTGAGGGTTTAACCAGTTCGGGTTCCAGTGGTTTTGGTTTATACTTTGCCAGTGTTGAATCGAATTGCCCAACGATGATGTCTTGCTCTATTTGGGCTGCCAACCTGCGGGCATTGTGGACATTGAGCGGAGTATTTAACCCGACGGACAGAGAAAAGCGTTTACCTTCTACTGTCCATCGGAGTTGCAGGCAGTCATCCCGCTCGTTTATTTGAACGCTTCCGCGTTTGGCCCGCTGTCGTTGTTTCTTCATCTAAACTTGCAAGGTATCTCTCGATCGCTCGTTCATGCGCTGCTGGGTTCCCACGATTGGCAAACCAGTTCAGGACCAATTCTTCGTTGTACAGTACAACGTTTTGACTCACCTTGATGTAGTGAATACCTTGGAGCCAATCCCCACGCTCTCGATAGCGCCGAAGGGTGTGGCAAGAAAGGCCGATTTTGTCGGCCATGTCGCGTTTGTTTAAAAACATCAGCACCCCTGCGTAACTGCTATTGATGGATCGTGAATTCGATCAATTGTGGGAATGCGAACGAATGCACCAGAGTCAAGATGAACAGTCCAAGTGGTGCATTTACCTTCCAAGTCAGGAACGCCACTAACTGAGCCCGGTCGCCATTCTCCGTCGAAATAAGCTAGAACTCGCTGGCCTATGCTTGGGGGCCATGTAGTATCAACTATAGGTGTCTGAGGTGCCGCATCCTGATTCTCGATCGCCTGAGATAATTCCTCAGTTGGCTCAGTCGTGGCAGCATCTTCCGGCATTGGGAAGTCTTCAGAACGCACCCATGGACGAATCCGAACACCGTTTACGGTTTGGCGCTTGCCTTGCTCCCATCCAGCCCGACGTAAAATGTCACACACGATCATTTCATCGGCGCGGGTTTGATCCTTCAAGTCTTTGCCGATGACCTTTTGCAGAATCTCACGAATGGTAACTTGTGAGCGATCGGAAATATAGGAGAGCACCGAGAATTCCCACGGGTGAGAGTTTTCATATTGCGCGGTCAGTCGATTAACTTCGGACTGCATATCATCGTCAAACCAGTGCTGCTCACCCTGCATGTACAGAACAACCGCAGCTGCCCAAATTTGATCGCGTTCCTGTTCAAGTAAGTCAGTGTCAATCTTTTTCAGAACTGGCATCACTTGATAGCGGCGATTACCCGTTGGATCGGCCAAAAACTGAGCTTCGTTTGTGGTTCCACAAATTGTAGAGAATCGCCGCATTTCAACAACGGAACGACCATAAGGAGGTCTGACTAGATCAGTTTGACAAGTGATTTGAGCCTTGACTATCGAGACATCTTTTTTGCGAAACACCCCTTCAATCTCTGGCCACTCAATGAGCCACGAACGGTGAAGTTTCAGCTTTTCATCCTTCTCTGTCAGTGCCCCAACCGAATCGTCAAACCATCCATTACTGATCACACGAAGAAATGATGACTTACGGTAGCCTTGCTTGCCTTGCAAGATCAGAACTTCATCCCGCTGGCAGCCTGGTTCAAACACTCGGCGAACTGTTCCGATGAACCACTTCCGCATCATGTCCTGATAGATTTTGTCAGGACATCCAAAGTAGCGCTCAGCAAAATTTCCAAACACAGCATCAGGATCAACAGTCTGTCCATACTTCAAATAGGATGATTCCAAGTATTGAAGAACCGGGTGATATTTTTGGGCAACAGGCAAAACGATTTTGTCGAAGTTCCTTGGAACATCAATATCGAAGTCCATCGCTAAAATTACTTCGAGTTCTTCGACTGTCGTTTGCTTGCCATCAAATTCGTAAAAGCCAGTCATTTCATTAAGCTTCAAACGATCGCCCAATAACTCGCTAAAACGTCTGATATTTCCTGCCAGTTTAGAGCCACGCTTGTTTTCTTCGCGGTTGAAAAACTCGGCAGCATCCTGACCAGCAATTTCCAGAAAAACAGGTAGTGACAACAGGTTGATTTTGGAGACATCCGTTAATTCATCAATATCGGGATGAGTGCCTTTTTCTTCCTGTCCCCACCATGCAACTTTCAGTTCATACCCTAACTTTCGGATTGCGTCAAAAGTTGCCCGCATGGTTTTGAGCACCTGGAGATTGCTCGTTGATCCGGCATCAGGATAGAACACCACTGTTTTAGATCCGGTCTCCTGTGACAGCTTGCTAAGAGTTCGTTTCAGCGTGTTTGAACTGGAATCAAACAACCCGCCAGCGGCACCTACAACAATTTGGCCCAATCTATGAGCCGCAAGGCATGGTTTGTGGCCCGTCCCTTCACACAATCCGATCGTACTATCCCAAACCTCAACAGGCCGATAAATCGCTAATGGCAATTCTCCGTTAACGTGCGGGGTTGCTCCGTCAGGATTCTTTCTCGTTGAGCTGCTGAGCCAGCGATAGCGACCACAATCACCCGGTTCCCGCAGCCGCATCTGGCAGCCAACGATCCGCCCGTCAACGTCACGAACCGGAATCAGCAGTCCTGGCTGAGTGTTCAAACTTCCACCAGGCAACACTCCGGGCAGACCATCAAAACCCGATCCAACGAGCTGCCACTGCCCAACCGAAGCAGCACCAAACAAATCGATCTGCTCAGGAGTAAAGCCGCGACGCTCTAGATCAGCCCGATCGACATCGATTAGGCTTAGTCTGCCAAAAAGCTTGCGATACAGCCGATCGCGTTCATCTGCTGAAATTACCTGCATAGGCTTTCTTGGTGTAGCGCTGCGTTTTTGCTTTGGCTCGGAATCAGCCTTTTCTTTAACGAACTGATTCCAGAGCCCGTTGCTGGTCGGTTCGATCGCCTTGAATCCTGCTGGCGATTCAACCGAATTCATACACAGGAGAAGGCTGCCATCGAGCGAAGTTTTGCACTTGTTCGTTGTGCCGCTGCAAACGAGGCAGGGGTGTTTCTTTGATGCGAGATTCCACTTGCCAGCCATTACCGCACCCCTTCCGAATCGCAATACTCAATCCAGCGATCGGCCAGTAGCGATCGATCCTTGTCGTAGGGTAAAAGCGATGCAACACGCCCCAACCTAACGGGCGATCGGGGTGGGGGTTCTAGAATAGTCTCGATCTGCGACAGTTGATTATTGCAATGCAATCGATTACAATTGTTGTTGGGATTAAGAAAAAAATCGGTCATAATACATTTACTTAATTGTGATGCCTCCGGCCACAGCCGGAGGTTCTTTACTTTCTATCGACCTAGAATAGTCGGTTTGCTGCTTCGGATCTATCCAGGACTTAAAGCCACGTAAACCCTTGCGGGACAATGTTTTCAGGTTGATTTTGGGGTGATTTTGAACCAAAAAACTCGGCCAAAATCACCACCCCTTTACACCAACAAGCATTTTCCGGCGATCGGAAAAATGGCGTTTTTGAACTGCTTTAAAGTCCTGTAACTTACGATTTAACCTTGGGTTGCCGCGCAATCTTTTCTTGATGGCATCTTGGCTGAAAGAGATTAGTTCGCCCGAGAGTGACATTCGATTGGTCAATAAATCACAATACTTATTTGTTCGCTCTGCACGCTTTAAATCCAAACCAGAGTATTCTCCAAGATTTGGCCTCCCAGATTTCAGGACTGATTTACTTTCCCGAACGTTGACTTTTGCATTATTGAGAATCAAATCGCACATGGAATCGCAATCGCCAGCAAGAATTAGAGCAAGTGCTTCTCCAGGAGTTTTTGGAAATATAGTTTGATCAGCTTGAGAAAAAAGCTGTTGCGTTGCTTTTGCCTGGATTTCGCACCAACCAAACCAAAAGAGATTGTAGATTGATAGGTAATAATCAACCTCGCCTTCAATAAATTGTTGTCGCTTACGATCGCCTGTACCTATCGGATTCGGCTGCCCTGAAAAGTAAGCCTGTAGGGCTAGCTTAATATCCTGGAAATGCTCTTGAACTAAACCGATTTTGCTTGCTTGTTCTGAACTCGCAATATTTAGATAGACAGTGACTGAAGGTAAGTTTCCTGCTGCCTCAATCAACAACCTTTGGTCTTCTGGGCAAATTTCAGTTTTGGTTAGCATCTGACTGGATTAGCCTCTAATAATTTGTAAGTTTTCAAGAGCGATTTCTCAATTTGAGAAATTTGATCAGTCTCAACACTGAAAATTCAATACCGAAAATTTAACGCAAATCAATGACGATGTAACAGGTGAAAGCTATTTTTTCTACATGAATTGAACCGGTTACGAACGCCTTTAAAATCTCAAAATCTACACCTTTAAAAATTCAGATTTATCTCAGAAGCTTTACTGTATAAGCACTACAGGCGTATAGGTTCTTCGAGTTGAATGGTGTTTTTTTCGAAAAACCTTACGGTTGCTCAAAGCTAGGTAATTAGTGAGATTCAGCAAAAACGCTCTAAAATATATCAATTCAGTGGAACTGTATAATTTAGCCGTGAAATGCTTGATAGGCTTGAATTTTACAGGGTTCTTCGAATACTGCTCATATCAGGAAAAGCTTATTTGAAAAAACCCCATTTCACTTAAGGAGAATGTATTAGATAGTTTTAATTGCATATCTACTATCTATAAGGAATGGTAAATCGATCGCAAGACTCCGATCAGACGGCTTCGATTTATCAAATTGATAAATTGATTGCACTATTGCTGGGTCATTCTTCGACCAGTCGTTTATCAATTTGATAAACTGGCAGCTACTTTGCAACCGGTGCTGGCACTCGCTCAACCGCTATGTTCTTGCAGACTTGAAAGAGAATCCCCTGATCATCCTGAATCAATCGGTACTCCCCGGTGAAGTGTCGCCAGTCAGAGCCGGTGATAGGGGAGAACCCCGTCCATGAGAACGTAACTATCGATTGGGGATTGTTGGGTTCCAAATCTTGGCGAATGATGCGATTCATGTTTTCAAGATCTGGTAGACGCCAATATTGTCGCCGTTGGCGGTTGATTGCCTGCTCAACGCTGGCCCCCACAATTAGCGATCGACTTGACTCAGACATTGCAACTTGGGTTTGTGTTTGCAANATCCGGGCTGAGCTTAATTAGCGACCACTTCTCGTCTGGATGCTCTAGAAAATTGTTGAGTTCGCGAACGATCGGTAGAGTTAGCCGCATTGTAGCGACTTGAATACCAGGAAGCATGACTGATTCAAGCATAGGGTCTTCCAATGCAAGACAAGCCGGAACTTTAATTGGTCGGGTGTTGCCGTAGTAAACAAGGGTATGTGGACGATCGAACTCTAAAGCCCACCGAGCAAAATTTCGAGCATATAACCTGACCACAGTTTGAGCGGTTTGATAGCTGTCAACCCGTAGTTCCACCGCTGTAGGAGTGACCCGCAGCGACTCATGCCCCAACAGGATTTCCATTACCGTTTTTTCCTTTCACTCGGTTGCGCAACTGAATCAGTGTCTCAGGCTCAACACTGCATTGATGGGCAAAAATTAGCAGTTCACTATCTGGAACCTGTTCGCCAGCAGCAAGGCGAGATAACAACTCGTTGAGTTCTGCCCGATCAGATGAAGCTTCAACTTTGCCGACCGGCATTGTTTCGCCTCGCTCCTTTTGCCGATCTCTCGCTGAGCGTTCTAGAAGAAACCCGACCAAAGATGAGAGCGATCGATTTTCATCGGTCGCCCAAACTTCCAGGTACTCAAAAACTGGATCGGGCAAATAAGCTGACAACCGCTTCATCTCAGTAACCATGTCTCATCCCCTATATGGTGTCATTTTTTCGTCTCCTCAGAATCAAATCACATTAAATATAGTGTGTTTCACATCAAATATGTGTTACTTTGATTCTAAAGCAAAAACATCCTGAATTGCGATCGTCAGCTACAGGATTTTTGAGCTTGGTTTTAATCGTCTACAGCCCAAATCGACTACTAAAAATCCTGAGCAAAACGCCGGAAGGCTTGCAGGGTAAGCGATAGAGGTAGAAAGGCAAATACTTTGTTGTATCTTCTACAGGATTTATGGCAAAAATCGCTGATATCAAGCAACAAATTGAGCGGGTTCTGCATCCAGCAGGGTTTAGCAAGGATGGCTGGGAGTCGATTAGGCGGGCTGCTTTGATTCCCCGTCGTCGCCACTCCTGTGATTATGTGCAGGCTCAACGGCTATGGGTAGCAGCAGCACTCCGCAGAAGCAAACCCCAAAATCAACCTATTACCGCGAAAGAGGTACTGCATCACTTGAACCAGTGCAATGGAGATTTATCCAGGTTGATTCCTGGGTTCATCCCGATCGCGCCAGGGCATGAAGCATTACCCAGCACAGTCCTAGGCAGACAGTTGCCTGAGATATTTGAGAGGTTGGTTGGCTACCGGCCCGACGATAATCGCCTTCGCGCCTGGTGCCGAAAGTTGGGGTTTACCTATTCCCGTAGTGCGGTCTATTCAGGGAGCCAGGTTGATGACTTAGTTCAGTTATGGCGATCGATGCGAGTGGCGGAACGCGATCGCTCTCGGAAGCAGGCTTACAAGAACTTTCACTCTGCTGCATAACAAAGCTTTTCCCACCTCATACAGGAGATATAACCATGACCGTAGATGAATTGATTCAAAAGTTGAAAGCACAGGGAGTTGAAGCGACTCCTGAGCAAATCGATCAAACCCTTGGGGCTGTTGAATATCTGACTGATGACGATCTGCCATCCATCGTTGAAATGCTTGCAGGTGATGCAAAGCCAGCAAAGCGCAAAGGCGGCAACATCGACAAGCCTAAAGCAGGTTCGATCGCTAAATTAGACACCAACAACTTGCCTGAAGTCTCCAGCCTGAGCAGTGGTGAGGTAGTTGAATACATTGCTGAGATTGAGCGCATGGATGCCGAAGGGCAGGCTGTTTCTGATGAACTGGTCTCGTTCCTCTGTGAACTTTATGACCGTCGTCAACAAGCGATCGAATTGGCGGTTGGAGCTGTCCAACGGTTTAAGGCTCAAGATGCCCAGTTGAATCATGCAATGGCTGACTTGAACAGCACCTTGAGTCATTCTGTTGACAGCCTAAGGGATGCTCAACAAGTGATGCAGCAGATCGGTCAAGGAGGTGCCCGACTGGGTGACAACTTTCGCCGTGGTACCCAGCGATGGAAGTCAGCAGCAGATCGTTTTAACTCCCACGTTGCCGCTCAGTCCAACAGTTCGACTGAGAGCGCTGCTTAGCCAGGTTCTGATCGATTCGGTTGCCGCTGGATGGATTGATATGAACAGCTACGGCTATGTGAGTTTTATCCATTGCGACTTACTCAGCATCGAGCTGATTCTTGACTCCTTAGCCGAACGAGTTGAAGAGAACGGAATCTTGACCAACCTCGATTTGGAATTTGCTAACGAGCTGTGGCGACAAACCAGGAAGATGCAGCGGCAACCACCTAAAAAGAGAAGTTGGTTCAGTTGGTTAACCGGATGAAAAAGCCCCAGAAACGGGGCTCAGTAAATTAGGAATTTCAACCATGAGTCTAGATGTTTCACAAGTTAAATCCCAAGTGGCTGATGCCCTCCGATCGAAAAACGGTGCATCAACTGCGGGTATGGTTCGATCGGGCAGTTTTGGCGTTGACCGGCCTCACAGTTCGCCCATTATGCCGATGGTGTTTGGTGGTGCGGTTTTGATTGGCATCACTGGAATGTTTCTCTTGATGCGACCTAACCAGGCAGTACAGCAAAGCAACACCGGGCAAGCTCAAATCGATCAGGCCATGGCGATGTTAGCCAATCAGCAAGCTATCAATGACAAGTTGCTTCAAGGGCAGCAGGAGTTATCTAAAACCATCATCGAGAATGCAAAGCCTGACCATACAACGATCCTTTGTATCGGTAGCCGGGTTTGCCCTGGCAATGCTCCGAGCGATGGCGGAGTTATGGTCACACCATCCGAACCGCCAGTAGACCAGCCCTATGAAACGCAGTCGGTTTCTTATGTGTCTGATGTCGATCGAGCATGGCAACAACATTATTTGCGGATGCGGGAAGGTAATCCAGTTCTGTTCAGCAACACCTGGAACGTCTGTACAGCAAACTGGCAGCGCTTTGACAAAGAGGTTAACTGCCCTAATTTGGCTCACGTGATTAATGGAGAGGTTTCGCAATGAGTCTATTTCCGTTGCTCCGTCCCCTCGTTCCTCAACCGCCAGAACCAGAAACGCCACGATTGAAGATTGAGAATGCCGATCGATTCTCTCCTGAAGTTTTACCATTGTTGGCTGAAAGTGCAGAATACTTTGACGATTTAGGATTGACCGATCCTACTTTGAGTAGCGCTACTGCTGCGATTGCGGCTAAGGCTCAACAGGTTGCAATGTTTGAGGAGATCGATAAGCAATTAGGCGAGCAAATTGCTTTGGATGAAAGATTGCTCAAGGCCAAGACTGGCATTCACGGCAAAGTCGCTAAGCATCAGCAGTTCTTGGCCAGCAATCAGACCAAGCTGCAAGAAATTAATCAGGCTCATCTGCTGGCAATGCAAGGACATGTTCAGCAGCAGGCAGTACAGAAGGCTGGCTTTAATGGCATCGTTGCAGCTCGCCAGAAAATCGCCGATCGGATGAGGGGAGGTGCTGCATGAGCATCTTTACCATCTCTGATTTAATGGGGCGGGCAAATTATTTGGTGCTTCCTGTCAGCCTGCTTCGCTCGATGCCGGAAGAATGGCAAGAAAAGTTTGTTGAGCAATTAGAAGAATTTGCCGAAAGCTTCGAAGATGGCTCCTGCAGTTCTTATCGAGTCACCAAGGTTGACGAGGATGGGAACGAAATCAAAGACAGGTATGGGTATCGGCACGATCGGTTTGAGGTGCAAAAAAAATGAAAACCTCTACCTACTTCTGGTGCGGTATTGCTGGACTCTCCAGCATTTTACTCCTCGGTCAATTGTTCGCCGACTATGAGCAATTGCGGGAAGGTGTCACCCGATTGTTTGGACTGATCGCCCTTGGTGTGTTTGCCGCCAGCGGGCTAAATGTCATCGTTGCTGGAACCAACGGATTACCGCTAAAACCCGTGGCGATCGCCTCACTATCCCTATCTGGTGTAGTGCTGCTCATCCTGATTCTGATTGCTGTCATTGGGGCAGGGAACTGATATGAGAGCTGATTTGATTTATACGGCTTTGGCGGGAATAGCGATCGGTGGTGCTGTTGGCCCTGTCCTTTTTCCCATGGCAGCGGCGGCAAAGACAGCCTGCTATGTCTCCAGTATTGCTGCAGCAGGGTCACTCGCATTCGGTGAGCAGTCAGGTTTGTTTGGACGGATGCGAAAGCGTGACAGGATTCTGAGGGAATCTAGTCACGAGATTTGGATTCAGCAGTCAGCCAGCCGCCAAGCATTGGCCGAACGCCAGATCGAGATTGATGAACTGGTCGAAACACTGGTAATGCTCGATGACCTCAGCCCGATCGAGCAACTGCATTTTCTGAAGCAACTTAACCTGGCTGAACTGATGCCGATCTATCAAGAATCTCGCATGTTGAAGCAGGCAGAGATGGAGCCAGCGATCGAAGTTGCTGCAACTCCAGTGAGAGAACCTGAACCCGTGTTTGCTGGGAATCTGCAATGGGCTGTTGATAGCGTCGTAAGTCAATCGATGCAGCCTGTCCCAACGACTGCAATAGTTGATGATGCATTTCCTGAAGTGGATTTAGGACGAGCGATCGCTGAAATGATGGTGCAAGGCGATGTGCCCCTGTCGGTCATGCTGGCTTGTCCTCCAAGAACGGGGAAGACAACGTTGATGACCGTCACCCTGGCATGGCTCCACAAACTGACCAATGGCGGTGCCAAGGTCAAAATCTACAACGGCAAAGAGAACCGCGATCAGCAAACTGGACAACTCAAGGATCGATTCCTGGGCCTGGTCGATGACCCAACCCGGTATGAAGCAGTGGAGAGCTTTGAAGCTGCTAAGGAATTCGCCGAGGAGTTTGACTCGATCTCCCAAAAGATGAACAAGCCTCGCCAGTTCCCAGAAGTAATCTTCCTGGATGAACACAACAACATCCGAGCCAGAATCAATGGTTATGACCAAAAGAACGGTATTCCTAAGGCTAAAGGCTATCTGAACCAGACCGATGTGAACGTTGGTCTAATCGCCACGCAGGGTAGTTCTAGAGGGTTATTCCTGCTCATCACTTCCCACTCTGCCTATGTGAAAAACATCGGTATCGACAAGTCATATCAGGATGGCATCTACTCGATCGTTCTAGGTCGTGGCGGTGCCCTGGATGGGCTGTACAAATCCCTAAAGGGAGCCAGTGCAGTCGTTCAAAATACCACTCGCGCCAATCAATTGTTGATGGAGTTGCAGCAGTGGGAGCAAAGCCCAACTCGTGACCATTCTAAGGTTGTTGCCCTGACCAACTTGGTTGATGGGAACTTTGGCTTGTACTTTGCCAAGTATGTTGATTTATCCAAAGTGCAGTTTGAACCGATCGTCCAGTCTCAGCCCGAAGTTACCGACGATGACCCATGGGGCGAGACTGATGATTCAGAGTTTGGGGATACCGCAGCAGATGACGATCGCGGCATTTCTCAATCCTACATGGATCATCTGAACCGCAGAAGTAAGCCGCGATCGGAGCAACCCCAACAGCAACCCCAATCGACAATTCCACCAGAGTCGCCCCTGGCCTTCCTCATTGCCACACTTAAGCAGTGGATATCTGAACTGCCCTCACCGCCAACTGATGCCCAGCTCAAGCAGAAGCTGTTAGAAGTGACCGGGCAAAACTTCAGTGACAAAGCACTGCAAGGATTGAAGCAAGAACTTGGTTTGTAATGCCAAAGGAATTCTCACCGGAATATCAGGAATTGATGTCTAGCTGGCAGTGGGAGTTTATCCGGGCTCTCACTTTCAACCGAGATGATCGGACCTGCAAGCGGTGCCAGAAAAAGATTTTGAAGGGAACCAGGAAATTGCATTTACAGGCAGACCACAAAGCCTATCCGCCAAAGGGTGCTCCCCTCGAAGAATTCCTAAAACAGCCATTAAGCGACTATGACACCCTCTGTTGTGTCTGTCACCGGGAAGTCACGAAAGCACGCGATCAAGCAAAAGGACGAGCGACGAAATCTAGGAGAACCAAGAAATCATGACGGCTATTATACTCAGCCGATCGGCTCAATCCCAGCTAGGCCAGCGGCATCATCAGCGACTCAAACAACAAGCGGTTGAATCCTGGGAAGTTCCAGACTGGCAGCAACCCGATTGGAAACCAGCCGATCGCGATTGCTTGACCAGAGAAACAGCGGCGATTGGGCAACAGGTCAGAGAAATTATCAGTCCATACCGAACTGGGGAAATTGTCAGCTTTACCAAGGTCTTTCCCTATGACTGGAAATTACCCGTGGCTGCATGGGTGCAAGGTTATCGATCAGCAGTACACCCTTCGGTATTGCAGCTCATTCAAACTGAAACCCCATCCAGCGAGCCGGAGCCGTTGCCAGATGGGTTGATGTGGAAACAGTTGGATTTGTTTTAATTGCCGCCATTTCTGCCTTGGGCAAGCTGTTGAATCAGTTGCAGCATCAATACCCGGTCCTGTTCCGATCGCTCAACAAACTGGTCAAAGCGTTGTCGTGACTCCTCTAAACCCTGCTGAAATTCTCGCTGAGTCTGAACCAACTGTTCAATCTGGCGATCGTGAATACCTGCGACCTCAGCCAGGGTTGAAACCGTCGATCGTAGTTCTGAAATAGAGCGCTTGATTTCGGTGATATCCGTTTCCATCTGGTCTATGCGATCGGTCATGGCTCAGCATCCTTCTCATCTTCTACATAGCGAAGCAAGTCCCCTGGCTGACACTCCAGCGCTTTGCACAACTTATAGAGGGTTTCTCTATCAAGCCTGGGAGGCATTTCGTAAGTGTTTTTCAACTTGCTGATCGTAACAGGATGCATTTCGGTTAATTGCGCCAACTGCTTATAGTCCAATTCCCGATCAGCCATGATCGCGGCAAGTCGCCACTTAATAGGCATCGATCCAATCAAAGCAACAGACATATAGTACCCTACCTCCCTGTACGGCATTAATCATAATAACTATTGAGTTAATCATAACAGTTATTCAGTTAGTCGAAACGATTGACATTGTTAGCCGTTTCGACTAATATAGTAAACATGAGGGATGAGGAAACGAGGCGGATTGACCCACCGGGTAAGGGTTCCAGAGAGAGCATAGGTGCCTAAACAACTCCACAACGGAGTAGGTGATTCAAGTCTCTTGAGTTTCCCACTCTGCTGTGAAGCAGACGAGAGCCGATTGAGAGAACCGGCAAGAGGTCGAAATCATGCAGGCGGCTACCTCTAGTAAAAGGTCGCCAAATCAAAAGGCAGTGCCCGACGCCAATCAGAACACTGCCCTAACTCACTCAAATCAAAGGAGTCAATTCCATGGTACTGACAATCGATCGCAAACAAATCAATCTGGATGAAACCGAAGTTTCCAACTTGGTAACAGACCTCTCTGAGTTCTCCAGCCTCATCGATCGTACACTTCGCCAGTGCAACGATGAGCCAGACCAAGAGCAAGTTCAAGAACTGCTGAAGCGGCTGAACCTGCTGGCTGACATCTACAGCTAATCCGATCGCAGTGGGGGCTACTTTGCCCCCTAAGACGATGCAGGCAGTGTACTTGCTGCACTTCGATCGCCGCATTAATCCAAACCATCCTACTCAGCACTACCTGGGCTATGCCTCAGATGTTCATCGACGAATCAGGCAGCATCGCAAGGGCAATGGCTCACGGCTCTGCCAGGTAGCAAAAGAACGCGGTATCGAGTTCACCGTCGCACGGGAATGGTATTTGGGCGATCGGGCATTAGAGCGGCAGCTGAAACGGCAAAAGAACTCAAGAAAACTTTGTCCACTTTGCAATCATATCGATTGGAAACTATGAAACTTGCAGAATTTCCCGCAGAAATCGCGCGGCTTGAAAAGCACTTGCTCAAACAAAATCAAGTGGTTCGGCAATGCCAAGCAGAAGTAGATAACTTACTTGCTGATATCGACCACTCGATCGCATTCGACAGCGAATTGAAGAACGATGCTCAGCGAAAAGCGAAACGGGCTGAACTGCTGAGAGAGCAAGTCTGCGTTGAAGCATCGGGGCAGCTCCAATATGAATTGGATAACCGCAGTGCATTAGAGACAGAACTCTCCCTGGTTCGCAATCAGTTCACTGTTCAGAAATTGCTCATACGCGAGTCAATTGCACTGAGGGAACTTCAACTGGCTGATGCAGCTTAAATAATCCACCGAGGGCAGTGGTTCAAACTGCCCAACCTCGACACATTTTCAAACCGGAGATTTTGAACCATGAGCGTTAACGATCGATTGACAGAAAAGCAAGTTGGAACGGTTAAGGGTGGCAGTGGTGTAACTCACTCGGTAACGACAAAAGATAACGTGATCACCATCCGATCGAGTGACGGCAGGATCACACATTCAACGACCTGAGATTAATTGAACGACTTGCCCAGTGCCTCAACTGGGAATTTCCAAATCATTCACAGGAAGTCAAAATCATGGCACGCAAGCGCAAAGAGAAGAAAATCACGCCGATCGAACCACAACCCCACAGTCAAACTCCATTCAGTGACATATCGCCAGCGCTGGCATGTCTGGACGAACAACCCCAGCAACAGCAGTCATAGACTGATCGGTCAGCCACTACTGTAAGAACGACATTTACCCAACATTGACAAAGGAACTCGAAATCATGTCAGCGAAAGAATCTCTTACCCGGATCAGTTTAGGCGTTGCCGCAGGCGCAACAGTGATTGGATTGACGGCAGCCGTTCACCAGGTCGAAGTTCCACCGCAGGCGATTGCTGCTACTGGAGGGGCTGTGATTGGGGCTGCCGCCGCTGCCATTGCTAACGGTGGAAGTCGCAGAGACTGACAGGCCGATCGATCCTTCCGGTGATGGGTTAACCGGGCTCAGTTCAACATTCGCAAAGGAAATCATGTCGAAACTTGCAGCACAACTAGCAGCAGCAGCCGTTTATACCGCGACAGTGGCAGAGTAGCGCCAACGAATCTGCAAGCGGCTGTTGCCCGGGCTACAACAACGGTTCATATGGCTCAGAAACTCAACTCACAAAAAGAGGATTGAAGTCATGGCAGATAGCAAGGAAATGAAGCGGCTCAAGCAACAACTTCACGAAATCAAGGCGCAAACCAAGCGAATTAAGGCCAATGGCAAGACTTCTTACAAATACACCAAAAAGCAGGGCTGGGAAAAACTGACAACTATTTAGGTGAACAATCATGGATATTTTTGGAATGGGGATCGAAACCTTTGCGCTGACCGCAGTAGGCTGGCTGGCGATCGAATTTGTCAAATTCAGTTGGAACCGTGGCACTAGTCGAAAGGTCGCAGCAGTAGAGCTTCAACCAAAACCGGTTCCACTAGCTGATGGGGTTGTGCCCTTCAAACGACCTCAGCCCAAACTGACCGATCGCGATTTAATCCAGTTTGCGAAGTCAGTTAAATTCCCTGGTTCGAAAAACTGGAGATTCAACCGACGACTCAGCGACAAAGTTCGGCAGGAATTAATGCAGCTCAAGGCAGGCTGAAGCGATGGCAATCAGAGCAGCATCAGATCGAATTCTTGCCCATGTCGAGTTCATCACAACTGCGAAAGAAGGTGAGTTTGGGGTCTATAAATCAATTCTGTTCTTGCGAACTGATCTAGAAGGCGAGGCAGCAAAAGTTTGGAAGTCGATAGCCGTGGACCAGGCCGATCGATTTGTAAAAGGTCAGCCAGTATTTTTAGTGCCTGCGCAAAGAAAAGGTAAAGATACCTGGGATATCGAGCTGATTGATGATTCAGCTGCATTGCCAGCAGTACCATCAGCAAAGGCAATTTTACCCACTGTGAAGCCTCAATCAGAAGCACAGTCATTATCAACCGAGCAGAAAAGGGCGATTGCTCAATACCTCGATAGTCGTGCGGACCTGCTGCAATATTGCTTCCAAATTACGAATCAGAAATTGGCAGCACTTGACCCCCACAGCCAGCGGGCTGCTGCGATCGAACTCTACCGAAGCGCTACTCAGAAATTCAACCTTTGACCGATCGGCTGGGTGCGATGCCATAAATCCGCACAGTTAAACATCAACCTATCATGAGGAGAAAGGGTCATGCACTTAAAAGTTACGCTTTCTGAACAAGAAGTCCAAACCGCCATTTTGGAGTTTTTAGAAAGCACGCTCAAAGCCCCTCTAACAATCCATGCGTTGAATATTGTTGCCAATCCTGAAAACCCAGAGGCTCTACCCGAAATCGTCGCGACCTTGACCAGTGATTACGGAACGCCAGAGGAGGTGCAACAAGTCTTGCCAGGTGCGGCAGGTCTACCATACCAACTCAAAGGCGAATAGCCTTAGTGATAGCCGATCGCTCTGCTTCTGGTGGTGCGATCGGTTTATCAAATTGATAAACGATTCACTCAAAAAGACTCCTACACCAAGATGAAAGCAACTGAACGCCCAAAGATAATTGTGAAAACCAGGTCTAGCCAAGTTGAGAAGCCTGTACAGCAGCAGAACAGCAAGCTGGTTTCACCAATCTACCAATCAATTGCTCTATTCAATCTCTACGGGTCGATTCCTCGCCGCTCTGCGGCGTAAAATGTAGGGATGAGCGAGTACATCCATAAACGACATAACGTTACGGTTTTGCTTTACCATCTCGTGTTTCCAGCAAAGTATCGACGGGCTGTGTTCGATGAACAGGTGGACGCAGTGTTGAGAGAAGTGTGTCTCGAAATCGAGAAGCGTTATGAGGTGAAGTTTGTCGAAATTGGGGTGGACAAAGACCATGTGCATTTTTTGGTGCAGTCAGTGCCGACTTACAGTGTGACGAAACTGGTCACGATGATTAAAAGTCTCACAGCCCGAGAAGTGTTCAAACGTTGCCCTCAAGTAAAGCAGCAGTTATGGGGTGGAGAGTTTTGGAGTGATGGTTACTTTGCGAGTACAGTCGGCAAACACGGAGACGAAAGTATGATTGCCCAGTACGTCAAGAACCAAGGCAATGACTATCTCCAGTTACACAGGGATGAGCAACTTGCTCTTTTTTGATGCTGATACCCCGTCCGCTTGCGGCGGGGTAGTTCATTTGAATCAGACCATCTGATAATCGGC
>LUGL01000122.1 GCA_002796835.1 Elainella saxicola E1 | reverse complement strand
CGATGGCTGTGAGCCCGTTTGGGATGACAAACCTTTAGAGGAGTCGAATCGATGAAACTAATCCCTGTCATTTCTCCTAAACGAGTGTACAGATAACAGCACAACAGCATCAGGCTCCAAGGCATCAACTCTACAAAACGGTTGTAGCTCACCAAGTTGGGAAAGGCTCCTCGCCAGTGCGGCAACACTTGCAGGGTATAGAAATCCTTGAAGGTGCGGTAGCCAGAGCCATGAAAGGCGATGACAATCGTCATCACTTCGCTGAGGTGCAGTCTGGAGCGACTGCGTTTCTCTCCTAGCATCGAGGGCAGCTGGATTTGTTGCTGCCAAAGTCGTTCAAACTCTTGGTAGAAGTCATCTACATCGCAAAAGATTTGGGTCACATCCAGGTGCGATACGATCGGTTTCATCGCTGAGGCTTTATGTACTTCATTTCCAGTCTCAGCTTTCCTTTGGCCTTTTGTCACTCCGTCGAACTCACGTTAAGCAAAGGCTGAAGATCCGAAATCCGGCGGAACATCTTGCCAACGTCCATTGCCGACTGCTCGAATTGCTTCTTTTAGTACCAAGTCACCTGTATAGAGTGCTCGTCCCACGATCGCCCCAGTTACACCGATCGCTTCCAATCCCAATAAGTTGAGTAAATCTGTGACTGAACTAATTCCGCCGGATGCAATTACCGGAATTGAGATCGCTTCAGCCAGTTCCCGCAGCGCTTCCCGATTGGGGCCCTGCATCGTGCCATCTCGGTAGATGTCAGTATAGATAATTGCTGCTGCACCAAATCCGGCCATTTGCTGAGCCAGCGGTACCGCATCCACTTCTGAAGTTTCTAGCCAACCCCTTGTGGCCACTTTGCCCTGACGAGCATCAATACCCACCACAATTTGGCCGGGGAATTCCTGACAGAGCTGGGCTACTAGATCGGGCTGCTCAACCGCCACCGTGCCCAAAATAATCCGCTGTACTCCTAAACCCAGCAGATCTGCCACACTTTGTCGATCGCGCAATCCACCCCCGACTTGAACCGGCACATTGATTGACTGCACGATGGCTTCGATCGCCACCTGGTTGACCGGATGTCCTGCCTTTGCCCCATCCAGATCGACCAGATGCAGCCGAGTCGCGCCTTGCTCAACCCATTGTTGGGCTACCGCCACCGGATTTTCGTCAAAAACTTCTGATCGCGCATAGTCGCCCTGATAGAGCCGCACACAGCGTCCTTCCAATAGATCGATCGCCGGGATGACCTCCATGGTTTATCCTCTGCCCAATGTTTTAAGTGTCGTTTTGTTCAAGAGTCGATCTTATCGTCGATCGGTTGATGTCATAGGGGCTATCCGCAGCTTTTCTCTTTAGCGAACCCTAAAATCAATCTGCAAGTCCAGTGCAACTTGATCGAACTTCGCCTACGCTCTAAAGAAGAAGCCGCTTAGATGACTGGTCGAAAACCACCCTTTGCCAAGAATCACCCTTTTTCAAGAATGACTATGCAAACCATTCCGGAAACTGCACTCGTTCCCAGTTCAACTGCCACGGATACTTTCATGCTGGACATCAGCGGCATGAAATGTGCAGGTTGTGTCAAAGCTGTCGAAAATCAGCTGTTACGGCAGCCCGGAGTATTGGCCGCAACCGTGAATCTGGTGACTGAGGCGGCGATGGTGGAATGTGAAGCGGGAGTAGATCCGCAAGTGCTGGTGGAAAAGCTGACCGAAACTGGATTTCCCAGTCAGTTGCGCGGCAGTGAGGATAGTGAAGATAGCCAGGATAGTCTGACTCCGGCTGAGAAGCAACGGCAGGAAACCCAGCGCCAGATGCGTCAGGTAGTGATTGCTGCCTTACTGTTGTTGTTTTCTGCGATCGGCCATCTCGATCACTTCGGTTGGATCACAGTTCCAGGCTTCAGTAATATCTGGTTGCATTGGGGATTGGCTACCTTAGCCCTGCTGTTTCCGGGTCGCCCGATTCTGGTTGATGGCTGGCGGGGATTGCGCCACAATATTCCCAACATGAATACCCTGGTGGGACTGGGAGCCTTAGCGGCCTATAACGCCAGCCTGGTGGCGCTTTTATTTCCCCGTCTGGGCTGGGAATGCTTTTTCGATGAACCCGTGATGCTGATGGGCTTCATTTTGCTGGGACGAGCGTTGGAGCAGCAGGCGAGAAGTCGGGCAACTGGAGCATTGCAGTCTCTCATTGCGCTTCAGCCCAGTGTGGCCCGCTTGGTGAAATCTACTTCAGCCCAAATCCAGGATTCTCAAAATTTAACGGATAGTGCTAGTGCGATCGAAATTCCGGCCCGTTTAGTTAAGGTGGGAGAATGGCTGCAAGTCTTGCCAGGAGAAAAAATTCCGGTTGATGGTGAGGTGATCGCTGGCCAAACTACTGTCAACGAATCGATGCTGACCGGTGAGGCATTGCCTGTGCTCAAACAGCCTGGAGATGCAGTGACCGCAGGCAGCCTTAACCTATCCAGCCTGATTACGCTGCGCGCTACCCGCACGGGCAAAGACACAACTTTGGCCCAAATCATTGCGCTGGTCGAAACGGCCCAAACTCGCAAAGCGCCAATTCAAGGTTTGGCAGATACGATCGCAGGCTACTTTACCTATGGTGTGATGACCCTGGCCCTGCTTACCTTTGGCTTCTGGTATGGGATTGGGCTACCGCTGTGGTCAGACCAAATCTATGCTCATCTGCCTGCGATGACGAGCGTGCATAGCATGATGCCGATGGGATACCAGGTTGCTGCCCAGCCTTCGCCATTGCTGCTGAGCCTGAAACTCGCGATCGCCGTTCTAGTAATTGCTTGCCCCTGTGCTTTAGGATTAGCGACGCCCACCGCAATTTTGGTTGGGTCTAGTCTGGGAGCAGAAAAGGGACTGCTGATTCGAGGCGGCGATGTGCTGGAAAAAGTGCATCAATTGCAGACGATCGTCTTCGATAAAACCGGCACTTTGACGATCGGTCAACCTGTTGTAACCGACTGTCTGCCATTGCACGCTGACTGGACCGCGAACCAACTGCTGCAAATAGCCGCGACAGTTGAACGAGGCACCCAGCACCCCTTAGCCCAGGCGATTCAACAGGCTGCAACTCAACAAGCGCTGACGCTGTTACCTGCCGAACAGTTTCATACCGAACCGGGCTACGGCATTTCTGCGATCGTTGAAGGCAGCCCCGTTTTTGTCGGCATCCAAGATTGGTTGATCCAGCAAGCCATTGATCTACCCATGCAAGCGATCGAGCAAGCAGAAACATTGGCTGCTCAAGGCAAGACCCCGATTTATGTGGGGGCTGGATCTCAGTTGATTGGTTTAATCGCGGTTCAAGACACGCTGCGACCAGAGGCTCAATCTACAGTTCAACAATTACGTCAGATGGGACTCCAGGTGAAAATGCTGACTGGCGATCGGCCTAAAGTCGCTCAAGCCATGGCCACCTCCTTGCAGGTCGATCAGGCAGATGTGTTTGCCAACATTCGCCCCGACCAGAAGGCGCAAGTCATTCAAGCTTTACAGACGGAGTCACTGGCTAAATCTCAACAGGTTGCCATGGTTGGTGATGGCATTAACGATGCACCTGCGCTTGCCCAGGCGGACATTGGCATTGCGATGCATTCAGGAACGGATGTGGCGATCGAAACCGCAGGCATTATCCTGATGCGCGATCGATTGGGCGATGTCGTGGAAGCGATTCGGCTCAGCCGCGCGACTTTTAACAAGATCCGTCAGAATCTATTCTGGGCCTTTATTTACAATGCGCTAGGAATTCCTGTTGCGGCTGGATTGTTGCTTCCCTTCGGCATTCTTCTAAGTCCGGCCACGGCGGGGGCATTTATGGCCTTTAGTTCTGTCAGCGTTGTCACCAACTCCCTGTTGCTGCGGCGCAATTTTCAGTCATCAAAGTGACTAGATAAAAAAGAAGGTGAGCAGTGCCCACCCGACCGAATGAAATAGATTGAATGATTTCGCATTACTACCAGAGTGCCGGAACTGGGGCGGCCTGTTGTCGCGGAGCAGTAGTGGTTCCCGTTCTGGTTGGTGCAGGTGCAACCGGAGTAGATCGCCGAATTGTGGGGAAGGGTTCAGCAGGAGTAATCGGTTCTTCTGTAATCACAAGGGGCGTGGTAAGCAAAGAACCTGTGTAGGGATTAGGTAGGTCCGGCGTCCGCAAAACAGGCGCGCTGGAAATCTGCTGTTCCAAAACTTCGGTATAAAGCTTATGGACTGATCGACCATCCTGAGAAATTGAATTTTCGACATAGTTGGGAATGCCAAAAATGAGCCGGAGACTTTGCAAAATGCCTCGGTTGTCGAAAAAGTTGCCGTCATGGCTATAAAATGCCCGATTAAATTGTTGGGGAATCGTTGGTAATGGGTCTGTATCTGGATATTCGCGATATTCGGAACGAGATTCAGCCACCAGCGTTTGTTGTGTTTCCTGCGCCATAGCCGGTGCGAGATGACCCAGCAGCATCAGGTTGGTCACCCCCGCTAGCCCCAAAAGACTGAGTGTTCTGCCCATAATTTGCCCTCATAAGCCTGAAACGGTGGATAGGATTTTTCTCTCAAGCCCTAATTAATCATAAGTTCTTTATCAGGAATTAGCACGTCATTTTGTAACGATCGCTTGTATAGTGTTGAATTGACCTTTTTTTGCCATTGTTTTCCATGCCCTTACAGCCTTCGATCACCCAAGCCGAGCTGCCTGTTCTGCGGCAATATCTTCTCGATCTGTTCTGCCAGGTTGCCTATAAAGAAGGTGACTTCACGCTCTCTTCCGGCCAGCACAGCACCTATTACATCAACGGCAAACAGGTGACATTGCATCCCGAAGGCGGAGCTGCGGTAGGACGAATGCTTTTGTCGATGCTGCCTTCTGATACTCAAGCGGTGGCAGGACTGACCCTGGGAGCCGATCCGATGGT
This sequence comes from Elainella saxicola E1, assembly GCA_002796835.1. GTDB lineage: Bacteria > Cyanobacteriota > Cyanobacteriia > Elainellales > Elainellaceae > Elainella > Elainella saxicola. The sequence continues at coordinate 33,104 of LUGL01000122.1, read as the reverse complement.
GACAGCAACGAGTGTTGTTGCTCTGTATGAAGGCCGATCGCTCGCTCCCCTGATCGTGCGCAAAGAGTCGAAAGGGCATGGCACCCAAGCCTATATTGAAGGACTCACCCTGTCGCCCGGAACCCCAGTTGCGATTTTGGAAGATGTGGTAACCACAGGACAATCGGCACTCAAAGCGGTTGATCGGATCCGAGATGCAGGCTATCAAGTCACTCAAATCATTGCGCTGGTCGATCGGCATCAGGGCGGTGCAGAACTTTATCAGGAAAAACAGATTCCGTTTCAGGCGGTGTTTTCGATTCGCGATCTCCAAACCCGCTGGGCAGAGTTGGCCGGGAAGTAACGAAAGTTTGAGCACTGTGCTCTAGAGCTTGGGCATTCTAGGGCTAGCTTATCTGACCATCATGACTGCTTTGCCTGAGCCAGAGGAACTGAACGCTTACCCTGTTACGATCGGCAATATTTTAGAGCAACTGCCTCCCCCGGCTAAGGCTTGGGTGGAAAGTTTATCATGGCAGCATCGTCGTTACGTGCTGTCACTTTGTCATTTGATGTGCGCGGCTCCCGCAGAAGTGCAGGCCGAGTTTCTCGATGAATATACGGCAGATGGATTAGTTTCTAAAAAGCTGGAGGATCAGGAAACCAAACAGCGGGTGCAGCAGTACCTGAAAGAGTTTCACCTGGAAACAGACCTCTCAGAAGCTGGGTTGCGAGGCTACATCCGCCAGTTTTATATTCACTCGGCTCAAGATATGCGCCGCCAGCCGGATCTGTATCTGCAATCAGCGCTGAAGCTGGTCTTCAACACCGAAGAACGCAATAACGTATTTCACTACATCCTGGGGTTTGAGCTGCTGAAAATGATGTTCAGCATGAGCTGGTATCAGCATGAAAAGCTCTATCGGCTGCAACGCAATCAGGAAGAGTTCATCAATTGCTATATCAAACCAATCCAGCACACCCATCGGATCAACGGCATCATTGTTCCTAAAGACGAGGCAATGTTCTTTGCCAAGCGAGATTACTTTGTGCAGCGGCCCAAGATCTCTTTCAGCAAGCTAATTACCCTGGTCATGGCAACGTTTACGACAGAAATCACTTCCCAGCTCGGCTTCACCCTCAGCCGCCATCCCAATTCGTTCTGTTTTGATTACGTTTATATTTTTCAAGACGATTCTGACTTCCAGACCGATTCCGAGGTTTTATTTTCTCCACCCTGGCAGTAATGCAGAGGCCGATCGGGTGCGATACTGTTTCCTATGGCTACCCGTTTTCTGTCTTTACCGCTTGACCAGCTCACTGAAGCGACTTCGATCGCGCTGGCTCAACAAATTGAAGTGGCAGCCGTGCCCACTCCCTTGAGTCCAGGGCCGATCGCCACGACCTTTGTGAGCCAAGGCCAGGGTTCACCGCCAATCGTCTTGCTGCATGGCTTTGATAGCTCCGTTTTTGAGTTTCGTCGTTTGCTGCCGTTGCTAGCGGCAGAGCGGCAAACTTGGGCAATTGATTTACTGGGGTTTGGCTTTACCGATCGTCTGGTCCAGGCTGTCTTTAGTCCGACTGCAATCAAAACCCATCTCTACTACACCTGGAAGACGCTGATCGAACAGCCGATGGTGTTGGTGGGGGCTTCTATGGGCGGAGCAGTGGCGATCGACTTTGCCTTGACTTATCCTGAAGCGGTGCAGCAGCTCGTATTGATCGATAGCGCTGGATTCTCAGCGGGTCCGGCGATCGGTAAGTTTTTGGTGCCGCCGCTTGGTCAAATGGCCACTGCCTTTCTGCGCAATCTGAAAGTGCGACAGAATATTAGCCTCAAAGCTTACCACAATCCGAGTTTTGCCTCTCCAGATGCCCTGCGTTGTGCAGCCCTCCATCTCGAACAAAAAGGCTGGTCGCAAGCCCTGATTGCCTTTACCCAGAGCGGTGGCTATGGTTCGTTCCGTCAGCAGCTTGCCCAACTGTGCCTACCTACGCTGATTTTATGGGGACAGAACGATCGCATTCTCGGGACCGCAGATGCAGCCAAGTTCCAGCAGGCGATTTCCGACAGTCAGTTGCGATGGATTGAAAATTGTGGTCATGTGCCGCATCTGGAAAAACCTCAGGCTGTAGCAACGGCGATTTTGGAGTTTGTTGGATTCGCCAATTCATCCAGCTTTACCAGATAGAGGTGATCGAGAAAGGTGATCGATCAATATGATTGATGGATGCAATTGAGGTTAGGAGGCTAGCTGTGAGTGCATCATCTCAATCTCCCAAGGTGATCGCGATTTTGAACGGCAAAGGTGGGGTGGGTAAAACCACGACGGCGATCAATCTCTCGGCAGCATTGGCCGCATCCCAAGCGGTGCTGCTGGTTGATGCCGATCCGCAGGGTTCAGCAACCTGGTGGGTCGAGCAAAGTAATGGCATGGGATTTGATTTGACCCAGGAAACCGATCCTCAGTTGCTGACGAAGTTGCGGCATGTGGAAAATTACGCCCGGATTGTGGTTGATATGCCGCCTGCTTTAGATTCTCAGTCTTTGAATGCGGTGATTCCGGCTGCTGATTATTTGCTGCTGCCCACTCCTCCGGCAGCAATGGATTTGTCGGCCTTGATCGAAACGATTAAACGAGCGGTTACTCCGATCGGCATTCCCCATCGCGTTTTGATTACTCGAGTCGATCCACGTAGCCAAGTAGATGCGATCGATGCCCAATCCACCCTGGCGGAGCTGGGAGTTCCCGTTTGCCAAACTTTCATTCGAGCCTATAAGGCCCATGAACGGGCTACGCTAGAAGGCGTCTCGATTTTTCAGTGGCGCGGCAGAAATGCCAAAGAGGCCCAGGCAGACTATCGCCGGGTTGCAGCTGAAGTGGAAGCAGATTTAGCCCAGTGAATTGCATCAATGCGTCGAAGTTGAGAGGAATCCAGAGAAGGGAGTGATATGCCAACCATCAAAGCCCAGGGCCAGGTGTTTGAGTGTGCAGTAGGGGCAAACTTACGCCAAGTGTTGCTGCAACAAGGAATTGCCTTACATAACGATCGATCCCAAATCATCAACTGTCGCGGTTTGGGCACTTGCGGCACCTGTGCGGTTCAAATTGAAGGAGCTGTTTCCCCGCCGAACTGGCGAGACCAGACCCGGCGATCGTTGCCACCCCATTCTCTTGCGCAAAATCGACGACTCGCCTGTCAAACTCAGGTTTTGGGCGATATTGAAGTTACCAAATTTGATGGCTTCTGGGGACAGAGCGATCGGCAGCGTTGGGCACCCTAGAAGACGTTACTCCCTGTAACTTTGCCACCTCAATTCCTCCCAAGATCCGCGATGATAGAAATAGGATTTACGCAATCCTGTTGCAGAAATGAACTGGCATCCTGTTGGGGTAGGTTAAACTTGCTTCGGCATTTGTTTGCGTAAATTCCCTTAAAGTAGCCGGATCGGAGAAATGTTATGGCCAGGAAGCGATTGTCAGATCTATTGCGGGAAGAAGGGCAAAAACCTGATGGAAAAGCGTCTTCCAAAGCCAGTTCAGCCAAAGATACTCCAGCGAACCAACCCTCTGGACAACCGGACGAAGAACCCGTTGTTTCTGTGACGGCAGAAGTGATTGCACATCAGGCTGAACAGGTCGCAGATTTTGTGACTGAACTGCGTGATGCCGCAGCAGAACCCCAAGAGCCAGCGATTCCGACTGCTGCGATCGCTGATTTAGAGACGACGATTACTGATTTAGAAGCGACGATCGCTACTTTAACAACTCAACTGCAAACCACGCAGCAAGCAGCCCAGGAAAAAGAAACAGATTTACAAGAGCTGATTGCCAATTTGGAAGCCAAGCTCGATCATCAAGATGAGCTAATGCAGGAACTGAAAGCAGATGCAAAACAGGCGAAACAAACCGCAGAGCAACTTCAGGCTGAACTGGATGAAGCAAAGCAGATGATCTTGCAACTCTCTCAGGCCAATGCAAAGCCATCTGCAACAAATCGCCCGGTTTTAGAATCTCCTCGTGCTGCTGAACCAGAACTAGAAACGCGCAAGCAAGAGTTGGTTATGCCGGGACAACAAAAGCCCCTGGCAACGCAGATCGATCGACCCAAGCAACATCAAGTTGTGCTGCGTAAGCTGTTAGACCACCCCACTCAACCTGGATCGCTGCCTCCAATGCCCTCCGAACCTCAAACAACTGCACCTTCAATGAGGCTATCGGAAACTGACGTTGGCTGGATGGATTAAGTCTATAAAGCAAAATGAGAATAAAATTATGCTCTGATTCATCTCAACATATCTCATGTGAAACCTGCTGAACGCATTAGCTGTTGGTTTTAGTGGATGACTTATAACAAGTCATTTATGTTGTGATCTCAATTTGATGCTAAATTACGTTCAATTGAATGAATATTTCCAGTTTGTAACCTGTTGTCTGAATGAATCATGTATGCGCTATCGTTTTGAAGATCGCTTGCCAGGAGGAATAGGGAATAGAATTTTTGGTGATCGTTGAGGCATTTAAGTGGCGAAGATAGCAGATATTGGTGGGAAGCGACTGATCAGCTTATCTCCTGATGCCTGGGTGCAGTGGGTCACAGGAAATTCTACTGTTACAGGACTCATTTACTGCAAACATTATGGGGCTACAAATTCGCCAAGATTTTCGGGTGATCAATCTGTGGGAAATCGAGGCAGATTTAGTGTTTGAGACAAAACTCAATACTCTCTTACCCTTTGTGCCGATTTTGAAAGGCGGCGGCAGTCCAGAAGTCATTCAACGCGCTTTGATAGAATTACAACAGGATCAGGATTTAGCTGAGCTAGAGTCCTTGCTAGGATTTTTTGCCAGCTTTGTTCTTGACACAGGTGTCGTTCAGCAAATCATGAGTTGGAATATGACAGTGTTGCGGGAATCACCTTGGTATCAAGAGATTTTGCAGGAGGGTAAAGCCCTAGGGCTTCAGCAAGGACTCGAACAAGGACTCGAACAAGGACTCGAACAAGGACTCGAACGAGGACTCGAACAAGGACTCGAACAAGGACTCGAACAGGGACTCGAACAGGGACTTGCACAAGGAGAACGATCGCTAATTCTTCGACAATTGACACGAAAGTTTGGCTCTTTATCATCGGGTGTACTGGTCAAAATTGAAGCACTTTCTCTTCAGCAACTAGAGATCTTGGGCGATCGGCTATTAGACTTTACTCAGAAAGAAGACCTGGTCACCTGGCTAGAACAACAGGGTTAGAGCAGCAGTATCGTCCATCCCTTAACAGAACCGATTCAAAACGCAACAGATTGTGACTTTCATTCCAGCTAAGTTGGGGCAAATTTTTCGTTGGATAGAATAGGTCAAAATTTCGTCGCGGGCAAGCTTGAACGGGATAATCGCAATTGGTTTCTAGCTGAATTCTCCTGGTAATGATTAAGATAGTTGAAGAGAGTTTGCTCACAACCCCAACCACTGCATGACTTCTATCCTGGTTAATTCCAAAACCCCTCGGCTGAATGCGCCTACTCTGCACCGCTTGCCGAATGGGCTGACGATCGTTGCTGAACATATGCCTGTTGACGCGGTTAATCTCAGCCTCTGGCTTGGGGTTGGTTCTGCGGTTGAAGCGGATGAAATCAACGGCATGGCCCATTTTCTAGAACATATGATTTTTAAGGGTACTCATCGTCTGGCCAGTGGTGAGTTTGAGCGTCAGATTGAGCAACGGGGGGCTGTCACCAATGCTGCCACCAGTCAGGATTACACCTACTACTACATCACTTCTGCCCCACAGGATTTTGCTGAACTTGCGCCGCTACAAATCGAAGTCCTGTTGAACGCAGCCATTCCGGATGAAGCGTTTGAGCGAGAAAGATTCGTTGTGCTTGAAGAAATTCGCCGATCGGAAGACAATCCTCGACGTCGCACCTACTATCGATCGATGGAAGCAGGGTTCGATCGGCTCCCCTATCGGCGTCCGGTTCTGGGACCAGCTGGTGTGATTGAACAGTTACAGCCGCAACAAATGCGGGACTTTCACGCGACCTGGTATCGGCCTCAGTCCATGACGGCTTCGGTGGTTGGTAATTTGCCGGTTGAGCAGCTGATCGAAATTGTGGCTGAAGGGTTTGCTCAAGCAGAAGCTCATGCCATGAACTCGATCGATCGCTGCCCGCCGCAGTTTCCAGAATCCAGTTCTGAAAGCCCTTTTGAGTCCATTAGCCGTGAAGAGCATATTGACGATAGTTTGCAACAGGCCCGGTTGGTGATGTTGTGGCGTGTTCCTGGCATGGCCGATCTCCAGCAAACTTATGCCCTGGATGTCCTGTCCTCCATTCTGGCTCACGGACGAACTGCCCGACTGGTGAGAGACTTGCGAGAAGAACGGGGTCTGGTTTCCGGGATCTCAGTAAGCAACATGACCTACATTCGCCAGGGACTGTTCTATATTTCGGCCCAGCTGCCTGTCGAGAATCTGGAAGTGGTGGAAGCTGCCATTCTGGAGCATATCCGCCGTTTGCATACTGAGCTAATCAGTGAATCCGAAATTCAACGGGTACGTACTCTGGTGGCCAACCGCTATATTTTTGGGAATGAAACACCGAGCGATCGGGCCAGTTTATACGGCTACTATCAGTCTGTGATGGGGGATTTGATGCCTGCCCTCACCTACCCTGAGCAAATCCAGGCCTTAAATGGTCATAACCTGCAAGCTGCTGCTCAACAATACCTCGATCCCAACGCATACCGAGCGGTGATTTTGAAACCGAATGTCAACTGAATTAAGGTTTGAACTGTGAATTTTGGGAGTGAGCTTCACGGCTTCACTTAAATTTTCTGTCTTTTGTCTGTTGCCTTTCATCTGTTGCCTTTCATCTTACTTTTGCCCATGTGGAGTCAGATTGCCGCCACAATTAGCCAGGTGACGAATCAGCCGTTTCAGGTTGAGCATCGTCGATCGGTCGGAGGAGGCAGTATCAATCAAGCCTATGCTATCTCGTCGAACGATCGCACTTACTTTGTGAAGTTGAACCAACCCAGTAAGGTGGCCATGTTTGAGGCTGAGGCTTTAGGATTGCGGCAGATGGCGGAAAGTCAAACGATCCGAGTGCCCTATCCGTTCTGTTGGGGTGTGACAGACCAGGCTGCCTACATCGTTTTGGAATGGCTGGATTTAGGGCATGGCAATCAGCAGTCCTGGGCAAAGATGGGGCAAAATCTGGCGGCGATGCATCGGGTTACGAGCGATCGAGGTTTTGGTTGGCAGCAAAATAATACGATTGGCGAAACGCCGCAAATCAACACCTGGACTGCAAACTGGATCGACTTCTGGTGTGAACATCGCCTGGGGTATCAGTTTCGCTTGGCCAATCGACGAGGGGGCCATTTCCCCAAGCAAGATCAGCTTCTCGCTGCAATTCCAGACTTACTGACTGGACATGATCCTCAGCCGTCTTTAGTCCATGGCGATCTATGGAGTGGCAACGCGGCTGTGACCAAACAGGGAGAACCCGTGATTCTCGATCCGGCGACTTATTTTGGCGATCGAGAAGTCGATCTAGCCATGAGTGAACTATTTGGCAGTTTTCCCGCTAGCTTCTACCAGGCTTACAATGCTGCTTTTCCGTTGGAATCGGGCTATGCGCAACGCAAAATTCTCTACAATCTCTACCACATTCTTAATCATTTCAATCTGTTTGGCGGGAGCTATGAATATCAGGCCAACCAGATGATCGGCACACTGCTCAGTCAAAGATGAAAGACACTGATGTCCTAGTTATTGGGAGTGGCATTGGCGGTTTAACGGCTGCTGCCCTGCTGGCTCGCTATGGCAAACAGGTAATAATCTGCGAAAGTCATGCCATTCCAGGCGGAGCCGCCCACAGCTTTACGCGCCAAGGCTTTTGTTTTGACTCTGGTCCTTCGTTTTATTGTGGCTTAAGTGACCCCCGATCGCTTAATCCGTTGCGGCAGGTGCTAGATGCGATCGAAACTTCTGTTGAAGCCGTGGCTTATGATCCGTTAGGCTATTACCACTTTCCGGAAGGCACTGTGCCCATTTGTGGTAATTCGGAGCGATATCGAGCCACGATCGCCCAGGTGACTGCTGCTGGTGCTACTGAATTTGCCAGGTTTGAACGGGATCTTTTGCAGCTCTATCAGGCGTTGCGGAACATTCCAACTCTGGCCCTCAGAGCCGATTGGCAGCTCATCCCGGTCCTGGTCAGTCGTTATGGTTGGGCCTGCTTGCAGCTCTTACCCCAACTGCGCAACATTCAAGCCTCTGTGGGGCAAGTGATGGATCGGTGGGTGAATGATCCCTGGGTGCGGCGCTTAATCGATCTGGAATGTTTTCTGCTCTCTGGCTTGAAAGCGCATGGAACAGTCGCACCAGAAGTGGCGTTTATGTTGGGTGAACGTAGCCGGTCTGTGATTGACTATCCGATCGGAGGTAGTGGAGCGATTGTTCAAGCCCTGGTGAAAGGCTTGGTAAAGTGGGGTGGTCAGCTCAAACTGAATGCTCATGTTGAAAAAATCCTGGTGCAGCAAGGACGAGCGATCGGCGTAAAATTGCGTCGAGGAGAAGTGATCAAAGCGCCGATCGTCATTTCTAATGCAACCATTTGGGACACCTACACTCAACTCCTCAATCCGGACGATTTACCGGCTGCTGATCGAGAAGCAGCATTAGGAACTCCTGCGATCGATAGTTTTATGCATTTGCATCTGGGTATTCGGGCAGAGGGATTGGATCAGCTCAATGGTCACCATGTTGTGGTACATAATGCAGTGCAAGATATCACTGTTCCAGGCAACACCTGCATGATTTCAATTCCTTCAGTTTGGGATGTGAGCTTAGCGCCTGCGGGACATCATGTGATCCATGCTTACACCCTGGAACCCTACCAGAACTGGCAACGCGATGCTGCCTATGAAACTCGCAAATGCCAAAAAGCAGAGCCGCTGTTTCGGGCGTTGGAAAAGGTGATTCCCGATTTGCGGCAGCGGATCGTGCTGGAATTGATCGGAACGCCCCTCACCCATGCCCATTATCTACGCCGCTACCAGGGCACCTATGGTCCAGCGATCGCAGCAGGTCAGGGATCGTTTCCAAGCTGTGCAACACCGATCGCAGGTTTATACCGAGTGGGAGATAGCACCATGCCTGGAATTGGCGTTCCAGCAGTAGCCGCTTCTGGGATTCTTTGCGCCAATACTTTAGTCAAACCAGCAGAGACGGCAAGTTTGTTGAGAACGACCGGCCTTTAGGCTTGAATCACAAAATCAGCCGCACTCAAGACCGGACTTCCGCTCAGCGTTGCAAAGCGGCCACCTGCGCCAAACCCAGTATTTGTCCCATTGGGGTTATAGAACAATTTGCCATTGCTGGCGTTATAAACAATCATTGCGGCGCTGGTTGCTGCAAGTCCGTCTTTCGTGACGATCGCAAATTCAGTTGCTGTACTAAACCCTGGGCCAACCCCGCTGGCTAATTGGGTAAAACTGCTGAGGCTGAGGCTAATTTGATCTTCGCCACTGCTAAAATCGACGATTGTATCAGCCCCGAAATCACTCAGGTTAAACTCAGCTGCACTGGAGAATGAAAACTGATCCGTTCCTAATCCACCCGTCAGATTATCGTTGCCGCTGCCCCCTAACAGACTATCGCTGCCAACATTTCCAAAGAGACGATCGCTCCCCAGGCCACCCAGTAGCGTATCATCACCCTCGTAACCATCCAGGTTGTCGTTTCCTGCTCCGCCTTTCAGAACATTAATCGCGCTATTGCCTGTGATGGAATTCATTAAATTATTTCCATCACCATTGATTACATCTGTTCCTATAAGAATGAGATGTTCGAAATAGTTACTCAGAGTCCAACTGATGTTCGATCGAACCGTGTCTGTTCCTTGTGCTAATGCTTCAGTGACGACATCCCCAATACTGTCTACAAAATAGGTATCATTTCCAGTTCCTCCAACTAGACGATCGTTTCCCTGCCGACCATCCAGACTATCGTCACCTTCTCCACCCGTTAAGGTATTCGCTGCACTGTTGCCAAGTATAGAATTGTTGAGACTATTGCCGGTGCCGCTTGTTGCCTCTGCTCCAGTCAAGACAAGGTTTTCGAGATTGTCAAATAAGCTCCAACTAATACTCGATCGAACGGTATCTGTTCCTTGTGCAACGGATTCAGTCGTAATATCCCCTAAATTATCCACAAAATAGGTATCGTTGCCCGCATTCCCGCTCAGATTGTCCTGGCCTACTCCACCATTCAAGGTGTCGTTATCGGATCCTCCGTTGATCCAATCATCCCCTGCTTCGCCTCGAAGATTATCTTGTCCAGTTCCACCGATGATTCGATCGTTGCCAGTGCCGCCTAAAACCTGATCATTGCCTTCTTCACCATGCAGCCGATCTTGCCCCAGTCCACCAGAAATCACATCATCTCCAGTGCCTCCTAACAAAATATCGTTATCATTGCTGCCATTAATGATTTCGTTGGTGCTATTGCCTCTTGTGTAAAGTCCTAACTTCGTTACACTATCCTGTTCACTCCACCAGCGATCGTAAGTTCCAATGAAGTTCATCAGCGCATCATACTTAGGAGTAGAAGTTTGATTCAGGTTTTCCAAAGCCCCCCAACTCCCATAGCGGGTTGATTGAGCCACATCGACAAAATGATTAAATAGCGTTCCTCCTGCTGCCTTCCAGCCCTCCAACAATTCTGCATAAAGTTGCTGCATCTCAGGACGACGATTCAGCTCAATAAAAAAGTTGGTGAGAGCGGCATCATCTGCTGCGTTATTGGAGATTGTGCCAAAGTTAACGATATGCTGCCCGCCTTCATAGGCCACAAGCTGTAATCCATGACTTTGAGCAACCGCACTGTGATATTGAAAACTGGCGATCGTATCTAAAACAGAATCCTGTCCTGGTAGCAATCCTCCCTGGCGCAATTGCTGAAACGCTTTTGCAAATCCGCCATCCGGATCAGTCAGCCAGGATTTCACCGTCTCTGCATTTTCTGCAAGGCCTAGTCCACCTGCGAAGTAGCCCGTAATCGCATAAGCATCGACATACTGCCAAGCAGGCTGATTGCCTTCTGCAACCCAAGCAGGTGTATCCAGCAGATAATTCTCTAGCCCTTGCCAGCCCGTCTGGGTACTCATCACAGCTTTAACGCGACTGGCCTGAGTGTCAAAGGTCGATTTCCAGATTTGCGACATTTGGGCGGTGCGCATACCATACCACTGCATCCAACCTCCTTCGACATCTCCCCAGCGATCGATCGCTTGCTGCACCGCATAGTGAGACTGGGGAAACATCCAATTCCATACTTCATTGGAAAATTCGACATAGACCGTTAGGTTTGGATCGAGGTGGTCACGCACATATTCAGCAAAGTAACGAATATAGTCATCGTTGGCCTGATGCGGCATGTTAAACCAGGGAGATACGCCGGTTTGATTGGCAAGTTCCACCATCGCCTCAACTGGAACCCCGTCATTGCTGGCCCAGGAAGCATCATTTGCGGTCGAACGTTGCCCCCAATCTTGCTGGCTCGATCCATTCGTTCGCATCCAGTCCATAAACCGCAATGTGCTAAATTCCTTGACCTTTTGCAGGAACGCTGGATTGAACGTCAACCCCAGTTCGACCAAAGGTAAATCAGCTTCTTGGTATACCCGAATGTTGCGAATATAGTCGCCGGTTTTTTGGGGATCGGTTTGACTGATGCGCAGATTAATGCCGCCGCCTGAGGCATCCACCTCAATCACATCCCGTCCCGGCACAGATGCTCCATCGATCTTGCGAGCAGCCAGTCCATAATCAATGCTGCCTACTCCGTCATATAAAACCACGTAGCGTCCAGCCGGATAAGCGTTGGGAATGTCGCGCAACATCAACGTACCTGCCTGGGTATAGCTTGGTGCACCGGGTTGGTTGGGATCAGGGAGCGATCGCACCCAGCCATTTTCGTCTAGATCGAGCTGTCTTGTTTCGCCCGTATCCCATGCCGAAGAACTTTGGGTAATCCAGGCCCGTGACGTTTTAAATAGGTCCAGAAAGGGCAACTCAGGAGAGTAATCCGTGACGGAATTGAGGCCAATGCCGAGCGATTGTCCAGTGACAGCCATTACTTTTAAGGGAACATGGTAAATAGGTATCTTTAATAACTTTCACCGAGTTCTCCTCAAGTCAGTCACCCCTACGCGAAGATCCTATAAACTTAGGCCTATTCAATTATAAAGTTCATGCAAAAACCCGTAAAAGTACTACAAATATAAAAATAAAGTGTTTTTGGGCACATCGCTTGATTTCTGCAACCCGCCTCTTACTCAGACACTTGAACCGTTGGCAAGTGGACAGCAGATTGGTGAATCAGGACAACTGCGATCGGAACTCCTTTAGGATGAGAAAAGTCAATTGCACGACGGGACCATGATCACAGACTTTCGCGGGGAAATTGCAGCCCTGAGTGCAGCATTGCTTTGGGCGATCGCGTCTTTCATTTATGCGCGATTAGGCAAACAGCTATCACCCCTGTGGCTCAACCTGATCAAAAGCAGTTTGGCGATCGGTTTTATTGGCCTCACTTTTCTGATCCGACAAGATGAGGTGCCGTCCCTAGCTGGCATGAACTTTGGGCTCCTCTGGCTGAGTGGAGCGATCGGCATTGGGTTCGGAGATTCGGTCTTTTTTGAGTCCTTAATTGCCCTTGGAGCAAGGCGGGCTTTGGTATTAGAAGCGATCGCTCCCCCCCTGTCTGCATTTTTGGCAGCGGTGTTTCTACAGGAACAGCTCAATCTAATCGCTTGGAGCGGCATTGTGTTAACGATTACAGGCGTCACCTGGGTGATGATTGAACGAACGCCAGAGCAGCAAGGCTATTTTCCTATAAAGCGAGGCATCAGCTTGGGATTGTTGGCAGCTTTCGCTCAGGCAAGTGGTGCAGTGTTATCGCGATCGGCCTTGGCCGAGACTGCCATTAGTCCCCTTTGGAGCAGTTTGATTCGCTTGACTGCTGGGGTGACTGTGCTCTTGTTATGGGTAGGCTGGAAACGCCAATCCTGGAAAATGCTGCAGCCATTAAAGTCGGGTCAGTTTTTGCTGGGTCTCACAGCCGCTGCCTTTGCTGGAACTTATTTGGGGATCTGGCTGCAGCAAACTGCCTTGAAATATACTGCAACTGGAATTGCTCAGGCGCTCATCGCCACTAGCCCGCTCTTCATTATTCCGATCGCCCTTCTTGCAGGTGAATCTGTGAGCCTAAGAGCAGTTTTGGGCGCTTTAGTGGCGTTGGCAGGGGTTTGGGCGTTACTGAGCAGTTAATTGCTCGGCTGCTAAGGCTTGATTGGAGGATCCGTCAGCTTTGATCACAATCCATTTGCCAGTGATCGGGTCTCGATAGGAATTAAATGGGTTAGATTTGAGCGGTTTATTCGAAGGCTTCATTGTCGTGCTCTACATTAGCCCAGAGTTAGCGGTTTCTGTTTACAGCCTAAATGCAAAGACTCAAATCGCAATTCATCCAATAGGAGCACTCGACAAGACTATTCTGACAAATCTGACAAAAATGGGGCAGTAATGAGGCTGCCCCTATCCTTAAACTGTCCTAAACCACTTGAAGTTGAAGTTGATCCTAAATTGTCGGCAATTTTAAGGATCGTAGGTATTTTTTCCTGTGAATTTCACGGTTGCTGGGTTGGGATTTTCCCCAATGCTCCGAGGAACACTGTTCACCGCGCCACGGCCTTGGTTGACCTTTTCAGGGAAGACGCCATCTGCAGGGTGCAGATACTGGAGTTCTCCGCTGGGATAAACCCGGTAGATCTTGTAATCCTCAATCCTGGGCTTAAATTTGGTGCGAAGTTGTGCGCCTAAAGCAAGACACTGCTCTTTGCGTGCAAGATACAGGAGGTTCTCACCTTCATGCATCGTTGCTGCTCCGCCCGTGGGCATTTCAAACACCTGTTCCTTAGAACTGGTCCAGGTGATTGCGTATTTTTCTTCTTCTTCTGCTTTGCTAAGCAGCCCACCAGTGCTGCCGCCGAAAATAGGAGTTTGTCCAGTAAGAGTTTCTGCCATGAATCGTTCTCTGAACGTTTTTCAGGAATCCTATCATCGAGATTGCGCCCAAGCTCAACTTTGTTGAGGAACTGTAACAGTTCTTCAGGAAGTCCTCAAACTCACTCTAAATAGGGCATCAGCTGGAGCGATCCTAGACCAAGCTCTTGTTCTGAGATCGATCGAGCTTCAAACAGAGCCATCATGTCATTCAGCTGGGGATTGCCGCGACTAGAACCCTTTAAACCTCTGGCAATCACCAAACCACAGAACCCTTTCGTCTTCTTACAGCGTTGGTCCCATTTCTTGCGGGCTTGAATGTGCACCGGGTCTTGCTCGTAAAATTCGCCAAATAGATGCAGTTCCCCATTATTCATTTGCAAAATCCCCAGGTCATACTGCTCTCCAGAGATCGGATCTTCTCCAGGATTAAAGCAAATTCCCTTTAAGCCTCCGGCAGCCTGCAACCCTTCAATCAATGCTTTTGCTTTAGGCCGAGAGGTTTGAATCAAAATGACTGGAAAGCCATCCGAGCTTCGAACGGGTTCGCCACCGCTATCCTGATGACACTGCACAACAGCGCGTAAAACATCCAAGGTTTCCCAGGGCATTGCGCCCAGGCTATAGAAGGCATCCTCTGGAATCAGATCATTATGCAAAATGGGTAGACTGATATCTTCCTCCGCCTCTAACTCCGCCTCCATCGACATCTCATACAGCTCATCTGCCACTTCGGGTAGCGTAGACACTTTGACGCTGACCTTTGGGTTGCCTTGCACTGGATCGGTAATGCGGTAGCGGCTGCTGAGGGCAGGGAAATGGTCGGTATCTAGCTGGGCCAAATGCTGCTGAAAGAATCGTTGCAGCGCACTGAGCGCCAGGAAGATAGTGCGGGCTTCTTCTTCATAGAGCATGGGCCGCATGCCTTCTAAGGGATGAAGATTGCCAAAGCTGGGCTGCATGCCCGTGGCTGCTCGAAACTCGGCGAAACTGGCCTGCTGCTGATCGAGCAATTCCAGCATTTCTGGTTCTTCCAGGTCACTAAGGCGATCGAACGTGACGAACAAACAATCCTGCTCTAAAAATGCTTCTTCGAGGGTTTGAGGATTGTCATCCGATTGCAGCACTTGGCGACGGAACTTTTTCAACGAGTCGAGCGATCGATACATCAACAGCCCATACTCCATGCCCAGCATGCCCAGAATCGAAAGATAGAGGGTATCGACATCCCCCTGCTTCAGCTCGACTGCAATCACTTTCTCTTCGTCTAAAGTAGCCCAGGGCTCTAGTTCCCAAATTTGTTGGGTTACCTCCAGCACGGGAGCCACATAAGGATCGGGGAGTTCGGGTGGAGCGTTCGTACTAATACCTTGAATGCCCTCAAAAATCTCATCAATCAGGGGTAGATCCGGCACATAGTCAATCACAATGCCCAGGTCTTGCAGCACTCCGCGTAAGAAGAATTGAATTTCTCGATCGCGGACAACGATTTTCTGGGGACGACCCGGCATTGCGGCCCCATGCGGATGTTCCATGGCCTGAAGCAACGTTCGCACGACTGCCTCTGGACCTGCATCGGTAGAGACCATATCCATGGCGCGCACAATCCCTTCCGTTGCATCTACCCACAAAATGCAGTCTCCTTGGCGCGCATTATCCATCTCTAAGTTGCGCATCATCGGAGGTGTAAATCCTCGGCGGTCTCCCTCCCAAACGCAAGGAATTTGGCGCAACTGCTGTAAGCGACGACGGGTAGATTGGTTAAGAGCATTCATACGCAGAAAAGAGAAATTGGGGGTCAGCAAGCAGTTTTCCTTTGCAGGGGATTTGTGGAATCCGCTACCATCAGATTAAAGATTAGTGTATCGAGTGTAGGCGAGTTTGAGTTTGAACAAGTTTGTCTATCGATACATTTGATCCATTTGTCATCGATCTGCGAATCACTGTACCTTTCTGATCAGATGAGGGAGTCTGAATTACCCATGACACAAACCGCTCAGTCTCAACAACGAGGAATCATGATGTCTGATGCAGCCCTGCGTCATGTTTTAGCTTTACGCGAACAGCAGGGAAAAGACCTGTGTCTGCGGGTTGGTGTGCGTCAGGGTGGTTGTTCTGGTATGTCCTATACGATGGACTTTGAAGACCCTAGCAATATCCGCGAAAATGATGAAGTCTTTGATTACGAGGGCTTCAAGGTTGTTTGCGATCCTAAAAGCATGCTTTATCTCTATGGTCTAATGCTGGACTACAGCAATGCCTTAATCGGCGGTGGGTTTCAGTTCACGAACCCTAATGCCAACCAAACTTGTGGCTGTGGCAAATCTTTCTCCTAGTTTCTGCTGCTCGTTTGACTCTCTCGCCCGCCTGTTCTCGATGTTTGCTATGCTTACCGATCAGGCAATTTGTGAGATTGGGTACGACAACGTATGACGGAAACGGTTGAAGCATTGTTTGATCAGGGATTGGAACGCTATCGCGCGGGTGAATCCGTAGAGTCCCTTTTACCCCTATTTAAAGAGGTCTGTGATCGCACTCCCAAAAGCAGTGCGGCATGGACCTGTTTGTCTTGGTTATATCTACTAGATAACAAACCCACCCCAGCCTATAAAGCAGCTCAGAAGGCGGTGAAGCTAAATCCTCAAGATCCTCAGGCGCGGATTAATTTAGCGATCGCCATGCTGGAAACTGCCCAGAAAGGGGTGCGTGAGCATGTTGAAATTGCAGGACAGCTGATTTTAGCCGTTCCAGAGCTGCGAGAAGAAGTTGAGCAGAATTTTGAAGAAGGATTAAGCAGAAAGCCTGATTGGAAGAGTTTGTTGCGCGTAAAAAACTGGCTAATGGAGTAGATAAACGCTGTTTTTAACAGCAGATCTGACTAACTCAAGCCAGCTAAACATAGGTTTCATCGATATTCCAGGCTGAAAAACTCAGTCTGGATTTTTTGTTTAGATCTATTACCAGACTTCCTGAATTTCTATATATGCCTTAACTATTACTTAAGATTTTTAATAAACGAATCGAAATTCTAATGATAAGATTTGGTGAAGTTCAATATTAGTCATGCTAATGACTCTTCAAGAACGACCTCCTTTGTAACATCCAGGAGCTGGGAACTATGAACAGTAACAATGTAGACGTGAAGCCAGAGACCCGTAATCACAAAGGCTTTTTCATCGAACAAGGTTCATACAAATTTATGGGAGTTGATCAGTCGGGTTGGGCACTGATCTGTGTTGATGATGCAACCTGCCACTACGTAGATCCAGACAACTTAGAGGAAGTTGCGGAGTTGGTCGAAGAGTAATCTTAAAAAGGCTCTATTTCAGAGTTCCAATGCTGCTTCTACAAATGTGGCTGTCTCACTCAGAGATGCAGCCATATTTTTTTTTGAGCTAAATTTGGTAAACTGCTGACAGAGAAAATACTAGCGCAACTTGTCTTCTCAAGTTCACCCAAGTTCACTGATAGATTTACTAAAGATTTGTTTAGGGCTTCAGCCTTGGCTTGAGTTTTAAATTCGGTTAATTATCTAACGCTTAAGGCTGTTGAAATTTCATTTGGCGTCGAGGGCTGTTGAATGATAGCGGCTTAGGTTTGATTTAAGATTCGGTTTAACTTGCATTTGATCGATGGTTGGTTGAGATGAAAGACAAATTTTTGAACTGGCTCAATTTTTTCTTGGTGGCTAACATTTTTTTGGTTCTGTTTAGCTTTTTCTGGTTCGCTGCTGCAGTCGTGGGCCGCGGGTTTGGGGTTCCTTTAGGGTTGGATCTTTGGTATCGTCTCTGGGAACCTGTTTTTACTCCGGCGATCGGAATTTTGATGGGGGGTGCAATCCTCAGCGGCATTATTAGTTGGCTGAATAAACGTTTTGCTTCTAAACAAACTCAATAATTCTTCATCTTTCCGGACATCACCTATGTTGCAATCTTTTCCAAAGTTCTTGTGTCGTCCTGTTCATCTCAGCAAGTCCTGGCGGTTTGGGTTCGCTTGTTTAAGTAGTCTTGCTGTCAGTTCTGTCCTGTTTGGCATCGCTTTGCCCACTGCGATCGCGCAAGTTGATCCAAACACAGGTTTCACTGGCATTCAAATTCCCTACACTGCTGTGGCTCCAACCAATGGGGCGGTCAAAATTCATTTTGTGAATGAAACTGGCTCCGCAATTGACTATCAGGTGATTGACGATACCCAATATCGGTCGTTGCCCGGTCGATCGCAGATGACGCTGGATAATTTGAAATTGCCGACCACCTTTACGTTTCGGCGAGCAGATAACGGCTTTTTGCAAGTCACGCTGTATCCCAACTCTCCAGAACCTGGCACCCTAACGATGAGAGTTCGCGAAACGCCTAACTTCTCGGACGATCGCACAACCGTCTATATCGATGAGCAGGGTAAGGTTTTTCTGAACTAAGGTGTAATTATCAGGCTTTTGATGGGACGCAGATCACGTTACTATTGTTACTATTCAAAACATTGAGAGGGAATGTTTGAGTTTAGACAATTTCCTCACAGCAGCCTGCATCTCTCCCCCATAACGTGAATGATTGACCTGCTGTCCCCGTACCAAGAAGCGCGATTCAACACGGCTCCGTTTGACCTTGAACGCGATCGGGTTCTAGCTGCCATTGATGTTGGTACCAATTCCATTCATATGGCAGTGGTTAAAATTCAGCCAGCAATTCCAGCGTTCACCATTATTGCGCGGGAAAAGGCAACCGTGCGTTTGGGTGATCGCGATCGGCAAACTGGCAATCTCACAGATGAGGCGATAGAACGGGCCATTGTGGCTTTGCGCCGCTGTCAAGAAATTGCCAGAACCCTCAATGCCGAAGCAATGATCGCAACGGCTACCAGCGCGGTTCGGGAAGCCCCGAATGGCCACACTTTTCTGCATCAGGTTGAGGCAGAACTCGGGCTGATTGTGAACCTGATTTCAGGCCAGGAAGAGGCTCGCCGCATTTACCTGGGCGTTTTATCGGGGATGGAGTTTAACAATCGCCCCCATGTGATTATTGACATTGGCGGTGGCTCGACGGAGCTGATTTTGGGCGATGGCCATGAACCCCGCAGCTTAAGCAGCACGAAAGTCGGGGCGGTGCGTTTAACGGCTGAACTGGTCAGCACCGATCCAATTAGTAGCAGCGAATTTAACTGGCTACAAGCCTTTGTGCGTGGCATGATGGAGCGATCGATCGAGGAATTGCGCTCTTGTTTGCGTCCGGGAGAACTGCCGCGTCTGGTTGGCACCTCTGGTACCATTGAAACGCTAGCGGCGCTGCAGGCGAAAGAGAAACTTGGTGAAGTGCCCTCGCCACTGAATGGCTATCAGTTCAGCCTCAAAGATCTGCGTGATATCATCCATCGTTTGCGGAAGCTGAATTATGCAGAACGTAGTGCCCTACCGGGAATGTCCGATCGCCGCTCTGAAATTATCGTGGCAGGTGCGGTGATTTTAGAACAAACGATGTTGCTGCTTGGACTGGACCATATTATGGTCTGTGAACGAGCACTGCGGGAAGGCATCGTGGTGGATTGGATGCTGACCCATGGGCTGATTGAGGATCGGCTCCGCTATCAAGGATCAGTGCGGCAACGCAGCGTGCTCAAAATTGCCCAAAAATATCAGGTCAACCTGAAACACAGCGAGCGAGTGGCCCGACTTGCACTGGAATTGTTTGATCAAACCCATGGTGTGCTTCATTCTTGGTCAACTGAAGAGCGAGAAATGTTGTGGGCGAGCGCCATCTTGCACAACTGCGGTCACTTTGTGAGTCATTCTAGTCATCACAAGCATTCCTATTACCTGATCCGCTATGGTGAATTATTAGGTTATACTGACGTGGAAATTGAAACGATCGCAAATTTGGCTCGCTATCACCGCAAAAGTGAACCTAAGAAAAAACATGATAGCTACCGCAATATTGATAGTAAAAAGCACCGACGGGTTGTGGAGCAGCTCCATCCCCTGTTGCGCCTTGCGGTGGCATTGGACCGGCGGCAGGTTGGGGCGATCGATCGCGTGCGCTGTGAATTTCTTCCTGAGCCCCAGGAGATGCGGCTTCACATCACAGCCGTTGATCCAGAAGATGATTGTGAGTTAGAACTCTGGAGTCTCAATTTGAAAAAGAGTAGCTTTGAGCAGGTCTATCACATTAAGATCACGCCTGTTCTAGAAGGCGTTCCGGTGAAGAGGCGCTAAATTTTAGATAGATTCAGTTAGATAGATCCAGACATTCCTGCATCCTAAAAAATGACGGCACTGTGGTTCCGCAATGCTAGTTCGCCAGAGGATGAGGGCGATGTCGTTCAGAATACTTACTCCCCCAGAGAAAATCTGGGAGAATTTGCAATACCCTGGTTCATGGAGTACTCATGGCAAGAGCAAAAGAAACAGTCCCCGAAATTAATCTGAAAGATTTTCAGTATTACTTTAACCGGGAGTTGAGCTGGTTAGAGTTCAATCGGCGGGTATTACAGGAAGCTTTGGACGATCGGACCCTGTTGCTGGAGCGCTTGAAGTTTACAGCCATCTTTAGCTCGAACCTGGATGAGTTTTTTATGGTGCGGGTCGCAGCCCTGCAAGAGCAAATTGAAGCTCAGGTCAGCACCCTGTCTCCGGATGGCCGCACGCCTCAAGAGCAAATTGAAGCGATCGGTCAAGTGCTGCGCCCGATGGTGACTGAGCAGCATCGAAACTTTGAGCAGGTGTTGCGGCCTGCTCTGGCCGATCATGGCGTTTACATTATCAATTACATTGACCTCAACCAGGAACAGCGGCTTTATTTACAAAACTATTACGAGAAGCGAATTTTCCCAGTCTTAACCCCTCTTGCCGTGGATCCGGGTCATCCCTTTCCCTTTATTTCCAACCTCAGCTTGAATTTGGCGGTTGTAGTTAAGGATCCGGAAAAAGAAGAAGAACATTTTGCTCGCGTCAAGGTGCCCAGCAGCCTACCTCGCTTTGTTAACTTGCCGACTGAGCTGCGCCAATTAGATGGTAAATCCGGCCTCTGGGTGGGAGTGCCGCTAGAACAGGTGATCGCCCATAATCTAGAATCTCTGTTTCCCGGTATGAGCATCCAGGAATATTACCTGTTTCGGATTACGCGCGATGCCGATCTGGAAGTGGCGGAAGATGATGCTGATGATTTGCTGTTGGCGATCGAGCAGGAATTGCGGAAGCGACGGTTGGGTGGCTCGGTTGTGCGGATGGAAATTCAATCTTCGATGCCAGAGACGATTCGTGACATGCTGATGCAGGAGAAAAAGGTCTCCACCAATCAGGTTTACGAAATCGACGGGTTGCTGAACTTGAAGGATTTGATGTCTCTGATGTCCCTTCCTTTGCCCCACCTGAAGGATAAACCCCGGACGGCCATCACTCCACCTCGCTTGCGATCGGTCGGAGAGTTCACCACGACTGCCCCTGATCAGGAGGCTGAAGAAGAAAATGATTTCTTTGCGGTGATTCGTAAGGGCGATGTGTTGGTGCATCACCCCTATTATTCTTTTTCATTATCCGTACAGCGCTTCATCCAGCTAGCCGCGAACGATCCAAATGTTTTAGCAATCAAAATGACGCTTTACCGCACCTCAGGCGATTCGCCGATCGTCAATGCCCTGATTTCAGCCGCAGAGAATGGCAAGCAGGTGGTTGCCCTGGTAGAATTGAAAGCTCGATTTGATGAGGAAAATAACATCAACTGGGCCCGTCGATTGGAACAGGTTGGAGTACATGTGGTATATGGTCTGGTTGGCTTAAAAACGCATACGAAAGTGATCTTAGTGGTGCGGCAAGAGGGCGATCGGATTCGACGGTATGTGCATATTGGTACGGGCAACTACAACTACAAAACGGCTCGGCTTTACACTGATTTAGGGCTGCTGAGCTGTCGAGAGGAATTGGGCGCTGATCTCACCGATTTGTTTAACTACCTGACCGGCTATTCCCGGCAGCGATCCTATCGCAAGCTATTGGTGTCGCCAGTGAATTTGCGAGATCAGATGGTTGCCCTGATTCGTAGAGAGATTGAACATTGCCAAAACGGTCATTCGGGCCGCATCATCGCGAAGATGAATTCTCTAGTCGATCCCCAAATTATTGCTACTTTGTATGAAGCCTCTCAAGCAGGAGTGCAAATTGATTTAATTATCCGAGGCATTTGTTGTCTACGCCCTGGTGTGGCTAAAGTGAGTGAAAATATTCGCGTCATTAGCATTATTGGACGCTACCTGGAGCACTCACGCATTTTTTACTTCCAAAATAACGGGAATGACGAGGTGTACATTGGTAGCGCAGACTGGATGACCCGTAACCTCGATCGCCGAGTGGAAGCCGTGACGCCGATCGAAGATCCAGGGATCGCTAAGGATTTACAGGAAATCTTGGGCATCCTGCTGGCGGATAATCGACAAGCCTGGGAACTGCAACCCGATGGTTCCTATATTCAGCGCAAACCGCAAAAAGGTGAGCCAGAGCTGAGTTCACAGGTCATCTTAACGGAAATGGCCCTCAGCTCGGCGAGTCTCAGCGGGTGATGTAGAACGACCGTTGCCAAATATCTATGAAGGTACAGCACTAATATTTGCGTTCCTGCGGCTGAAACATGGTAATGTTCACCGGCATATAGCGGATCTCGATCCCGGCAGGTGAATAATAAGCCAGCGTATGCTGCAGGAAGTTGGTGTCATCGCGATCAGGAAAATCTTCACGGGCATGGGCACCTCGGCTTTCCTGACGGTTGAGTGCTCCAGTCAGAATCATCTCTCCCACGATCAAGAGGCTTTGCAGCTCTAACGCTTCAATTAATTCTGTGTTAAACAAGGTCCCCTTGTCGTCTAAGTAAACCTGTTCGGCCTGCTGTTGCAGGATTTTAATTTGTTCCAAACCCTCCTTCATTAGCGCTTCTGTCCGGAATACTCCACAATGTTCCGTCATACAGTCTTGAAAAGCTTGCCGAATTTCTGCAATCCGGTATTGTCCGGGCCGATCGATCAGAGCTTGAATTTGTTGTTTTGCCTGCTCCAGATAATCCTGCTCGTTCAGATCCGGCAGTTTGCGATTCTGCACATAACGCGCGATTGCAGCACCCGTACGCCGACCATATACAACACATTCCAGTAATGAATTGCTGCCCAAACGGTTCGCGCCATGCACCGAAACACAGGCCGTTTCCCCCGCCGCGAAAAAGCCTGCAACCAAACCTTCGGCACTGCTGCGCACCTGACCCTCTGTATTGACTGGAATGCCACCCATAGAATAATGCACCGTTGGCCGCACCGGGATCGGTTCATGCACTGCGTCTACGCCTGCCAACCGATGCGATTCTTCCCAGGCAAATGGAATGCGGCTCATAATTTTATCGCGGCCCAGATGGCGGACATCCAGATGCACAAACGGTCCCCCAGCGCTGCCATCCAGATGAATACCGCGTCCGGCTCGAATTTCGCGGGCGATCGATCGAGAAGTAATGTCACGCGGAGCCAGTTCCATGCGGCTGGGCGCATAGCGCTGCATAAAACGTTCCCCTTCACTGTTGATCAGATAAGCTCCTTCACCCCGCACCGCCTCTGAGATCAATACGCCTGCGGGATAGAGTCCAGTTGGATGAAACTGCACGAATTCCATATCTTCTAACGGCAAGCCTGCGGCGGCTGTCATTGCCAGTCCATCACCCGTTGAGGCATAGTCATTGGAGGTTGTGTTATAAACTCGTCCGTAGCCTCCTGTGGCAAACATGACGGCTTTTGCCCGAACTACAGCAAGTTCGCCATCGCGAATGCGGAACATCACCAAACCCTTGGCTTGTCCCTCTTCCAAAATCAACCGCATTACATACCATTCGTCATAGATATGAACGCCATAGCGCCGCAGATTATTCACCAATTCATGCAAAATGGCATGTCCTGTCTTGTCGGCAGCATAGCAGGTGCGGTTATGGGAATGGCCACCAAAGGCCCGTTGGGCAATGCGACCATCGGCTAAGCGGGAAAACAAAACTCCCATATGCTCTAAATCGATCACCACATCAGGGGCTTCCTGCGTCAGAATTGCCACGGCATCCTGATCGGCCAAATAGTCAGATCCCTTTACAGTATCGAAAGCATGAGCTTCCCAGGAGTCGGTTTCATCGACATTCTTCAACGTTGCGGCCATGCCTCCTTGAGCGGCCACCGAGTGTGATCGAATCGGGTGAGTTTTGGCAACTACTGCAATGCTGAGGCTGGGATCGAGTCGGGCAATTTCCACCGCAGCCCGCGATCCGGCTAATCCACCACCTACAATCACAACGTCATACTCAATCATGCTTCGTATCTCTTGTTATGCGTCGAATACTATGCCCTCGATCTCTATCCTGACGCAGATCTGGGGGCAAGGAACGTAAATGATGGATCTTCTTTAGGATCAAGTGGAGTGGGGAGTAGGAGCAGGTTTTGCCGAAACGCTGACTTCAAGCCGATCGTAGATTTACTAAACCTGCCCTTACAGAGATTTGTCAGTTAGTCAGCCTGTTAAACTGATTCAATCTGAGTGGTTCCGGCAGCGTTTACCCAGGCGATTTGTTGAATTTGCCGTTGTTGGGCATAGGCTCGAATTGCTTCAGGCGTAGAGCGATCGCCCAATTCCACCTCAACTCGAATCAGGGGCGTGGTCTCGCGTAAAGTTTGGGCATAGTTAAATGCAGCGACATGAGCTTCAGGGCTGTCGGGCACAACCAGCCAATCGCTAGGTGGCGTTTGAGCCGGTAAGCATCCGGTTGGCAATAAGACTTGATGCAATTCTTCGATGTTCAGCACAAAGCCAATTCCGGGCTGAGATTCGCCTTTGGGATGATAGAGGCCCAATAGCTGATCATACCGCCCGCCTTGGGCGAGCACCCGCTGATTCGCTACCACTTCAAACACAATGCCCGTGTAGTAATCAAAGGTTTGAATCAGGCTCAAATCCAGGACAAGTTGGGGTTGAACTGCAGTGGCTTGACTCTGACTGGCTTGCAGCAGTTCGATCAATTCTTTCAGCCGCTTGACGCTGGTCCGCTGATCCGCTTCTAAGTCGAGCTGAGAGACTTTTTGCAGCACATCCATGGGCTGACCTCGCAGATCCAGCAGCAGCAATGCCCGATCGCGCAATTCACTCGACAGCGGCAAATGTTCTAGGGCAATCCGATCCAGGTGGGCAATTGCCTGACGTACAGCAGCCCGAATCCCATCTGGAAAGGCAGACAGGAGCGACCGGGTTAACCCAGCCTCACCTAAAATGATCGCGCTTTGGTCTAGGTTGAGGTTGTGCAAACAGGCGAGCAGCAGCAGCAAAATCTCGGCATCTGCGGCAACGCTGCCTGCACCTAGCAATTCAATTCCAGCTTGATAAAACTCATGCTGCCGTGTATCCCGTTCAACTCGACGAAACACATTGGCGTTGTAGTAAAGCCGCTGGGGATAGGATGCACCTGCTAATCGAGTTGCTGCGGCACGGGCGATCGATGCCGTTAACTCAGGCCGTAGACCCAAAAATTCGCCTTCGCGATCCTGGAGCTGAATTACGGTTGCTGGATCGATCGCTCCGCCTGCCATTAGGGTGTCTAACCGCTCTAAGGTTGAGGTGATGATGCGGTGATAGCCCCAGCCATGGAAAACCTGCTGCAAGCGGTCTTCAATCCAGCGTTTTTGGGCAACGTCCAGGGGAAATAAATCTCTTGCGCCAACAGGAGGTTGGTAAACCATTACTTCTTCTTATTGCCAAACAGTCCAAATAAACCACCTCCCTTGGTGTCGGGTTTGCCGGATTTGGGATCGGGCTTGCTCCCTTTCGCATTCGGTTGGCTGGTTGATTTGGCGTTCGGTCCTTCTACTCTGCGTTTACCTTCCAAGGCTACCTCATCTTGGGGATTCAACTCCAACGCTTTGTTGAAATGAATTTTGGCCATCGTTGCCTGATTGGTTTTCAGATAGATCACCCCTAAGCGGCTGTGACAAACGCTGCTCGTCGGATCCATTTTGAGGGCATCTCGCAATTCAAGAATGGCACGAGGAAAGTTTTGCTTTGTTTCAAACTCGTGAGCTCGCCGTAGATAGGACGCCACAAGCATGTCACGAGAAGGCTGTTGTGGCGCAGCATTAGCAGCGGGTGCAGTCATTGTACCTGTTGCTGTACCGGACGGACGGGGCGTGGCTGGATTGGGAACCGGCGCGGCTGATGGGGGCCTTCGTAGGGAACTAGCGGCTTCCCCTCGGCTTTCTTTTCGCATCAGGTAAACCAGATTGAGTTCGCTAATCTGCCCCGTAATTTCGAGGGCTTGGTCGAGTTGTTGATACTGGCGTTTGGACAAATCGCGTAGTGCTGCCTTATAGGCACTGTCCAGATCGCTAGAAGAAGCAACCCTGCGAGCCGGATCGCTGGTTAGCACTACGGTTTCTTGTTGCTTGAGGGCCTGCTGTCCCTTGAGCCGCAGCACCACACAATACTCGGCATAATGTTTTTCTTGGGAAAGCTTTTCGTAAGCTGGGTTGACGAGTTTTGATAACAGCTCAGCCGCACGTTGGCGATCGTCCTCATTCTCGGTAATGCAACTATCAGGATGAAGACGGCGGGCAATGCTGAGGTATTGCTTCCGGATATCTTTGACCTCAGCATCGACAGGAATGCCAAGAATAGCATGGCAATCTACAAAATCCGAGTTAAATAGCCCTTGTTCGATCTTCCAAGACATGCTGCTTACCTTACATCCACCGTCAGAGGGGAATTCTTGTACTTAGCCTAGCTTAAAAACAGAGAAACCATCTGTTCTATATCAAGTCTGGTAAACAATTTTTAGGAAGGGGTTGAATGCGTCCCAATTCCTGGCTAAGCGCCGCATGGATGAACCCGTTTGTTGCCAAAATTCGGCCTGAGTTGATCAAAAATGGCCCCTGATCATAGGCAGTCACTTTGCCGCCTGCTTCTTCAACAATCACAACCCCGGCAGCCATATCCCAGGGAGATAAACCGCGTTCCCAAAAGCCGTCTAACTTGCCGCAAGCAACATAGGCCAAATCCATCGAGGCGGCCCCTCCGCGTCGTACCCCCTGGGTCAGGTGGGTAAAATGGCAAAACTCAGCGTAGTTGTTATCTGGGGTTTCCCGCCGATCGTAAGCAAACCCGGTAACGAGCAGGCTTTGGGAGAGCGTCGCTGTTTGAGAAACCTGGATTGGCTGGCGATTGCAGGTTGCCCCTAAGCCGCGTGCAGCCCGAAATAGGTCTTGCCGGGACGGATCAAAAATGACGCCAACGCTGGGAATGCCTTGAATCAACAGACCGATCGAACAGGCAAAGAAGGGATATTGGTGGGCGTAGTTCGTCGTGCCGTCTAATGGATCGATCGCCCAGAGAAACTCGCTTTGATCGGCCCCCACCTGGCCAGATTCTTCTGCCAAAATTGCGTGATCGGGGAAATGCCGCTGAATCACTTTCAGAATGGCCGCTTCGGCAGCTTTGTCGGCTGCGGTCACCAAGTCACCCGGACGTCCTTTCTCGTGAATTTCGACTTTACCCGCATAGGCTTGCAGGATCGCTCCACCGGCCAAGGCTGCTTCGGTCGCAATGTCTAAATAAGATTGCAATGAATCGGAAGAAAGCATCATGTCTGCCAATATGCCTCAAGCTTCTACACCTTAGTCTTCATCGAGAGGCAAACCGGCCCGGACCTTCCCTTTACCAAAGTAGCGACCAAATTGCAGCTCATAGACTTCGTCTTCGTCCTGGGTTTCCACTTCTAGATCGGAACAGGCATAGCTGACACACAGCAAGGCATAGCCTGCTTCTCGCAGGTGAGGTGACAAACCCATTGCTTCAGGTTGATAAATTTTGCCCGAAAGCACCCGAACAGCACAGGCCGTGCAGGCTCCATTGCGGCAAGAAAAAGGCAAATCGAGTCCTTGATTTTCGGCACTCATCAAAATATAGCGATCGTCCGGCACCTGGATGGAGTGATAGGTGTTGTTTTGGCGATCGTGGATGCGAACGGTGTAAACCTGCGTCATGCGTTTTATCGAGGTTTGGAATCAGAGGTTTGAATCAAGCTGGAATCAGCAGTTGTCCACAGCCCATGATAGAACTTTGCGGGTTGTTTCTGAGCAAATTTTGGAAAACCCTTTTCGATCGATCCATCTTTTGTTAATATGATGATTCTGTGGCAAGCAAGTCACAATACCCCATGGAGAGATGGCCGAGTGGTTGAAGGCGCAGCACTGGAAATGCTGTTTAGGGGTGACTCTAACCAGGGTTCGAATCCCTGTCTCTCCGTTCTATTGACTAAGTAGCTTAAAGATTTAGCTGCTTGAACCTGTAAACTCTATAAAGGGTTTTTGGGGCACTTTTTGGCTTCTTTGGGCATCCGTTGGGCATCCAAATCTAAGCATTTTTAGCAGTCTCTTGGGCCACCCAAGAGCACATGAGCAAGCAACCCGCAGGGTCAATTCAAGTTGAAGTGTTGAAGGGGAGACTTCGCCTACGTTTTCGATATAGTGGCAAGCGCCATGTGATTGCCTTAGGTCTTTCAGATACCCCCACGAACCGCACAATCGCGGAGAAGCGAGCCAGAGAAATTGAACTTCAAATTCTTCTCGGAACCTTTAATCCAGAACCTGTTCGACAAAAAACAACTAAACCAGTCAAATTTGAAGGAGATCTCCTAGGGCTTTGGCAAAGCTACACCAAACACCGGGCTTCGCAGATCGCTGAGACAACACTGAGGCTGAATTATAGGCGGATTGAACTGTTTTTGACAAAGTGTAGCGATCGCTCTCCTCAGGGAGTTGTAGCAGCCCTAAAGCTTTTGAGTCCCTATAACCAGAATCGAACCCTTACCCAGCTTCGGGCCTGCTGCAACTGGGCGATCGCTGAAGGATACCTGTCCGACAACCCCTTCAGAGAACTTTTAGTGGCCGCTAGACGAACGAAATCTGAAAATATTGCCCCCTTCACGCAAGCGGAGGAAGAGGCCATTTTAGAAGCATTTCGAGGACAGCATTATTTTCATTTAGTGAATTTTCTATTTTTGACGGGATGCAGAACAAGCGAAGCGATCGGACTTACTTGGGGTGATGTCGCTGATGACTACTCCAGTATTGTTTTCCGAAGCGCTGTCGTTAATGCTTCGGGAAAGAAGATCAGGAAAGAAACGAAGACTCGAAAAAGCAGGACGATCGGCACAAATAACAAGCTGAGAGAGTTACTAGAAAGTCTTCGATACGGGGAATATCAAGAGCCAGTATTTCCCAATCAATCAGGGGGATTAGTGAGTGCGCGGCATTTCAACCAAGTTTGGAAAAGGGTAATAATGCCTCTAGCAGGATCAGGCAAAATCAAAAAATATCGTCCACAGTATCAAACTAGGCACACAAGGATTACCCGATGGCTAACTCAAGGAGTTCCTGTGCATGAAGTGGCGCGCTGGGTTGGGAATTCGCCTAATATAATCTATACGCACTATGCTGGTTATCTGGGAGATAACCGAATTCCTGAATTATGAAGGATAAAAAACAAGAGAGAAAAGCCAGAATTAAAGAACAGTTGAGTCTGATTAAAGCGCACCTGGAGCAAATGACAGCGACACTCAATTCGATTCAGGGAGACTGCAAGCGGCTTAGGGGGAATCTTGAGGAGTCTATGTCGCGTTCCCGGCTTCAACAACAAGAAATAGAGGAATTGCAGGCGCGGACATTGAAGCGGATTCGAGAGGTGGCTGAGGCGGCGATGATAGGGCAGAAGGGGCCGGACAGGACCCCTCTTGATGAAATGTAAGGCTTACAGTGTTTCGGGACATTATCGGAACAAGGGTCAAATCTAATTTAGGCAGGGAACAAACTGCCTAATCAAAGCCATAGTTCGCCAGCTTTCCAGGAAATGAGGTTTCCCGTCTCTCTGTGGAAGTAGTTGCGGTCAATCCATTCATAATCATCGCGAAAGTCCGTCCGGCTCGCGTAAACTCCCTCCAGGTTGGGATGGTAGCCATCCAGCCAGTCAAGGAGCTTCCAATAAAGTCCTGCTTTGACTTTATCCGATGCATCCCAGTAGCCTCCCTCCTCCTTTAAGGCTACATCAAAAAGGGTTTCACCCAGGAGAGCGGAAATCCTCTTGGAGCCTTCCTTAGCGGCTTTTTTGGAGGGGAATCGGATTACAACAAAGTATTCGATATCCGCAAAGTCTGTGCCAGGTGCAAGGGCAAATGGCAACTTCATTTGGTCAAAGAATGCCTTGAGAGCTGCTTCATTGAGATCGGGATGTATGACATCGGCTGTCTGGATCAGAAGCCAACCCTCCTCTTCATCTTTGTATGCTGATCGTCCCCAGTCGTAGGCTTGCTGAATATCGTAGTGCGTCCGCAGATTGACTATGTGATTCAGCTCGGCAACTTTAGCCTCAATCTGTTGTCGCTCCTCTTCCGTCAGAAAACCAGTAGAAATACTCAGGTCCATGTTGACTCCTTTTCTTTTATGCTATAATAATTAGTATAACAGGTAGAAAACTATCTGAACCGCTAAGCAACCTACTACTTCCGATGGAGATCAGGGGAACTATGAAAATTATTTTTAATCTGTCCGGCCTAATGGACAACTACAACGCCCAACTGAAACCGGGCGAGTCTCGGCTGAACCAAGCACAAATCGCAAAACAGACTGGATTGGCTGCAACGACGGTGTTTCGTGTATTCAACAACCAGACCTCTCAAGTCAGCCTGATGACAATTGAGAGGCTATGTGAAGTCTTTGATTGTGACCCAGGCGACCTCTTTCGCCGAATTGAGTAAATATGCCTATAGTCTCATCGTGAGACTCGTGAGACTGCTATAATAAATGCATAAAGTTTTTTCCTAAAATGAGTGAGTCCCCCGGCAGAACCGGGGGATTTTTTTTAGGGTTTAACAGCGGGTGTAGATGGTGGCTGGCGCTCCATGATACGGCTTGTCGTCGTTAGCTTCCAGGCAACCCTTAAACCAAGCAACCCTTTCCTTACTGGTTTCAATTAAGGCTTCGTCAATTGCCCTAACCACCTCAGGAGCAGGCTTATTCTTGCCCTCAGACTCTTTAGGCCCTTCAGCCCACTCTAGAAGGACTGCTTTGGCTTGCTCAATCCAAATCTCGAAGATAGCCTCTCTGCCGTCTGTAGGGGCTTCGTAGCTGTACTCACGATGCCGTTCCCCATCTTCACCCCTAACCTGCTTGCCGGTAAGCGGGATATCCATTTTCCGGAGCAGCGTTTGAACCGCTTTAATAGGTGTTGCCTTGGCAGACAGAGACATCTCGAACCAGCGCTTCAGGTCCTTTTGGCGACCAAGTAGCATCGCATGAATG
Organism: Elainella saxicola E1; assembly: GCA_002796835.1. GTDB lineage: Bacteria > Cyanobacteriota > Cyanobacteriia > Elainellales > Elainellaceae > Elainella > Elainella saxicola. Next base: position 1,715 of record LUGL01000122.1, on the reverse strand, counting down.
CGTTGAATCTCAGGGTCCTCAGCGGCCCAGACCCTGCCAGGGATGAGGATGTCTTGGATCTTCAACTCCTTAACCATGAATTCGACTTTAGAGAAATGAGTCTTGAGGTCAGGGCAGAAGCTAATACCTGCAACGATCTTGCGTTCAATCAGATTGTTTTGCAAGCTCACAAACGCATCCCAGTCACTCAAAGCCAGCTCAAGGTAGAAGTGCAGGCGAACTTTAGGACCCCAACCCATCCGGTCTTTTTCAACAAGATCGGGAGTAATCTCGACCCCGTAGAACGCACTCAAGTTGAACTTCTCCAACTCGTGCTGCTGCTCTTTGGTTTTGATCGGAGAGGTCCGCAATTCAGAAGCAACAGGGGCTTCAATGTCTTGCGCGTTCGCAACTTTCCGGCAAACTTCAAGCATGTTCAACTTGCGAGCCTCGCTCACCCCCTCCTTACCCAAATCCGCAAGAGATTCCAGCTTGGTCTTTTCCCGCATCCCTTCGTCCTCTAGTGCTCGAAGCATCTGCATTTGCTCATGATCCTCTGCGTTGTGAGCTTCCATCTGTAATGCCCGAAGCTGCATGAGTTCTGCCTGGACAGCCTTCTCAGACCGGAGAACCTCTACAGCATGGCCCTCGTCCTCTAGAGCAGCCTTGATGTTGTCCCGGTAGCCATACATGCCCAAGTTGATGATGGAGGCCATCTTCGCCCAGGTTTGCAGGTAAGGTGCCGAGACTGAAGAATCAATGGCTGCTCCAGCATCACTCAATTCCTTGAAATGTTTGAGAGCTTCAGCCTTCGTTTTCAAGGAGGCTTGCATACAGACCTCAGGATAAGCAGATTGAGCAGTTCCAGGAATGAAGCCCATACCAAAGGAACGGACCCAAACATGCAAGGGAACTGACTTCCGGACCCGTGCAGTCGCTTGGAGGAAATCGTTGACCGCAATCCTGCCGTTGCCGATCGCAAACACTGCATCAAAGTGGTCAATGTCAATGGACACCCCGGTTCCGAAGGTGGGCGAAACTACTGCGAAATCGTAGTTTTGAAGAACTTCGTTCACAGAGTCGCCACAACGGAAGGCTGGATGGTCAGGATCTCCAACCGTATGGGAGTCAATCTGAATGCCCTTTAGCAGGGGATATTCCTCTGAAAGCATTCTGAACAGGTTGGCTGTCCCGTAACGAGACTGTTCAGCACGTTGGTCCACGGGAATGTAGACCTTTTGGCCTGCCTCCAGACACAGCTTCAGGTCGCCAAGCATCCGATCAGGGGAACCATCCTCGTAAAACTTGACTTGACGAGGTTCCTCAGATTTCCACTCGTTGTGGACGTAACGGACATCGCTGCACCCGCTCAGAAACTTGAGAAGCTCAAGAGAAGCTTCGCTCAGGTCTGCGTCAGCGACAATGATCCGGCCACCTGTCACAATCACAAAGCGGCAAAGCAGCTCGAAGTTGCGGAGGATCTCAGTACGGTGTGCTTTCATGGTTGTCGAGCTGATCATGTGCCAAACAACTTGGTCGAACTCATCAATGACCAAATCATGGCCTGCATAGTCAGCCAAGTAGTAGCCGATCGCTGAACCAAAACGGAGACTGTCCACACAGAATGCGTGCCCGAAACTCCGCATCCAGCCGGTGTGCTCGTCGTCAGCATAGGCCAGCCCCCAACCCTTGGCTAACCCCGCACTCAGAGCTTTTCTGTGAGTGATGGCCAGGGC